>NZ_CP019312.1:3045000-3690000 GCF_001969365.1 Tateyamaria omphalii | reverse complement strand
CTGCACGCCGGCCAAGGTCAGCAGGTCCGCCAGTTCAAATCCGTTCCACGGGATCACCATCGACCACGCCTCGACACAGCGGAAACGATAGATGCGTTCCTCGAACGTCATGGCGTCCATGATCTGTTCCATGGAATAGTCGCCGGGGTTGTCGACCAACCCGTCGATGACAACGGTCCACGGCTCTGTCGTCAGGGTATGCGCATTGCGTGCCGGATCACCCTTGCCCGTCCCGAACTCATAGAAATTGTTATATTGTGTGATGTCTTCCCAGGCGCTCGGCACCAGCTCCTCGGCCTCTTGCGCCCGCGCCATGCCCGCCGCGCCCATCAGGCCCAGGCCCATCGCCCCTGCCATGATCTGCCGACGGTTCATATACGCCGCCAGCGGCGTCGCGTCTGCGCGCGTCAGGGTGTTCTTCCAACGATGGGCCATTCATGTGTCTCCTGCGGTTCCAAGCACCTTGTCACATAGATGGTTCCGAATGGGTTCCAAATTGAACCCCGCTCACGGCCTTGTCACCGGGCTGTAACTCGGGGTGATTTCATTCAGCGGCCGCGACCGACCATCATCCTGCACGATGCGCACATGACGGCGGCGCATCATCCGCGGCTCGGCCACGCCGACCGAATGGGCAATGGTCTCGACCTCGTGGATGATCTCGCTGGCATAGCGGGTGACACGCTTTTCCTTGTCCGCCACGACAAGGCCCTTCTGGAACCGCTTGTCATGTGTGGTGATGCCCGTTGGGCACGTGTTCTTGTTGCACTTGAGCGCCTGAATACAGCCCAGGCTGAACATGAAGCCGCGCGCGGTGGTGACAAAATCCGCCCCCGCCGCCAGCGCCCAGGCCACATCGCCGGGGTTCACCAGCTTGCCGGAGGCGACAACGCGAATACGATCCTTCAACCCCGCCTGATCCCGCAGGTCCACGACCGACACCAGCGCCTCGCGGATGGACATGCCCACCAGGTCGATCAGCGGCATGGGCGCGGCACCCGTGCCGCCCTCGCCCCCGTCGACAGTAATAAAGTCCGGCGCGCATTCCGCACCGCGCGCGTTGATCGTGGCAAACAGGTCCGCAATCGGGGCCTCCGCGCCCACCACGGTCTTGATGCCCACCGGTTTGCCGGTCACGCCACGAATGTGGCAGATCAGATCCAGCAGGTCGCCCCAATCATCCACCTCCGCATGGCGGTTGGGCGATATGCCGTCCTGACCGACCCGCAGCCCACGGATCTTGGCAATCTCCTCCGTCACCTTCTCGCCGGGCAGGATGCCGCCCTTGCCCGGCTTCGCCCCCTGCGCCAGCTTGATCTCGAACATCCGCACCTGCTTGTGCGTCGCCACCTCGCGCAGCTTGTCGTCGCTCAGGTTGCCCTCCTCGTCGCGCACCCCGAACTTGGCCGTCCCGATCTGAAAGACAATGTCGCAGCCGCCCTCCAGATGATAGGGGCTCAGGCCCCCTTCACCGGTGTTCATCCAAACACCCGCCTCCTTCGCGCCCCGGCTCAACGCCCGGACCGCAGGCTTCGAAATCGCCCCATAACTCATCCCCGAGATGTTAAAGAACGACCGCGCCGTAAACGGCACCCGCGCGCCCTCGCCAATCACCATCGGCGCGGTGCGGGCAAACTGATCGGCCAGTGGGGGAAAGGCCGCATTCACAAAAATCGGCGTCCCCACGACACTCAGGTTCCGCGTGGACCCGAACGCCACCGTGTTGCTGACCCCCTCGCCCGACCGCTTGATCCACTCCCGCTGTGCGCGGTTGAACGGCAGCTCCTCCCGGTCCATGGCAAAGAAGTACTGACGAAAGAACTCGCCCAGCTGCGAAAACAAATGCCGAAACCGCCCGATGACGGGATAGTTCCGGCGAATGGCATCATGGGTCTGCACCCGGTCGATGACAAACATCACCAGCGCCACGGCCACGCCAAGGCCAATGACAAAGAAAAACCCAAGGACCATCACCTCAAGCACGGACATCGCAAAACTCAACCGGCCACCCTCCCATGCACGTCGCGGCCACTCTGCAAAGGCGCGCAGGCGGACGCAAGGACAGGCAGCTTTTTGCCAAACTTAACAAAACCGTGAGTGGAAATCGCAAACCGCCCCAGCTTAGGCAACCCGCGCCCCATTTCAAGACACCGTGGGAAAAATTTCCACGTGATCCAAGCAGCCCCCACGCGCGTTAGCTTCACGATGCCGCCTGACGGTTATCGCAACCTTAATGGAGACACACCTATGTTCCGTAAGACACTTCTGGCCACAGTCGCCACCGCAGCCTTCGCCACCGCAGCCATCGCAGGTTCGATGAAAAAAGACATCGTCGACACCGCCGTTGACGCAGGCACGTTCGAAACGCTGGTCGCCGCCGTGCAGGCCGCCGACCTCGTCGACACGCTGAAAGGCGACGGCCCGTTCACCGTCTTCGCACCCACGGATGAGGCCTTCGCCGCCCTGCCCGAAGGCACGGTCGAAACCCTGCTGCTGCCCGAGAACAAGGACCAGCTCGTGGCGATCCTGACCTACCACGTTGTGCCGGGCAAAGTGATGTCGACCGACCTGTCCGACGACATGGAAGCAACCACCGTCCAGGGTGAGGCCGTCACCATCGACCTCGACAACGGCGTCATGGTCGAACAGGCAACCGTCGTCTCCGCCGACATCGAAACCTCGAACGGCGTGATCCACGTGATCGACCAGGTGATCCTGCCCGAAGGCAACAGCTAAACCGACCACAGCAAGGGGCCCCACCGTTCGGGGCCCCTTCGCTTTGCGCAACACCGCGCCCCCCGGCCCCATACTGCACGCCAACCCGCAGATGAGGCCCCCATGACCGACCCCCTCCAGACCATCCCACTCAGCGAAATCTACGCAAACGCCCTGCCCCGCGACCGCGACACGCAGGACGCCGAAGCGCAGGCGGAGCTGGAACACTCCATCCTCCTCAACGGCCTGCGCCAACCGATCGAGGTCTGGCAACTCAGCCAACCACAGGACGGGCACCGCTACGGGCTGATCTCCGGCTTCCGCCGCCTGGCCGCAGCCCGCGCGCTGAAACACGAGACGATCCCCGCCTTCCTCCGCAGCCCCCGCGACATCCCCGACGCGATGGCCGCGATGGTCACCGAAAACGAAATCCGGTCCCAGATCAGCCCGTGGGAGAAAGGACGGCTGATCCTCGATTGCATCCGCTCCGACCTGTTCGAGGGCGAAGAGGCCGCCATCGCCACCCTGTTCGGCCCGCTCTCGCGTCAGAAAAAGGCGCGGCTGCGCAGCATCGTCCTGGTGGTACAGGTCTTCGACGGCGCCCTCGCCACCCCCGAAAGGCTCTCCACCGCGCGCATCGAACGGCTGGCCTCGGCCTTGCGCGCCGGGTGGGAAGACCTCCTCTCCGACACCCTCCGCACCTCGGGCAGCGACACGCTGGCGGGCCAATGGGCAGCACTCGAACCGGTCATCACCGAAGCGCTCAACCCCCAACACGGCGACACCGCCCCCGGCACGCCCACGGCCCCCCGCCGGTCGATCAAGTTCGCCCGCGGCCTGCAAATCCGCCGCGAAGTCACCCGCTCCGGCTGGATCCTGCGGTTTTCGGGACCAGAGGCCAGGGTTCCGGGCCTCATGGACGACGTGATGGAAACCATAGAGCGGCTCTTCGGGACAGAGGGCTAGCCCCGCCGCGAGGGTTCACTTCTAAATTCAAACACAGCTTCGGCAGCTATTGCAAAGAAGCTGTGTAGGCATTCATCCGTAAAAGTCACTGCGAACCAGACCCATCAAACCAGCAATACAGACCTCGAACCGATCCACGTAACTCGGAGGCGCTCGGCAAAAAAGAGTGATTGTGCGTTTACCGGTCAATGTTGATGGGATACTTTCGCTGCAAAGTGCCGACAAAAAAAGCTTAGCGAGGGTCATGATGGTTGCCGATAGTATATTGGGACAAATTGCAATACAGGGTTTCTCGGGTCTTTTAACAAACCTTACGACCGACTATGTAAAGCGGCCGCATCGTCAGATTCAGAGCACCGGCGAAACACTGAAGAGAGACTTCTCTGATCATCTAGAGGCAACATTCAATAAGTGTACGAAAGTAAAAACAATTTTGAACTCTGACGTATCATCCGAAACGTTATCGATATACGTAGACCAATCTTTCAACATGAATGGTCGGAGTTATGATCAGTATAGTTTAATTGAAAAGATACGATCTGGTGTATCAACCGTGATTTTGGGTGCCGGCGGTGGCGGAAAATCTATGTTCATGAGGTATTTGTGGCTATCATATTTTGAAAAGCCAGATGGATTGATTCCATTTTTTCTTGAGTTGAGACACCTCAACAACTTTACACATAATAATATTGAGGATTTCATATATCACTCAATCACAAAGTCAGGATCACAAATAAGACAAGATGAATTCAACAGGGCTCTTAGAAATGGTGAGTTTATTCTGTTTCTTGACGGCTTTGATGAGATCAACTTCGACCGACGACAGAGATTTCAAGATCTTATACTTCAGTTAAAAAACAGCAATCCAAAGCTTTGTATTGTGTTGACAAGTCGGCCCGACGAGCGGTTTATGGGTTGGGACGATTTTTCTGTCGCCAAAGTTGAAGCGCTGGATGAAGAGCGATCAAAGCTGTTGATCGAAAGAGCAGACTACGATGCTGATCTGAAATCAAAATTCCTTCAAAGATTTGAGTCTCTTTTTTCGGCGCACCAGGACTTCCTGTCAAACCCGTTACTCGCATACATGATGCTTGTTAGCTTTTCTTACAATCCTGACATCCCGAAGAGAATGTTTCAGTTTTATGAGCAAGCATTCGAGGCGCTCTATCACCGGCACGACCTCACGAAGGGATATAAGCGCATATTTCATTGCGACCTTGACAAGTTCGACTTTCTGCGTCTCACCGCGTACTTCTGTCTAAAAACTTACTACGATGAGCAAATTGAATTCACGCGCAGTGAGTTACTGGATGCCATCAATCAAGCGCAGACCATTGAAGCACACCAAGTAAGCAGCGAACATTTTCTTGATGACCTTACGATAAGTGTATGTTTACTCAAACTAGAGGGTCTTACATATACATTTACTCACCGTTCATTTCAGGAGTATTTTGCGGCATACTGTATTGCACGAGTAGCGAGCAGAAACATAGAAGAAATTTTTTCCAAGTTCGCGGCACGCGTCAGCGATAGTGTTTTGCCTATGGTCGCCGATATAAACCCAGATTTATTTCGCGAAAAGTATGTAATTCCCAATACACAGAAATTTAAATCCTTAATTGACAGAAAGACTGATGCCAAAATCTATGAAAGCTTTTCCGCGAGAACTGGCTCTGTATTCACTATACACTTGGATAAGGTATTCAGCGAAGTTGTAAGCAAGCGCAAACAGAAACGCGCGCAAATAACGCTGCGGCATAGCGGGGAGATGGCTGATTTCTACTACGCTATAAGGTCTGTTGCATCCAATCAAGGTTGGGCGAGGCACGATTCCTCTACAAAAGATGACATGAAGTTTGAGCGCCTCGCGCTCAAAAAGTTCGAGAAATTGTTTGATAGAATATTTGTTTTGGTTGAAGCGAATCGAATTCGGATTTCTTCAAGCGAATCCCTCGCGGACAATCAAATACCGCCGGACGACGAAGCCGGTTTGGTTGATGCCTTTAAGCAATCGCGCATGCATGCTTTTATTGTGGAAGAGGCAAAAATTTTTATAGCATTTGTCAAACAAGAGCGGAAAGCATACAAGTCTGTCAGCGGCGCGTTTTCCGATCTATTCTGACGGAGAATATCAATGTGTCGGTCTATTGACTTGGGGCAACTGCAAGTGCGCATGCTCCCGACAGTTTTGATAGGGAAGCAAAACCCTAACAAATCCTAAATCCCCATCTGTAACCCATTGAAGTCTAAGGGGGCGTGGGGTGTCCCAGCGTGGGACACCCAGGTCCACGGCCCCATCCGGGGCCCATCAAAATCAGTGCACGACCGCATCCTCGGGCCGGGGCCGATTGGTCCCCGAAACCCGGTCCCCGATCAAAAGCCCCTCGGATCCGACCGTCACTTCGACCGTCTCCCCATCCTTGATATCCCCGGCCAGCAGCATCTCTGCCAGCGGATTCTGAAGCGCCGATTGGATCACCCGTTTCAAGGGCCGCGCCCCGAAAACCGGGTCATATCCCTCATCCGCCAGCCAGGTCTTGGCCGCCTCATCCAGCGACAGCTCGATTTTCCGGGCCGCCAACCGCTTGAGAAGCCGGGCCATCTGGATGGTCACGATCCCGTCCATATCCTCGCGCGCCAGCCGGTCAAAGATGATCGTCTCATCCAGCCGGTTCAGGAATTCCGGCCGGAAATGCGCCCGCACCGCATCCATCACATCCCGCCGCGCCTGGAACGCATCCGCCCCATCCGGCAGCTGGCTGAGCGCCTGAGCGCCAAGGTTCGAGGTGAGAATGATCAGCGTCTGCTTGAAATCCACGGTCCGCCCCTGCCCATCCGTCAGCACGCCATCATCCAGAACCTGAAGGAGCACATTGAAGACATCCGGGTGCGCCTTCTCGACCTCATCAAAAAGAACGACCTGATAGGGGCGCCGCCGCACAGCCTCGGTCAGCACGCCGCCCTCATCATATCCCACATAGCCCGGAGGCGCCCCGATCAGCCGCGCAACCGCGTGCTTTTCCATGAATTCCGACATGTCGATCCGAACCATCGCGCTATCGTCATCAAACAGGAACTCGGCAACCGCCTTGGTCAGCTCGGTCTTGCCCACGCCTGTCGGCCCGAGAAACAGGAACGACCCAAGCGGACGGTTCTCATCATTCAGCCCAGCGCGCGCGCGCCGTACTGCGTTGGCAACGGCCCGCACGGCGCTGTCCTGACCGATGACACGATTGTGCAGCTGGTCTTCCATGCGGAGCAGCTTTTCACGTTCGCCTTCCAGCATCTTCGAGGTCGGAATACCGGTCCAACGCTCTACCACGCTCGCGATCTGCTCGGGGCGCACGGCCTCGGCCACCATCGCGTCCGTCTCGCCGCCTTCGGCATCGGACAGCTTGCGCTCGAGATCGGGGATCACGCCGTAGGACAGCTCTCCCGCTTTCGCGAGGTTGCCCTCACGCTTGGCGATATCCAACGCGGCGCGGGCGTGGTCCAACTGCTCCTTGATGTCACGAGCCGAGGCGAGCTTGTCCCTTTCACCCTGCCACTGCGCCGTCATCTCGGCACTGCGCTCCTGCAGGTCGGCAAGGTCCTTTTCAAGGGTCTCAAGCCGATCCTTCGACGCCTGATCGTCCTCAAGCCGCAGCGCCTCTACCTCGATCTGCATTTGCAGGATCTGGCGGTCCAAGGCATCCAATTCCTCGGGCTTGGAATCCACCTCCATCCGCAAACGGCTGGCGGCCTCATCCACCAAATCAATCGCCTTGTCGGGCAAGAAGCGGTCCGTGATGTAGCGATGCGACAGCGTTGCAGCGGTCACGAGCGCAGAATCCGAAACGCGCACACCGTGGTGCAGTTCATACTTCTCCTTGATCCCGCGCAGGATGCTGATCGTATCCTCCACCGTCGGCTCGGCAATCATCACCGGCTGGAAACGACGGGCCAGAGCGGCGTCCTTCTCGACATACTTGCGGTACTCATCGAGGGTCGTGGCCCCAACACAGTGCAACTCACCGCGCGCAAGCGCCGGTTTGATCAGGTTGGCAGCATCCATCGCACCATCCGTCTTGCCCGCACCCACAAGCGTGTGCATTTCGTCGATGAACAGCACGATCTCTCCGGCCGCCTCAGTCACCTCGGTCAGTACGGCCTTGAGCCGTTCCTCGAACTCACCGCGGTACTTTGCACCCGCGATCAGTGCGCCCATGTCCAAGGCCAACAGCCGCTTGTTGCGCAAGCTCTCGGGCACGTCACCGTTGACGATGCGCAGAGCAAGCCCCTCGGCAATCGCGGTCTTACCGACACCAGGTTCACCAATCAGAACCGGATTGTTCTTGGTCCGGCGGCTCAGCACCTGCATGGCGCGGCGGATTTCCTCGTCACGCCCGATGATGGGGTCGATCTTGCCCGCCTCGGCACGCTCTGTCAGGTCCATCGCGTATTTCTTCAGCGCGTCATAGCCTTCCTCGGCGCTGGCACTGTCGGCGGTGCGGCCCTTGCGAATATCATTGATGGCAGAATTCAGCGCCTGCGGGTTCACCTTGCCCGCCTCAAGCGCATCCTTGGCGCCCGATTTGACCATGCCAAGCGCCATCAGCACACGCTCCACCGGCACGAAACTGTCGCCCGCCTTCTTGGCCAGCGCCTCGGCCTCGGCCAGCACCTTGGCCGTCGCGTTGTCCAGATAGACCTGGGCCGCATCGCCCGTCACCTGGGGCATCTTGGCCAACGTCTGGTCCACATGGGTCAGCACCCGGCCCGGATCACCGCCAGCACGCGTGATCAGGTTGGCGGCGAGGCCCTGCTCATCATCCATCAACGCTTTCAACACATGTTCGGGGGCCAGCCGCTGGTGGCTTTCGCGGGCTGCAATCGTCTGGGCCGCTTGGACAAAGCCGCGCGACCGCTCCGTGAACTTCGACAAGTCCATGGGTCATTTCTCCTTTTTTAGCGCCCGGTTCGAGCCGCGCCCTCTCAGAGGCACACGGGCCTTCGGGCCTACGCATCAGAAATGGGGAAGGCGCATGCGTTGCACAAGTGTCACAGGTCGAATTCTGCGCCAAATTTTCACGCCACATGTCACGGCGCCAAAACGCCCCCAAACTCACGGTTTTCCTTCACAACCATACGGGCTGCTCACAAATTTCAGCAAAATCTTGCTGATTCAACGGCTTACGCCCAAGCCTATTTTCCATACGCGACCGTTGCCAAAAAGTTAACGATTTCAGAATCTTGCGAAAAATCCAGACAGGCGCACCAGTCACACACGCACGGTTCCGTGAATCGACGTGACAGATTTTCCCCCTGAAATCCGGGAACCGGCCACCCATCTTGCAAGTTGTACGAGCAGAACCACAACATGTAGGTGACCAAAATGCAGACTGTTCCGTTGCAACTGAGCGATGTGATCTACAACGCCGCCACGCAGTCTTTCGAAGCCCTCGTGACCGTTCACGACGACAGAGATTCGCGCAGCTATGCCTGCGCCATCAACGCACCCATCACCATGGCGTTCGAGGATGCGGCCGAAGGGCTCGCCACGCAGGCGATGCGGCGGCATACCCACGGCCGATCCCGCAATGCGCACCTGCCTGCAGCAATGACACCGCGCCGTCCCAACCGCCTGGCCGGACTGCGGCGCATGACCATCGACAAATTCGCAACGCTGCGCCCGCGCGCGGCCTAAGTTCCCTCGGTTCGTTGCCGGATCCGCATTGCGCTTCTTCTGTCCCCCGCGCCATGCACCGCAACGATACCACAACAGAGACAGGTGCCTGCCTGCTAAGTCTCTGACACTTGCCCGGATGCAGATCGCATCCGGGCTTTTTTTCACGCCGCACCTACCCTACACCGACCGCAGGCCAAGCGTGGGGGAATGAAGATGGCAGATGACAGGTTGATCGTGGCAATGGACGTACCCAATGCGGTGGCCGGGCTGGACCTGGCCGACCGGCTGGGCGACAGCGTCAGTTTCTACAAGATCGGGCTGGGCATGTTGACCGGCGGCGGCCTTGCCCTGGCCAATGAGCTGAAGCAGGAACACGGCAAACGCATCTTCCTCGACATGAAACTTTTCGACATCGGCGCAACGGTTGAATCGGCGGTGCGCGGTCTTGCGCAATTCGACCTCGACTTTCTAACCGTGCACGGCGACCCCCATGTCGTCCGCGCCGCCAAGGAGGGGGCGGCAGGCAGCGACATGAAAATCCTGGCAGTCACGATCCTGACCTCGCTTGACCGGCAGGACCTGGACGACAGCCTGATCAAGCCTGGCGACATTGGCGATCTGGTCAGCGAACGGGCCGCGCGCGCGTTTGAGGCCGGGGCCGATGGCGTCATCGCCTCTCCGCACGAGGCGGCCACGATCCGGGCGCTGCCCGAGGCGAAGGACCGGCTGATCGTGACCCCCGGCGTGCGCCCCGCAGGTGCCGATCTGGGCGATCAGAAGCGAGTCGCAACCCCCGCAAATGCCATCGCCAGCGGAGTAGACCACATCGTTGTGGGGCGTCCCATCTGGACATCTCCACACCCAAAAGTTGCGGCAGAGGCGATTTTGGCAGAAATGCACAGTCCGCAGGCACATTCTCCAAACCACTGACAACGCGCGTCTTTTCACACCCGTATGCCTGAATTGACGCTGTTTGGGATCAAGGGTTTGTGCCATTTCGGCAACGGACCACCGTATATTGGACAGGTCAGGAAATCCCTACTCGTAAACTCCCGTAAAAGTGGTAGTTTACGTTAGGTGATACTCCCCGACGGACCAGCTCTTCCTGTGGTTCGTCACCTCCCCCCGCTTCGCGCGGGGGGCTTTATGTCAGGGCCTCTCAAACTCCGCAGACGTCACACCGGCCAGGTAATCGCGCAGGCGCGGCTTGAACAGCGGGACAACCATGTCGTGGTCCAGAAAGGTCTGCACATCCATCAGGCCCCACGCCTGTCCTTCGTCCCCAAGGGTGATGTCCTGCGCGGTTTCTTCGGGCATGTGGGCGGCAAAGAACCAGGTGATGTTTCCGCTGGTCGCGCCGTAATCGCGACCCCAGCGCACCAGCGCGGGATCAACCGACAGGTTCAGTTCTTCGCGGGTCTCGCGCAGGGCGCATTGCAGCGGGGTCTCGCCCTCTTCCCATTGGCCGCCGGGCAGGTCCCAGTAGTTAGGCCACGAGATACTTGGAATGTCATCCCGCAACAGCGTGGCCAGCTTGTCCCCGACGAACAAGGCCAGTTTCGCCCCAGTGATCCGACTGGCCATGTTCAACCCCGCGCCGATTTGCTACGCTGGCATCACTAGCCACAAAGCCGCCCCATGCCCAGCCTATGCCGTGATTGCCTGACAAGTTTTGCAGCGGGTTCCCGCTGTCCGTCCTGTGGTGCGCCGCGGGTGGTCAGCCACCCCGAGCTCCACGATCTGTCCATCGCGCACATGGACTGCGACGCATTCTATGCGTCAGTAGAGAAACGCGACGATCCCAGCCTTGAGGGCAAGCCGGTCATCATCGGCGGCGGGCGGCGCGGCGTGGTCTCGACAGCCTGCTACGTCGCGCGTATCCGCGGTGTGCGGTCTGCCATGCCGATGTTCCAGGCCCTGAAACTGTGCCCCGACGCGGTCGTGATCAAACCGCGGATGGAGGCGTATGTCGAAGCCTCGCGCGCCATCCGCGACATGATGGAAGAGATGACGCCCGCCATCGAACCTCTGTCCCTGGACGAGGCGTTTCTGGATCTCACCGGCACGGCCCGCCTGCACGGCGCGCCGCCCGCCGTGATGCTGGCACGGCTGGTCAAACGGATGCGGGACGAGCTGGGCCTGACCGGCTCCATTGGTCTGTCGCACAACAAGTTCCTGGCCAAGGTCGCCTCCGACCTGGAAAAGCCGCACGGGTTTTCCATCATCGGCGCGGCAGAGACGACTGATTTTCTGCGCGACAAGCCCGTGCGGCTGATCTGGGGTATCGGCCCTGCCGCCCAGGCCTCGCTGGAAAAGGCCGGTATCCGCAGCTTTGCCGACCTCCTGCGGTGGGAGCAGACGGACCTCGTGGCCCGCTTTGGGTCCATGGGCGACCGGCTGTGGAACCTCGCGCGGGGCAAGGACGCACGGCGCGTCACCCGCAACGCGCCAATGAAGTCGATCAGCAACGAAACTACCTTTGGCGAGGATACGAACGACCCAGACATCCTCGACGGGCACCTCTGGCGCATGGCGGACAAGGTGGCGAGCCGGGCCAAGGCCAAGGGGATCGCAGGCCGGGTCGTGACGCTGAAACTGAAACGGCACGACCACTCCTCGCTCACCCGCCGCGTGTCGCTGCGTGATCCTGCGCAACTGGCCGACACGATCTACCGCACCGCGCGTGGGCTGTTCGATCAGGTGGGGAACGAAGGACCGTACCGGCTGCTCGGGTGCGGCATCTCGGACCTTGTGGATGCGGGCAGCGTGCAGGCCTCGGGCGATCTGCTGGATCCGGGGGCGCGCAAACGGGGCGAAGCGGAACGCGCCGCCGACGCCATCCGCGACCGGTTTGGCCAAGATGCAATTGTCAAAGGGCGCGCCCTGCGCTGAAGATCACTCCGCCGCGAGCGGCATCCGGCTTTGCCCGATGGTCGACACCTCGGACACAACCGCACGCAACCGGTCCCGCACGGCGTCAAATTCCGAATGGCGGGTAATCGTCCGCTCGTTCATATAAAGCGACCGGTCAATTTCCACCTGCACCGCGTGTTGGTGGCGGGACGGACGGCCATAGGCCTGCGTCACATAGGCCCCGGCAAAGGGCGCATTGCGCGCCACGGTAAAGCCCGCCGCGGCAAAGGCCGCCTCGACCATATCCACGATCTCGCCCCCCGCAGCGGCACCAAAGCGGTCGCCCAGCACCACGTCGGGGCGCTTGCGCGCGCCCTGCGCGATCCCGTCCATCGCCTCATGCGGCATCGAATGGCAATCAATCAGAACAGTCAGCCCATGATGCTGATGCGCCCCATCCAGCAGCTTTTGCAGGGCGGCATGATAGGGCCGCCAATAGAGATCAATCCGCCGCTCGGCCTCGCGCATGGGCAGCTTGCCGCGGTAGATCACACGGCCATTGGCCACAACGCGCGGGATCACACCCAAACCGCTGGCGATGCGCGGATTGTGCCCCTGCCGCCGCACGCCTTCGATCAAGGCCGGGTCCAACTCGTCCGCACTGCGGTTCAAATCGACAAAGGCGCGCGGCGCACCCGCCTTCAACAAGGGGGCACCGTATTGCGGCGCCATGTCAAAGAGCTTATCGACAAAGGCATCCTCGGACGACCGGACAGTCTGTTCATCCAGAACGGTCCGGCGTAGAAAACTCCACGGGTAGTCGCGGCCCGAATGGGGCGACGCGAACACGACGCACGATGTGCGACGCTCCGGGTGCAGAACTTCGTATGCGACCTTGGGCATGGCCCCTCCTCTGGCGTCCAACATAGCCCGAGAAATGGGAAAGCCAAAAGCCCTTGATCCTCTCTTCGACTCCTTTTATACGCCCCTCACCCGGCGCGGATTCCCGCGCCCACTTTCTTTGTGGGCAGGCAATTCGGGACGGTCAGAGTGGGCGATTAGCTCAGCGGTAGAGCACTTCGTTGACATCGAAGGGGTCACAAGTTCGATCCTTGTATCGCCCACCATTCATTCCGCCAAACGGGGCAACCCGCTTGGGCACATACACCGGCACCCCAAGTGCCAAAACGCAACCCCGGCGCTGCTTCGCGCCATGAAACATGAGGAAGAAGCGCCATGAAGGTTCGAAACTCGCTCCGCTCGCTCAAGAACCGGCACCGCGACTGCCGCGTCGTGCGCCGCAAGGGCCGTGTGTACGTCATCAACAAGACGCAGCGCCGGTTCAAAGCCCGCCAGGGCTGAGGCTCACAGCGATAAAGCTTTGAAAGCCGCTCCAACCGGGGCGGCTTTTTACGTTGAGGCGGTAGTCGTGCTACGTCAGCCTCCGCTGCTTGAACAGTTGTGCAAAACCTGAGGCGTGCATTGCCAGACCGCGGGGTGGCGATCCAAGGCAAGTTCGATTCACTTTATGGCAGCCAAACACATCTTCGATACGAGCGATGCACCCAGACCAACCAAATCGCCAGCCCGGCGGGGCGGTCTGGCGATGCACGGCGCCTTCGGCTTGACTCCGTGCCGGTGAGTAGAAATCCCGTCTGGATCAGGCAAAAAATCGCGAGGCATCAAATGGCATCACCTGAACTGCAGTCAGCCGCGCCTCTTTCCCATTGAGTATCGCCGCTTTTCCGTCCCACACTGGTTGCACTATCACGATATCCCCGTCGGCCCTGACTACCTTGAAAACCAACCCCACCTTGTGCGGGCTCATCCTTAGTTCCGAAGGATCAAACTGCGCAAAGAAACTATCCCGCGCGCGCTTCTCATGTTTCTGCAGCCACCAAAACAAAACGACGATCAGAACAAGCAGAACACCAAAGAAAAGCAGATAGCCCTCAAGTGTTAAGGGAACGGGGGGGTCTTCAGACATGGGGTGCACCGCGTTTCCGACATTCAGTCCTGGAACTTACGTGGATTTATGGCCGCCACAACTGGCACACCGCAAGAAAAGCATCCGGGTTAGACACATCAATGGCCTGACCGGAATGGTTCGGCTCCATCAAAACCCCACAAACCAATCGGCCAGCGCCATGAACAGCGGGATGCTCAGGATTGCCACCGGCGTGCCCAGCCCCGTGGACGTGCCCACATAGGCGGACGGGTTCGCCTCCGGCAGCGCGGCGCGCATCGTGGGCGGACCAGAGATGTCAGAGCTCGACGCCGCCATGATCGACAACAGCACCACACCGCCTGCCGAAAAGCCTGTCAGATGATGCGCGATCAGACCTGCACCAAATCCCAGCGCCCCATGCACCAGCGGCGCAGTGATTCCGTAGAACAGATAGGCGTGCGCCACGCCCTTCAACTCCGACAGCCGCGACCACGCCTCAATCCCCATGATCAGCATCAGCACCGACAAGAGGCCCCGGAACAGCGGCTCGTAAAAGCTGGCATAGACCGATTCAGGCCGTGCAAAGAGGCCAAGCGCGATACCCAGAAGCAGGGCGGAAATCGCAGGCGACCGCGCAGTGTCGACAAGAATACCCCTGATCAGACCCTTTTCGACCGCCGGACCGCCTGTGCCGCCGCCCATGGTGATGGTTCCACCCTGCACATTGGCCGTCGCCGCCTTGCGCGCGGTCGCCAGCCGCGCCAGCACAATGGCCGTCACCAGCGCCGCCACATCCATGAACGGGTACAGCGCGCCGATGAACCCTTCATAAGCGATGCCTTCGTCATCCAGAACCGCCATGCCCGCCGCGAGGGTCGAGGCGGACACCGCGCCAAACAAGCCGACCGTGGCCGTCGCATCCAGCTGCGACACGCCCCGCCATTTGGACAGTGTGAAGCGGCCCAGGACGACGATGGAAATGCCAAGCGCCGCCGCGAGAAGGGCCGGCACCGCCAGTTCCACAAAGTTTGCTTCGCGCACCGAAATCCCCGCGCCGATGCCAACTTTGAGCAACAGCAGCGCAACGATAAACTTGTAGATCGCGTCGGGGATCTCGAACTTGCTGCCCAGCGCGGCCAACACCATCCCGCCAATCAGAAAGGCGAGCGTCGGCTTCTGCAATTGCGCCAGAATGGTCGTAACGATCTCGGTAACAATATCCATGACTCGCCTCTCCTTTGGTCTGACGGAGGATGTAGCGGCGTGTCTTATAGATAAAAAATATAACTATTGCGCAATTTCGTTCTATATTCTGAATGTATGGACACCCTGAACTACCACCACCTCCGCTATTTCCGCGCCGTTGCACATGAGGGCAACCTGACCCGCGCCGCGGAAAAGCTGAACCTGTCGCAATCTGCTTTATCCACGCAGATCAAGGCGTTGGAGGCGAGACTGGGCCATGCCCTCTTTGACCGCGTGGGCCGCCAGTTGAAGCTGACGGAGGTCGGACGCATCGCCCTCGACCACGCGGACCGCATCTTTGGCACCGGGCAGGAGTTGATGGAGACCCTGAACCGCAGTGCGGCCCACGCCCCACCCCTGCGCGTCGGCGCGCTGTCGACCCTGTCGCGCAACTTCCAGATGCAGTTCCTGCGCCCGGTGCTCGATCACCCGGAGGTCGATATTGTGCTGAAATCCGGACAAAACACGCCCCTGCTCCGGTCACTTTCCGAGCTGGCGCTTGATGTCGTGCTGACCACAGACGCGCCGACCAGTGCGGCCGGATCAGACTTCATTGCCCACCGCCTTGCCGGCCACGCCGTCAGCCTGCATGGTACCGCAGACCGAATGCGACACAAGACATTGATTTCACTTCTGAATTCCGAGCCTGTGATCGTGCCCACCGAAAGCGCTATCCGCACGGGCTTCAACCGCCTGACCGCGCGGCTGGGCTTGCAGCCCCGCATCATTGCGGACGTGGATGACATGGCGATGGTTCGCCTGCTCGCGCGCGAAGGGGCGGGCCTTGCCCTTGCACCTGACATCGTGCTGGCAGACGAAATCGCCTCCGGCCAGCTTGTCACCGCGCCCTTCGATACAGGCATCACCGACACGTTCTATGCCGTCACCACCCAGCGCAGCTTTCCCCATCCGATGCTGGATGCGCTGCTGCCTGACTGACCCTTGTGCGCCACGGCACAGCCTGCCCCCTTGCGCGTGTCCCCGCGGGGAATACCTTGCCGTCACACTTGAACCGAAAGGCCACCGACATGAGCGATCCCACCTACACGCCCCCCGCAAAATGGACCTGGGACGCAGAGTCCGGCGGCAAGTTCGCCTCGATCAACCGCCCGATCGCCGGGCCGACCCAGGACAAGGACCTGCCGGTCGGCAAGCATCCGTTTCAGCTTTACTCGCTGGCCACGCCCAACGGGGTGAAGGTCACGATGCTGTTCGAAGAGCTGCTGGAAGCGAGCGTTTCAGACGCCGAGTACGACGCCTGGCTGATCGACATCGGAGAGGGTGACCAGTTCGGGTCGGGTTTTGTCGGCGCCAACCCCAACTCCAAGATCCCCGCGCTCATCGACCGGTCAGGCGACGCGGAATTGCGCGTCTTTGAAAGCGGTTCGATCCTGATCCACCTCGCTGAAAAATTCGGCATGTTCCTTCCCGCCTCCGGTCCTGCGCGCACGGAAACCCTCAACTGGCTGATGTGGCAAATGGGCTCTGCTCCGTTCCTGGGCGGCGGGTTCGGGCACTTCTATGCTTACGCGCCGGAGAAGTACGAATACCCGATCAACCGTTACGCGATGGAGAGCAAGCGGCAGCTTGATGTGCTGGACCGCGAACTTGCGGAGAAGCCGTTTATTGCGGGCGACGATTATACCATAGCCGACATGGCGATCTGGCCTTGGTACGGGCAGCTGTGCCTAGGGCGGCTCTATGGCGCGGCGGAGTTTCTGGATGTGGAGAGTTATTCCAATGTGCTGGCCTGGGCCAAGAAGATCGACGCGCGGCCCGCGACGTTGCGGGGGCGCATGGTGAACCGGGCCTTCGGAGAGCCGGAGATGCAGCTGCACAACCGCCATGACGCGTCGGATTTTGACACGCAGACGCAGGACAAGATCGCGCCAAAGGACGACTGAGGCCGGTTTGTCCCCGCGGGGACAAGGGGTTCGGGCGCGATACCGGATCTTTACCTGTGTCTGAAACTCGCCCAAAAAGAACGCGCTGCCGTACCGCACGGTCCGGTAGCGCGTATTAACCGGTTCCAAGGCACCCTCGTGCCCGACGGGGCGCGGTCGGTTGTCTGGCGCATTTCGCAGGCTAGCTCGTATGCCATCTACCTGATCGGAGATCCACTTCATGCGCCCCATCCTCGTTGCCCTTGCCGTCCTTGCCCCGTCTTTCGCCCTTGCCGATCTGACGGTCAGTTTCCGCGACGGCGCGCCGAAGGACCGATTCACCCTCAGCTATGATGGCGCCTGTGCGCTGGACCGGCTGGACGTGCAGATCGACCTGGGCGCAGCCCCAGCCGGGCTGATCTTTGACACGACATCGGCGGGTGCCGGCGTTCAGGTGTTTCAGCCACTTGAATGGGTGTCGGGGACGGCCAGCACGTCTGACGTCACGGATGGCGACACGCTGTTGTCCGTGTCTCTGGACGACGTGACGCCGGGGGCAAGCTGGGCCTTTACCGTCGATATCGACGACACGACCAGCACCCGCCAGATCACGGTGGACGGATCGGAAATGGCGGGCGCGATGCTGCGGGCCGATGGACAATCCGCAGCCTTTGATGCGTCGGGCGTTGCGACAGTGCGACTGGCAAATTGCCTGTCGTAAAGAGGGGTTCCCTCTGCAACTGACAATGTAACGGACCATCTGCACCCAGGGATATCGACAGCCCATCCCTGATGGCGCTAGGCTTGTCCGTACTGATCCTGTTTGGAGTGGTCACCGCCCATGCCGATGCCGTGGACATACAGGCACGCGTCCAAGGAATGGCACGCCTTTCTTGATGATGTGAAAGAGCGGATGTCGCTCACCTCTGACAACATGGCCTATACCGCTGTGGACGCCGTGCTGCAGGTGTTTCGACGACGCTTGACCGCGCAGCAGGGGCTGGAATTTGCAGCCGTGCTGCCCAGTGTGCTGCGGGCCATCTTTGTTCAGGGCTGGGATGTAAGCGTCCCTCCGGTTCCATTTTCCGCGCGTTCCGACCTGATCGCCGAAGCGCAAGCGATCCGGGTGAACCACAACCTGACGCCGGACAACGCGATCGAGGCCACGGCCTGGGCCATCCGGCGCTGCACCAATGCGAGGGATTTTGCGCGCGTGCTGGATCGCATGCCCGAAGGCGCGGCCGCGTTCTGGCACGTCGAGACAGATGATCCTGCGGAACTGGAGCAGCGGATTATCTAAGATAGCCGCATCGGCCAACACCCGCTCACCGACAATGGCCGCCCCTCCACTCTCAACCGACAACCGACAGAAACACCCGTTGCCCCCGTTGAACTCTTAGCCAAACACATGGAGGGCACCATGAAGACACTCTGCATCACGCTTGTTCTGACGGCTTTGACCGGCGGTGCGGTTCAAGCACACGTCACCATCACCGTGGATGGGGATCAGCGCTGCATCACGTCCGACGGCGTGCCGGACCACGACACCGGCACATGGCGGCCCGGAGCCACGGTAGAGCCGCAGGACCACAATTTTTGCATGGATGCGACGCCGGAGCTGACCGACACGATCACCGATAGGGTTCGTATTTCGGGCATCACCGTGACCGGCATCCCCCTGCGTCCGGGCACCGCGGAATATTATGACCCGACAGATGAGCGCGGCTGGTCACGCGATCCGTCGTCCGGCTGGAATGTCGAAGGTATGGGCGGACTGATCATGGATGCGCAGAACGCGCATGTGGACGGGGACGGGATGTATCACTACCACGGCATCCCTTCGGCCGTGACAGGCGCGCTTGACGGTACGCTGTTTGGCTATGCGGCGGACGGGTTCGAAATTCACTATGTCGGCGCAGACGTGCAATCGTCTTGGCAGCTGAAACCTGGCGCGCGCGAATCCGGTCCCGGTGGCGCCCATGACGGCACCTATGTGCAGGATTACGAGTTTGTTGCAGGGTCCGGCACGCTGGATGAATGCAACGGGGCGATGGTTGACGGGCAGTATGTCTATTTCGCAACCGATACCTACCCGTTCTTCCCGCGCTGTTTCAAAGGCACGGTGTCGGAGGACTTTATCGGTGGGCGTGGCGGTCGGCCCCGGCGGGATGGCGACGACCTGCCTGCCGAGTGAACGGCGCGCTGGATTGTTGCGGGGCACGGAGTGCTGGCGGACGCGGTCGCGGCCTTAGCGGCGCCCCACTTGGCGGCAGATCAGGATCACCGGCAGCAGGCCCACGGCCACGATCACGAGGCTGGGGACCGCCGCGCCGTTCAGCCGTTCATCCGACGCCAGCCGGTACGCTTGGACCGCCAGCGTGTCATAGTTGAAGGGCCGCATGATCAGCGTGGCGGGCAGTTCCTTCATCACGTCCACGAACACGATCAGCAGCGCCGTGAGCAGACTGGGCGTCAGGATCGGCAGGTGCACGCGGCGCAGGGTGGCGAACGGCCCCTTGCCCAGCGACCGGCTGGCCGCGTCCATGTTGGCGTGAACCAGCGCCTGCCCGCCTTCGTAGGCGCCAAGGGCGGCGGCGAGGAACCGCACCATGTAGGCAAAGACCAGAAGCCAGATTGAGCCGGTGATCAGCAGCCCCGTCGAGATGTCGAACGTGGCCCGCATCCACGCATCAAGGGCGTTGTCGAAGGCAGCGAACGGCACCAGCAGTCCCACGGCGATCACCCCGCCCGGCACCGCGTATCCCAGCCGCGCGATGTAGGCCGCGATGGTCGAGGGCCGTCCCGGACGGCTGCGCAGGTAGTAGCCCACGGTGATCGCCGCCACGAGCGTGAGCCCCGCGGCGGTCGTCGCCAGCACCAGTGAATTGCGGATGAAGCCCAGGTAACGGCTGCTGAGCAGGTCCTGTTCCGACCCGATCCCCATGTTCAACAGCGCGATGATAGGGAAGAGCGCGCCGAAGAGCACGGGCACGCTGCACAAGGCGATTGCGCCTGTGGCTGGCCAGCCTGTGAGCGTCAGTGGCGGGTGGTGGCGTTGGCCACGGCTGGGATCGTGGTACTTGGCCTGCCCCCGTTGGGTCCGTTCCAGCACCGCCAGCAGCAGCGCGAAGCTGAGGAGGCAAAGTGCCAGTTGCGCGGCGCCCGCCCGGTCCCCCATCGAGAACCAGCTGGTGTAGATGCCCGTGGCAAAGGTCTGCACGCCGAAATAGGCGACCGTGCCGAAATCGGCGATGGTTTCCATCACCGCCAGCAGAACGCCCGCCGCGATGGCGGGGCGTGCGAGCGGCAGGCTGACCCGGAAGAATGCGGCCAGAGGCCGTGACCCCAGCGCCCGTGCGGCCATGAAGGTGGACCCGCTTTGCTGGATGAAGGCCGCGCGGCTGAGCAGGTAGACGTAGGGATAGAGCACCAGCACCAGCATCGCCGCCGCCCCGCCAAGGCTGCGGATTTCCGGGAACCAGTAGTCGCGTGGCCCCCAGCCCATGACGCTGCGCAGGGTGGTTTGCACGATGCCGGGGTGGTCGAGAATGTGAGTGTAGGCATAGGCCAGCACGTAGGCCGGGAAGGCGAGCGGCAGCACGAGCGCGATCTCGAACAGGCGCACGCCGGGGAAGCGTGTCATGGTCACAAGCCATGCCGCCCCGGTGCCGATGGCGAAAGTGCCGATGGACACAAGCGCCACCAGTAGGAGCGTGTTGCCGGTATAGCGTCCCAGAACCGTGCCGATCAGGTGCTGCACCGTCTCCGTCCCGCCCGTCGCAGCGGCCACCGCAACGGCCGCCATTGGCAGCAGGCAAATGAGTGCGACCAGCCAGCCGAGGATGGGCAAAGTGCGCGGCGCCGCACTGCGCGGAGTGTCGGACTGGAAAAAGGAGGTAAGCGCCACGTGTGTTCCCAAGCTCTGAGCTTCGAGACTTATCTTATGTTTTCGCTCGGGTTTCCAGTGTTTGGCGCGGGCCACCGACGAAAACTGACACAATCGGGCATCAGGCACGTGGTAGAATGCCGTGCACACATGCAAACAGGAGATATGGACATGCCCTACATCGACGGTTTCCTCGCACCGGTGCCTATAGATGGGAAAGAGGCCTACGCCACGTGGCTGAAGCAACAGCACGCGATTTTCAAGGAATACGGCGCTGAGACGGTTGTAGACGCGTGGGAAGATGACGTGCCAGCCGGAGAGGTGACTTCAATGCACAAGGCAGTCGCTGCCAAGGAGGGTGAGGCCGTGTCATTCGGCTGGATCGTCTGGCCCGACAAGGACACGCGGGATGCAGGCTGGGCCAAGGTGATGGAGGACCCGCGCATGGCACCCGATCAGAACCCGATGCCCTTTGATGGCAAGCGCCTGATCTATGGAGGCTTTGCGCCGCTCTTGATCACCGACTAGTCGTAGCTTCGCTGATCCTCGATCACGAGGCCGTCCTTCGGCAAGCTGCCGGGGGCGTGAATTTCGATGGTGCCCTTGAGTTTGAGCGTATCCGTGATGGATTGCGCGTAGGCGTCCGCCACATCACGCGGGCTTTCGATCTGCACGGTCATGGCGTCCTGTTCACCTTGGCGGGTCGCGATGACACGGGCGCGGGTGACTTCTTCATGCTTGGCGACCAAAGCCGCGACCTGTTCGGGACGCACGAACATCCCCTTGATCTTGGTCGTCTGGTCGGCGCGGCCCATCCAGCCCTTGATCCGCATGTTGGTGCGGCCACAGGGGCTGTAGCCGGGCAGCACGGCACTCATGTCACCGGTGGCAAAACGGATCAGCGGGTAATCTGGGTTGAGGGAGGTGACGATCACCTCACCCACCTCACCCGGTGCCACTGGATCACCGGTGCCGGGGGTGACGATTTCCACGATCACGCCTTCGTCCACGATCATGCCTTCGAGGGCAGAGGATTCGTAGGCGATGTTGCCGAGGTCGGCGGTCGCATAGGACTGCATGCAGGTGACACCGCGATCCGCGTATTCCTGGCGCAGCGAGGGGAAGAGCGCACCGCCGCCCACCGCCGCCTTGGTGATTTGGAGTTCGACGCCCATCTCGGCCGCCTTGTCGAGGATCACCTTCAGGTAATCCGGCGTTCCGGCATAGGCCGTCGTGCCCACATCGCGTGCGGCCGTCACCTGCAATTCGGTCTGGCCCGTACCGGCAGGCAGCACTTTCGCACCCACGGCCCGAGCCCCGTTTTCAAAGATCATGCCTGCAGGCGTAAGATGATAGCCAAAGCAATTCTGCACCACGTCACCCGGCCCGAACCCAGCGGCATGCAGGAAGCGGCCCATGCGCCACCAGTCGTGGCTGATGCCCCCGGGTTCATAGATGGGGCCGGGAGATTGGAAGACATGGGCGATGTTCGACACCGGGATGCCACCAAAGGGCGGCTTTTCAGCCTGCCATTTGGCCAGTTCCGATTTGCGCAGGACGGGCAGGTGGGCGAGGTCATCGAGGTATTTCAACTTGCCGATGTCGGGCAGGCAATTGCCCGCCGCCTCGGCCACGCGAGCAAGCTGGGCGTTCACCGCCTCAAGCTGGGCGGCGTGGCGCGCGTCGGAGGAGCGGGTTTCGAGGTCGTCGTAATACACTTTGTCCAGCATCTGTTTCATACCGCCTTGATCTGTTGCGGACCTTTGACATCGAGGCGCGCGATCTCGCCCCGCACTTCCATTTCCAATTTGACCGTAACCACGTGCCACCCCAGCTTGCCGAGATCGGCAAGGGTCTGGTCATCCAACCGCGCCTGCACCGCCGCATTGAGGTCTTTGTACAGGATCGGGCCACATTCCAGCGCCCCAAGGATCGCACCGCGCACCACGTCGAACTTCCAGGCCGGGATGTTCGTGATCCCATCCCGCCCTTCGGCCGGGGTGCGGCAGGCGACCTTGTCCATGTCAGTTCGCCAGAACGGTGAGCGGCTCACCCTTCCGCACGACAAAGGTGGTGATCGCCACCATCGGCGCGGCGCCCACATTGGTCAGACCGCCATGCACCTGCCCTTCGGGAAAATAGAGCGGCGTGCCGACGGCGAACTCGACGATGTTGCCATTGGGCGCCTCGGCCCGCGCATCGGTCACCACAACGGTGTGCTCGTCACCGGGATGCGTGTGCAGCGGAATGGTCGCCCCCACAGGCACAGTCAGACGGAACACGACCACTTCCATCGTGTCCGATCCCGGCACGGCGGCGCGGCGGATTTCTTCGCGTTCGATATCCTGCGCCCAAGCGGTGCTGGCCATCAACAGGGCGGCTGCGGTCAAAACAAATCGCTTCACGTCCAAACTCCCTTAGCTCAGCCACCGTTTGCGGCGACGATAGGACCGCACATCGCGGAAGGACTTGCGCCCCTCGTCCGACATGCCGAGGTAGAATTCCTTCACATCCGGGTTCTCACGCAACTCAGCCGCAGGCCCGTCCATCACCACGCGGCCACTCTCAAGAATATAGCCATAATGGGCGAACCGCAGGGCGACGTTGGTGTTCTGCTCGGCCAACAGGAACGTCACGCCCTCATTCTCGTTCACCGATTTCACGATGCCAAAGATCTGTTCGACCAGCTGCGGCGCGAGCCCCATCGAAGGCTCGTCCAGCAGGATGGTTTCGGGCCGGGACATCAGCGCGCGACCAATCGCAGTCATCTGCTGCTCGCCACCCGAGGTATAGCCTGCCTGAGATTTCCGGCGTTCGCGCAAACGCGGGAAATAGTTGTAGACCATTTCAAGATCGGCGGCGACAGCACCCTTGCCGTCAGACCGCGTGTATGCTCCGGTCAACAGGTTCTCTTCCACCGTCAGGTGCTCGAAACAGTGGCGCCCTTCCATCACCTGCACCACGCCGCGCTTGACCAGGTCGGCGGGGTCCTTTTCGGCTGTGTTCTCGCCGTTGTGCAGGATGGACCCCTTGGTCACCTCACCCCGCTCGCTTGCAAGCAGCCCCGAAATGGCTTTGAGCGTCGTGGTCTTGCCCGCGCCATTGCCGCCCAGCAGGGCCGTGATTCCGCCCTTGGGCACCTTAAGCGACACGCCCTTCAACACGAGGATCACGTGGTTGTAGATCACCTCGATATTGTTGACCTCAAGAACGGTCTCGGTCTGCGTCTCGGCATCCAACATAGCGTGGGCCACCTTCATTGTTCCAAAAATATGCACACCCCCGGCGGCAGCGGGTGCCGCCGCCGGGGCTTGGGGCTTAGCAGCCCGCTTCGATGTTGTTCTCGCTGGCGTAGGACGCGCTGTCCTCGTCAATCAGAGGCTGGATGACCTCCATATCCGTCTCCGAGAAGTCGGAGATCAGCGACCAAGTGCCTGCCGACGCATCCCACTGGGTCATGCCGATCAGGCCCGGCCCCCCATGGTTTTCGCACGACACGCTGAAGGACGGACCAAAGCCCGGCAGACCCAGTTCGGTCATCTTGGCTTCGGTGATCTCCAGCGCTTCCATGCCGTCGCGCATCATCGCGGGTGTGATCTCGGCCTCACCGTGGATCTCTTGCGCAGTCTTGGCAGCTTCGGCGGCCAGCATCGCGGCATAGAGGCCGCGGTTGTAGAGCACCGTGCCAATCTGATCACCTGCACCGGCGGCCAGCCCCTTGTCCACGACATGTTCCTGAATGTCGTCAAACACGGGGAAGTCGCTGCCCACACCGTGGAATGTCAGCGCCTTGTAGCCATTGGCCGCGTCACCCGCGGGCAGCACGTCGTTCTCCGACCCGGACCACCAGATGCCGATGAAGTTCTCCATCGGATACCGGATGTTGGCGGCTTCCTGAATGGCCACCTGGTTCATCACGCCCCAGCCATACATGATGACATTATCGGGACGCTCACGGCGGATCTGCAGCCATTGGGACTTCTGCTCCTGACCGGGGTGATCGACGGCCACCAGCATCAGCTCGAACCCGTGCTTTTCCGACAACTCTTCGAGCGTGCGGATCGGCTCCTTGCCATAGGCGGAGTTGTGGTAGACCAGCGCAATCTTCTTGCCCGCGATGTCACCCTGGCTCATCAGGTAGTTGATGGCACCCGACGCCCCGTTCCAGTAGTTGGCGGGGTAGTTGAACGTATGGCTGAAGACCGAACCGTTGGCGGCAGAGGTCCGGCCATAGCCCATCGTGTGCATGGGGATGCCGTCAGCGGTTGTCTTGGGGATCAGCTGGTAGGTGATGCCGGTCGACAGGGGTTGATAGACAAGGCTGCCCTCGCCCTTGGTCGCTTCATAGCATTCCACACCCTTTTCCGTGTTGTAGCCCGTCTCGCATTCCAGCACGCGGGTTTCCACGCCGCCGATACCGCCATCGCGTTCGTTCAGCAGGGTGAAGTAATCAGCATAGCCATCCGCAAAGGGGATACCCCCCGCCGCATATGGGCCGGTCCGGTAGCTGAGCGACGGGAACACGAGGTCCGCCATCACGGGGCTTGCAGCCATCATGGCGGCGACGGCGTAGGTGCCTAATTTGTAGTTCATCGGTGTTTCCTCCCTATGGTTTTATTCCGATGTCTTCGGTGCGGTGCGCGAAAAACGCACACCCTACGGTCGCGCCCTAATGCGGGAACGGCCACAATCTCAACTTCTCCTTGGCCACGCGCCACAGTTGCGCCAGCCCGTGCGGTTCCAGGATCAGGAACAGGATGATCAGCCCGCCGACGATCACAAGCTGGAAATGCGCCACGATGTCGGTGGGCCAGCCCAGAAGGTCCACGCCCACGATCTTGAGCACCACAGGCAGGACAACAAGGAACGCAGCCCCCGCAAAAGAGCCGAAGATCGAGCCCAGCCCACCAATGATGATCATGAACAAGACCAGGAACGACTTGGTGATGCCAAACACTTCGCCCACCTCGACCGCGCCTAGATAGACGGCAAAGAACAAGGCGCCCGATATGCCCACAAAGAACGACGACACGGCAAAGGCGGTCAGCTTGGCGCGCAGCGGGTTCACCCCGATAATCTCGGCTGCGATATCCATGTCGCGGATGGCCATCCATTCCCGGCCCACCGACCCACGGGTCAGGTTGCGCGCCAGGATCGCAGCGCCGACCGTAAAGACCAGACAGAACAGGTAGGTGGCCCAGGCTTCGGTGTTCGGGCCGGTCACTTCGATGCCGAACACCGTGCGTTCCGGCGCGTTGATCTGGCCAGACGCGGAGTAGTTGTAGAACCACGACACCTTGTTGAAGAGCCAGACAAGGAAGAACTGCGCCGCCAACGTGGCGACGGCCAAGTAGAACCCTTTGATGCGCAGCGATGGCAGGCCGAAAAGCGTCCCAACCATCGCCGTGATGCCCCCGGCCAGGATCACATGGAAGAAAATATTCACATCCGGAAAGGCCGTCATCAGCTTGTAGCAGGCATAGGCGCCCACGGCCATGAAACCGCCGGTGCCAAGGCTCACCTGCCCGCAATATCCGGTCAGAATATTCAGCCCAATCGCCGCGATCGCGTAGATCAAAAACGGCAGAAAGATCGAATTGACCAGATAATCCGTCATCACGAAGGGCATGACCAACACGGCCACCGCCAGCACGACATAGTAGCGATAGCGGTCGAACTTGATCGGGAAGGTCTGGCTATCCTGCGGATATGTGGTCGAAAAATCGCCTGCCTCACGATAGAACATCAGCTTTCTCCCTCTGCCGCGTCTTTGGTGAACGCGCGCTTTACCACCATCCGCAGTTTTCCTGTTTTGCCACATTTCGCCCCAATCGCCGTTGCACACTGGGCGCGGGTAAATGGAGTGGGATCTATGACCGCAATTCTGGACGACATCCGTCGTCTCGATGCCGCGCATGCGCGGGGTGAGTTGAATGCTGTCGACCTGGCAGCAGAAAAGGCAAAGCTGTTCGAAGCGATACCGGACGTTGACGACGTGCTGGTTGAAACACCTGCGCGCGAACCACCGGCGCGGGTACAATCCCGGCTGAGCCAGACGCTGCTCTTGTGCATTTTCGTGCTGACGCTCTGTGCAGGCACCACTCTCGTGCTGACGGGCGACATCATGCTGGCCATGACACTGTCGATCACGGTGCTGGCCGCACTGACCGTCGCGCTGTTCAGACAATTGGACCAAGGGTGACGAACAACGGGCATCAGTACATCAGCTCCCGGAAGTCTTCGAACCTGTCTGAATAGTTGAAGTTGATCATCCGAAAGCTGCCGCGGCGAATTTGACCCGAGATGGCCCAATACAGCACCTTTCCGTCGGCTTCGGTCATAAAGATCTCTGAAATGAAGTGGTCGCTTTGACGGACACGCTTTATCGTGGTGCAGTCCTCGAACCCGTTCGGGGCAACCGCCTCCAGGCCGCCGACAAGCTGTGTCTTGGCGCTTTGCGAGATTTCGAAGGGCAGCATCGCGGTACCGAATTCACCGTCGGTGACCAAGGTTTTGAACCGCTCCAAATCCGCAAGGGCTTCCGGGTCGTCAATGGGGCTGCAACTGGCCCATGCAGCGCTCGTGACGGAGATCGCAATAAGCGCAGCCGGCAACAATCGGCACGCCTTAGACCCGCTCAATGATCTTCTCCCCGAACAGGCCCTGCGGACGGAAGACAAGGAAGATCAGCGCCAGAACGTAGGCAAACCAGTTCTCGGTCGCGTTCATGGTAAAGCCAAAGAGCGCCCCAGCCAGATCGCTGGAGGACATGAAGAATTCGAACAGCTTCTCGCCCACGCCAATAATCAAGCCACCAACAATGGCCCCGGGGATGGAGGTAAAGCCGCCCAGCATCAGCACCGGCAGCGCCTTCAACGCAATCAACGACAGCGAAAACTGCACGCCCGATTTCGCACCCCACATGATGCCCGCGACCAGCGCGACAAAGCCCGCAACGGACCACACGAGTATCCAGATGTAGTTCAGTGACACGCCCACGCTGAGCGCGGCCTGGTGGTCATCCGCCACGGCCCGCATCGCGCGCCCCTGCTTGGTGTATTGCGAAAAGATCACCAGAGCCGTCACCAGCAGGATCGCGATGATCGTCGCCGTGATGTCCAGATTGTCGATAAAGAACCCGTAGCCAAACAGGTTGAACGTCGCCTCGTCGATGGCAAGGTTGATGCCCTGCGGCAGGCACGTGCCTTCGGCCAGACACACATCCAACTTCTTGATCTCGGACCCCCACATCAGGTCCGCCACCCCTTCGAGCAGATAGGCCAGACCGATGGTCGCCATGAACAGGATGATCGGCTCCTGCCCCACCAGATGCTTGAAGATAAAGCGCTGCACCATCCAGGCGAGCAAGATCATCACGACAACCGTCAGCAGAATGGCAAGGATCGAATGCACCTCCCACCCGAAATAGTGGATATCGGTGCCAAAGACGGCGTTGATCAGGTGGGCAAAGGGCACCTGTCCGTTCTGGATGCCCACCAGCGTCATGGCCGCAAACAGCGCCATGACCCCTTGGGCAAAGTTGAAGATGCCCGACGCTTTGAAGATCAGGACAAAGCCAAGCGCCACGAGGGCATAAAGCACCCCGGCCATGAGACCGTTCAGGAACACCTCACTGGCATAGATCAGTTGGTCGGACATGATTTACCCTTTCCATCCCGTTGAGGTGCAGAGCGCGGCAGGTGCCGTCTGAAAGGCCCAGGCAACAACCGGCTTGGCCGTGATGTAGCGGGCGCAGTCCCCCAGACCGGCATCGAACGCCGCCTTGTCCTGTGCATGGGCCGCGCCTGTACAGACCAGCGCCGCCAAAAATCCTGCAAGCACCCGATCAATCATGCGAAACCCCAAGATAGGCGTCGATCACGTCCTGATTATTGCGGACCTCGTCCGGCGTGCCATCACCGATCTTCTTGCCGTAATCCATCACGACAACCCGGTCCGACAGATCCATGACCACGCCCATGTCATGCTCGATCAGCGCAATGGTCGTCCCAAATTCGTCATTCACGTCCAGAATAAAGCGGCTCATGTCCTCTTTCTCCTCCACGTTCATGCCCGCCATCGGCTCGTCCAGCAGCAAAAGCGACGGCTCGGCCGCAAGCGCCCGCGCCAGTTCCACACGCTTTTTCAACCCATAGGGCAGGCGCGCCACCGGGGTCTTCCGAATGGCCTGAATCTCAAGAAAATCAATGATCTTCTCGGCCACTTCCCGATTGGCGGTCTCTTCCGCCTCGGCCTTGCCTTTCCAGATCGCCTGCCCGAACAGACCCGTCTTCATATGGGTCAGCCGCCCGGTCATCACGTTGTCCAGAACGGTCATCCCCTCAAACAGCGCGATGTTCTGAAAGGTGCGCGCGATCCCCTGCCGGGCCACTTCAAAGGGCTTCATCGGCGGGCGCGGCGCGCCTTTGTAGTATACCTGCCCCTCTTGCGGGATGTAGAACCCGGAGATGACATTCAGCATTGAGGATTTACCCGCTCCGTTCGGTCCGATGATGGCCCGGATCTCACCCTCGCGAATGTCAAAGGAGATGTCCTTGATCGCCTCCACCCCGCCAAAGCGCAGGGTGATGTTCTTCATCTCCATCACCACGGCACCGATCTTGCGACCATCGGCGGTGATGTATCCTTCGGCCTGATCAAGCATCAACCGCCTCCATCGCCCGCCGCATTGCGGGTATGTTAACCATTTTATGAGCACCCTTGGGCATCGCTTCGGAGGGCATCCCATGTTTGACGCACTTGAACGCCGCTACCTGCTGAAACTCGCGCATCAATGCCGCCGACAGGGGCTGAGCGCCGGCGAAACCCGCAAGATCATGCGGCGCAACATCGGTTACTTTACGGGTGACAACCGCCTGACATGCGCAGTGCGGCACGTCTTTCACGAGTAGCGCAGAAATCCTCTTCACTTTGCCGGGTAAACTCCCCCGGGAGGTTCGATCCGCAAGGCGGCCGTCCGGGTCGCACTGATGTGCGAGACGGGATGGCGGGCGGGGCGATGGCGCAGCCGAGCGTCGCACCGGCGTCCTCATTCCGCTGCCATCTTTTGCACAACTGCCGACGTCGCAGCCGACCTGATCTCAAGCGTCGCAGAAATCGACCCCTTGCGCCCGTCTTCATAGGTCACCTCGGTCACCGTCGACACCTCCCCAGACCCATCGTAGAGCGCAGCAATGATATCGGCGTATTTCTCTTCGATGATGCGGCGACGCACCTTACGTGTCCGGGTCAGCTCACCATCATCCGCATCCAGTTCCTTGTGCAGCACGACGAAGCGATGCACCTGGCAGCCCGACAGCATCTCGTCCTCGGCCACTGACCGGTTCACCTCTTCCACATGGTCGGTGATCGTCGCCAACACCTGCGGATGCCCCGCCAATTCCTGATAGGACGCATAGGCGATGTTGTTCCGCTCTGCCCAGTTGCCGACAGCGGTCAGGTCGATGTTGATGAACGCTGTGCATTCATCCCGCCCGTTGCCAAAAACCACGGCCTCCAGAATGTTGGGGAAAAACTTCAGCTTGTTCTCAACATATTTCGGCGCAAATAGCGCGCCTGACGCCATCTGTCCCACGTCTTTGGCGCGGTCGATGATGCGCAGGTGGCCTGTGTCTTCCTCGATAAACCCGGCGTCACCTGTGGCCACCCAGCCCTCGGCATCCTTGGTGTCGGCGGTGCTTTCGGCGTTCTTGTAATACTCGACAAACACGCCGGGCGAGCGATAGAACACCTCGCCATTGGGTTCGATCTTCAACTCCACACCGGGGCATTTCACGCCCACCGTATCGCTGCGCACCTCGCCATCGGGCTGCGCGGTGATGAACACCGTCGCTTCGGTCTGCCCATAAAGCTGCTTCAGGTTGATGCCCAAGGACCGATAAAAATCAAAGATTTCCGGCCCGATCGCCTCGCCTGCGGTATAACCCACGCGCACGCGCGAAAATCCAAGCGTGTTCTTCAACGGTCCATAGACCATCAACTCTCCCAAGCCGTACTTGAGCCGATCTACAAAGCTCACGGACTTCCCGTCCAGAATGGCCGGCCCCACCTTGCGCGCGTGCGACATGAAATAATGGAACATCTTCTTCTTGAAGGCGCCCGCATCCTCCATCCGGATCATCACATTGGTCAGCTGCCCCTCGAACACACGCGGCGGCGCGAAGTAGTAGGTCGGCCCGATCTCGCGCAAGTCCACATGCATCGTGTCGGCGCTTTCGGGGCAGTTCGTGCAGAACCCTGACCACAGCGCCTGGCCCACGGAAAAGATGAAGTCACCCACCCAGGCCATCGGCAGATAGGCCAGAATGTCATCCGATTGCCGCAATCCGTCGAACTCGGACGACGATTTCGACGTCTCGATCACGTTGCGGTTTGACAGCACGACACCTTTGGGCTTGCCCGTGGTGCCGGACGTGTAGAGCATCACGCAGGTGGTATCGTAATCCTGTACGGCAATGCGCTTCGCCATCTCCGGTGCCAGCTCATCGCGCTTGGCCCGACCGGCATCCTGCACATGGGAATACTGGTGCAACTTCGAATGATCGTATTTCCGCAACCCCCGTGGATCGAGATAGATCATCTGCTCGAAATTCGGCAGACCGCCCTGGACCTCTATGACCTTGTCCACCTGCTCCTGATCGCCCGCAATAACAAAGCGCGCGCCCGAGTGATCAAGGGTATAGGCCATCTCTTCGGCCGCCGCGTCCTGATAGAGCGGCACAGGGATCGCACCCGCCATCTGCGCAGACATCATCGACCAGTACAGATAGGGCCGGTTGCGTCCGATCACCGCGATATGATCACCGGGCTGCACGCCAAGGTCGATCAGGCCAAGCGCCAGCGCTTCGACCTCTTCCAGCGTCTCGGCCCACGTCCAGCTTTGCCAGATCCCGAATTCCTTCTCGCGATAGGCCGGGGCCGATCCAAATGCCTTGGCATTTCGGTGTAACAACGCAGGCACGGACACAAGCCCGTCTGCGCCTTCAGGCGACTTGACCACGAATTCTCCTCCCGAGCGCCCCCTCCCCGGGGCACACATGATCGCTTTGACGATTCTTACTTGCCTAAGGATGTCTCCTTCACGCTGCGCGTCAACTTTTTCCTGATGTTTTCCGAAACCTTACGAATTGTAACAGCGCCCCCGCCCCCGTTGTGTGGGCGCCGGAACCAGTGCTAGCCATGGGTCATGGCACAGGATCACACCGCATCTCTGACGGCCTCCGGCCTGAACCTGATCGCGCAGGCGCTCACGATTTACGACCGCGACCTGCGCCTTGCTGTGTGCAACGCCCCCTTCCAGCAGATGTTCGACCTGCCAGACGCGCTGGTCACCCCCGGTTCCACCTTTCGCGAAACGATCATCCATCTGGCCAAGCGGGGGGAGTATGGCCCCGTCGACGATCTGCACGCTTTCGTGCAGGAACGCGTCGATCAGGCCCTCGCGTTCGAGCCGCACTATATGGAACGCACCCGCGCCAACGGCCGCACCATTTCTGTCGAAGGCTCGCCGCTCCCCCAGGGCGGCTGGGTCACCGTCTACACCGACATCTCGCATACCAAGGCGCAAGAGGCGCTCTTGCGCGCACGTGCCACTGAACTCAGCGATCAGGTCCTGCAACATACCGAAGCGCTCAGCACCACCAACCGCCAGCTTGCCGCCACCGTGTCCGCCCTCGAAGAGGCCAAGCGCCAACTGACGGAAACCGAGGCGCGCACACGGTTGACGACCGAAATGATGCCCGCGCACATCGCCCATGTGGACGCCACGGGGCACTATACCTACTCCAACAGACGGCTCAGTACGGTCATCCCCAACCGCCCGTCAGAGATTGTGGGGGAACATATCTCCGATGCGCTTGGCCCCTTTGCCTATGGCCGCATCGCCTCCAACCTCGCCCGCGCCTATCAGGGAGAGGCGTCGGTGTTCGAGTTCACGGACGAGGCGAGCGCCAGACGCATCCGTGTGTCCTTTACCCCCGAGGCTTCGGGCGGCGTCTACATCCTGTCCATGGACATCACCGAAGAAACCCAGGCCCGTGTCGCCCTGCAACAAAATCGCCGCCGCACGCTTGCGGCACAGATGACATCGGGCATGGCGCACGACTTTTCAAACCTGCTGACCATTATCCTCGGCCTTCAGTCCAAACTGTCTCGTATGGACTCTCTCCCGCAGGGGGCCGCCGACTTGATCGACGGTACGGTCTCAGCCGCGCGGCGCGGCGGCGAGCTTCTGAACGCCATCGCGGACATGACCGCAGGCCGCGCGATGCGCCCCGCCGCAACGGACATCGAAACGCTACTGAGCGACGTAACGACCATGGCGCAATCGACCCTGCCGCCGGGCCTGTCGCTCTCCACCTACACCACGGTCACAGGCCCTCATATGCTGGATCCCGGCCTGGTCAAGGACAGCCTCCTGAACCTCATCCTCAACGCCCGCGACGCCTGCGGCACAACCGGCCAGATCACCCTGACCGCCCGCCCTGTCCACGACACATGGCTCGAATTCACGGTGACGGACACCGGCCCCGGCTTCTCGACCGAGGCGCTGGAACACGCATTCGACCCCTTCTTCACCACCAAGGGCTCCGAGGGGTCCGGCATGGGCCTGCCCATGGTTTACGACATGACCAAACGGGCGGGCGGCGACCTGAAACTCGGCAACGGAAACACGGGGGCGCAGGTGCGCCTCCGCCTGCCCCTGCGCCCTGCCCTGCAGCTTGCCGGTGCCCTCGTGCTGCTGGTCGAGGATGATCCCGACCTGCGTCAACACTACCGCGACATGCTCATGGGCATGGGCCACGCGGTGATCGAAGCCGCAGGCGTGGACGAGGCGGTCGCCCTGACCGCCGACCTGCCCGACATCGGCCTTGTCCTGTCGGACATCAACCTCGGCTCCGTCACGCGCACAGGCATCGACCTTGCAATCCAATTGAACGGCACCCTGCCCGTGATCCTGATGACATCGCTCCTGCCCAGCGACCCGACCTTCCTGACGGCCACACGCACCGCCCCTGTCTTGCGCAAACCGTTCGAAGTCGCAGACCTCGCCGCCCTCCTCCAGGCAGACGCCGCATGACCGGGGCTCTTGTCACCATCCTGGACGATGAACCGGCGATCCGCACAATCCTTGCGGATGCGCTGGAAGAGGCCGGGTTTCGCACCCTCTCCTTTTCCCGCGCCTCCGCCTTCGAGGCGGCGCTCAAAACCCACAAACCCGACGTGTGCCTCGTCGATCTCGGCCTCCCCGACACCGACGGCCTGACGCTTGTGCACAAACTCGCGCTGGAACAAGGGGCGGCCGTCATCATCATCTCGGGCCGCGCGCAGGTACAGGACCGGGTGACCGGGCTCGAGCTTGGCGCAGACGATTACATCATCAAGCCTTTCGACCCGGCCGAGGTCGTGGCCCGCATCCGCGTCCGCCTGCGCACGCCGAAAACCGCCACCCAGACCGGCCAGATCGCGCAGTTCAACGGCTGGACCGCGTCCTTCGACAGCTACACGCTCACCGACGATCAGGGCAGCGAAACCCCCTTCTCCCACGCCGAAGGCGAAGTGCTGCGCCTCTTCCTCGACGCGCCCAAGCGCCTGATTTCACGCGCACAAATGCAAGAAATGCTGGGCGGCGGTGCAGGGGACAGTTTCGACCGCGCCATGGATGTCCGCATCAGCCGCCTGCGCACCAAACTGCGCGAAGACCCCAAAAACCCCCGCCTAATCAAAACGATCTATGGTGCCGGATACATCTTTCTTGGCGATGTGCAGTGGACATGAGGATTCAACCCGTGGCAGAATCCGAACATGGTCGAAGCGCTCCTCTACCGATCTGACGACGCCCGGTTCTACCGGGTCGAAATCACGCTGAACCTCTTTGCCGAGGCATCAGTGGTGATCGAATGGGGGTTCAAGGGCGGAAAACCCTGCCGCCACATCACCTGCCACAGCGACCTCCGCGCCGCCTCCACTGCTGCCGACCGCTACCGGCAACGCGCGCTCAACCGGGGCTATGCCAGGGCCTGAAGCCCCGCAGCATGGGCCAGCACCCGCAGACCCGCCACCAGATCAGCCTCATCCGTGTCTTCCTCAAACGCATGGCTGATGCCGCCAATGGACGGTACAAAAAGCATCGCGACAGGCATGACCCGCGCCACATTCGTGGCATCATGCAGCGCGCCAGATGGCATGCGCCGCCACTTGCCCGGCGCCACAGCCTCCGCTCCGGCCTCCAGGCATGCCCGCAGATGGCCATCCATCGCCACAGGCTCCAACCCCAAAAGCGGCCCCTGTTCGACACCCAAATTCATCTCGGCCGCGACCTCGGCCAGGGTTTCCTCGATCACCGCTTCCATCCGCGCCAACCGGTCTGCGTCCCCATCACGCCATTGCATCGAAAACCGCACCTGTCCCGGCACGATGGACGACGCATTCGGCGCGACAGCGACATGTCCAATGGTCCAGACGGACGAGGGCGTCACCACATTCCGCAGCCGCTCATTCAATCGGCCGGAAAAGGCCACAAGCCCCTGAAACGCATCCCGGCGCAGCGCCATGGCCGTCGTCCCCGCGTGGTTCTGCTGCCCTGTCAGGGTGATCACCCGATCCCGAATGCCGACAATGTCCGTCACAACCCCGATCTGCGCGCCGGCAGTATCCAAAGTCGCCCCCTGCTCGATATGCAGTTCGACAAAAGCGGTAAACTGCGCGGGATCAACCGGCGCGCCAACCCGGTCCCCGACAACCCGCCGGGCCTCACCCAAAGCGACCCCATCATGGTCCACCAACGCATCCGCGTCGGCCAAGGACAGCCCACCGGTCCAGACGTTCGATCCGGTGGTCACGCCATAGCGCCCCTCTTCATCCTGAAAGGACACCACCGAAATCGCAGGCCCACCCGCCTCGACACTCGCCCGCGCCACTTCCAAGGCAGCGACAACGCCCAGCGCCCCATCCAGCCACCCGCCCTGCGGCTGACTGTCCGAATGCGACCCAAGCAGCAGCGACGGCCCCTCGGCAACGCCAAACAGGTTCCCCATCACATCAAAGCGCGGTTCCAACCCCGCCTCTGCCATACGCGATGCCAACCAGTCCCGCGCCGCCATATCCGCCTCGGAATAGGCGGGGCGCACGACACCCTTGCCCACCCCCGACGCACCAAAGGTGCGCAGGATATGCAAATCTGCCACGAACCGCTCAGAATTCAGCGCCACCGCACTCCCCTTCTTCTGGCCAGAAATACTTCGGGGGTTTGGGGGCAGAGCCCCCATTCACAAAAATGAATCGCGCGCGCCGCCAGGCGCACATCCGGATCACTCCGCCGCAACAGCCCCGGCCACGGCCTCAACGCGGACAGCCGAAAACTTGAACTCCGGAATCTTGCCATAGGGATCAACGGCCGGGTTCGTCAGAATGTTCGCCGCCGCCTCGACATAGGCAAAGGGCAGGAACACCATGTCGGGTGATACCGCACGATCTTCCCGCGCCATGATCTCGATGGACCCGCGCTTGGTCGTCAACCGCACCATATCGCCCGGCACGGCCCCCAGCTTGCGCAAGGTCGAAGGGTGCAAGGAACAATTCGCCTCCGGTTCCACCGCATCCAGAACGGTCGCACGGCGCGTCATCGACCCGGTATGCCAATGCTCGAGCTGCCGCCCCGTGGTCAGGATCATCGGGTACTCGGCATCCGGCACATCGTCCGGCGCAATCACCGACGCGGGCGTAAACCGCGCACGGCCCTCCGGGCGCGGAAACCCATCGCCAAACACAATCGCCTGCCCCGGATCCTCCGGGCTCAAGGACGGATAGGTGACAGCATTCTGCCCCTCCAGCCGCGCCCACGTGATGTTGTCGAGCGACTTCATGTTCAACTTCATCTCGGCAAACACATCCGCCGGGCTCTGATACTCCCAGCCCAGGCCCAGCCGCTTGGCCAGTTCCACCTCGATCCACCAATCTTCCTTGGCCTCGCCGGGCGGCGGCACCGCGGGGCGCCCCATCTGCACCTGACGGTTCGTGTTGGTCACGGTCCCCGTCTTCTCGGCAAAGGCCGAGGCAGGCAGGATCACATCGGCATAATTCGCCGTCTCGGTGATGAAAATGTCCTGCACCACCAGATGATCCAGCTTGGCAAGCGCATCGCGCGCATGCTCCACATCCGGGTCCGACATGGCCGGGTTCTCACCCAGAATATACATCGCCTTGATGTTCCCGGCATGCACGTCATCCATGATTTCAGTGACGGTCAGCCCCTTCTCGTTCGAGAAATCGCCAGACCCCCAGACATCGGTAAAGGCCGAGCGCACGCCATCATCCGTCACCGTCTGGTAGTCAGGCAGGAACATCGGAATCAGGCCGGCATCAGACGCGCCTTGCACATTGTTCTGGCCCCTGAGCGGATGCAGGCCAGCCCCTGGCCGCCCCACCTGCCCGGTCATCAGCGCAAGCGAAATCAGACAGCGCGAATTGTCGGTCCCATGAATGTGCTGGCTGACACCCATACCCCAGAAGATCATCGCCGACTTGGCCCCGGCAAAGGTGCGCGCCACATCGCGCAGCACCTCCGCCTCGATCCCACAGATCTCCGCCATCTTCTCGGGCGCAAAGCCTTCCAGATGCGCCTTCTCTGCGTCCCAATTCTCGGTATAGGCGTCGATATACTGCTGGTCGTACAGACCCTCTTCGACGATCACATGCATGATCGCGTTAAGCATGCTCACATCCGCGCCGGGCCGGAACTGCAACATGTGGCTGGCAAAACGTTTCAACGCCTGCCCTCGCGGGTCCATCACGATCAGCTTGCCACCGCGCTTGGTGAACTGCTTGAAATAGGTCGCCGCCACCGGGTGGTTCTCGATCGGGTTACACCCAATCGCAATCGCCACATCCGCATTCTCGATCTCGTTGAAGGTCGCCGTCACAGCACCCGACCCCACATTCTCCATCAGCGCCGCCACGGATGACGCATGACACAACCGCGTGCAGTGATCGACATTGTTGTGGCCAAAGCCCTGCCGGATCATCTTCTGAAACAGATAGGCTTCCTCGTTCGTACACTTCGCCGACCCAAAGCCAGCCACTTCACGCCCGCGCCCCTTCAGACCGTTGGCAGCAAAATCCAAAGCCTCCTCCCAGGACGCTTCCCGGAAATGCGTCGACCAATCGCCGGGGTCCACATTCAGCCCCTTCGCAGGCGCGTCCTCGCGCCGGATCAGCGGTTTGGTCAGACGGTGATCGTGATGGATGTAGTCAAAGCCAAAGCGCCCCTTCACACAGAGCCGCCCCTCGTTTGCGGGCCCATTGATGCCCTCGACATATTTGACGCGGCCATCCTTCACCTTCAGCGACACCTGACACCCAACACCGCAGAACGGACAAATGCTCTCGACCTCGCTGTCGTAGTCCTTGCTGTCCCCAACCTGCGCGTCGTCCACAACAGTCGACGGCATCAACGCCCCCGTCGGGCAGGCCTGCACACATTCACCGCAGGCCACACAGGTGCTCTCGCCCATCGGGTCGGCCATATCAAAGGTCGGATAGCTGTCATGCCCCCGCCCCGCCATGCCGATCACGTCATTGACCTGCACCTCGCGACAGGCGCGCACGCACAGCCCGCACTGAATGCAGGCATCGAGGTTCACCGACATCGCCACGTGGCTGTCATCCAGCAGCGGAATGCGCCCCTCTTCCAGCTTGGGAAACCGGCTCTCGGACACACCGTTCATCTCGGCCATGTCCCAAAGGTGGGCGGACTTGTCATGCGCCACGTCGCGCTCGGGCTGATCGGCCATCAGCATCTCGACGACCATCTTCCGTGCACTCTCTGCACGGGCAGAATTGGTGGTCACAACCATGCCGTCGCTGGGCTCGCGAATGCACGACGCGGCCAGCACCCGCTCGCCCTCGATCTCGACCATACAGGCGCGACAGTTCCCGTCAGGGCGATAGCCGGGCGCAGGCTTGTGACACAGATGCGGGATCACCAGACCGCGGCCATGGGCCACGTCCCAGATGGTCATGCCCGCCTCGGCCACAACCTCTTGCCCGTCCAGCGTGAACGTCACCTTGTCCGACATGCGCCAAATCTCCCTGTGCTCCATCCGATATAGGGGAGCATTGGGGGCCAGGTGACTCCCAATCCCGACACCGCACCCCGGTTTTGCGCCATAGAGGTTTCCGATCCGCAACCATTGCTCACCCCCGGCAACACGGATAGCCAAAGGGGATGCTTACACGCCCCACCGCCCACAGCCTGCGCATCACAGGCCAAACCCTGATCATGGGCGCCATCGGCGCAGGGATCGCGGAAGCCATCGGCGCCCCCATCGCCGTCCTCACCGGCCCGGCACTGTTCGTCAGCCTCGCCGCCCTCGCGGGGCTGCGCACCGGCATCGACGACACGGTGCGCAACCTCGTCTTCCTCCTGGTAGGGGTCAGCATCGGCAGTGGCGTAGACAGCAGCGCAACCCAGGCCATGCTGCGCTGGCCATTGGCTTTCGCGGCACTTGGCGTGATGCTCTGGGCCACGCTCTGGCTCTGCGGGCGGCTCCTGCACCATGGCTTCGGCCTCGACAAACGCAGCGCCTATCTCGCCGCCGCCCCCGGTCACCTCAGCTTTGTGGTGGGTCTTTCCACAGGCCTCAACCTCGACACAACGCGCATCGTGGTCATCCAGTCCGTCCGCCTGCTCGCCCTCACACTCACGGTCCCCGCCATCGCCCTCGCGTTCGGGTTCGAACTGACAGGCCAGATCCTGCCCCCCGGCCCGGCCATGGCCTGGACCCATCTGGGCCTTCTCCTGCTAGCAGGGCTCGCCCTCGGCTACGCCCTCGACAAGATCGGGCTGCCCGCCCCGCTCCTGATCGGCGGCATGGTCGCCTCCGCCCTCGGCCACACAACGGAAGTGACACCGGGGGTCATGCACCCTTGGCTCAGCTACGCAGGGCTGATGACGGTCGGCACCCTCATCGGCGCCCGGTTCAACGGGATCACACGCCAGGCCCTCGCCACCTCGCTTCTCGCTGGTCTCACCGTCACAACACTTACCGTCCTCATGGCCCTCGCCGCAGCGCTGCCCATCGCCTACACACTCGGCTTCGACCCCACCCACGTCCTCATCGCCTTCGCGCCGGGCGGCCTGGAAACCATGATCGCCATGGGCGTCGTCCTCGGCGCCAACCCAGGCTTTGTCGCCGCTGCCCACGTCTCCCGCCTCCTCTTCCTGACAGTCCTCCTCCCAGCCTTCGTCGGGCGCATCCGCAAACACTGACGCACCACAGTCCGCCTTCTCTGGTTCAAAAAAATCCCCGCCGGAGGCTCCCGCACTTTCCACACGCACGTCACCGGCCTAGAACAAGAGCAACAAACCAACAGGCACCCATGTCCCACATCACCCTCATCCGCCACGGCCAAGCCAACACGCATGCCAAGGACGAAGCCAGCTACGACCAGCTCTCCGACCTCGGCCACCAGCAATCGGCCTGGCTCGGCGCCCACATGCAGGCGACGCACCAACACCACACGCGGCTCTACACCGGCACGCTCAGGCGCCACCGCGAGACGGCCAACGGCATGGAAACCGGGATGAGGGCCACCGAAGATGCGCGCCTGAACGAACTTGAATACTTCACCATGGCCCAGGCGCTGGAGGACGAACATGGCATCCCGGTCCCCACCGCGCCATCGGAGTTCGTGCACCACTTCCCCAAGGTGCTTGCCCACTGGCAGGACGATAAGCTGAAAAACGTGCCCGAACGGTTCTCGGAGTTTGAGACACGGATCAAGGACGCACTGACCGAAATCGGCCAGGGCGACGGCCCCGCCCTCGTCGTGACCTCGGGCGGCCTCATCGCGATGACCATGCGGCTGCACCTGGGGCTCGAGGTCGGTGCGATGGCCAATGTCGCGCTTGCGATCATGAACACCTCGATGCACCGGCTGCACCCCATCGGTGGCACGTGGTCGCCGGTGATGTTCAACGCTGTGCCGCATCTCGAACACCCGGATCGGCACCACGCTCAGACCCATGTCTAAGGAACGCGCATGAAACTCTACTACGCCACCAGCACCATCTCGATCGCCGTCGCCATCGCGCTCGAGGAAGCGGGCCTGCCCTACGACACCCACCAACTCAACTTCGCCGCAGGCGACCAGCAATCCCCCGGCTACGCGAAAGTGAACCCCAAGGGCCGCGTCCCCGCACTCGAGGTGGACGGCACGATCCTCACCGAAACCGGCGCGCTCCTCGACTACATCGCCACCCAAGCGCCGCACCTCATGCCCACTGACCCGATCCAGGCGGCCAGGGCGCGCAGCGTCATGTACTACCTCGCCTCCACCATGCACGTGAACCACGCGCACAAGATGCGCGGCCACCGTTGGGCCGATCAGGACAGCAGCAAGCAGGACATGAAAGCCAAGGTGCCGGAAACCATGACCGCCTCCGCCCAGTATATTGAAACCGACTGCCTCACCGGTCCCTTCATCCTCGGCGACCAGATCACCATCGCCGACACCTACCTCTTCATGGTCTGCACATGGCTGCCCGGCGACGGTGTCGACCTCGCCCCCTTCCCCAAACTCCGCAGCTTCATGGACGCGATGGAGGCGCGCGACAGCGTCAAAACCATCCGCGCCAAGGGCATGCTCGGATGACACATCTGTGGGTCCGCGCCGAACAACGCCAGAACGAAGACCGCGTGGGCCTCACCCCCGAAGGGACCTCGAAACTGATCGCAAACGGGATCACGGTCACGGTCGAAGACAGCCGAACCCGCTGCATCCCCACCGACCGCTACGCGCAGGCAGGCGCCACCATCGCCCCCGAAAACACCTGGCCCACGGCACCAACAGACGCCATCATCTTCGGGCTCAAGGAACTGCCCGACGACGGCACGCCCCTGCCGCACAAGCACATCATGTTCGGCCACGCCTACAAGGGACAGCCAGCGGGCCAAGTCCTGCTCGACCGGTTCAAAGCGGGCGGTGGCGCGCTCTACGACCTCGAATATCTGGTGGACGAGACAGGCAAACGGGTCGCGGCCTTCGGCTACTGGGCCGGCTACGCAGGGGCGGCCGTCGCGCTCAAATGCTGGATCGCCCAGCAACAGGGCAGGATCGTGGGCCCGGTCACCGCCTACCCCAGCTCCAACCACCTGCTGGCAGAGTTGCAATCCGACCTGGTGGCGACCGGCACGCAGCGCCCGACGGCACTCATCATCGGTGCCCTCGGCCGCGTCGGCTCAGGCGCCGCAGACCTCTGCACCGTCATGGGCGTGCCCACCACTCGCTGGGACATGACGGAAACCGCCCATGGCGGCCCCTTCCCCGAAATCATGCAACACGACCTCTTCTTCAACTGCATCCTGGCGCGCCCCGGCACGCCGGTCTTTGTCCCCGCGGGGACACCACACCAAGCGCGCAAACTGACTGTCATCGGCGACATCGCCTGCGATCCCGACAGCGACTTTTCCCCGATCAAGGTCTACGACCGGACCACCACATGGGATGCGCCCGCGCTTCGCGTTCACGTCAACCCACCGCTCGATGTGACCGCAATCGACAACCTGCCCTCAATGCTGCCAGTGGAAAGCAGCGAAGACTACGCCGACCAACTCCTGCCCAGCCTGCTCATGCTGTCCGACCTGACATCAGGCGTCTGGGGCCGCGCCAAACAGACATTCGACGGCGCCATAGAGGCGATGCCGTCTGACTGAGAACACTCAAACCGCACTGGGACCGGAGGCCATCTGGCGCGCACGGCAAAGACAGTTACCGCAGCAGCGCATCCTCATCATCGCCCAGCGGCAGACCCAGCGCTTCCATCCCCGCCTCCAGATGGTCCGGGAAATGCGGCGTGCCCAGCAGGTAGTCAGCGCACGGGGTGGTCGCCTCTGCCTCTGCTGTGTGCAGCGCTTCCTCCCAATCATCCGGTTCGAACGCACCGCGCCCGATCCACATGATCGCGACCAGCTCGGCCTGTTCGTCCGTGTCCAGCCGGTCAATCAGACCGCGCAACTCGGCCTCGGCCCGCTCCAACTCGTGGCCCATCAACACCACTTGCGCAACAACGGCGCGCTCAATCTCAAGATCCATGGATCAACCCTCCTGACCTGACCTTGAAACACTCCGCACGCCGCGGCTTTGATCGGGATCAAATCGAGACGACGGGTATGCGCGGTATTCGGATCAAAAAAGAGGGGTCAGGGTCAGACTGTTGCAACTGGCGCTTACAACCAGTCAAAGGCAGCAACCCTCACGACCCAGACATGCGCAATGACCGATGCTTTGGTGACCCACGGCGATCACGCTCGCGCTGCGCTTAGGCAAAGATCCGGTAATACAGCCAGTCGGGCAGGAATTGCGACCCGCGGAACAACAGCGAAAAAAACGTTGGAAAGCTCTTTTTGAAATTGTCGGTCAGCATGAATTCGAACATCACCCGCGCCGCCTTGTCCGGCTCCATGATGAAGGGCATGTTGAAATCATTCTTGTCGGTCAATTGCGTCTTGATAAAGCCGGGGTTGGCCACCTGCACCCGCACGCCGGTGTCGCGCAAATCGGCGTGCATACACTCCGCCAACGACATCGTCGCGGCCTTCGACGCGGTATACCCGATCGACCCCGGCAGCCCCCGAAACCCAGTGAGCGAAGAGGTCAGGACAATGTGCCCCGCATCCCTTTCGACAAAGTGTGGCACCACCTGCCCCAGCACCCGCATGAAGCCGGTAAAATTGACATCGGCCATCGCCGTCGCTTGCTCGGCATTCCATTCCTTGGCGGAAAAAGGCCAATACACTCCGGCCAGTAGCACCAGACCGTCAATCTCTCCGACGGCCTCTGCTGCCGCTTTGACGCTCTCGTCATCCGCGATGTCGATGGTCTGATACGACGCCTTGCCGGGTAGGGCTTCAACCAGCTCTTGCAGCTTGTCCTCGCTGCGTGACGACACGATCACCTCGATCCCCGCGCGGCTCATGCAATGCGCAAGCGCACGGCCCAAACCGTCGCCTGCGCCCACCAGCCAATATCGTTTGCCGCTCAGGGAAATGTCCGTCATGCTGCTTCTTTAAACTCTTCATTTGCCGGGCGCATTGTTGCCACCAATTCGGCCACCTTGATCCCGTATTTGCGAAACTGCGACCGGTTCACGATGGTTCCATTCGGCGCCAGATACATCCAGTCGACCGTGTCCAGTACATGCCCGCCCGACGCTTCGGGCAAGCGAAACTTGTATTTCAATTGAACGGTATTGCCGCTCTGCTGGCCCGATCCATCGCCCACGACGTCATCAGCACGCGCGACGATTTTCCCATCGTTCCCGATCGTCAACCGCCAAGCCCGCGTCTGCTGCGATCCGTCATCATAGGTAAACACCTCGTCCATGACGCCAGTGTTGCCTTCCCATTTGCAATCGAACTCGCCCACAAAGCGCGACGAGACGCGCCCCGTCGGGCCAAAGATCACGCCTTCGCAAATGATCGGACCATTCAGATGCGTCCGCACATCAAATTGCGGTCCGTTTCCTTGGGCGTATTCCTCCGGGCTCTGCGCCAGAAAGTCAGCATAGCGCGACTTGGTCCAGCCAATGAACAAAACGAACGCAGCCCCCAAGAGGGTAAAAATCAAGCCGTCCATATCACGTCTCCTTCAAATCTGTGGTGGCAAGCAGCGCGATGGCCACGACCTTGAGGCCACAAGGCACAGCTGCATAAAGCAGCGTGAGAAGCGCGAGCGCTTCGGGCGGATGGGTGGCGGCACCGCTGTCAAACCCGGCCCGTTCAAGCGCGGGCAGAAGGGTGACAGCAGCAAAAGCCAAGGTGAATTTCGAAACAAAGGACCACAGCCCGAACCCCTCGGCGGCCGAGGGGCTGATGCGGGCCATGCGGGTCGCAAACACGGCCGGAAGCACGGTCAGATCGGCACCCAACGTGGCGCCCGACAAGACACAGATGATGGCGAACGCCAACCAGTCGCCCGGCCCCAGCGTAACTGCCCAGCCAAAGGCCAGAATGGCCAGAACCATGGCACTCAGCAGCACCGGTTTTGGGCCGTAGCGTTCTGCCAAACGCCCCCAGACGGGGGCGGCCAGCGCGGCGCTCAGAAAGAACAACAGCAGCAAGGGCCCTTCGAACCCCGGTGCCTCCAGCCTGCTCTCGACAAAGAACAAAAACAGGGTAGAGCTGACGGCGACAGGTGCCGCATTCACCAAGGCGATCAAAAGCAGCTTCCGCGCCAGCGCATCGCCCAGAACGGCCTTGAACCCCACCGACGGGGGCAAGCCATCACTGACCCATTCGCCGCGCATCATCACGACGGCGGCCAGCGCCAGCACCAAAAACCCGACGGCGAACCCGGCAAAGGGGGCGCCCATGAAACCGCCCAACATCACCGGGGCGATGGCCGCCACGCACACACCCAACAGCGCCCCGGTTTCCCGCCAGCGCGCCAGCATCAGGTGCCCCTGCCCCGGCAGCCGGTCTGCCTTGACCACCCCTTGAGCATAGAAGTTGATCGTGAGGAAACTGAACGCCGAAAACACACCCGTCAGCATCAGCGCAAACCAGATCAGCGGCGGCAAAAGCGGCGGCACGGCAAACAGGCCCAGCATCGACAGCGCCATGACGCTGCACCCGATCAGCACGGCCAGACCGCGCCGCGACCGCAACGCCTCGGACAAGCGACCAAACAGCGGGTCTTGCACCACGTCCAGCAGACGCAGACCAAACAGAACAGCGCCAAGGGCCGCAAGCGACACGCCATATTCATCGACGTAAAACTTGGGCGCATGGATATAAATCGGCAGCCCGGCCGCGCTCAGCAACGCGGCAAAAACCGCGTAGGCTGGCAAACGTTGGGGTGCCGCGTTGCTCACCGCGAGACCTCTTCCGACGGGGGCACGGGGCGGGCACGATAGATCGCGCGCTTCCACCACAGCTTCACCGCTTGCCAATGGATCAGGGCCAGAACCCGGCGCGATCCAAAGGGGCGGCGCAGGGCGGCGCTCACAATCGCACGATTGGTAAGAGCACAGCGACGTCCTGTGAGCGTGGCAATCAGCCCGCCCTCACCACCTCGGGAATAGTCGATCCACACGCCGATCCGGTCGTCCCGGATATCGAAGCGAAATTCATACCCACCTTCAATAGGTTGGAACGGGGATACGTGGAAAATCTTGGTCGCACGCAGCCGATCCGCGGGCGCGATGGGCCTCATGTCGGGGTGGTTCACGAGATAACTGTGGCGATCGCCAAACGTGTTCGTCACCTCGGCGATCACCGCAATCATCTGATCGTCATCGCGGCGGCACAGCCAAAAGCTGACCGGATTGAACACATGGCCCAGCACCTTGGGTTGGGCCAACAGCTCAATCCGCACGACACCGCTGATCTGGTGCGCCTGAAGCACATCACGCACCCACGCAGCGCCACGCCCGGCCTTGGGCGCCCCGCCATGATCAGTGTCGTCCAGCGCCATCACGCCGCGCGCGTTCCGCCCGAACAGGCGCGGCAGGCGCAGCTCGGCCTCCGCATCCAGCAGCATGTAATCCACGGTGTAGCGGAACGCATTATCAATGCCGCCCTTACGCCCGTGAAAGGTGACCCCCGCGATATGATCGACGGTTGCCGTCATTCCGCCGCGACCTGCATCTGCGGCGCGCGCAGCAACGCGCGGGCCACGTCAAGGCCCGAGGACAGCCCGTCCTCGTGGAACCCATGGCGCATCCAGGCGCCGCAATACCACGTGTTGTTGGATCCGTTCATGGCGCGCACCTTGTCCTGTGCGGCCAGCGCGGCAAGGTCATAGACCGGGTGGCGCAGCACCGTCTGGTCGTAGATCATTTCCTCACGGATCGTCCGCTTGGTGTTTAGGGTGACAAAGTGCATGTCATCCATCGGGATCGGCTGCAGCGAGTTGATCCAGTAGGTCAGGTCGATCCGGTCCGACTGCACGCCTTTGTCCTCGGTATAAACCCAGCTGGACCAGACCTGGCGATGCGCCGGCATGATGGCGGCATCGCGGTGCAGGACGACATCGTTGGGCTGGTACTTGACCGCACCCAATGCCGCCGTTTCATCGCCCGTTGGATCGGCCAGCAGCGACAGGCTGTCATCGGAATGGGTGGCAAAGATGACCTCGTCGAACGTCTCCCATTCACCGCCCCACGCCTTGACCTGCGCCCCCCCGGCGGAGCGACGCACCGACTGCACAGGGGCGCCCAGCCGGATATCAACGCCGTTGCCCAGCATCGCCGCCTCGATCCGACGGACATATTCCACCGACCCGCCGTTCACGGTGTACCATTGGTGCTGGCCGGTGTGGTTCAGCAGCGCATGGTTCTCGAAAAACTGGATCAGGGCGTGCGCCGGGAAATCCATGATCTTTTCGGTGGGCGTCGACCAGATCGCACCGCTGAGGGGCAACAGATAGTAGTCGCGAAACCAATCACCAGTGCCCATCACATCCAGAAATTGCGCAATAGTGCGGATGCGATCTTCGTTCGCGACGCGCAGGGCGTGCTTGTTGAAACGCATCACGTCGCGGACCATGCCAAGAAACTTGGGGTTCAACGCATTGCGCCGCTGGGCGAACAGCGCATCAAGGCTGGCCAGGCCGTATTCCAACCGCCCCCCGTCAATGGACGCTCCAAAGCTCATGTTGGACTTGACGACGGGCACATCCAACTCGGCAAACAAATGGGCCATGTTGGGATAGTTGGCGTAGTTAAAGACCAGGAAACCGGTATCCACGGGCTGGTCACCGCGTTTGCCGGCCATGATGGTCCGGGCGTGCCCACCCAGGCGGGGCTCGGCCTCGAACAAGGTGACACGGTGATCAGACGACAACGCATGGGCCGCGCCCATTCCGGAAATCCCGCCACCGATCACGGCGATGCGCTTCAAGGCGGTCGTAGCAGTTTCAAAAGGCATAAGTGGTGATGTCCCGTCGGTCTCAAGGTTTGCTTTAGTTTACGCAGGGATGGCGCAACCGGATGTACAAAAACCAGACATTTATTTTTGATCCGAAACGCATTGTGTCGCGTAGACTGGATATGTTTGCGGGTTTAGACACGGCTGAAACAGATGCGCTGCCAACCGCCGGGGTCTTTCCGGTGGGGGCGACAGGACCGGCACTCATGCAAGACAGCGACGGAAAGCGGATGTTGTGGGTCGACCACATGATCCGGATCCGCGACGACCAGGACCAGGCGGCCTTCGCCGACTTGTTTGACCATTTTGCCCCACGGGTCAAAGGGTTCCTGATGAAATCCGGCGCAGATGCGTCGCTGGCAGAGGAATGCGCACAGGAGGTCATGGCGACCTGCTGGCACAAGGCGCATATGTTTGACCCCGCGCGGGCATCGGTGGCGACCTGGATCTTCACCATCGCGCGGAACAGGAAGATTGACGTGCTGCGCAAGCAGCGCCGCCCCGAACCCGAAGATCTGGGGTGGGGGCCCGAAGACGAACCTGATCAGGCCGATGTGATGGCCCTGCAACAGGAAAGCGAACAGTTGGGCCGGGCCATTTCCGAATTGCCCCCAGCCCAGCGGGAACTGATACAAAAGGCATATTTCGGGGATCTGTCCCACAGCGAAATTGCCGACCAAACCGGTCTGCCCCTCGGCACGATCAAATCAAGGATCAGGCTGGCGCTGGAACGACTGCGCCACGCGATGAAGTGATGGATATGGAACAGAAGATTAAGCATCACCTGACGGACGAGGTTCTCATGGCCTACGCAGCCGGGACGCTGCCAGAGGCATTTAATCTCATGGTCGCGACCCATGTGTCGCTCTGCGATGAATGTCGCGCTGCGGTCGAAAGCTATGACACGTTGGGGGGCGAGGTGCTGGACCAGACGCCCGGCAACGACGTGTCGCTGACACCCGGCAGCTTTGCCGCCACGATGGCACTGATAGCGGGCGGGGCGCCCGACACGATCCGTACAACACGGGGACGCGACACCGTGCTACCGCAACCGCTGCTCGAATACGTGGGCGGTGGGTTGGACAACGTCAAATGGCGGTCGGTCGGTATGGGCGTGAAACAAGCGATCCTGCCCACGTCCAAGGATGCGTCAGCCCGCTTGCTTTACATCCCCGCAGGCATGGCGATGCCGGATCACGGCCACCACGGCACCGAGATGACCATGGTGCTGCAAGGCGCGTTCCAGGACGACGACGATTACTTTGCGCGCGGCGATGTCGAGGTGGCCAATAGCGACCTGCACCATACGCCCGTGGCGGACATTCACGAAGACTGCATCTGCCTGGCAGTCACCGACGCGCCTTTGCGGTTCGAAGGGTTGTTGCCGAAAATCGCGCAGCGGTTCGCGCGGATCTGATCACACGAGGCGGAGGACACCTCCGCCTCCGAATGACCCTTCTGTCATGCAAATCTAGGCGGGGTCGCTTTCCGCATATCCACGCATCAGGCCCCATGCCGATATCGGTTTTTGGCGGCCTGGCAATACAAGCGTCGGAAAATGCTGCCAATCGCTCTGGCGGACATCAAGCGCCTGCATGACATCTTCCGACACCAGCAAGGATACGCCCTCAACCTTCGTCGCAGCCTCCAGCCGGGCGGCAACGTTCACGGTGTCGCCCAACACGGTGTACTCCAGGCGCCCTTCGCCGCCGACCACCCCGGCGAACACCTCTCCCACATGAATACCAACGCCCAGGCGGACGTCCGATATCCGGTCGAGCACTTCGCGGGCAAAAACCACGGCGCAGCTGGCCGCATCAAGATGTCGATCATCAAAGACCACCATGGCGCCATCGCCCACGAACTTGTCGACAATCCCACCTGTTTCATCCGCCGCCTTCGAGATACTCGCCCGATAGCGTTCCAGGAATGCAGACAGATCAGCAGGCGATAGGGTTTCGGCCCGCGCGGTAAATCCACGGATGTCAACAAACACGACGGCCATACGCTGCTGTTGGCCCTCCCGCATCGCCTCGAGCCCGCGGGCCGCCAATTGATCATCCAACTCGGCGGGCAAGAACCGGGTCAACTGACCGCGCGCTTCAGCCTCGTCAATGGATCGGCGCAAGAGCGCACGGATGCGCATGGACGCGGCGACCAGAACCAGCGACGCCAGCGCAATCATCACCAGCCGAACGATATTGGGGGGCATCCCGAACAGAAATATCAACCCCTGCCGCGCCTCAGCCTCGCTCGCGAGAAAGGGGATCGTCAGGATCGCCGCAAAGCCCGCGATCAGTACAACCGCCATCGACGCAAGCAAGGCCGGATTGAACCGCAGCGCCCCGCACGCCAGAACAACCGGGATCAGCCAGATCGTGGGGAAGGCCGCAATAAACTCACCCGACAGACCCATATTCGACAGGCTCAGCCACGACCCAAGCAAGATAAACACACAGTCGATCAGCGCCGAAGGCCATGCCATCCAAGCGCGAAACCGGCCCGCGCGGATGACCAGAAGAATGGTGATGCCCAGCGCGAAATAGCTGATCATCGTCATCGCGGCATAGATCAGCTGCGATTCCAGCACATCGGACTCGGGCAGGCCCGTGAACCATACGGTTGTGAACAGAACCAGCGCCAAAGTAGACGAAATGACCAGGCGCAGAATGGCAATGAACCATTCGGCCTGCGCCTCGGCTTCGAAAAAGATACGCTGTGCCTGCGGGGTCATTCCGCCGCCGCGGGGCGATTGTTCAGCGGCAAAGCGTCCTGATCCTGCAACTCTTCAAAATCGAAATTGTCGAGCTTGCCCGCCCGCTTGCCCGCGCGTTCAGCGGCGGTCGTGATCCCTTCGACGTCGCGCCGGGCCTGATCGAAATGGGTCTCCAATTTACCTGCCCGCTCGACCACCAATTCAACATCGCGGTGCAGATTGCGCAGCATCTTGCGGATCTCACCCGCCTGCTCGCGCATCCGCGCATCCTTCAAAATCGCGCGCATCGTGTTCAGCGTCGCCATGCAGGTGGTGGGCGACACGATCCACACCCGCTTGTCAAACCCTTCGCGCACAAGGTCGGGGAAGTTGGCGTGCAACTCGGCATAGACCGCCTCGGACGGCAAGAACATCAGGGCGCCGTCGGCGGTCTCCCCCTCGATGATGTATTTCTCGGAAATATCAGAGATGTGCTTTTTCACCGCCGTCTTCATCATGGCGACAGCCTGCTTCAGCTCATGATCCGTCTCGGCCCGGCGCAGCGCCTCATAGGCTTCCAGCGGAAACTTGGAATCGATCACAATCGGCCCCGGCGGATTGGGCAGATGCACCATGCAATCGGCGCGCTTGCCATTCGACAGCGTCGGCTGCCAGGCATAGCTGTCGCTGGGCAGCGCCTTGCCCACGATGTCGCGCAGCTGGATTTCCCCGAACGCACCGCGCGTCTGCTTGTTCGACAGGATGTCCTGCAGTTTCAGCACATCGCCCGACAGATTGGTGATGTTGTCCTGTGCCTTGTCGATGGCGGCGAGGCGTTCCTGAAGCTGCGTCAGGCTGGTGGTCGTCTGCTTGGACGAGCCATGCAGCGTCTCCTTCATCCGCTCCTGCATCTCGGTCAGGGCGCGGTTCTGGCGCATCGCATTGTCGGCCAGCCGGTCCTGCATCTGCTGCTGGACCGCAGACAGGCGCATCTCGACCGTCTGCACCAGTTGCGCCTGACCATTCGTCGCCGTATCCGACACCGTTTGGATCGAGGCGCGCAAACCCTCCTGCCCCTGGGCCAGCCCCTGAACGTGCTGACCAAGATACCCCAATTGCTGCGCCAAAGGCTCCGCCGCCCGCGCCGACCGGCCTGCCGCGCGCAGGGCGAGGATCAGCAGGATCACGATCAGGCACAGGACCGCAGCCCCGGTCAGGGCCGCCATCACCAGCGGGTCGCTGGTGTCGAGTGTCGTTTCACCAATCTGGATCATGTGCGTCCGAACAGCCGCTCAATATCGGCCAGCTTCAACTCTACATAGGTGGGGCGCCCGTGGTTGCACTGCCCGGAATGGGGCGTCGCCTCCATCTCGCGCAGCAGCGCGTTCATCTCTTCCGCGCGCATCCACCGACCGGAACGGATGGAACCGTGACAGGCGACGCGAGACAGGATCGCCTCGACCTGAGCCTGCACCGATTGGCTGGACCCAAGGTCGGCCAACTCATCAAGGATGTCGTGGATCATCGCCTTGGCGTCCACTTCGCCCAGGATGGCAGGGGTTTCACGCACCGCAATGGCGTCCCCGCCAAAGGCCTCGATCCCGAGGCCAAAGCGGGCAAGATCATCGGCAATCTCCAGAAGCCGCGCGCAGTCGCCGGAAGACAGGCTGACAATCTCGGGGATCAGCAGCGCCTGCGCCGCGACACCGTTGTCGGCCATCTGGCGTTTCAGCTTTTCATAGACCAGACGTTCATGCGCTGCGTGCTGGTCCACGATGACCATACCCGTTGCGGTCTGGGCGACGATGTAATTCTCGTGCACCTGCCCGCGCGCCACCCCAAGCGGCAGGTCTACCCGGGCCTCTTCGCCTTCGCTCATCGGCTGGGGTGCTTCGACCACCTGCGCGCTGAAGTCCTGCGCCATCTCGGCAAAACCGGTGTCGACAGACGCCCGCGGCCCAAGGCTGGGCCGGTCCATCTGGTAGACACGCGGCGCGGTCGGCGCGGCCCGCATCGCACCCAGCGTCGCCCCCGCAACGGTGGTCGATGCGCGGTGCCCTGCCTCTGCCAGCGCATGACGCAGGCCCGACACGATCAGCCCCCGCGCGACACCGGGATCACGGAACCGGACTTCGGATTTTGCCGGGTGCACGTTCACATCCACACGCTGCGGATCGCAATCCACGAACAGCGCAGCCGCCGGGTGCCGGTCCCGGCTAAGGAAATCGAAATAGGCAGCACGCAGCGCCCCGGTCAGCAATTTATCCTTCACCGGACGGCCATTCACGTAAAGGAACTGCGCCACCGCGGCACCCCGCGAATAGGTGGGCAAGGCAGCAAAGCCTGTCAGATGCAGCCCATCACGCTCGGCATCAATGGCGATGGCATTGTCGGTGAACTCGGCACCCAGCACGTCGCGCAAACGGCCCTTGAGCGCGGCCACCACGTCGCCACCCTGCGCCTCGGCCTTGAACACAGTGCGCGGGTCATTCGACACGTCGCGCAACTCGAAGCGGACAAAAGGTTCAGCCATGGCCAGCCGCTTGACCACATCCGTGATCGCCTGCGCTTCCGCCCGGTCGGTGCGCAGGAATTTCAAGCGCGCAGGGGTAGCGTAGAACAAATCCCGCAACGTGATGACCGTGCCACTGTTCAAAGCGGCCGGCTTAACGGCGCCAACCGCGCCACCCGCCACGCTGATCTCAGCGGCAGGCTCACCCGGCACACGGCTGGTGATGGTCAGCCGCCCTACCGCACCCAGGCTCGGCAACGCCTCGCCCCGAAAACCAAAGGTGTGGATGTTAAGCAGGTCGCTGCCGTCAATCTTGGACGTCGCATGGCGGGACAGGGCCAGCGGCAGGTCCTCCGCCGCGATCCCGCATCCGTCGTCCGTCACGCGGATCAGGGTCTTGCCCCCGTCGGCCACGTCAACGGAAATGCGCTTGGCCCCCGCATCTATCGCGTTTTCAAGCAGCTCTTTCACGGCAGAGGCCGGGCGCTCCACCACCTCTCCTGCCGCGATGCGATTGATTGCAGCGTCGTCCAACTGCCGGATAACAGGACGTATGTTGGGGGCGTAGGAGTTCATGCCACAAGACTTAGCATGAGCTGGCGCGATTCGACCATGCCGGTTTTGGCGGAGGACACCTCCGCCTTACGAGCCCGTCGCCGCCTTGTACCAGGCCACAATGGCCGCGCGCTCATCGTCCTCCATGTAGCTCAGGTTGGCCGGGGGCATCGCATGGGACACACCCGATTGCAGATACACGGCGCGGGCATGACGGGTCAGGTCCGCCTCCGTTTCCAGCGCGACACCCTTGGGGGCCCAGTGCAATCCGGGCCAGACCGGTTCGGCCGCATGACACATGGAACAGCGGCCCAACACGATATCATGCACGTCCGCGAACCCCGCCGCCTCGGCAAAACGGGTCACCACGAAGGCCTCGCGCTGCGCACCCGGCGCAACGGACAACCATGCGATCAGAATGAACAGGATCACGGTCACGCCCCACGTCCAGTGCGGGTTGCCCTTACGTGCGTGATGCGTGTTGAACCAATGCCGGATCGTCACGCCCATCAGGAAGACAAGGCTCGCGATCACCCAGTTCCACTCGCTGGCAAAGGCCAGCGGGTAGTGGTTGCTGAGCATCAGGAAGATGACCGGCAGCGTCAGGTAGTTGTTGTGGGTCGACCGCTGCTTGGCGATCTTGCCGTAGATCGCGTCCGGCGTGCGGCCCGCCATCAGGTCAGCCACGACAACCTTCTGGTTCGGAATGATGATGAAGAACACGTTGCCCGACATGATCGTGGCGGTGAACGCCCCCAGATGCAGCAGCGCCGCGCGCCCCGTAAACACCTGGGCATAAAACCACGACATCGCGATGAGCACCGCAAAAAGCGCCATCATCAAAACCGTCTGATCCGCGTTCACGAACACCTTGCACAGCGTGTTGTAAATCACCCACCCCAGCCCAAGCGACACCAGCGACAGCCCAACGGCCTGCCATGTCGCAAGATCCATCACGTTCGGATCAATCAGATAGAACTCGGCCCCGAGGTAATAGACCAGCACCAGCAGGATGAACCCACTGATCCAGGTCCAGTAGCTTTGCCATTTGTGCCAGATCAACCCGTCCGGCATGCCTGCAGGCGCCACCAGATACTTCTGGATATGGTAGAAGCCACCGCCATGGACCTGCCATTCCTCACCGTCTGCACCGCTTTTCAGGTCGCGGTCGCGGTGCAGGCCCAGATCCAGCGCGATGAAGTAGAACGACGACCCGATCCACGCGATGGCCGTGATCACGTGCAGCCAGCGCACCGCGAATTCCAGCCACGCACCCATGGCGGCGAAGTCATACATGAGGTCGGATCCCTTGCGTTCTGCGGTGCAGAATAGCAGCCTGCGCGCCAAGGGGAAGCGGGGATGAAGGAGGCCAGCCCCCTCGCGCTGGCGCGCTCACCCCCGTGGTATTTTCAGTCAGAAGAAGACCTAGTCATAGCGCAGTTCTGCCGCCTTGCCCTTGAACACCCAATAGGCCAGCGCCGTGTACCCCCCGATCATCGGGATGACAAATATGGCCCCGACCAGGATGATCATCAGGCTTTCGGGCGCACTTGCCGCCTCGTAGATCGTCAACTGCTCCGGCACCACATAGGGGTAGAAGGAATAGGCCAGACCGCCAAAGGCCAGGATGTAAAGCGCAATGGCGTAAGAAAACGGCGCGCGCGCGCCTGCATCAGTCGGGTTCGGCAAGCGCTGCAGCGACCGCCACAGAAACAGGACCATCACGGCGGACAATATGGGCAGAGGCGCGAGGTAGAAGATCTCAGGCATCGTAAACCACTTGTCGAAGATACGCGGGCTCACCAACGGGGTGGCGAGCGACACGGCGCCCAGACCAAGGACCAGCCCCCAAATGCCCCCCTTCGCCCATGTGACAGCCTTGGCTTGCAGCTGCGTCTCTGTCTTCAGGATCAGCCAGCAGGCCCCGATCATCGAATAGGCGACGGTCAGGAAAACCGCCGTGATCGAGGCAAAGGCCCAGGTGCCCCATGTGCTTTCCAGCCCCATCACGTATTTGCCCAGCATAAAGCCCTGCGCCAGCGACGTCATGAGCGAGCCGGCAAAGAACAGCCAGTTCCACGTGGCCTTGTGCGGTGTCGGCGCCTTGACCCGAAACTCGAACGCGACACCGCGCAGGATCAGACCGATCAGCATGATCGCCACGGGTAGGTACAGTGCCGTCAGGATCGTGCCATGAGCCGTTGGGAAGGCGACCAGCAACAGGCCAATGGCCAGCACCAGCCACGTCTCGTTCGCGTCCCAGAACGGCCCGATGGAGGCAACCATCATGTCCTTCTCATCGTCCGTGGCGAAGGGGAACAGGACCCCCACGCCCAGGTCAAATCCATCAAGGACAACATAGACCAGGATCGACACGCCCATCAGCGCCGCGAAGGTGAAGGGCAGCCAAATGGCCGGATCGCCAAACAGGTTCATTCATGTCACTCCGCAGGGATTTCGCGCGCGATGGCTTGCCCCGACAATGGGGTGCGCGGGCGCGGCACGTCACCATCCACACCCTTGCGCGCAAGAAAGAACAGAACCCCCACATAAGCGGCCAACAGGAGGGCATAGATCGACAGATACGCAGCCAAGGTCGTCCCGACAAAGGGCGCCGGCACATCGGCCACGGCCATCTCGGTGGTCAGCACACCCTGCACCAGCCAGGGCTGGCGGCCAATCTCGGTGGTGTACCAACCCGCCAGCGTGGCCACCCAGCCCGAAAAGGCCATCGGCACCATCGCGTAATACATGAAGGTCGGTATGCCTTCGGGCCCCCGCTTTTTCCGCAGCATGAGGAACGCCGCCGCCCAGCTTAGGAACAGCATGGCAAACCCTGTGCCCACCATGATCCGGAACGACCAGAACACGGGCGCCACGGGCGGGTGCATGACTGTACCGTCCTCGGCCACAAAATCATTCAGACCGGGCACGACACCATCAGCTTTATGCTTGAGGATGATGGAGGCCATGTTGGGAATACCCACCTCCATCCGGTTCTCGCGCGCCTCTTCGTCGGGAATGGCGAACAGCAAGAGGGGCACGTTCGACTGCGTCTCCCAGTTGCCCTCCATCGCGGCAACCTTCTGCGGCTGGTACTCCAGCGTGTTCAGCCCGTGCATGTCACCCATGAAAATCTGCACCGGGATCAGCAGCGCACCCATGTAAACACCGGTCTTCAGGGTCACGCGCACACCATTGCTGCGGTCCCCCAAAAGCCAGCGGAACGCGCTCAGACCGGCCAGCAGGAACGCGACGGTCAGGCCGGATGCCAGCATCATATGGGTAAAGCGGTAAGGCATCGACGGGTTAAAGATGATCTCGAACCAGTTGGTGGCAAAGGCCACGCCTTCGCGCATCTCGAACCCCTGCGGCGTGTGCATCCAGCTGTTCAGCACGATAATCCAGAACGCCGACATGCTCGTGCCGAATGCCACAAGGAACGTTGCCAAAGTATGCAACCACCCCGGCACGCGGGAAAAACCGAACAGCATGATGCCCAGGAACACAGCCTCAAGAAAGAAGGCCGTCATCACCTCATAGGCCAGAAGCGGGCCCGCGATATTACCCACCGTCTCCATGAAACCGGGCCAGTTGGTCCCGAACTGGAACGACATGGTGATGCCCGACACGACACCCATGGCAAAGGACAGCGCAAACACCTTCACCCAGAAGCGATAGGCTTCCATCCAGCGCACATTGCCGGTCGCGTTGTAGCGCAGCTTGAAAAACAGCAGGACCCAGCCCAAGGCGATGGTGATCGTCGGGAACAGAATGTGAAACGAGATATTCGCCCCGAATTGAATGCGGGACAGCATGAGGGTGTCCATAAAGACCTCCGCCCAAAAACGGTTACACGATATGATTTGAGTGGCATATAGAGAGCGCCCGCCGCAGGTCAGCAGGGGTGCGACAGGGTGCACATGCGCGTTTTGTCACAGAGTGTTGCCCAGGGTTCAGGGATGCCGATACATGGGCTTGGCGGTCCAAGGGACAGAATTGAGGGTCACTTTCGCTCAATGCGGACCGTGCTTTCCGTCACAACGGGCACGCCCATGTCAGGCTCAGGTTGCGCGCGCAGCCTGCGTGGCAAGACCGAAGAGTTCGGTCATCACGGGTCTTCGGTCCGTCGTCCGAACGGCCACTGCGGTCTGCAATATCAAGTCGACCGGCGCTTCGGTCCTCCGGGGCGCGTCAGCGACCAAAGGATGTTGGTAGTCCTGCGGCGTGACGGCTTGCCCGTATCCTGCGCGTGACAAGACAATCGCACCAAGGACCGTATCCGCCACACTCGTGAAGTTTTCCGAAGCGGCCACATCGTCCAGCTCTTCCGCCAACGCAGTCATCAGGACCGGCGCGTCCGCATTCGGATAACCGATAACCGACGCGTTCGCGCCTTCGGGGCAAAGCTGCAAACGCACGCCCGACGTCTCGTGAATGATCTTTTGCCTCAGGCCCGTGACATGGGTTGGCGGATGCAGAAACGCGATATCCATGGCGCGTGCCTCCAAACCGCGTTCCAGCTGGGCGCTTGAGGCTTCGGTCAATCGCAAGCGCAGTTTCGGATGACGCATACGAAATGCGGACAGCGCATCAACAAGCACGGTCTGGGCAGAAATCTGCGTAAATCCCACCCTGATGATGTGGCCCCGCCCTTCGGCCGCATCGCGCGCGGCGCGCTCCGCCGTTTCAGCCGACAAAAGCACGTCTTGCGCGGAATCAAACAGCGCGAGACCGACGGCCGTCGGCTCTACGCCCTTGCGATCCCGTTCAAAGAAACGCGCGCCCATCCGGGCTTCCATCCGTTTCAACCGGGACGTCAGTGACGGTTGGCTGACACCCAGGTGCTCTGCCGCCCGGCCAAAATGCCGGTGCGTGAAAATCGCGACGATGGCACGATAATCGGCCAGATCCAGTGCGGGCATTGATAACCCTTTTCTATCAAACTTATCATTCAATAGTCTGGATAATGCACAAAGTCACCCAACATCGAGCACAGGACCAACCCCATACGGATCAATGAAAGGGAATTCTGATGCGCAACTTCATCCCCGCCATCGCGTTGCTTGGCGCGACGACAGGCATGGCCCTGGCAGACACCGACACAACGATCGAAACCACGACGGCGTTTTTCCAAGCACTGGAGCAAGGCGATCTCGACGCCGTTGCGGCCCTGATGGCCGATGACGTTGTAAACACCTTGCCATACGCGGCAAGCGGCGCGACAACGCCCGACGCCTTCCGGATCTACAGCGGCAAGGCCGAGGTCATCGCCTATTTTGAAGGGGCGAGCCAATTCATCCCAACCGTGTCCTTCATCGACGCCAAGGTCACGGTGTCTGGTGATGGAGAAACCGTCTTTGTCGAAAATCGGGGGGACATGATTCTCGCCGACGGTCGCCCCTACAGCAATCTATATGTCTGGCGGCTTGACTTCGAGGACGGTCAAATTGTCGAGATGACGGAGTATTTCAACCCTGTCACGGCGGCCATTGCGTTCAATCGACCGATTGGGCCGGAACAGACCAGCAACTGATCTGCTGCACCTTTCTCAACGGAAACAGCCAGAGCCTGGGATGATCAAACAGCTGACAAACCGGCGTCCAGGGCGCTCAAAACCTGCGCGATCTCATCCTCCGTGATGACCAGCGGCGGCGACATCATGATGTTGTTGCCGCCGATCCGCACCATCGCACCGGCTTCGTAAGTGGCCTTGTGGATCCGCTTGGCCGCCTCGGCATCCAGCGGTGTCTTGGCCGCACGGTCGCTGACCAGCTCGACCCCCGTCATCAACCCATGGCCACCCCGCACATCGCCCACGATGTCGTGCTTTTCCATCAGCGCAACGCATCCCTCATACAGCTGCGCACCACGCGGCCCGGCATTGGCCTTGGTGTCCAGGCGCAGCGTCTCCTCCAGACAGGCCGCCACCGCCGCCGCCCCCACGGGATGCGCGGAATAGGTATAGCCATGGAAGATTGCCCCATCGGCATCGGCCTGCTCAAACACCTCCGCCACGGCCTCGCTCATCAGCGCAGCACCGACCGGGAAATAGCCCGACGTGATCCCCTTCGCGCACGCCATCATGTCGGGCTGCACGCCCCAATGGCGCGAGCCGGACCAATCGCCGGTGCGTCCAAACCCGGTGATCACCTCATCGGCAATCATCAAAATCCCATGCCGTTCACAAATCTCGCGCATCAGCGGCATGAACGTCTCGTGCGGGACAATCACGCCGCCCGCGCCCTGAATGGGCTCCATGATAAAGGCGGCAATGCTGCCGGGCCCCTGAAACTGGATCTCATCCTCCATCGCGGCGGCAATGTGCTGCGCCAGCACCGCCGGATCGGTCTCGTGAAACGGGTTGCGATAGGGATAGGGCGACGGCAGATGAAAACAGCCGGGCATCAGCGGCTCATAGGCGACGCGGAACCGGTTGTTCCCGTTCACCGACGCCCCACCAAAATGCGTCCCATGATACCCTTTCTTCAACGACAGGAACTTGGTCCGCCCCGGCTCTCCCTTGATGCGGTGGTACTGCCGGGCCAGACGCAAACAGGTCTCAACCGAATCCGACCCGCCCGAGGTAAAGAACACCCGCGCCATGCCATCCGCGGCAAAGAACTCGCGCACGGCATAGGACGCCTCGATCGCCGTCGGGTTCGACGTCCCAAAGAACGCGGAATAATACGGCAGATCGTATAACTGCTTCGCAATCGCATCCTTCACCGCAGTGTTGGAATACCCAAGGTTCACACACCACAGGCCCCCCACGGCATCGACGGTCTTGTGCCCGTCAATATCCTCGATCACGGACCCCTCGGCGCCCGTGATGATGGTCGGCGCATGGGCCATCGCCTCGCCCGGGTGGCCCATCGGGTGCCACATGTGGCGGGCGTTGTTGGCGCGCAGGAAATTGTCGTCTTTCATCTCGGGCCTCCATCCGGGTTCCCCACCACAAGGGCATGAACCGCGCGCCCGCACAATGCACATCAAAAGCGTTTGCACATTTTTTCATCACACCGCACAGTCCGGGCGCAAAGAAAACGACGCGGCGGGGGGCCGCCCGTTCCGTCCCGGAACAGCACCCCCTAACGTCGCGCAGTCACCACCTGGGAGAAACCAATGCTCAAACGTACCCTCGCCGCCTTTGCCGCGACCGCCGCACTCGCGGGCGCCGCCATGGCCGAAACCGACGTGCCCTTTGCCCTCGACTGGAAATTCGAAGGGCCCGCCGCCCCCTATTTCGCCGCCATCGACAACGGCCATTTCGGGGCCGCCGATCTGAACGTGGAAATCTCCGCCGGCCAGGGCTCGCTCGACGCGATCCCAAAGGTCGCCTCGGGCGCGTTCCCCATGGGCTTTGCCGACATCAACAGCCTCGTGAAATTCCTCGACCAGAACCCCGGCGCGCCGGTCACGGCCGTCATGATGGTCTATGACAAACCGCCCTTCGCCGTGGTGGGCCGCAAATCACTGGGCGTGTCCGAGCCCAAGGACCTCGAAGGGCGCGTTCTGGGCGCCCCGCCCCCAGATGGCGCATGGGCCCAATTCCCGGCCTTCGCCACCGCCAACAGCCTCGACATGGACAAGATCACCGTCGAACCCGTGGGCTTCCCCACGCGCGAGCCGATGTTGGCCGAAGGCAACGTGGCCGCCGTCACCGGTTTCAGCTTTTCGTCCTTCCTCAACCTCGTGCGTCTGGGCGTGCCGGAGGAGGACATCTCGACCATCCTCATGGCCGACTATGGGCTTGAGCTTTATGGCAACGCCATCATCGTCAACACCGACTTCGCGAGCGCAAACCCCGAAATCGTGACCGGCTTCCTCACCGCCATCGCGGCAGGGTGGAAAGACGCCATCGCCGACCCCGAGGCCGCCATCGCCAGCCTGATCGACCGCAACCCGGCCGCCGACGCCGCCCTTGAACAGCGTCGCCTGCAATTGGCCATCGACGCGAATGTGCTGACGGATGCGGTGGAAGCAAACGGCATGGGCGCAGTGGATGCCGACCGCATGGCAACGGCGCTAGAGCAACTGGCCGAAACCTACGCGTTCCAGAACGCGCCCGACGCCAGCCTCTACTTCACCGACGCATACCTGCCCGCCGCAGATGCGCGGAAACTGCAATAGCGTCACTAGCCGGGGTTGTTCTTAAGGAACATTCCCGGCAATAGTCCACGTTAGAAAGTCAAATGTGCGGTGAGTGAAATTGGAAGAAAATAGACTGGCTGATAGAGTTGCAGCAGACAATGCTGAGATAGAATTGCTAGCAGAACAATTAAACGAAAGCACAGGTTTGTCATGGTTGTGGGCATTTCTTTTTGGTCCAATCTACTTTGCGGTGCATGCTTTCTACGCCCGAGCGTTAATCGTACTTGTTCTCAATTTTTTAATTGTTGGATTTTTGATCGCGCCGTTTCTTGCATATCCGGCGTGGAAAAAAAAAGCGGAGGAGAAGGCCGAAAAAATGATATTGCTAGATCGAGTACGGAGCAAATAAACAAAACTGATATTGATGCCGGAACGCTGGGATGAGCAATCTCATCGACATCAAGGGCGTGCGCCACGCCTACAAGACCCCCTCCGGCCCGCTGCCCGTGCTCGACGGGCTGGAACTCTCCGTGCCCGAAGGCGGGTTCGCCGCCGTCGTCGGCCCCTCCGGCTGCGGCAAATCCACCCTCACACGCCTCGTCGCGGGCCTGATGAAACCGGATGAGGGCGAGGTCTGGCTGCACGGCCAAAAGGTCACCGGCCCCAAATCCACCGTCGGCATGGCCTTCCAGAACCCCGTCCTGCTGGAATGGCGGACCATCCTGCAAAACGTCATGCTCCCCCTCGAAATCGTCAAAACCGGGATGAGCCGCAAGGCGAGCGAAGACCGCGCGCGCCACCTTCTGAACCTCGTGGGCCTCGACGGGTTCGAAGACAAACGCCCCTCGGAACTGTCTGGCGGCATGCGCCAACGCGCCTCGCTCTGCCGGTCCATCGTACACAAGCCCGAAGTTCTGATCCTCGACGAACCCTTTGGTGCGCTCGACGCCTTCACCCGCGAAGACCTCTGGCAGACCATGCACAAGGTCAAGGCAGAGGAGCCGTTCACCGGTGTCCTGATCACCCACGACCTGCGCGAGAGCATCTTCCTCGCCGACCAGGTCATCGTCCTGTCGGGCCGCCCTGCGCGCACTCAATACGTCATGGACGTGCACCTGCGCGGCGAACGCGACATCGAAATGCTCTACACCGCCGAATCCGCCGACGCGCTCAACACCCTGCGCCAGCAAATCCGCATCGCCCAAGGGCGGGACGCCGCATGACCCTGCGCCAGATCACCGTCCCCCTCGCCGCACTCATCCTGTTCGGCCTCTTCTGGGAATGGCTCGTCTGGGTCAACGGCTGGCCCAATTACAAGATGGCCTCGCCCAGCGACATCTGGCCCGCCTTCTGGAAATTCCGTGGGCTCTTCTTTGAATACGGCTGGGACACCCTGTGGCGCACCGTCGTGGGTTTGCTGCTGTCCGTCGTCTTCGGCACCTTCCTCGGCATGATCATGGGCCTTTCGCGCACCATGCGCGATGCGCTCTACCCCCTGCTGGTGGGCTTCAACGCCATCCCCAAGGCAACCGTGGTGCCCATCATCGCGCTGATGTTCGTGGGCCAGCACGACATGAACACGATCCTGATCGCCTTCCTGATCTCCTTCTTTCCCATCGCGGTCTCCGTCTCCATCGGCCTGTCCACGCTGGAGCCCGAGTACCGCGACATCCTCGCCTCCCTCGGCGCGTCGAAATTCACCATCTTCTGGAAAATCGCCCTGCCCAAAACCCTGCCCGAGTTCTTCGGCGCCCTGAAGGTCGCCGTCACCCTCGCCTTCATCGGCACCAACCTGATGGAAATCGTCGAACCCCACGGCCGCGGCCTCGGCCATCTCTTCGACAGCGGCAAGATCAGCGCGGATTACCCGCTGATGTTCGCCGTCCTGATCGCCTTGGCACTGATGGGCATCGTGCTCTACTACGTGGTGGTGGCACTTGAAAAGGTCTTCGCCGGCTGGGCAGAACGCAACCCCACCTAACCGGGGCCCTGTCTTCTCTGGTTCAAGAAAATCCTCCCCGAAGGGCCGGTGCGCCACACGTCGCGCGGTAAAACGTTACGCGCGCACCGTCCAAACCGGATCAAGTCGCACCTCTTCAAGATTCGCGCCATCACCGATGCGGTCAATCACTGCAAACAGGCCGGGATCATGCAGCGGCGTCAGCACCCCATGCCATGTCCCCCGGTGCAGGTTGATCGCCTGGCCCGGTGCCGACACAAAGGCAAGGGGCTGGCCCGGCGTGCCACCGTCATCAGGTGCCACCGTCACCAGAAACCCATGCTCCGACATCGGCACAAAGCATTGCGACCCGTCCGGATGCCGCTCCAGCAGATCCAGCGTGTAGGGCAGGCTGCGCGGCTCGGCCTTGAACAGACTGACGCCCGCACGCCCGTCACCAAAGTCCAGCCGCGCCCGGTCGTGATAGCGCCCGCATAGCCCCGCATTGATCATCTTGTCCGGCGCGCCCGCGCAGTCCAGCACATCGCCGAACGGCGCAAACGCCTCCGCCGTCAGCGGCTGCGCTGTGATCTCAAAGCGGGACATGCCGGTTCACATCCTTGTAAAGCAGATAGCGAAACGGCCCGTCCCCCGTCGCGATACAGGCCTGCGGGCAGAAGGCGCGCAACCACATGAAATCGCCCGGCCCCACGCTCACCCAATCGCGGTTCAGCAGATACTCCGCCGTCCCCTCCAGCACATAAAGCCCGTGTTCCATCACATGCGTCTCGGCAAAGGGGATGCGCCCGCCGGGCTGAAAATTCACGATGTTCACATGGCAGTCATAGCGCAGGTCCAGCGGGTCCAGAAACCGCTGCGTCGCCCACAGGTTGCCGCAATCCGGCATCGGCGCGGCAGGCACATCCAGTTCGTGCGTCACCACCGCATCCGGCAGGCTCAGGCCCAGCCCCGGCACGAACTTCTTGCGCACCCAGTGCACACCGCAGGGCGCCTCCGACCGGTTCCACAACGTCCACCGCGCGCCCGGCGGGATATAGGCAAAGCTGCCCGCGCGCAGCTCGTGCAGATCAGCGCCCAAAGTCAGATGCGCCGTGCCATGGGCGACAAACAGCACTGCCTGCGCATCCACATCCGGCTCCGGATCGTTGCTGCCCCCCTCGGGGGTCAACTCGATGGCATATTGCGCAAAGGTTTCCGCAAACCCGCTCATGGGCCGGGCCAATATCCACGCCCGCGTCCCGTCCCAGCCGGGCAGGAACGAGGTCACGATATCCCGCTGCACAGACGCAGGAATGACGGCATAGCTTTCGGTGAACACCGCCGTGCTTTCGGGATGCTCGTTCTGGCTGGGCAACCCGCCGGGGGGAAAGGCGTAACTCATTCCATCGCCTCCAGCCGCAACCGCGCGATACGTTCCACCTGACGGCACGCCTCTGCCATCTCGGTCGCGCTGTCATGGCCGACGCGCCGCTCGAACGCGCGCAGGATGCCCGCCTTGTCGTGATCCTTCACCGCGATGATGAACGGAAATCCGTGCTTGGCCGTATAGTCCGCATTCAACCGCTCGAACGCCGCCCGCTCGTCATCGGTCAGCGCGTCCAATCCCGCGCTCGCCTGCTCTTCCGTACTCTCCACCGTCAACCGCCTGGCCGCCGCCAGCTTGCCCGCCAGATCCGGGTGCGCCCTCAAGACACCCAGCCGCGCCTCTTCGGAGGCCGCGCGAAACACCCGACACAAGGCGCTATGCAGGCCCAAAGCCGTATCATGCGCAGGCCCCAACTCCAGCGCCCACGCCCCTTCCGCAATCCACGGCGAATGCTCGAACACACCGCCAAACCGCTCCACAAACGCCTCACGGCCCAGCACATGCCAGCCGCGCGCCGCCACCGGCGGATGGGCCGCGGCCCAATGCGCCGCAATATCCTGCCGCCGCGCGCACCAAACGCCCTCGAACCCCTGCACATATTCCACAAACCGCTTCAACGCCTGCACCCGACCGGGCCGTCCGATCAACCGACAGTGCAGGCCCACCGACATCATCGCAGGGCGTCCCGCCGCCCCCTCGGCATAAAGCGCATCGAACGTGTCACGCAGATGTGCAAAGAACTGGTCGCCCGCATTGAACCCCTGCGGCGTGGCAAAGCGCATGTCGTTGCAATCAAGGGTATAGGGGATGATCAACTGGTCCCGGTCCCCGATGCGCGCCCAATAGGGCAGGTCGTCATCATAGGTGTCGCTGATCCAGTCCATCCCCCGCTCGGACGCAAGCCGCACGGTGTTCACGGAACACCGCCCCGTATACCACCCACGCGGCGCCTCCCCCGTCACCTCCCGGTGCAGGGCGATGGCCGCATCCATATCGGCCGCCTCATCCGCCGCCGCATGGTCCTTGTAATCAATCCATTTCAAACCGTGGGACGCGATCTCCCACCCGGCGCCCTGCATTGCCTCAACCTGCGCAGGCGACCGGGCGAGGGCCGTTGCCACGCCGTAAACCGTAACCGGGACATGCGCCTCGGTAAACAACCGGTGCAACCGCCAGAACCCGGCACGCGCCCCATAGTCGTAGATGCTTTCCATGTTCCAATGCCGCTGGCCGGGCCAGGGTGCTGCCCCGACAATCTCGGACAGAAACGCCTCTGACGCTGCATCGCCATGCAGCAGGCAATTCTCACCCCCCTCTTCATAATTCAACACGAAGGACAGGGCGATACGCGCCCCACCGGGCCAGGCCGCATCGGGCCGACAGGCCCCATGGCCATGAAAATCGCGCGGATACCGCGGTGGCAACTCGGCCATGGACTTCCCCAGACAATCAAGGTGAGATGCCGACAATCTGCGACCAAACAAGGCGATATGCAATGGCAGCCGGATACCTCACCACCCATGTCCTCGACACCGCACGCGGGGTGCCCGCACCGGGGATCAGGATCGCGCTCTACCGGGTCAGCGGCAACAGCCACAAAAAAATCGCCGAGGCCGAAACCAACGCCGATGGCCGCACCGACAGCCCGATCCTGCCCCAGGGCAAGATGAAACAAGGCCAATACGAGCTGATCTTCTTCTGCGGCGATTACATCGACCAGCACGGGCTCAACGGGGACGCGGTCAAATTCCTCGACCAGATCCCGATCCGCTTCGGCATCACGGATGCCGAGGCACATTACCACGTGCCCCTGCTCCTGTCGCCCTACGGCTACTCGACCTATCGCGGCAGTTGACGCCGTACGCCCCGGACTTACCTGCCCGGAATGACACAAATACGCCCACCCGTTGACCCGACCATGACCGCCACGGAGTTCGACCGCTGGTACTGGCCGGTCGACGCGCTCAAGGCGTTCTGCGAGGCTCTCGACATCCCCGCGACGGGCACCAAGGCGACCCTACGGGATCGTGTGGCCGCGGCCCTGTCTGGCGCGCCGCTCCCCAAGGCGCCGAAACGCAGCGGCACCAGCACGTTCAACTGGGCCAAGGCCGACCTGACCCCCGACACGGTTATCACCGACACCGTGTCCTTCGGCCCGAATGTCCGGGGGTACTTCAAATCACGTATCGGCCCCAAATTCTCCTGCCACGGCGACTTCATGGACTGGATGCGCAGCAATACGGGCGCCACGCTGGCCGACGCCGAACAGGCATGGCACATGCTCGAGGCGCGCAAGGACGACCCGACCTTCCGGCGCGAGATCGCGACCTGCAACAACTACCTGCAATACCTGCGCGACGCCCGCGATGCGCACCCGGACCTCACCTTGGAACAGGCCAAAGCCTGTTGGGACGCGAAAAAGATCCAACCCGCCCCGGGCGGCTACGTCCGTTTCGAAACCGTCGACCTCACAGCCCTCAGCCGCGAAAACAGCTAAAACGGCGGATGAGCCCGCGCGTTAACTTCTCACTCACCTTTGGCACCGGACGGTCCGTTAACCACTGCGTTTCCGCCAAATCGTGTGCCGCGCGGTGCACAGGGTGTGCACAGATCGTGTACGGGGTGTGCATCGGCCCAAAGCCAGTAAAACAAGGGGTTAACGCGGGGATCAGTGACGTTGCGGCAGACCAGCCCGTTAACCGTTGCGCGTACGGTGGGGTCCCGCCACCGCGGCGAGGGCCAAAATGATCCCCGACACCGTCGCGATCATCCCCGCCGCACTGACCGACGCAGACGCCCCGATCCACAACGGTCCATAGCCTGCCAGCACATATCCCAGCACCGCCGCCAGTGCCGCAAACAGCACCGACCACGCCACCTGATGGCCCAGCCGGTTGGTCATCATCCGCGCTGCCGCAGGCGGGCAGATGAACATCGCAATCACGATGATCGACCCCACCGCATCAAAGGCGGCAACAGCGGCAATCGCCGACATGATGACCAGCGCCAGACCCAGCGCCCCGGTGCGAATGCCCAGGCCGCGTGCGAACCCCTCGTCAAATGTGGACAGCGCCAAGGGGCGCCAAAACAGACATAAAAACAAAGCGATAACAACCAGTGCCAGCGCCATCCGCGGCAGCTCCACCGGCAATCCAGCCAGCGCAACAGGATCGAAAAGGGACGCCCAGCCGACCGCATCCAACCAGATCAGACTCTCCAGATTTCCATACAGCGCATGCTCCACATCCAGATGCACGTTCGACGTATCCGACTGCTCCAACAGCAGCACGCCCCCGGCAAACATGGCGGTAAAAATGACCCCCATCGCCGCCCCGGATTCAATGCGCCCCAGTCGCCGCACAGCCTCAATCGCGACCACGGCAATCACCGCCGCACCCGCCGCGCCCAGCAGCATGGGCCCCGTCGCGACAAGCCCCGTCAGCAGAAAGGCCACAACGATGCCCGGCAGCACCACATGGCTGATCGCATCCCCGATCAGCGCCTGCCCCCGGAGCAGCAAAAAGTTCCCCGGCAACGCGCACGCGACCGCCACCAGCACCCCGATCAAAATGGGGGGGAAGGACAGCGCGACAAACTCCGCCCCCATCACACAAGCCCTCTCGGAGCGGTAATTTTCCCATCAACTTCAAGCAGTTGATCCCGGGTCAAAACAGTCTCAATCGGGGTCAAACCGTCATACCGTGTCGCCGCCAGCGCATAGGCCTGATCCCCCCGCACAATCGCCCACCGCGTCTCGTCCAGCAGCGCCTTCGAGGCCGCCGCCTGCCCCTCAGACGTGGGCACTCCGTCCGGCAGGATAAGCCCCGACCGGGCCAACAGGCGCCGCGTCAGCGCCTCGTAAATGGGTTGCCCCTGCGCCAGCGCCAGCAGCCCTTGCCGCACATGCACCCGGCGCTGATACCGCAGATGCGTCAGCACCGATGCCAGGACCCCCCGTCGGGGTGAAAAGAGCAAAGAAAACAGAAAGATGCCAAAGCCCACCAACACGACAATCGGCCCCGTGGGCAGTGCGGGCGCCGTGGCTGACACAGCCGCGCCGACATAGCCCGACAGCCCGCCCACACCGCCGGCAATGATCACCACATGATCCGCCCGCTCTGTCCAGAACCGCGCCGTCACCGCCGGGATGATCAGCAGCGCCACGATCAGGATCAGCCCGACGACCTTCAGCCCTACAACCGTGACCACCAACACGATCCCCATCATCGCCAGATCTATGCGCGGCAACGACCAACCCGTCGCCTCGGCATAACCGGGGTCAAACGCCGCCAGCGCCAGCGGACGCCGCAAGATCATCACAAGTGCCAGGACGGCCGCAGCCGAGACGGCCAGCAGGATCGCATCGCCCCTCAGCATCCCGGCGGTCGATCCCAAAAGGAACCCCTCCAACCCCGCCTGACGGCCCGCATTCATGGTCTGGATCACGGTCAGCATGACGACGCCGAACCCGAAAAACACCGATAAAACAGCGCCTATGGCCGCGTCTTCGCCCAGCCGGGTCCGGCGTGACAGCCACTGCACGCATAGCAGGCCAAGCGCAGCAGACACACCCGCGCCCAGCAGCAAACCAAACAGCGAACGCCCCTCACCTCCCATCGCCACCATGACGACAAAGGCAAGGCCAACCCCCGGCAATGTGGCATGGGAAATCGCGTCACTGACCAGCGCGCGCTTGCGCAAAAACAGGAAGGTGCCCGCCACACCGGACGCAATGCCCAGCAGGCCCGCACCAAGTGCAACCAGCGTCGCGTTGTAGCCCAGCTGCAACAGCAGCGCATCGGCCAGCATCGTCTAGCCCGCCACGCTTTCCGGGTCCGCCCGTGCCGTGGTCAGACGACCGCCATAGGCGGCTTGCAGATTGTCTTCGGTAAAGGCCTGTGCAACCGGCCCGGCGGCGACGACCTGCGTGTTCAGCAGCACGACATCGTCAAAGTAATCCGGCACGGTTGCCAGGTCGTGATGCACGGCCAAAACCGTCTTGCCCGCATCGCGAAGCCCTTGAAGAACCGCGATAATCGCCTTTTCCGTAGCGGCATCGACACCCGCAAACGGTTCGTCCAGCACGTAGATATCGGCCTCTTGCGCCAACGCCCGCGCGAGGAACACCCGCTGCTGCTGACCACCGGACAATTGCCCGATCTGACGATGGGCAAAATCCGCCATCCCGACCCGGTCAAGGCAGTCACGGGCCAGCGCCCTGTGCGCTCCACGGACCCGGCCAAGCAGACCAAGCTGCCGGTACATCCCCATCATCACAACGTCGATCACGCGCACCGGGAAATCCCAGTCCACGCTGGCGCGCTGCGGCACGTAGGCGATCCGCGCGCGCATGTCTGCCATCGTACCGCCAAAGACAGTCACCGATCCCGCCAGCGGCGTGATCACCCCGAGCGCGGCCTTGAGCAAGGTGGACTTGCCCGCGCCATTCGGCCCGACGATGGCGGTCATTGCGCCCGCACGCAGGGTCATATCAACCGAAAAGATCGCGGGCGTCTGACCGTAGGACACGGTCATGCCGCGCACGGCCAGCGGGCTTGCCGCGCGCACGGCCTGATCGGTATCGCGGTCGGTGACGAGCGCCAGGTTCATGCCGCGGCCTTCAACTTGCCAAGACGCCCGCCCGCAGGCGCATCCACGCCCAGCGCGCGCGCGATGGTGGTCACGTTGTGGTCAATCATACCCAGCCATGTTCCTTCATAGGTGCCGTCCGGGCCCATCGCGTCGCTGAAGAGCGACCCGCCAATGCGCACCTCGTGCCCTTGCGATGCCGCCCCTTCGACAAGCGCGCGGATGTTGCGGTCGGACACCGAGGTTTCGACAAATACAGCAGGCAATTGACGCTCAACAAGGAAATCGACCAGCGTGCGGATGCGGTTCAATCCAGCCTCACTTTCAGTCGAAATGCCCTGAATACCCATCACCTCGAACCCGTAGGCCGTGCCGAAATAGCCAAAGGCATCATGCGCGGTCAGCAGCACCCGACGCTCAGCCGGGACGTTCGTGAGCAGGTCACGCGCATAAACAGACAGGGCCTGCGCCTCTTCCTGGAACCCGGCGCCATTTGCCTCGAAACCCGCGCGCGCGTCAGGGCGCAGGTCAGCCAACGCGTCAATCACAGCGGGCACGCATTGCACCCACAGGTCGGGATCCATCCAGATGTGGGGATCAAAACGGCCCTCGTAATCCTCATGCGCGATCAACAGGTCTGGGTTTACGGTTTCTGCAATGGCATGGACCGGTTGCTTGCGCCCAAGGTCGAGCAGAAAATCCTCCATCTGCGCCTCAAGATACAGGCCATGCCACATGACTGCATCGGCGCGGGTCATCGCCACAATGTCGCTGCGCGTCTGACGGTAGGCATGCGGGTCCACGCCAGCGCCCATGAGGCCCCTCACCGTCACCGCGTCACCACCGATGAACCGCACCAGATCGGCGATCATACCCGTGGTGGACACAATGTTGAGCGGAGAGGATGCAGCATAGGCAGGTGCGGCGACCAAAGCACCAAGACCAGCCAGAACGGCGCGACGAGACGGGGCAAATGCGGTTGTCTGTGTCATGAGATTGAATATGAGAACCATTCGCAAGAAGTCAATGGAATGAGAATGACTCGCAATAACATTTTCGCAGATATCCCCGCGATCAGCCCATTGTGATCAGAAATCGGGCACCGGGGCCGGATTCAGCCAGTTCGATCTGCCCGCCCCGCGCCTGCACCAGACTGCGCACAATGCTCAAACCCATGCCGGTGCCACCTTGTTCCCGTCGCGTTGTGAAAAACGGATCAAAGATGCGGTCACGGTTGCCCGCGCTGATGCCAGAGCCGTTGTCAGCGACCTCAAGCGTGCCGTCGACCAGTGTCAGCGTCAGTTCCGTGGCCCCGTGCGCGGCGGCATTCCCCGCAAGTTGGACCAGAACCGTCCGCAGATCATCGGCGCTCAGCCGCAGAGGTCCGTCGGCGCGCACGCGCACCTGCAAGGGCACGTTCATAGCGCCCGCCACATCGGACAGACGCGATTGGCCCGGCCCGGACGACGTGGCCGCTTGCGCATGGCGCGTCAGATCATCCAACAGGGTCTGCATTCTGGCTGACGCGCCGGTGATTGTCGCGCTCAACGCCTTCGCATCTTCGGCACTCACACCGCTTTCCAGCAGTTCGGCAGCACCGCGGATTGCCGTCAGCGGCGATTTCAACTCATGCGTGACGTGGTTGGCATAGGCCTGCACCGTGTCCGCGCGGCTTTGCAGGCTGTTGCTCATCCCCATGACGCTGGCGGCAAGGCCGGTGAATTCGGGCGTGCCGAAATGCGCGGGTGCCTGGGGCCGCGCGCCCGACCGCACCGCTTGTGCGTACCGGTCCAGCATCCAGACCGGCCGCAGCACCAGCCGCCAGAGCAGAAAGGCCAGAGCGGCTGTCGCCACCACGGCAATGCCTATGACCAAGGCCGCAACCTCCCCCCATCCCAGCACGTTGCCAAACAGGCGCAGGTTCACGATGCCGATAAGGGGCAATGCCAGCACCGCAGCGAGCGTCCCACCCAGTACAAAGGCGAGCGGCGGGCGCCATTTCCTGACTATCCCGCGCATGGCCCCATCCGAATGCCGACACCGTGCACCGTCTCAATCGCGTCCGCACAGCCCGCCGCCGCCAGCTTGGCCCGCAGATTGCGCAGGTGGCTGTCCAGCGTGCGATCATTGATCTGCCCCCCGCCATAGACGGCATCAACCAGCGCGGGCCGCGCCGCGACGTGATCGGGGCGCGCCATCAGATGGGCCAGAATCTCCATCTCGCGCGCGGTCAGGGTCAGCGGCACCCCCGCCACCTCGCACAGATGCCGCGCGGGATCGAGGCGCAGAATACCCCGTGCCAAACCGGGCCGCGCCACAGGACGCGCCCGCTTCAGGATTGCACCGATCCGCGCCACCAGTTCGCGCGGGGAAAACGGCTTGGTCACGTAATCATCGCCCCCCAACTCAAACCCCAGAACGCGGTCAATCTCGTCCTGTCGCGCCGTGAGGAACAGGACGGGCGTGTCGTCACTCTGCCGCAATGCGCGGCACAGGGCGAGGCCATCCATTTCCGGCAATCCGATGTCCAGAACGATCAGGTCATAGCGGCCCGTGCGGGCCTTGGCCAAACCCTCAGCGCCGTCGCCCGCCTCGTCCACCGCATGGCCCACCTGCTGAAGGGCGACGCGCAGGACAGACCGGATATGCGGGTCATCGTCGATCACCAGCAGGTGCGTCTGCGTCATGGAACGGCGGGCTCGATCGTCATGGCGTGCAGGCTATTGCGGGTGCGCCAGTTGCGAAAGCCCCATTCGCGCCAGCCCGCGGGCTCGAACAGCTTCGGCGCATCGTAGTAGGGGACGCAAACCGCGCGCCAGTTCGACCCGTGGGTGGCCGTGAGGGCAGGAATGGCATCCTCCGACAGACCGCAAAGCAGGGCGAAATCCGGGCGCTCCTGCGTCTGCAGATTGTGCGCCGCCACCCGCGCGTCAAAGCTGTAAAACGCGCAGGCATACAGCACGGCAGCGCCCAACGCTCCGCTGCGCAGCATCATCCAGCTGGCCGATTTGTTGCGCCAGATTTGCCAGACCACCAGACCCAGCCCAACCGCAACAAGCCACATCCAGATATACGCGGCCACGCGCAGCCGGGTGAGGCCAAAGGCATCCACATAAAGGTCCAGCCGCCACAGCGACGCGACCACAAGAGCGACGGTTTGCGCCAGCCACAGCAGCATCAACCAGCGCAGCACGGGCCGACCGGCCAGAAAGGGTTGCGCGAGGACGGCAAACAGACCGGCCAGCAAGGCCGTCACCAAAAGCGGATAGGCCCCGCGATGGGCATAGGTCGCCGGGCTGATGCCATCGGGCAGGGCAGCGTCGCCATACAGGAACAGGATATCCATGCCTGTCTGGACCGCGAAAAGCATGTTGAAGGCCACAAGGGACCGCGCCACGGACCCGGCATTGACAAGGCCGGGACGGCGCACCGTGATTTTCTCTGGCTTCCGGGCGCGCAAGCGTTCCCGCATCTTGGACGTGACAAGGGCGGGCCAGATCAGCGCCGACAGGCACAGCCAGAACCACACACGCCCCCAACCGGGACCGGACCAGTCAAGGGACAGCACCTCTTGAACCCACCTGTCCAAAATCGGATTGGCCGCCAGGATGAGACACGTGAACAGCAATGTCGCCCCCGCAGGGACCGCCCAGGCCAGCGCCACGCTGCGCAGATCAGAGCGGGCAAGGCTCACGTCACCGACGCGGCGCGCGGCGCGCGCACCGTCCGACAGGCCTTGCACCGGCGCGACCCACCACAAGCGGGCAGCACCGCGCAAGACATCGGCCCGCGACACACCCGCAAGGACCGCCATGCAGACCGAACTCCCCGCCAGGGCGATGATGACGGACAAAGGCTGCACCAACTCGACCAGCGGCAGCAGGCTGAGAACACCGCCCGCGGCAACGGCACATCGGGTTCGGACCGACAAGCGTGGCCAGGCCAGGCCCAGCCCCGCCAGCAGAACGACACCCGCAAACACGGCCACGTTGATCCCCGGTGCGACACCCCAGACCAGAACATCCCCCAACGCGATCAGGGCGAGCAAAAGCAGTGCCTTGCCGCCGTCCCGCCTGCGCGCGCGATTGCGCTGCGCCACAGGATCAACGGGATCGTCCAACCACCACCCGTCTTGCTGCATCTTGACCGGCACACCCGGTATCACATTGGCCTGCATCGCTCTGTCCCTTTTCTCTGCTCTGCTTAGCGACCAATCTGGCAGGCGCACGTGCATATCATCCGGCGCATTCGTGCAGGGTTTGTGCAGACCCGTTTCACCCCCTGACGGTTGCCAAACCGTGCGGCGCATGCCACTTCGAAGGTTAGTCTCTGTCCGCGAGGATCCCGAACATGCAGACCACGACCACCGCCGCCACGACGACCAAAACGCAATTGCCGCAGGTCACCGAACCGCGCAATCCGGGCACCAAGCTTGATCTGGATTGGGTCGCGCGGGTGCAGGCCAACACCTCCGCCATCGAACGGCGCTGTGCGACCCTGCCGGGGCGCCGGTCGATCAAGAAGGATCACCAGGCGGCGTGGCTGCTCAAGGCGATCAGCTGTATCGACCTGACCACGCTGTCGGGCGACGACACCGAACGACGAGTCCACCGGCTCTGTGCCAAAGCGCGTCAACCGGTCCGGGCCGAGATGCTCGAAGCACTTGGCATGCCCGGCCTGACGACGGGGGCTGTCTGCGTGTATCACGAGATGATCCCCGCCGCCGTCTCCGCCCTTGAGGGCACCGGCATTCCCGTCGCCGCCGTCTCCACCGGCTTTCCGGCGGGCCTGTCCCCGTTCCATCTGCGCATCCAGGAAATCCGCGAAAGCGTCGCGGCAGGCGCCGAAGAGATCGACATCGTCATCTCGCGTCGCCACGTGCTCAGCGGCGACTGGCAAGCGCTCTATGACGAGATGGCGGAAAAGCGCGAGGCCTGCGGCGAGGCGCATATCAAAGCGATCCTCGCCACCGGCGAGCTGGGCAGCCTGCGCAACGTGGCCCGCGCGTCGCTGGTTTGCATGATGGCGGGTGCGGATTTCATCAAAACGTCAACGGGCAAGGAAAGCGTCAACGCCACGCTGCCCGTCACGCTGGTGATGATCCGCGCGATCCGCGACTATTTTGAACACACCGGCTACAGGGTCGGTTACAAGCCTGCAGGCGGGATTTCCAAGGCCAAGGATGCGCTGGTCTACCTGTCGCTGATCAAAGAGGAACTGGGGGACCGCTGGCTGCAACCGGACCTGTTCCGCTTTGGCGCGTCGTCGCTTTTGGGTGACATCGAACGTCAGTTGGAACACCACCTGACCGGCGCCTATTCCGCCGGATACCGCCACGCCATCGGCTGAGGTTACCCACGGGTAACTCACTGATAAAAAACATTAAAATATGGTTAACAAGAGGGCGAAGCCAATGACCGTCAAAGAGATCTTCGAAACCATGGACTACGGCCCCGCCCCGAAGCTGCCGGAGATGCGCTGGCCTGGATCGTCGACCAGGGCGCACGGTTCGGCCACTTCATCAACGGGCAGTTTACCGACCACACGGATGGCTTCGACAGCAAGAACCCCGCCACGGGCGAGGTGCTGGCCACCTTGTCCCAAGCAACGCGTGCAGACGTCGATGCGGCGGTCAAAGCCGCCCGCGCCGCCCAGCCCAAATGGGCGAAATCCGGCGGCCACGCCCGCGCCCGCGTCCTCTATGCCCTTGCCCGGCTTCTGCAGAAGCACAGCCGCCTCTTTGCCGTGCTCGAAACGCTCGACAACGGCAAGCCCATCCGCGAAAGCCGCGACATCGACGTGCCGCTGGCCCAACGCCACTTCTACTACCACGCCGGCATGGCGCAGCTCATGGACGCCGAACTGCCCGACCGTGAGGCATTGGGTGTGTGCGGCCAGATCATCCCATGGAACTTCCCGCTGCTGATGCTGGCATGGAAAATCGCCCCGGCGCTGGCCATGGGCAACACCGTGGTGCTGAAGCCCGCGGAATACACGTCGCTCACCGCCCTTCTGTTTGCCGACATCTGTCGTCAGGCAGGCGTGCCCAAGGGCGTCGTGAACATCGTCACAGGCGATGGTGCCGTGGGCGAAATGATCGTGAACGCGGACGTGGACAAGATTGCCTTCACCGGCTCCACCGCCGTGGGTCGTCGCATCCGCGAAGCGACGGCGGGCACGGGCAAGGCGCTGACGCTCGAACTGGGCGGCAAATCACCTTACATCGTCTTCGACGATGCCGATCTGGACTCGGCGGTCGAGGGTCTGGTCGACGCCATCTGGTTCAACCAGGGGCAGGTCTGCTGTGCAGGCTCGCGGCTGCTTGTCCACGAACCCGTGGCCGACAGCTTCTATGCCAAGCTGCGCGCGCGCATGGACAAGCTGCGCATCGGTGATCCGCTCGACAAATCCATCGACGTCGGCGCAGTGGTCGATCCCGTCCAACTCGACACGATCACCAAACTGGTCAGCGACAACACGGCAGGCGACACCTACCAGGCGCAAACCGCTCTGCCCGCACAAGGCTGCTACTACCCCCCGACCCTCATCACCGGCCTCAACACCGCCGACCCGCTGATGCAGGAAGAAATCTTCGGCCCCGTCCTCGTCTCGACCACCTTCCGCACCCCGGCAGAGGCGGTCGAGCTTGCCAACAACACCCGCTACGGGCTGGCGGCGACGCTCTGGACCGAGAACGTGAACCTTGCTCTCGACGTCGCACCAAAGCTGGCGGCAGGGGTCGTCTGGGTCAACGCCACGAACCTATTCGATGCCGCAGCCGGGTTCGGCGGGGTGCGCGAAAGCGGGTTCGGTCGCGAAGGCGGCTGGGAAGGGCTGCAAGCCTACACGAGGCCCAAGGGGACGGCCAAGGCGCTGAAACCCATCCCCGCTTACACGGGTGACGACACACCAACCGACCCGCTGGACCGTACGGCAAAACTTTACATCGGCGGCAAACAAGCCCGCCCCGACAGCGGATATTCCCGCAATGTCTATGGCAAGAGCGGCACCCTTTTGGGCCAAACCAGCCTCGCCAACCGCAAGGACGTGCGCAACGCGGTCGAAGCCGCGGCGGCGGCGACAGGATGGGCCAAGACCACTGGCCACCTGCGGGCACAGATCCTCTACTACATCGCCGAAAACCTCGCAGCGCGGGCGGACGAGTTCGCAAACCGCCTCGACGCGCTCCAGGGCGGACGCACAGGCGACAAAGAGGTCGAGACGACACTCCAGCGCCTCTTTACCTATGCCGCCTGGGCCGACAAATTCGACGGCGCGGTCAAGGGCGTGCCCATCCGCGGTGTTGCACTTGCCATGAACGAACCCACAGGCATCATCGCCGGGCTCTGCCCTGACGAGGCACCGCTCCTGGGCCTCGTCTCCGTCATGGCGCCCGCCATCGCAATGGGCAACCGGGTGGTCCTGGCGGCCTCGCAGCCCTTCCCACTGGCCGCGACGGATTTCTACCAGATACTCGAAACCTCCGACGTGCCCGCCGGGGTCGTGAATATCCTCACGGGCGACCACAAGGACCTCGCACCACATATGGCGAAACACCTCAACGTGGACGCGGTCTGGTCCTTCTCAGGCAGCGATTTCTCGGCCAGCATCGAACGCGAGGCCGCAGGCAACCTCAAACGGACCTGGGTCAATCACGGCAAGGCGCGCGACTGGATGGGAGCGGAGGGCGAGGGCAAGGCCTTCCTGCAAGCCGCAACCGAAACGAAAACCATCTGGGTCCCCTACGGCGAATAACCCTTCTTCTGGCCAAAAATACTTTCGGGGGAGCGCGAGGGGGCAGACAGCCCCCTCGTCAGAAAAAATAGATCACGCGTGCGCACGCACTCAATTGGCGACAGTGCTTTCCAAGCCTTCCGGCTGCCCCACCACGACAAAGTGCAGCCCCTCAGGATCCAGCAATTCACCGGCCACGCGACGCACATCGTCCATGGTCACCGCCTCGACCTTCGCGTTGCGGGTGGCGATGTAGTCGATGGGCAGGCCCAGCATCTGCATCCCCACCATGATGCGCGCAATCTGTGCGTTTCCGTCAAAGCGCAGCGGGTAGGCGCCGGTGACATATCGCTTCGCCGCCTCCAGTTCCTCTTCGGTCACGCCTTCGGCTGCGGCGCGGGCCCACTCGTCACGAATGACGGAAACAGCCTCTGCAACAGTCTCATTGGATGACGCGACCTGCCCCTGAAGGGTGGCAGCATGATCCATCGGCACAAGGAAGGAATAGACCCCGTAGGTCAGACCGCGCTTTTCGCGCACCTCTGTCATCAGACGGCTTTCAAACCCACCGGCACCGATCACCTGGTTCAACACACGGGCCGCAAAGAAATCCGGATCGTCCTGCTCGATGCCCGCCTGGCCGAAAATGGCAACGGACTGGGGCGTGTCAAAGGGCACGACAGTCGTGCCACCGTCGATCAGGATCTCTGCCGGGCCCGGTTGCGGCGCACCTTCATCCGGCAAGGCGCCCAGAAGCTCATCCAGCAGCGGCCCCAACTCCTCAGGCGTGATGTCACCGACAGCACCCACATACAGGCGATCTTTGGCGAAAACGGCCGCGTGGGCATCCAGCATATCTTCGCGGGTCAACGCCTCGACACTCTCGATCGTCCCGCGGTAGTTCGTGGCATAGGGGTGATCACCGTAAGCCATCTTGTTAAAGGCCGCCCGCGCAATCTCGTCCGGGTCGGTGCTGTCCGACCGCAACCCGGTCAGCACCTGGCCGCGCACGCGGTCCAAGGCGACCTGATCGAATGTCGGCTCAAGGATGGACATGCGCAACAGCTCCACGGCGTCATCGCGGTTTTCGGTCAGAAAACGGGCCGACACAGCCAGGGAATCGTCGCTCACATCATAGTCAAACGACGCCGCAAGCGCTTCCAACTCGCGGGCAAACCCGCGTGCATCCAGATCGGCGGCCCCTTCCTCGAGCAAGCCGGACATCAGGTTGATGGCCCCACGCTTGCCGGGCGCATCCAGCGACGCGCCCCCGCGAAAGCGCAACTCAAGCGCCATGAAGGGGATCGACGGTTCCTCGACCAGCCAGGCGGTGATGCCGCCGGGGCTGGTGACTTCGGTAATCTCCACCTCGGCCCGGGCGGGCAGGCTGGCAAAAAGGGCAATGGTCAGGGCGGCAATCACGCGCAGCATCAGTTCACCTCCTCGGTCAGCGGGCGGGTCAGCCAGCCGGTGACAGAGGCGTTGCGGTCCAGAACCATGCGCGCCGCCTCCATGATATCCTCTTCGGTCACGGCTTGCAGGATGTCCGGCCACGCCTGCACATCTTCCACAGTCAGGCCCACGGACAGGGCGGCACCATATCGCCGCGCGATACCGTCGACATTGTCCCGCGCATAGATCTGGCTGGCGCGGTATTGATACTTGATGCGCTCAAGCAGTTCGGCGTCCACCCCGTCCTGCAAAAACTGCGCCAGCGTCTCGTCCATGGCAGCCTCGGCCTCTTCGAGGCTGACACCGGGCACAGGCACGATCACGACGTCAAAGGTCGTGTCATCGAGCGACGTGCCCCGATAGAACGCGCCAGAGAACACGGCCTTCTGCTGTTCGAACTGCAACTTCTCGGTCATATAGCTCGTCTGCCCGCCGCCCAGCACCTCGGCCAGCAGGGTCAGGGCTGCCGCGGTTTCCTGATCGCCAGGGTCACGCTCGGGCGCCAGATAGGACCGGCTGACATATTCCTGCGCCACCCGCGCGTCGCGGAACACCAGGCGGCGTTCGACATTCTGCGGCGGCTCTTCAACCCGGTCGCGTTCAGCAACGTCCGGGTTTTCGGGAATGACGCCATAATACGTCCCGGCCAGCGCACGGACCTCGTCCGGGGTCACATCACCCGAAACGACAAGGATCGCATTGTTGGGGTGGTAATGCGCATCATAGAAGCCGCGCAGATCCTCCATGCTCAACTCCTCCATCTCGTGCCGCCACCCGATAATCGGAATGCCGTAGCGATGGTTTATGTACTGCGCCGCATTCATCTGCTCGGACAGCAAGGCACGCGGATTGCTGTCGGTGCGCTGGCTGCGCTCTTCCAGGATCACACCGCGTTCGGCGCGCACGTTTTCGTCGGTAAAGTTGATGTTGCGCATCCGGTCGGCTTCCATGCGCATCATCAGCTCCAGCCGGTCCGCCGCCACGCGCTGGAAATACGCCGTGTAATCGTAGCTGGTGAATGCGTTGTCGCGCCCGCCATTCGCCGCAACGGTCGCGGAAAACTCGCCCTCGGCCATTGTGTCGGTCGCCTTGAACATCAGGTGCTCAAGGAAATGCGCCACGCCGGACGCGCCAGCGGGCTCGTCAGCCGAACCTGCCTTGTACCAGATCATATGCTGCAACACCGGTGCGCGGTGATCCTCGACCACCACAACCTGCATCCCGTTGTCGAGCGTGAAACTGGTCACCGCCTCGTCCGCTGCCTGTAGGGCGAGCGGTGATACGGTCAGGGCAAGACCGGCAAGTGCGGCACGCAATCGGGACATGGAACGATAACCTCGGGCAATTTTCATTACGCAAGACATACGGCCACCGCACCGCGGATCAAGCACAACTGGCAGTTTTGTGAGCGGCGCGGCGCTTAGCGGCGCCCGCGGCGTACATTGCGCGGTGGCGCCAAGGGGGTCGGTATCCCGGCCCGCTGAAACTGTCGTGCGGTCTGCACCGGGTCGAGCGCCTGACGGCGATACGCCTGATTGTAGATATCCTCGCGCACGATGCGGATCTGCGTCAGGCGCGACTGGCGACGGCGAAACTCTTCGTCAGCCGCGGCCAAAGTGGCACGGATACTGGCATCCCGGCCAAATCGGCTGGCATGATTGACCAGCGCGCCGTCCGAACCGGGCACGGCCGCGTTGGGCGACGACCGCTGCCCCCCCAGCGCCGCCACGCTGTCTTCCAGCGGGCGCTGATCGGTGCGGTTGAACCCGCCGGGCGTCGGTTGCGGCAAGGCCGCAAAGCTCTCGGGCTGTTCCAGCGGCTTGGCAGGCACCACAATAAACTCGTCCGGCCCGTCGCCCCGCGACGTGATCTGGCGCAGGCCCTGGTTCTCGCACGCGGCAAGAAAGGTCACAGCAATCATGGCACATGCGATCAGACGCATCCGAAATCTCCCTTGTTGGCTTGCATTATCGCAGCTTCGCCCCCCATGTCACGCGCCCTTTTTGCGCGCCCTGCCGTCCTGTCCAAAGAAGACAAGACCGATGGCACCGGCAAAGATAAAGATATCCGCCACGTTGAAAACAAAGGGATTGTTGATCCCGCAGCACGACATGTTCAAAAAATCCAGCACAAAACCATAGAGCAAGCGGTCAAACACGTTGGCCAGCGCCCCACCGATCAGCAACCCCGCACTGGCATAGGCCAACCGCCCCTGCGGGTGCCGCCACACCCACCACAGCACACCGATGCAAATCACCAGCGCCACCGCGATCAGCGCCCAAACGCTCACCCCGTCGCCGAACAGGCCAAAGTTGATGCCCCTGTTCTCACCATAACGGAAATTCAAAAGCGGTGGAAAAACATCAATGGGATTGAATTGCGACACACCCAGCACGTGGATCACCCAGTACTTCGACGCCTGGTCAAGCACAAAGGCGATAGCCGCAGAGATCCAGAGAAGTTTCATTCAGCGCTTAATGCCGGAAATGTCGCATGCCCGTAAAGACCATGGCAAGCCCGGCCTCGTCGGCGGCGGCAATCACCTCATTGTCGCGCATGGACCCGCCGGGCTGAATGACGGCCGTTGCCCCCGCCTCGGCTGCCGCCAGCAGGCCGTCGGCAAAGGGGAAAAACGCATCCGACGCCACAACCGATCCTTTGGCGGTCGTCTCGGACAGACCCAGATCCTCCGCCATCCGGCCCGCCTTGGTCGCGGCAATGGTCGAACTGTCCAGGCGGCTCATCTGCCCCGCGCCCACACCCACGGTCGCACCATCCTTGACGTAAATGATCGCGTTGGACTTCACATGCTTGGCCACGGTCCAGGCAAAGAGCATATCGCTCATCTCCTGCTCCGACGGCTGGCGCTTTGTCACGACCTTAAGGTCATCACGGGCAATCCGGCCGACATCCTTGTCCTGCACCAGAAACCCGCCCGACACCTGTTTCACCGCCAGACCGTCCGCTGACGCATCCGCCAGACCGTCCGTGGTGAGCAGCCTCAGGTTCTTCTTCTCTTTGAAAATACGGACAGCACCATCGCTGGCCCCGGGCGCAATGACCACTTCGGTAAAGATCCCGGTGATTTCGCGCGCCGTGTCCTCGTCCAATTCGTGGTTCAGCGCGATGATCCCACCAAAGGCCGATGTGCGGTCACAATCGAATGCACGGGAATACGCCTCTTTCAACGTGGCCCCGGTCGCGACACCGCAGGGGTTGGCGTGCTTGATGATGGCGCAGGCCGGTCCTTGCCCCGCAAACTCGCTGACCAACTCGAACGCCGCGTCGGTGTCGTTGATGTTGTTATAGGACAGCGCCTTGCCCTGATGCTGCGTCGCCGTCGCCACACCGGGCCGCGCGGACCCGTCGGTGTAAAAAGCAGCCGCCTGATGCGGGTTCTCGCCATAGCGCAGCGTCTGCGCCAACTGCCCGCCGAAGGTGCGGCGGCGCGGCGTGTCACTGACCTGCGCGGCCATCCACGTGCTGACGGCGGTGTCATAGGCGGCGGTGCGGGCATAGGCTGTCTGGGCCAGCCGTTGACGCAAGGCATAGGTGGTCTGCCCGCCATGCGCGCCCATCTCGGCCAACACAACGTCGTAGTCCTCGACATCCACCACGATATTCACGAACCCATGGTTCTTTGCCGCCGACCGGATCATGGCCGGCCCGCCGATGTCGATATTCTCGATCACCTCGGCATAGTCCGCGCCCTTGGCGACGGTTTCCTCGAACGGATACAGGTTCACCACGACCAGGTCGATAGCACCGATCCCATGCTCCTCCATCGACGCCACGTGATCGTCATTGTCGCGCAGCGCCAGCAGACCGCCATGGACCACAGGGTGCAGCGTCTTGACCCGACCATCCATCATCTCGGGAAAGCCGGTGACGTCGCTCACATCTGTCACGTCCAGCCCGGCCTCGCGCAGCGCCCGCGCCGTGCCGCCCGTGCTCAGCAACGCGACCCCGTGACCCGCCAAAGCTGTCGCGAAATCGACCAGCCCGGTCTTGTCGGAAACGGAAATCAGCGCGCGGCGGACGGGGTAGAGCTCGGTCATAGGGGCAGCAATCCTTCAGTCATAGACCTCGCCCGGCTCATCCCGATTGAGGTCGCGGATGCCCATGGCAGTTTCCTGCGCCTTGGACAAGGACCAGCGCACGCGGGTGGCGAAAGTCATCGCACGCCCCGACAGCACGATCTGCTGGCTCGCGCGGGGTTTCAGGCGCCCCTTCTCCAGGTACACGCTTGGCTCAAGCGACAGGTTTTGCGTCCCGTCATGGCGAAACACCCAGATCTCTCCACTTTTCAGCGCCATCGACACGGCAGAACCGCCCATGTCCAACTCGGCATTGACCTCCGGGTGCAGGTGAAACCGGATGTCAAAAGGGATACCGGCCAGTTTCTTGGTGTCCATCACCTTGTCAAACAAGCGCTTTTCTGTGTCTTCCAGCGCCAGCAACATGTCCTCGCCCGCCATGCCGCGCCCGTCGAACGTCAGCTCAAGCTGCCGCGCGTGGGTCAGGCCATGGGTGCGGACGTAGCCGTTGTGCCCACCCTGAAACCGCAGGCCGTCAGGGGCATGATTGATCTCGATCGGCACGTGCGTGGGGGCGTCGATCAGCGTCTCACGTGCCGTTGCGCGGTCGGCATCGCCAAGGCGCGCGCTTGAATAGCCATCGACCGTCAGCGCCGAATGCGACGGTGTGGCGCGGCCCGCACGGCGCCAGTCGGCCCCGAAACTCGCGCCCGAGCCGCAATTCACGATCAGCGGACGGCGGCCCGATGTAACTTCGAACGCCAGGGTCGAGGCATGGGCGTTGTAGCCCGCCTCTGGCTTCGGCGGGATCGAGGCGTCGATGACGATGCTCGTGCGCCCCGAACTCAGCCGCGCATAGCCCATCGACAGCCCGTCCGGCTGCCGCGTCTTGACCTCGCACGCGGCCAGCGCGTGATCCAGCCACCCCTCCTGCCCGCGCCCGCCGCCGTGAAACCGGGCCAGGCCGCCATCGGAATGGCGCAAGGTGCGCAAGGTCGGCGCGATACGCGCGATGGCCGCGGTATGCGCCTCCGGCACCGGCTTCTCCGCCTCCTCCAGCGCCGCCGCGGCCCATGTGAGCAGGGTAAAGACGTCCAGCAGCTCTTCGGGGTTGCGCGTCGGCAATCCGCCCTGCCGGTCAATCTGGTCCTCGCATTCCCTGGCCAAAGCAGCCACAGCAGGCGGGGCAAGATCCTCCATCCCCTCCAGCGACGCCCCGGCATAGATCAGGCCGGTCAGCGCCTCGAACCGGGGCAGGCCGGGGGCGGCTGCGTGCCAGCGCTTTGACAGGAACCGGGTCTGCTGCGCAAGGCTCCGGTAAAACGCGTCAGAGGCGGACGCCTCCTGCCCGCGCAACATGAAAATCGCGTGGTTGATCCAGCGGATCAGCCGCCGACCGGTCAGATCCGGCGTCCAGCCGGGGCCACCGCCACGGCCATACCGCTTGATCCAGGTCCACAGCCACTCCTGTGCCAGCGCGCGGGTCGACGCATCACCGACAGCGGCCAGATCATCCAGCCAGGCAAAGCCATGGATTTCGTTCAGATAGGCACGGTCGGGCGCATCGACCTGCCAGATGGGCGTGTCCTTCGCCTCGATCAGCGCACCGGCGAACAGGTAATTCCCGGCCACAAGCTGCCGCCCCTTGGCAAAGCTGCCGATGGTCCGCGGCTCGGGCGAGGAGACAAAGGCCGTAACGGCCTTGGCCTGTGTTGCACGGCGCGCGTGCCAACGGTTCAGGAACCGTGCTTTTCGTGCGGTGAACCCAGCAAGGGTGGACATGCTCTCTGCCTCGACGCGTCTACGGCGCTTTGCGCAGCAGTCTAGCGGGTGCCGCGCCGCAAGTCACGCAATGTCAGCCGGTCTTGCGCAGGCAAATGAGGTAAAAACCGTCCATGCCACCCCTGTCCGCCCAATGATCGGGGCGCAGGCGCAACCCACCCTCTTCGGTGATCCATCCGGGATCAATGCCGGGCCGGTCAAGCGCTGCGCGATCCACGGTCAGCGACGGATGGCGCACCAACGCCTCCTCGGCCTGCACTTCGCCCTCATCCGGCAACAGCGAACATGTGCAAAACACCATGCGCCCGCCGGGCTTCAACAAGGATACGGCATGGTCAATCATGCGTGCCTGCATTTCGATCAGCGCGCCAAACTCCGACCCGTCCTTGGCAAAGGGCAGATCCGGGTGCCGCCGGATCGTGCCTGTCGCGGAACAGGGCGCATCCAGCAGGATCGCATCATATTGCCCGGTCACATCAAAGGCGTCCGAGACCAGCGTCTCGGCCTTCAACGCGGTGCGGATCAGGTTCTGCCTTACCCGCTCCATGCGTCCTTCGGAGATATCAACGGCCGTCACATCCGCACCGCTCGCGGCCAGCTGCAACGTCTTGCCGCCCGGCGCGGCACACAGGTCCAGCACCGCCTCGCCGGGTTGCGCGTCCAGCACGCGGGCAGGCATGGCCGCCGCCGCATCCTGCACCCACCAGTCGCCCGCCGTGTAGCCGGGCAAGGCAGACACCTGCCCCGCATCCGCCAACCGGACAGAGCCCGTGGGCAATGCCGTCCCGCCAGTGGCCTGCGCCACGGCATCAACATCCGCCTTGCAGCTCAAATCCAGCGGCGCGCCTGCAAACTGGACGGCCTCCATAGCCAGAACAGTCTCTCCGCCCCACGCCTCGACCAGCGGCCCGCGCAACCACTTGGGCAGGCGCGGGGTGCGCAAGGCGGGCCATTGCTCCGGCCCCTTGTCGGCGACCTTGCGCAAAACCGCATTCACCAACCCTTTCAAGTGCCCATAGCGCTTGTGCCGCGACACGATGCCGACCATCGAATTGACGACGCCATGCGCCGCCTCACCCGCGCACAATTCAACAGTGCCGACACGCAACGCGTTGCGGACCGTCAGCGGCGGATATTTCTGCAAATGCTTCTGCAGGATGCGGTCGGCCCGCTCCATCCCGCGCAGGGTTTCGGTCGCCAGACGCTGGGCGCGGGCGCGGTCGGCAGGCTCCAACCGGTCGAGCACACCCGCACCGATCAATTCGGGCAACAGCTTGCCCTCGCCGATGATCTGATCCAGCAGGTAGATCGCGCTGCGCCGCGCGGGCAGTCCCGTATCGCTCATATCTCGTCCCGGTCGTTCCTGTCGCACCCGCTTGCCGGGGCCAAGGCCGGGCGTATATCAAGGGACAAGCGCAAGAGGAACCCACGATGTCCGACGACACAGCCCCCGAGCAACCCAAGGACCTGCCCCCTGCCGCCCAGCGCGCACTGGCCGAGGCAGAGGAACGGCGCAAGGCGGCCAAGGCCCTCGAACTGCCCACGGAATTGGGCGGACGCGACGGACCGGAGCCCGTGCGCTACGGTGATTGGGAGAAAAAGGGAATCGCGATCGACTTCTAGGCGTTACCGCAGTCGAAACATCGCGCTGTCACCGGCACCCCTGTCCGACGTGAATTTGATGCGCCCGTCGGCCGTGGCCTGCACTTCCTGACAATTGTATCCCAGCGGATCACCACCCCAAAACAGATCACGGCAGAAATAACCGTTCTGCCACGACCATGTGCCCTCGACATCCCACCGGGCACCGCGTCCCTCGATGCGACCATCTGGGGTCACGTTCAGTTTGACAAAGGGGCGGGTCAACGTCTTGCCGTTGACCAACTGAACAAAGCGGTTCTGGTTGTCCACCTTGACCAGATCGGCCATGGCAGAGGTTGCGGACAACGCGGCGGCAGCCACCAAACAGATCAAACGCATATCACAAGTCCCCTCACGCGGTATCAGGAATACCAACGATACGGCGGAGACTGGCGATTGGTTCACTCAGGCTTTGATTTCGATCAATCGAGCGGCGCTTATCCGCGCAAGCCCAGCACATCCAGCATGTCGTACTGCCCCGGCGCCTTGTCCTGCGCCCAAAGCGCCGCCCTGAGCGCGCCCTTGGCGAACAGGGCGCGGTCGGTTGCCATATGCTTGAGGGTAATCCGCTCGCCCGCCCCGGCAAAGAGCACCTCATGCTCGCCCACGATATCGCCACCGCGAATGACGGAGAACCCGATGTCGCCCCGCTTGCGCGCACCCGTGATCCCATCACGCGCCGCATCGCGCACCTGCGCCAGATCAACACCGCGCCCTTCGGCGGCAGCCTCGCCCAGCATCAGGGCGGTGCCCGACGGCGCATCGACCTTGTGATGGTGATGCGCCTCAACCACCTCGATATCGAAATCCTCGTCCAGCGCCGCGGCGACCTGTTTGACCAGCTGGGTCAGCAGGTTCACACCCAGGCTCATGTTCCCCGCCCGCACAATGGGGCTGTGACGGGAGGCAGGCTCCAGCCGCGCGATCTGGTCGTCGCTCATGCCGGTGGTGCCAATGATGTGCGCTGCCCGCGCCTGGGCGGCGATCCCGGACAGGGCGATGGTGGCCTCCGGCGCGGTAAAGTCGATCACGGCCTGCGCCTTGGCCATCGGCTCCAACGGGTCGTCGAACACATGCACGCCCAGCGCAACGCCGCCCATGGCCTCACCCACGTCACGGCCCACCCAGTCGTGGCCCTCTCGTTCGAGCGCACCGACCAGACGCATCCTGTCGCTCTCCAGCACGGACCGGATCAGCATCTGACCCATCCGGCCCGACGCGCCCGCAATCACGATCCCCGGCAATTCTGACATGTCCCTCACCCCTTCTGGCGACTTCCCGCTTCCCTAGCGCGCCGCGCGCCGCTTGGCAAAGGGCACTGGCTGGCTTAGATGAGGGCCATGGCAAAGAACAAGTTTCACGATGGCCCCGGCCCCTCGCAACGACAGTTGCGCGTGGGCGAGCTGATCCGCCGGACCCTGTCCGAGGTGCTGGCGCGCGGCGACATACATGACCCCGAGCTGAACCGCATGTCGATCACGGTGGGCGAGGTGCGGACCTCGCCTGACCTCAAGGTAGCAACCGCCTATGTCCTGCCGCTGGGCGGTCAGGGGCAGGAGGACGTGCTCAAGCTGCTCGCGCGCAACAAGGGCGAGTTGCGGCGCGCCGTGTCCAAGAAACTGACCCTGAAATTCGCGCCCGACCTGCGCTTCCAACTGGACGAGACCTTCGACCGGATGGACGACACGCGGCGGATGCTGAACCAGGATGCCGTACGGAGAGACACGCAAGGATGATGCGGCTCCTCGCGCTGCTCCTCGCCCTGTCCACGCTGCCGGCGTGGGCGGTCACATGCGAAGACATCCGGTACGAAAGCAACCGTTACACGATCTGCACGGTTGACCCGACCTCGGAAGAGTTGCGCCTGTTTCTCTATGACGACGACGGCGCGCCTTATGGCCAGTTCAGCGCCGTCAATCAGGCGCTCGACGGCGAAGGCAAAACGCTCAGCTTCGCCATGAACGCGGGCATGTATCACGACGACCGCGCGCCTGTCGGCCACTACGTCGAAAACGGGCAAGAAGTCATGCGTGTGATCTCGGCCCCCGGACCCGGCAATTTCGGGCTTTTGCCCAACGGCATCCTCTGCCTGCGCCCGGGCCGGGCGGACGTATTCGAAACGCTGGCCTTCGTGGAACAAGCCCCCGACTGCACCTATGCCACGCAATCCGGGCCGATGCTGGTGATCGACGGCGCGCTGCACCCGCGCTTTTTGCCTGACAGCACCTCACGCTATATCCGCAACGGGGTCGGCACGTCCGCCGATGGGACCAAGGCGGTCTTTGCCATCTCGAACAACGCCGTCACCTTCCACGAATTCGGCAGCCTGTTCCGCGACGCGCTCGACCTGCCCAACGCGCTCTTTTTCGACGGCAATATCTCGCGGCTGTACATGCCCGACCTGAACCGCGACGACTTCGGTTTTGCGCTGGGCCCCATCATTGGAACGGTTGTGCCCGCCCCGCGTTAGGCCCACGTCCGGGGGTTGCCCTGACCAAACAGGGGCAGGCGCATGTCGAAAAAGAAAAACCTGAATGACCAACCCGTCGGCTGGGCGCTCTTCCGCGTGTCGGCGCCCATGAGCATCGGCATCTTCGGCGTGCTAATGGTGGGGCTGGCCGACGCGTTCTTTCTGGCGCGCTACGGGGATTTCGCGCTGACGGCGGTGGGGTTCATCTACCCCGTGACCATGACGCTCACGTCCCTGTCCATCGGGCTCAGCGCAGGCACCAGCACGGTCGTCAGCCAGGCGCTGGGGCGCGGCGAAGAAGAAGGCAAACAGCGCACCACCATGCACGCGATGCTGATGGGCCTTGCTTTGTCGTCTGCCCTCGTCACCGCATTCTTCCTGCTCTCCCCCTGGCTCTTCGGCACCATGGGCGCATCGGACCAAGTGCTCGACGCCGTCATGGCCTACATCCCGTGGTGGTGCCTCAGCTTTCCGCTGCTGGTGATGGCGCAACTCCTGAACTCGGTCTTCCGCGCCGCAGGCCGGTCCGAGGTCGCGGCAATCACCATGTTGGCCCAGGCGACGCTCAACATCGCCCTGACCCCGCTGTTGATCTTCGGCTGGGGGGCCATTCCGGAATTCGGCGTCGCAGGTGCAGGCATGGCCACCTTCATCGCGCGCGCAGCGGGATTTGCGGGCGTGGTCCTGTACGCCTGGTGGACGTCCGAGCTGTGCTTTGATGTGAACCCGGCCAAGGGGATCGTCAAAACCGTCAAACGCATCGGCCGGGTGGCCGCGCCCGCCTCCCTGTCCAACGCGATCAACCCGGGCGGCATGGCCGCCGTCACGGCGGCGGTTGCCGTGGTCGGGGACGCTGCCGTCGCAGGCTTCGGGGCGGCAACGCGCGTTCAATCGCTGCTGTTTCTGCCCATGCTCGCCATGTCGGCGGGCATCGGCCCGGTCGTGGGCCAGGCCTGGGGGGCCGAGGATCAAAGCCGCGCGCAAAAGGCCGTGCGCCTGACCTTCTACGCCTGCGCCGCCTATGGCGCGGTCCTCGCCGCCGTCCTTCTGATCTTTGCACAGCCCATCGCGGCCCTGGTCGCCGACAATGAAGACGCGGCAGAGTACGGCGCGCAGTACCTCCGGCTCGTCGGACTGTCCTTCTTTGGCTACGGCATCCTCGTCACGGGCAACGCCGCCATGAACGCCCGCGACCGCGCGCTGTGGTCCATGGGCCTGAGTGCGGCGCGGATTGCGCTGATCTATATCCCCTTCGCGTGGGCAGGCGTGCTGATCTTCGGCTACACCGGTATCCTCGGGGCCGCACTGCTGGCCAATGTGCTGGGCGCTTTCGGGGCGATCATCGCCTGCCGCGCCGTGGGGCTGCTGGGCACCGACACCGCAATCATCCGCGGCCCGGCGCGCGCCGCACGTTCCCTCACACCCTCTGATTGACAAGGCCCGCAGCCCTGCGATACGCGGCACGCCTTATCGAACACACGAGGACAGCATGGGCCGTTCACGCAAAGGACGCGACATTTCCGGGTGGTTGGTGGTGGACAAGCCTGCGGGCCTGACCTCGACCGCCGTCGTGAACAAGGTGCGCTGGGCGCTGCAGGCCAAGAAGGCGGGCCACGCAGGCACGCTTGATCCCGAAGCGACAGGTGTGCTGGCCGTGGCCTTGGGCGAGGCGACCAAAACGGTCCCCTACATCACCGACGCGCTCAAGGCCTACCGGTTCACCGTGCGACTGGGCCAAGCGACGAATACGGACGACGCCGAGGGCGAAGTGATCGCGCAGTCCGCCACCCGCCCCTCCGATACACAGATCAAAGCCGCCCTCGGCCACTTCATCGGCGACATCATGCAGGTTCCGCCCAAATTCTCGGCGGTCAAGATCGACGGGCAACGCGCCTACAAGCTGGCGCGCGATGGCGAAGACGTCGAACTGGCGGCCCGCCCCCTCTGGGTCGACGAACTGGTGCTGACCGACCGCCCCGACCCAGATCATGTCGAGTTGGAAATGGTCTGCGGCAAGGGCGGCTATGTCCGCTCCATCGCCCGCGATCTGGGCGAGGCGCTGGGCTGCTACGGCCACGTGCGCGAACTGCGCCGCATCTGGTCCGGCCCGTTCGAGGCCGAGGAGGGCCTGACCTTCGAGCAGATCGAAGCGCTCGCACACACACCCGAACTCGACGCGCACCTGCGCCCTACCGCCCATGGCCTCGCCGACCTGCCCGAACTGCGCGCCACAGCGGAAGGGGCGGCGCGCCTGCGCAACGGCAACCCCGGCATGGTGATGGCCGCAGACGTCGACTATGGCGAAGAATGCTGGGCGTCGTTCGACGGCAAACCGGTGGCCGTGGGCCGCTACAAGGCGGGCGAGCTGCACCCCGCACGGGTCTTCAACCTGTAACAAACCGGCGCTGCACGCCCGAAACACGCCCGAAAACCATCGCCAAATGTTACAATCCCGGGGATTCCGATAAGCGCTGCGTGAGCGGCCTTCTCAAATGGAACCATTCGGTCCACATCTATCCCATCACACCAGCAAACGTCCTAGATCGGGAGAGAGACCATGAACACCCAAACCCTTCGCACCGCCGGCACCGTACTGACAGCCGGTGCCTTTGCCACCATCGCCTTTGACGTCTTCGGCCAGGCGCTCAGCCCGCTGTTCGGATACGCCAAACTGGCGCCCGTCGGCCTTGCCGGGGCGTCGATCAAGGCCATCTTCGGCGCCAACCCCTCCGGCGCGGCCTACCTGCTGCACGCGCTGACCGGGCTGATTTTCTACGCCGTGGGCTGGTTCGCCATCGCACGTCCCATCCAGCGGGCGATCCTGCCGCGGCTGCACTGGTCGCTGACCGCAGTGGCCTACGGCACAGCCCTCTGGGTCTTTGCGCTCTACTTTATGGCGCACCTCGTCACGGGCAATGCGCCGTTCCTCGGCTTCACCGGGATCACCTGGGTCGCGCTTTGGGGTCACATCGTCTACGCCCTCGTTGCCGCCGGGATCATGGAGGCCAAGGGCGCCGTCCTGAACATCCGCCGGAACTCGGTGGCCGTGCCCGCCGAATAAGCGGAACCACACAAACCGATTGATGGGGCGGTCTGCGGCTGGCAGAACCGCCCCATGATCACTCGGACCCACATCAAGGGCGACGCGCCGTCGACCGCAATCTACTCCGACTGCGAACGATACCGCTACAGCCTGACGCGTATCTGGGACGGCTCTGGGCGGAAGGTGAATTTCGTGATGCTGAACCCCTCGACCGCGACCGAGGTGCAGAACGATCCCACGGTCGAACGGTGCGAACGGCGCGCACGCACACTGGGCTACGGCAGCTTTGCAGTGACCAATATCTTCGCCTGGCGCGACACCGATCCGCGCGCTATGCGGGCGGCAGTGGACCCCATCGGTCCGGACAATGACGATGCAATTCTCGACCGGGCGGCCTGGGCCGATGATGTCATCGCGGCGTGGGGCACCCACGGCGCGCATATGAACCGCGGAGCAGCCGTTGCCACCCTCCTATACGGCATCGAACGGCCACTCTTTCACCTGGGGCTGTCCAAGGCCGGGCACCCAAAACACCCGCTCTATCTGCCCTACACGCAACAGCCCGAAGCCTGGGCAATCCCCGCCGCTGACACCCCGCGTTAACCATTCTACCGGAATGGCTTTGCTTCAACCGCAGGTATACGTTAGAAAACCTACGGGTGGGTTTTGCCTAGGCGTTTGGAAGTAGTATTATGTTGTGGCTTGCTGGTTTGATGGGACTTGTCGCGGTCGGTGCCGTGGGCGTCGTGGACATGACGACAAACGATGAGGCGGAGGACACAGCCGATGCGGAAACGGAGGCTGACGTCACCGCGCAACCCGATGCAGAATCCCTTTCCGACAGCGCCAGCAGCGGCCCGGAACCCCAGACACCTTCGGACGAAACGCTGATCCTCGGCAGCCAGACGGATGACATCCTCGTCGGCACCGATGGCGATGACACGCTTTATGGCGAAGAAGGCGATGACACGATCGACGGCGGCGCAGGCGACGATACGCTGAATGGCGAAGATGGCGATGACGTCATCACGGGCGGGGCCGGTGACGACGATATGTTTGGCCACAGTGGTGATGACCTGCTGGCTGGCGGCGACGGCAACGATCAGATGCAGGGCGCACAGGGCAACGACACCCTGTCTGGCGGCGCCGGTGACGATGCGGTGCATGGCGGCTTGGATGACGACACGCTGACCGGCGGGGCCGGTCAGGACACCCTCTTTGGCGGTTGGGGCGACGATCTGCTGAACGGTGTCGAAGACAACCCTGACACCGACGCCAGCGACGACACCGACGGCAAGGACTATCTCAACGGCGGCGGCGGGGACGACATCATCATCGCAGGACAAGAGGATATCGTCACCGCAGGTGAGGGCGAGGATACCATTGTCGCTGGCACATGGATGCAGGACGGAGCGGCCGCGACAATCATGGATTTTGACGCGGAAGACGACAACATTCTCCTGGTCTACGACGATGCAGAGGATGAACCCGTGGTGTCGCTTGAACTGGATCCCGACGATCCCAACACGACGCGTGTGATGATGAACGGGGTTGCCGTGGCCAACGTGATCAACGGCGCACAGATAGATATGGCCAACATCGCCGTCATGCCGCTCAGCCTCGCTCAAAACGCAGGCATGGCGCCAACCTGACCTAATTGCAGGGCACACGGACCCCGTTGCCAAGCCACCGAATCTCTCCTATACGCCCGCATCTCCGGCACGTTGCCGGACACTATGGCCCCGTGCTGGACGACATCCCGGCCGGCGGCGTCTCACTCTAACCTGAAAAGGAGATCCCGATGTCGATCACAGCCGAAGACAAAGCACGCGTGATGAAAGATTACGGCACCAAGGAAGGCGACACCGGTTCGCCCGAAGTCCAGGTCGCCATCCTGTCCTCGCGCATCGCCACGCTGACCGAGCATTTCAAGACGCACAAGAAAGACAACCACGGCCGCCGCGGCCTGCTGAAAATGGTTGCCCAGCGCCGCAAGCTGCTCGACTACCTCAAGGGCAAGGACGAGGCGCGCTACTCCGACCTCATCAAACGCCTGGGCCTGCGCCGCTAACACAGCTCAAAACCGAACAACCAAAACCGCGCCATCCGGCGCGGTTTTCATTTGAGCGGCGCTGTCACAAACCATTGGTCTCGCACCGCGCATCCAAGCCCCTCGCCCACAGCCTGAGAACATCGTGTTTGCCGTGCGCGGCATAGTCCGGCAAACGGTGCAGGCGCGCTTGCACGTCTTTCGGCAACCGGGCTTGGAAGGTATCGGACAGAATGATGTCGACACCAAAGTCACGCGCGGCACCCTCGATGCGCGCGGCACTGTTCATCGTGTCACCCAACAATGCGATCTCTTTCTTCCACGCGCCAACCTCACCCGCCGCAATCGGGCCGCAATGCAACGCAATGCGGATGTGCATCACCTGTCCATAGCGCGCGATGTATGCGTCAGATTTGGTTTCAAGCATCTCGATCATGGCGGTGGCACAGGTCAAGGCATGCTCGAACTGATCAGGCTTTGTCATTGGCCATGTGGCGATGACCGCGTCCCCGACATACCGGTGAATCTCGCCGCCCATGTCCGCGATAGGCTCATCCAGATCATACGCCACATCCCCCAGCAGCTCGTGAAACCGCAAATCACCCAATCGCTCGGCCAGCGCGGTCGACCCGGTCAGGTCCGCAAACATGACAATGCGGTTCTCCAGCCGGGGGCGCCTGTACCGCCCCGTGAACACGGCCAAAGACGCCTCCTTGCCCAACAGCTGATACAGTTCCAGCGCAGTTGAAATAGCCGCTGCAATGCTGATCGACAGCCAAAAGCTGAACAGAAAGCCCGGCTCCAACCACCGCGCCGTGCCAAAAAGCACCCAGGGCGGCAGCACAAGGCTCACAACGATAATGACGGTGTAGGCGACCGCACGCATCAGCACGATGCCCGCGATGGGCACTTTTCTGAGCCATCGAATAGACCTGTTCGACAGAAAAGTGGCCTCGAACACGATGCACCCGGCCCCGATCAGTGCGCCCGTCACAGCCGCCACACCCAACTGCGAAAACGGGACAGGCAGCCCTCCGTCCAGCAGGGTCGTGAGCGCGCCGACCAAAAAGGAAAACCCGATCACCTTTGCAAAGAAGATCGGCGTTTTCGACCGTTTCACAGCATCTTCCTCTCCAACGCGCAGACAACCAGAAGGTACTCACGTCCGCAAATCGGGTGCAAGACCGGGCGGGCCATGGCCCTGCACCGGGACATTCTTGCCCGCGTCGGCCAATGGACGGACCGGCGGCGCAACCTACCTCCCAGACATGCACGACCTGCCCCGCATCGCCCTGTCGGTCCGCCAACCCTCCGCCTGGGCCATCATCGCGGGGCACAAACCCATCGAAAACCGCACAATGGGCTCGATCCGGGCGGGGCGCATGGGCCTCGGGCGCATCGCGCTCCACGCCGCCGCCGGGCTGAAGGAAGACGAGTTTCGCTACCTCTACTGGCGCCTCGAAAAACACGGCGTGCGGTGCCCGCATCCAGCCGACCTGCCACGCGGCGCGATCATCGGCTCGGTCGAGGTGACGGGCATCATCACAGACTCCGACAGCGAATGGTTCGGCGGCGCCGCAGGGCTGACGCTCAAAGACCCGGAACCCTGCGACCCGATCCCGGCCCCCGGCACGCTGGGATACTTCGAATGGTCGCCCGGCGGCACCCTCGCGCCACCCGCGCGCTGGATGCAGAACTGGGGCACCGCCGCCCCCGACGCACAGACGAACGACCTCTTCCCCGACGCCCCCATCGCCTTTGCCAAGCCGCCGAAACGGCCCTGGTCCTAAGCGCGGATGCGCCGCAGCGGCGATGCTTCCAATTGCGACAAAAGTGCTGTATGCGCGCACAATCTGAAAGCCTGGCGCCCGGACCTCAGCGCCCGACAAACAAGATACCGGGGTCAGGGGGAATACGCCCCCTACGCAAATGGCCATCCGGCCAACTTAGGAAACACTTGATGTTCAACGAGACGAAAAAATCCATGCAGTGGGGCGAAGAGACGCTCACACTGGAAACCGGCAAGGTCGCCCGTCAAGCGGACGGGTCCGTCATTGCCACGCTGGGCGAAACCAGCGTCATGGCGAACGTGACCTTCGCCAAATCCCCCAAACCGGGTCAGGACTTCTTTCCCCTGACCGTCCACTACCAGGAAAAATACTACGCCGCGGGCAAGATCCCCGGCGGTTTCTTCAAGCGTGAGGCACGGCCCACCGAGAAAGAAACCCTGACCGCCCGCCTGATCGACCGTCCGATCCGGCCCCTGTTCGTCTCCGGCTTCAAGCACGAAGTGCTGGTGATGTGCACCGTTCTGTCCCACGATCTGGTCAACGACCCCGACATCGTCGCGATGATCGCCGCCTCCGCTGCCCTGACCATTTCGGGCGCGCCGTTCATGGGCCCCATCGCCGGTGCGCGTGTTGGGTACGAGGATGGCGAATACATCCTGAACCCCACCGTCGACGACATGCAGGACCTGCGCCTGAACCCCGAGCAACGCCTCGATCTGGTTGTCGCCGGCACCAAAGACGCCGTGATGATGGTCGAATCCGAAGCCTACGAACTCAGCGAAGCGGAAATGCTGGGTGCGGTCAACTTCGCACACGAGCAAATCCAGCCCGTGATCGACCTGATCATCGCGCTGGCCGAAGACTCCGCGAAAGAACCGTTTGACTTCCAGGCCCCCGACTATTCGGACCTCTACGAAGCGGTCAAAGCCGCAGGCGAAACGCAAATGCGCGAAGCGTTCGCGATCAGCGACAAGCAAGAGCGCACCAGCGCCGTGTCCGCCGCCCGCACTGCCATCGTCGAGGCGCTGACCGAAGAGCAGCAAGAAGACGGCAACCTCGGCTCCGCCCTGAAGAAGCTCGAAGCGTCCATCCTGCGCGGTGACGTGGTCAAGACCGGCACCCGCATCGACGGTCGTAAAACGGATGAAATCCGTGACATCGTGTGCCAAACGGGCCTCCTGCCCCGGACGCACGGCTCGGCACTCTTCACCCGTGGTGAGACGCAAGGCCTGGTCGTGACCACACTGGGCACCGGCGACGACGAACAGTTCATCGACGCCCTGCACGGCAACTTCAAATCCAACTTCCTGCTGCACTACAACTTCCCGCCCTACTCGGTCGGCGAAGCGGGTCGCGTGGGCCCTCCCGGACGGCGTGAAATCGGCCACGGCAAACTGGCATGGCGCGCGCTGCAAGCCGTGCTGCCAGCCAGCACCGACTTCCCCTACACCGTGCGTCTGGTATCGGAAATCACCGAATCCAACGGCTCCTCCTCCATGGCGTCCGTTTGCGGCGGCTCGCTGTCGATGATGGATGCAGGCGTTCCGCTGAAATCGGCTGTGGCCGGTGTGGCCATGGGCCTGATCCTCGAAGAAGACGGCAGCTACGCCATCCTGTCCGACATCCTGGGTGACGAAGACCACCTGGGCGACATGGATTTCAAAGTGGCAGGCACAGAAAACGGCATCACCTCGCTGCAGATGGACATCAAGATCGCAGGCATCACGCCCGAGATCATGGAAAAAGCCCTGGCACAGGCCAAAGACGGCCGGATGCACATCCTGGGCGAGATGGGCAAAGCCATCAGCGGCGCGCAGGAATTCTCGGTCCACGCACCGCGCATCGAAACCATGCAAGTGCCCACCGACAAAATCCGTGAGGTCATCGGTTCCGGCGGTAAAGTGATCCGCGAAATCGTCGAAGTGTCGGGCGCCAAGGTCGACATCAACGATGACGGCATCATCAAGATTGCATCGCCCAACGGCGAAGCCATCAAGAAAGCCTACGACATGATCCACTCGATCGTGGCCGAACCGGAAGAGGGTGCGGTCTACACCGGCACCGTCGTGAAGATCGTCGATTTCGGCGCCTTCGTGAACTTCTTTGGCAAGCGCGACGGCCTGGTGCACGTGTCCCAGATCGAAAACCGCCGCCTGAACCACCCGTCGGACGTCCTGAAAGAGGGCCAAGAGGTCAAGGTCAAGCTCTTGGGCTTTGATGACCGCGGCAAGGTCCGCCTGTCGATGAAAGTCGTCGATCAGGAAACCGGCGAAGAAGTGAAGAAAGAGGAATCGGCCGCGGAATAACACCGCACCGATTTCGTAAATGACAGGCCCCGGCAGCGATGCCGGGGCCTTCTTGTTTCACACGTCCATTTGTGGTCTCACACCGCCATGCCCAGCCCCTCTGACATCCAGATCATCACTGTCGCCTACAACAGCACCGGCGTGATCGGCGACATGCTCGCCTCGGTCCCCGCTGACGTGCACGTGGTCATCGTGGACAACGCCAGCAGCGACGCGGGCGCGCTGGCCTCACTGGCGGAAACCCACGGGGCAACCGTCGTCACGAACCCCGAAAACCGCGGCTTCGGCGCCGCCTGCAACATCGGCGCGGCGCATTGCAACCGCCCATGGCTCCTGTTCCTCAACCCCGACGCACGGCTCGAACCCGGCTGCCTCGACACGCTCTGCCACGCAGCAGACGCACACCCACAGGCCAGCGCCTTCGCCCCACGGGTCCTCGACGGCAAGGGCAGGCAAGCCTTCCGCCGCCGCTCCCGCCTCCTGCCCAAAAGCAGCCACTGGACGGGGCAAGCGCCACAACAGGACACAAACGTCCCCCTGCTCAACGGCGCAGCGATCTTTGTAAAGGCATCGCATTTCAGCGACATCGGCGGCTTTGACGACCAAATCTTCCTCTATCACGAAGATGACGACCTCAGCCTGCGCCTGACAGCAGCACACGGCCCCATCCGCTTCGTCCACGACGCGGTCGTCACCCACGCCGAAGGGCGCAGCACCGCGCGCACCCCCGCCACTGCCGCGTTCAAGGCCCGGCACATGGCCCAATCGGCCATCTATGCGATGGAAAAACACGGGCAGACCGGCGCACGCCGCCGCATCATCGCCCATGGCCTGATGCAGCTCATCTCACCGATCACCCTCATCTCGGCCCGCAAACGGGCCAAGGCCATGGGCTTTGTCAAAGGGGCGCTCTCCAAAGGGATCGCGCCCCAAAGCTAGGGTTACTCCGGGGCCTTCGTCTTGCGCAGATAAGGCAACACCGTCTCGAACGCGCCAAACTTCGCCTTGGCGTCCTCGTTCGATACCGACGGCGGAATGATCACATCCTCGCCCGGCACCCAGTTCGCAGGCGTCGCCACGCCCTTGGCCGACATCTGCAAGCCATCCAGCGCCCGCACCACCTCGGCAAAATTGCGGCCCACGGTCATCGGATAGGTCATCGACAGCTTCAGCTGCTTGTCCGGCCCAATGATGAACACCGACCGCACAGTCGCCGAATCTGCCGGGGTCCGGCCATCAGGCAAATACGCCTCGGCGGGCAACATATCGAACGCCTTCGACACCGCCAGCCCGTCATCTGCAATGATCGGGAAACCGGCCTTGGCCCCAGCGACCTTCTCGATATCACCCTTCCACTTCTTGTGATCCTCAACGCCGTCCACAGACACACCAATCACCTTGGTCCCACGCTTCTCCCACTCTTCCGCCAACTGCGCCACGGCACCGAACTCGGTCGTGCACACGGGCGTAAAATCCTTCGGGTGCGAAAACAAAATCGCCCAGCTATCGCCGATCCACTCATGCAGCGAAAACGTGCCGTGGTCCGTTTCGACCGTCAAATCCGGGATGGTGTCGTTGATGCGCAAACCCATAGTGTCCTCCGTCGGGATAGTAATGACACGGGCAACCTAAGCCATAGAACGTGCCATTACATCCCCCGTCTTGTGGCGCGCCGATGCAGGTGCCACAGTCCAACAAAATGTCAGGGAGGCAGAGATGCTCGAAAAACGCGATTTCTACATCAACGGCCAATGGGTCGCCCCGCAGGACGGCACCGACCACCACGTGATCGACCCCTCGACCGAGGAACCAACAGCCGTCATCTCACTCGGCGGCACCAAGGACGCAGAGGCCGCAATCGCCGCGGCCAAGGCCGCCTTCCCCGCCTGGATGGCCACCCCGGTCGAGGACCGCATCGCCCTCGTCGACAAGCTGATCGACATCTACAACACCCGGGCCGAGGACCTGGCCCAGGCCATGTCCACCGAAATGGGCGCCCCCCTCGACATGGCGCGCAGCCAACAGGTCGGCGCGGGCACATGGCACCTGAAAAACTTCATCCGCGCGGCCAAATCCTTCGACTTCAACCGCCCCCTCAGCGACCGCGCCTCGAATGACCGGATCATCTACGAACCCGTCGGCGTCGCGGCTCTGATTACCCCGTGGAACTGGCCCATGAACCAGGTCACGCTCAAGGTGGGTGCCGCCGCCATCGCAGGCTGCACCATGGTCCTGAAGCCTTCCGAAGAATCCCCCCTCAACGCCATCATCTTTGCCGAGATGATGGACGCGGCGGGCTTCCCGCCCGGCGTCTTCAACCTGATCAACGGCGACGGCCCCGGCGTGGGCACGGTGCTGTCGGGCCACCCGGATGTGGACATGGTCAGCTTCACCGGCTCGTCCCGCGCGGGCAGGCTCATCTCGAAAAACGCCGCCGACACGCTCAAACGTGTCCACCTTGAACTGGGCGGCAAAGGGGCCAATGTCATCTTTGACGACGCCGATGAAAAGGCGGTCAAACGCGGCGTGTTGCACATGATGAACAACACCGGGCAGTCCTGTAATGCTCCCTCCCGGATGCTCGTGCAACGCAGCAAATATGACGCCGCGGTTGAAGAGGCCGCCGCCATCGCGGGCAAAGTCACCGTCGGCCCCGCCAGCGAAGAAGGGCACCATATCGGCCCGGTGGTCAACGAAGTGCAATGGACCAAAATCCAGGACCTCATCCAAAAAGGCATCGACGAAGGCGCCAGGCTGGTTGCCGGCGGCACAGGCCGCCCCGACGGCTTCAACAAAGGGTACTACGTCCGCCCCACCGTCTTTGCGGACGTCACCAACGACATGACCATCGCACGCGAGGAAATCTTCGGCCCCGTCCTGTCGATCATTCCCTTCGAGACGGAAGAAGACGCCATTGAGATCGCCAACGACACGCCCTACGGCCTGACCAACTACGTCCAGACCCAGGACGGATCAAGACTGAACCGTATGGCCCAGGCCCTCCGCTCCGGCATGGTCGAAATGAACGGCACCTCCCGCGCCGCAGGCTCCCCTTTCGGCGGCATGAAACAGTCGGGCAACGGACGCGAAGGTGGCATCTGGGGGATCGAGGATTTTCTCGAAGTCAAAGCCGTCTCAGGCTGGGCCGCCGAATAAACCAAGATCCAACTTCACTTGGCCAAATAAACTCCGGGGGGAGGCGCAGCCCGGGGGGCTGGCCCCCCTCATCCTTCCGCTTCCGCGACACGGCCGGATCAGCACCGTAAGGCGGGCTTCAGCCCGCCATCCGCCGGCATTTACGCGCGCTTAACCTTTGCCACCGTCCGCACCGTTAACACCCGCAAATCGCGCCAAGTGGTGCACAGCCGGTGCACAGGCTGTGCACGCCTTGTGTACGGTCCGTGCATCGCCCCAAACCCCTTGCCTGCAAGGCGTTAACGCCCGTTTTGCGACGTCGCGTCGCCAAGGGGCTTAGCAGCCCCACCGAACGTTGCGTCTCAGAACGGCGCAGCAGCCCGAAACCGCATCATCTTGCCACTGTCCGGATGCTTGATCCGCAGCTCCTCCGAATGCAGCATCAACCGCTCAAAGTCCCGCGCAAGTCCGTCCGCATAGAACGGATCACCCAGGATCGGATGGCCCAATTCCATCATATGCACCCGCAGCTGATGGCTCCGCCCCGTCTGCGGCATCAACCGCACCCGGCTCTCCGTTTCGGTGTCGCGCAGCACCCGCCAATCGGTCACCGCGGGCTTGCCATTCTCATGGTCCACATGCTGCCTGGGCCGGTTCGGCCAGTCCACGATCAGGGGCAGATCGACCCGCCCCGTCTTGGGTGTCATGCGCCCCCAAACCCTTGCGACATATGTCTTTTTCGCCGCCCGCAGTTCGAACTGCTTGGACAGGAACCGCTGCGCATGGGGCGTCAATCCAAACACCATCACCCCGCTCGTATCCCGGTCGAGCCGATGCACCAACAACGCCTGCGGCCACACCGCCTGCACCCGCGCAATCAGGCAATCCGACAGGTGCTCCCCCTTGCCCGGAACGCTCAACAAACCCGACGGTTTGGACACCACCAACATCTCCGCATCATCATGCAGAATGTCGAGCGGTTCATCAGGCGGGGCATAGACATCATCCATCCCGCCCGCCTGACAAATGCGCGAACATTTGGCAAGTCCGATCACGTTTGAGAGAGGCACAGACACAGCGTTTGCCTAATACGCCACCCCGTGTTCTGTCAGCGATATGAAACACTTAGCCGCCCTTCTCCTCGCCCTGCCAACCCTCGCCTTTGCCCAATGCGGCCCCGACGCCGCCTGCGCGATCGACGGCGGCAGCTACCACATGACCGGCGCCGAAACCGGGCCTGACCCCAAACCTGCGCTCGTCTTTTTCCATGGTCACAACGCCAGCGGCCAAATGATTTTCCGCGGCGGGATCCAATCGGAATTCGCCGACGCAGGCTATGTCGTCATCGCCCCAAACGGCCAGCAAATCCCCGGTCGAGAAACCCGGTTCTGGCCGGGCCGCGATGGCAGCGCCCGAGACGATGTCGGCTTTGTTCTGGACGTCGTGGAGGACGCGAAAACCAAGGCGCGCATCGACCCGAACCGCATCTATGTCGCGGGCTTTTCCGCAGGGGGATCAATGGCTTGGCTCATGGCCTGCAAACAGGCCGACGCCTTCGCTGCCTACGTCTCCATCGCCGGCGCACTCCGCGAACCCAACGACACAACCGACTGCCCAAACGCCCCCGTCCGCTTTCTGCAAATCCACGGCTTCGCCGACAACCAGGTCCCCTTCGAAGGGCGCGCCATCCGCGACTGGCACCAGGGCAGCCTGTGGGACAGCCTTGCGCTGGCCCGCACCGCCAACCAGTGCCGCACGCATCCCGACACCATCGAGATCGGCGACCAATTCCGCTGCCGCGACTGGAACGCAAGCTGTTCAAATGGCGCGACAAAATTCTGCGAACACGATGGCGGCCACGGCATGCCACGCGGCTGGACGACCCTTGCCAAACAGTGGTTCGAAGGCTCCTAAGCCGTCGCCCGCATCTGCCGCACCATCGACACCGAATAGATCACCAGCGCCGCCCAGATCATCGGAAACGCGATCATCCGCGCCTGCCCGAAGGGCTCCTTGAACACCACAACGGCGCACAGAAAAATCATCGTCGGCGCGATGTATTGCAGGATCGCGATTGTCGTCAGGCGCAGCCCCTTGGCCCCATTTGCATACAAAATCAACGGGATAGCCGTGACCGCCCCGCAACCCAGCAACAACCAGTCGGTGCCAAAATCGCCCACCAGAAACTGCCCCTGTCCTGTGCTGGCCAGCCACCCGACATAGGCCAGCGCCGGGACCAGCAGGATCAACACTTCAAGCAAAAACCCCTGGTTTGGCCCAATCGGCAACTGCTTCTTCGCCAGCGCATAGAACCCCCAGGTCACCGTCAACCCAAGCGCCGCCCACGGCACAACGCCTGCCGAGACGGTCAGGACCACCACAGCACAGGCCGCCAATCCGATGGCAACCTTCTGCGCCCCGGTCATCCGTTCACCCAGCAAAACCGCGCCCAAGGCCACTGAAAACAAGGGGTTGATGTAATACCCAAGCGCCGCGTCCAGCGCGTGACCACTGGTGATCGCCCAGACGTAGATGCCCCAGTTCAACGTGATCAGCGTCGCCGTCACACACCCCATCGCCAACATCCGCGGATTGCGCAGCGCCGTCATCAGGTCGCCCGTGCGCCGCAGCAGGATCAGCAAGAGCGCTGCAATCGGCACCGACCAGATGATCCGATGCGCCACCACCTCCGCCGGACCAAGATGGTCCAGCAGCTTCATATAAAGCGGCAGAAAACCCCAAAGAAAATAGGCGGATACGGCAAAGCCGAGCCCTTGGGGCGTATCACCGGATGGTTGTGTCATGGGGTGGTCCTTTCCGGCCCACCCCTAACACCGGTTCAAACCCGCGTCACGCCTTCACGCGCTCGGATTTCGGGTCATACATCGGCTTCAACGACGCCTCTGCCAGCACCCGTGTGCCAGCCACGTCAATCTCGAAGGTGGAGCCCAAAACCTCCGCCGCCGTCTCGCCCTTGCAGGGCACATAGCCCAGGCCCATCGCAGCCCCCAGATGGTGTCCATACGCACCTGAACTGAGATACCCCACGATATCACCGTTCCGCACAATCGGCTCATTGTGATACAGCAGCGGCTCGGGATCGGTCAGCTTGAATTGCAGCAGCCGGTTCTCCAGCCCTTCGTCCCGCTTGCGCAGCACCGCATCGCGCCCGATGAAGGACGGCTTGTCCTTTTTCACGGCAAAGCCCAAACCCGCTTCCAGCACATGATCTTCGCAGGTGATGTCATGGCCAAAATGGCGGAAGCCCTTTTCGATGCGACACGTGTCCATCATGTGCATCCCACACAGCGACATACCCAGATCCTGCCCCGCCTCATACAGCGTTTCAAACACGTGACCGGCCATGTCGGAGGAGACGTAAACCTCCCATCCAAGCTCACCCACGTAAGTCACCCGGTGCACCCGGGCGAGGCCCATGCCGATCTCGATCTCTTGCGCCGTACCAAACGGATTGACCTCGTTCGAGAAGTCGGCGGGGCTGACCATTTGCAAGAGTTTACGGGCATTTGGCCCCATCACGGCCAGCACGCCTTCGCCTGCTGTGACGTCCGTGATGACGACGTTGAAGTCACCCACGTGGCGCTGCATCCAGGTCTGGTCAGCAAGTCGCGTCGCTGCCGGGGTCACGACCAGATAGGCCGTTTCTGACAGGCGTGTGACGGTCACGTCCGCCTCGATCCCGCCAGTGTTGTTCAGGAACTGGGTATAGACGATCTTGCCCACCGGCACCGTATAGTTGCCGCCGCCTACGTAGTTCATGAACGCCTCGGCGTCGCGCCCTTCCACCCGGATCTTGCCGAAGGAGGACATGTCGTACATGCCCACATTCTCGCGGATCGCCTTGTGTTCGTCGGCGACGTTGCCAAAGAAATTCTGGCGCCTCCACGAGTATTCGTAAGCCGGTTGCTGACCGTTGCGGGCGATCCAGTTGGCGCGCTCCCATCCCGCGAACTCACCCATCACGGCGCCCTGCTGGATCAGATGGCTGTGAAACGGACTGCGGCGCACCCCGCGCGCGGTCGCCTTTTGCCGGAAGGGGAAGTGGTCGGCATAAAGCAGGCCCAGCGTCTCGGTCGAGCGTTCAGCGAGGTAGGTCTTGTTGCCCTGGAACGGCTGCATCCGGCTGATATCAACGTCGCCGAGGTCAAAGGGTTTGTCTCCATCCTGCATCCACTGCGCCAGCGCCATGCCCGCGCCACCCGCCGACTGGATACCGATGGAGTTGAAGCCACAGGCGACCCAGACATTGTCCATCTCGGGCGCGAGGCCAAGGTGGTAGGCGTCGTCGGGCGTAAAACTCTCCGGCCCGTTGAAGAAGGTGTGGATGCCCGCCTCCGCCAGCATGGGCATCCGGTTCACCGCCGCTTCGAGGATCGGCTCGAAATGATCAAAGTCCTCGGGCAGTTGGTCGAATTCAAAGTCGCGCGGAATGCCGTCCACGGCCCAGGGCTTCGCGTTTGGCTCAAACGCGCCCAGCAGCATTTTCCCTGCGTCTTCCTTGTAATACGCGCACTCGTCCGGCACGCGCAGCACGGGCAGTTGCGTCAGGCCCTGAATGGCCTCGGTCACGATGTAGAAGTGCTCGCAAGCCTGCAGCGGCACGTTCACGCCCGTCATCTTGCCCACTTCGCGGCCCCACATGCCCGCGCAGTTCACGATCATGTCGCAGGCGATATGGCCGTTGGTGCCATCCTCGCCCTGCCAATCCACGCCCGTGACCTTGCGACCCTCGCGCGCGATGTGGGTCACGGCCACCCGCTCTTGCACCTTGGCCCCACGCTGACGCGCGCCTTTGGCCAGCGCAAGCGCGATGTTGGCCGGGTCGCCCTGACCGTCGAGGGGCAAATAGACACCACCCGTCACGTCGTCGATGTTCAGATGGTCGTAGCGGGCCTTGACCTCTGTTGGCGAAATCTCCTCGACCTCCACACCAAAGGCGCGGGCCATGCCCGCCTGGCGGCGCAGCTCTTCCAGCCGCTCTTCGGTCAGGGCGGCGGTGATCGACCCCACGCGTTTGAAGCCGGTCGCAACCCCGGTTTCCGCTTCCAGATCGCCGTACAGCTCCTGCGAATAACGCGCCAGCTTGGTCATGTTGGCCGTTGCCCGCAACTGCGCGATCAGGCCCGCCGCATGCCAGGTGGTGCCGGATGTCAGTTGCTTGCGTTCCAGCAGAACAACATCTGTCCACCCCAGCTTGGTCAGGTGGTAGGCAACAGAACATCCAATGACACCGCCGCCAATGATGACGACGCGGGCGTGGGAGGGAAGGTCAGGCATGGCGTATCCTCAGATGATGGTGTGGCCCGCAGCGCGCAGGCGGCGGGCGATTTCGGCAATATGGGCGGGGCTGACTTCGCAACAGCCGCCGACGATGGTGGCGCCGGAGGCGACCCATTGCATGACGTGGTCGGCGTAAAGTTCGGGCGTAAAGTCGCGGCGCAGGGTCAGGCTATCGACGGTTGGTTTGTCCTCGAGGAACCCTTCGGCGATCTGTTCGAACCCGTTGGCATAGGCGCCAATGGGCAGGGTCGTGCCCTTGAGCGCCGCGAGGGCGGGCGGGATGGCCTCGGGCGTCGAGCAGTTGATCAGGATGGCGGCGGCACCGCCGTCCTCGGCGACAGGCACAACATCAGCGACCGGTTCACCCGAGCGCAGGCGCGACCCATCGCGGTCATCGACCGTGAGCGCCAGCCAGACGGGCAAGCCCAGCGGCACACTGGCGGCAAGGATGTCGCGCGCATGGGCGACTGACGCAACCGTTTCGCAGATCAGCAGATCACAGCCAGGCGCCAGCAATTCGGCCACCTCCGCAAAAAGCGGGACAGCCTCGTCGGCGGGGGGATGCAGATCCGGCCGGTAGCTCGCCCGCAACGGGCCAATGGCACCGGCAATACGGCCGGCGCCATGTTCGCGCCGCGCCGTCCGCGCCTCGTAAAGCGCGCTTTGGTGCAGGGCCGTAAACGCGCCCTCAACCGGGGTATCCGTCAGACGGTCGTGGTGGATGGCATAGCTGTTGGTCGTGGCAATCGTGGCCCCGGCAGCAAAGAAATCCCTGTGCACGGCCGTGACCATGCCGGGATGATCCAGCATGATCTGTGTGGACCATAGCGGCGTGGGCTTGTCCCCGGCGCGGTGCACCAGTTCCTGGCCCATGCCACCGTCAAGAAGTGTGATCTCTGCCATTGTTCTTTCTCGCAGGGCGCCGGAAACCGATACAGTTTCCGGTCCGTTTTCTGGCTCAGAAAACGGCTACGCGCGCAGCCGTTCGTTCTCCGGGTCCCACAGGGGCTGATCAGGTTGCACAGTGGCCGGATAGCGCTTGCCAAACATCTCGACCTCAAGCGTCGTGCCTGGCGAAGACAGATCCGTCCGCACAACACCCAACGCGACAGAGGCATTGATACGATGTCCCCACGCGCCCGAGGTCGTCTCGCCCACGACATCATCACCGCTCCAGATCGTGGACATGTAAGGCGCGTCCTGATCGCCCGCGTCCACCAGCATGGTGACAAACCGCTTCTTCGATCCCTGCTGCTTTTCGTTCTGCAACGCGGCCTTGCCGGGGAAGTCCTGCGGCTTGTCCAGCTTGACGAAACGGTCCAGCCCGCCTTCGAACATGGTGTAGTCGGTCGACAGATCACCCTTCCATGTGCGGTAGCCTTTTTCGACCCGCATGGAGTTCAACGCGTACATGCCGAACGGGGTCGCGCCTGCATCGCGGATCGCCTCATAGACCTTGGCCGCCTGATCGGTCGGTGCGTGCACCTCCCACCCCAGTTCGCCCACAAAGGACACGCGCGCCATGGTCACCGGCACACCTGCCAAAGTCGCCGATTGGTGAGTCAGCCAGCCAAGCGTCAGATCGGCATCCGAGATACCCGCGAACAGGTCGCGCGATTTTGGCCCGGTTACCAGCATGGTCGTGACGTCCTTGGACAGGTCCTTGATCTCAATGCCTTCGGGCGCGCGAGACACCAGCAACTCAAAGTCGTGCCATTGCGCCACGGCGGCGGTCATGATGGTGAAGTCGTCCTCTGCGTGTCGGATCACCGACACTTCGGTCAGGATACGGCCCCGGCTGTCGGCGAAGTAAGACAGGTTCATCCGGGCCGCCTTGGGCAGCGCGCCGGTGATCTGGGTGCGCAGGAATTCGGCGGCACCTTGGCCCGCGAGCGAATAGCGCGAGAAGCCACACATATCTATGACGCCGACGCCATCGCGCACCTCTTCGACCTCTTCCTTGATCCGCTGTTCCCATGGACCTTCACGGTCCCAGGTCTGCGTGGCTTCCTCTGAGGTGTCATCACCATCCTTGGCAAACCAGTTCGCCCGCTCCCAGCCGTTGTAAGCGCCCATCTGCGCGCCGTCGGCCAGCAAGCGGTCGTGGTTGGGCGATAGCTTCTTGTCGCGTCCGGCGGGCCATTCGTGGTGCGGGAAGTGCATCGCGTATTCGTGGCCGTATGTTTCCAGCGCTTTCGACAGGCAATAGTTGTGATCGGCATAGTCGGTGTAGCGGCGTGGATCGACGGCCCACATGTCCCACTCGGTCTCGCCATGCATGATCCATTCGGACAGCACCTTGCCCGCGCCACCGCCCTGGGCAATGCCGAAGGTAAAGGAATGCGCCTCGAACGCGTTCTTGACGCCGGGCATGGGCCCGATCATCGGCAACCCATCGGGGGCGTATGGGATGGGACCGTTGATGTTGCGGCCCACACCTGCGGTCCCGAGGGCCGGGACACGCTCCATCGCGTCTTCGATATAGAACTCAAGCCGCTCCAGATCGTCGGGATAAAGCTGGAAGCTGAAATCGTCGGGCATCGGATCATCGGGCGTCACCCAGTGTGCCTTGCAATTCCGCTCGTACGGCCCAAGGTTCAGACCATTCTTGTCCTGCCGCAGGTAATAGCTGATGTCCACGTCGCGGATCATGGGCATCTTGTGGCCCTTCTCCTTGGTCCACTCCGCCAGTTCAGGGATCTCATCGGTCAGGAAGTATTGGTGCGACATGACCACCATGGGCACCGTACGGCCACCGAAGGGCTTGAACATCTCGCCCACGCGCTGCGCATAGTAGCCAGCACAGTTGGCGACGTATTCGGCGCGGATGTCACCCTTTTCCGTCTTCACGATCCACTCGTCGCCATCGCGGTCAATGCCAATGACCGGGCAAAACCGTTCGATCCGGCCCCCAGCGTCCCGCGCGCCCTTCGCCATGGCCTGGGTCAGCTGTGCCGGGTCGATGTCGCCATCCAGCGGATCCCACAGGCCGCCCGCCAGATCGTGGGTCTCCATGAAGGGGTTGAATTCCTTCAACTCATCCGGCGTGCACATCTGCATCTCAAGGCCCTGATACCGACCCATGCCGGCGACGCGTTCAAACTCCTGCATCCGCTCCTTCGAATGCGCAAGGCGCAAGGCACCCGTCACGTGGTAGTTCATCGGGTAGTCAACGTCGTCGGCCAGCGTCCGGTACATCTCGAGCCCGTAGCGCTGCATGTTCATCACGGCCCAGGAGGACGAGAAGTTCGGGCAGTTGCCCGCCGCATGCCAGGTCGAGCCTGCCGTCAGCTCGTTCTTTTCCAAGAGCACGCAGTCTTTCCACCCCGCCTTGGCCAGATGGTACAGGGCCGAGGTGCCGACCGCTCCGCCGCCGATGATGACCACGCGGGCCGTTGTTGGAAAATCGCTCATGGTCAGGTCTCCCTTTGCGGAACGTTGTCCGCGATGTCGTAATAATCGCCCTTGTCGGCGGTGAATATGTGGGCGCGCAAGTGCAGTCCCGAAGGGCCGTCAATCGACCCCATGGAGAAGCTCATCCAGTCCTCGGAATGATCCTTCCAGAACAGGAAGGACCCGCAGATCGGGCAGAAACCGCGCTTGGCTGTGTCGCTGGCGGCAAACCAGCGGACCGCGCCCTCGATCGTGATGGTGTCTTCGGGGGCATAGGAAGACGCCCATGTGTGCCCCGATTGCTTGCGGCATTGGTTGCAGTGGCAGTTGGCCGGTTGTCCGATCTCGCCCGAAACCGTGTAGCGGACGGCACCGCATAAACAGCTTCCCTGCATCTCAGGCCCTCCCCGGTGTCGACGTCGCGCCCAGAAGCACACCGTAGATCACAAAGCAAACCGACATGGTCCGCCGGACCCAAACGTTGAACACGGCGCCGAGGGCCGCACGCCCAATCCCGGCCCCCAAAGCGGTGTAGCCGGAGTAGCTGAGCGCGGTGATCGTCAGGGCCGTTGGCATGATCAGCCACATTTGATCCCAAACCGGCACATCAGGCTGCACGAATTGCGAAAAAGCGGCCAGGTATCCTGCTACGCTTTTGGGATTGATCGTCGCGATGGCCAAGGCGCGCAGGTAGATGGATTGCCCTGTCTGCGCAGACACACGCGGCGGTGTGCGCGCCATCAGCCAACCCCGCACACCAAGGTAAATCAGAAACCCCGCGCCGGTCAGCTTGGCGGCAAAGAACAAGGTGGGCGATGCCGCGATCAGTGCGGTAACCCCCGCCGCCGACAGGATCAGGAACAGCGTGGCTTGGGTCAGAATGGCCAGAATACCCGGCACGGACCGGCGAAAGCCCAGCGTCATGCCGTTGGTGATGCAGTTGACGGCGTTGGGGCCGGGGGTGGTGACAAACACCACCCAGAACAGAGCGAATATGATCCACCCCTCGACCGACATCAGTACACCGGCGGCGCGATGACCCAGATCGCAACCGCGGGGGCATCATGTGGGTTTTTCCAGCGAAACGGCTCGCCACGGATGCGGAAACTATCGCCCGGTGCGATGGCGAATGTCTGGCCCGCAATCTCAAGCTCGAGGCGCCCAGAGATCAGGTATCCGACCTCCTGCGTCGGCCGGGTGACGGCGTCGGCGATCTCGCTGTGGGGTTCGAACGTGGAGTGCACCATCTCGAAATCGTCGGTGAGGTCCGGGGACAGCAACTCTTCGACCAGCCCAGCCGTGCGGGAGCCGATGGGGCGGCGCGCGCCACTGCGCACAACGTATCCTTCCTCACGCGCAGGGGCAGCACCTCGGCGAAACAGTGTTGAGACGGCAATATCGAGTTTGGCGGCGATGTGGCGCAGATCGGTGATCGACGGCTCGGACAGGTCGCGCTCCACCTGGCTGATCCAGCCGACGGACCGGCCAAGCGCGTTCGCCATATCCTGCAGCGTCAGACCGCGCGCTTTGCGCAATGCGCGCAAGTCGGCGCCAAGACTGTGGGCAATGTTCGGATCAGATTGCAGCATACGCGTGAAATTCCCTTTCCGAATTTCACGTAAGGGCAAGCGAAATGAAAAATCAAGCTAGATTTTCACGGGCGCATGAAAACGTCCCTGAGAATCGCGCTCAACGCATCTGCGTCGCCCTGAGAAAAGGCATCCGGCTGATCGCTGTCGATGTCGAACACTGCGATCAGATCGCCCGCTGCGTTCTTGACGGGCAGCACCAGTTCGGACCGGGTGGAACTTGCACAGGCGATGTGGCCGGGAAAGGCATCGACATCCGCCACAAGCTGGACCTGACCCGTGCGCGCCGCCGCGCCACAGACGCCACGAGCGAAGGGAATCTGCAAGCACCCATGCCCACCCTGATAGGGCCCGATCTTGAGCATCTCGGGCCCGGTCACCCGGTAAAAGCCGGTCCAGTCAAAGCGGTCATCGCTATGGTGCACCTCGCAGGTGACGGTCGCCATCAGGGCGACGGTGTCATCTTCGCCTTCGGTCAGGCTTTGGATCGTTTTGGCAAGCGTGGCGTAGTCCGGCACCGGTCGTCCCTTTGTCATGCGTCAGGACTGGGGCGCTGCCCCAGACCCCGTGGTATTTTTGGTCAGAAGAAACCCTAGGGCCGCTCAATCGCGATCGCGGTTCCTTCACCCCCGCCGATGCAGATGGCGGCGATGCCCCGTTTGAGGTTCCGCTTTTCAAGCGCGTTCAGCAAGGTGACCATGATGCGTGCGCCCGATGCGCCGATGGGGTGGCCAAGCGCACAAGCGCCGCCGTTGACGTTCACGACATCATGGCTCAGCCCCATTTCGCGCATGAAGGCCAACGGGACAACAGCGAAGGCTTCGTTGACTTCCCACAGGTCCACGTCGTCTTTGGTCCAGCCGATGCGGTCCATCAGCTTCTGCGCTGCAGGCACGGGGGCTGTGGTGAACAGGCCCGGTGCCTGAGCATGGCTGGCGTGACCCAAGATGCGGGCGCGAACGGTCAGACCCTGCGCTTCAGCCGCATCTTCAGACGCCACAACCAACGCTGCCGCCCCATCCGAGATCGAAGAGGAGTTCGCCGCCGTTACGGTGCCACCATCGCGAAAGGCGGGTTTGAGGTGCGGGATCTTGTCAGGGCGCGCCGTGCCGGGTTGTTCATCGGCGTCCACAACGATGCTGCCCTTGCGGGTCTTGACCTCAACCGCCGCCACCTCTCCATCAAATGCGCCGCTTTCAATTGCCGACTGCGCCCGGCTGAGCGACGTCAGCGCAAATTCATCCTGCACATCGCGGGTGAACTGGTAAGTCTCCGCGCAGTCTTCGGCGAAGGTGCCCATCAGACGCCCCTTGTCGTAGGCGTCCTCGAGCCCGTCCAGGAACATGTGATCAACCACCTGACCGTGGCCCAAACGCGCTCCACCGCGCATCTTGGGCAGCATGTAAGGGGCATTGGTCATACTCTCCATCCCGCCGGCGATCATGGTCTCTGCGTGGCCCAGCGCGATCTGGTCGAAGGCCATCATCGCCGCCTTCATCCCCGATCCGCACATCTTGTTGAGCGTCGTGGCAGGGACATCCTCGCCCAGACCTGCGGCAAACCCGGCCTGACGCGCAGGGGCCTGGCCCTGACCGGCGGGCAGGACGCAGCCCATCAGCACCTCGTCCACGGTGGACGCACCTGCGCCGTCAAGCGCCGCCTTGATCGCGATCCCGCCCAGCGCAGATGCCGACATGTCGGACAGCGCCCCCTGAAATCCGCCCATGGGGGTGCGCGCGGCCCCGGCGATCACGACTGGTTTCATGGCTCTGTCTCTCCGCTCAGATGGTGGCAACCGAATAGTAAGGATTGGCACCTAGACAGACAATGTAACCAGAGAATTGCAAGAGGGCGCGCATGGATCTTCGCAGCCGATCAGAGGACAGCCTGCAAGTGGTGTCAGTACATGACAGCCGCATCGACGCAGCCGTCGCCATTGAGTTCAAAGAGGCGATGCGCAGCGCCACGGACAACGAGAATGATACTGTCGTGCTCGATCTGAGCGAAGTGCAGTTCATCGACTCCAGTGGCCTTGGGGCCATCGTCGCCGCCATGAAACAAATGGGGCAATCGCGCAAGCTGGCGCTGGCCGGGCTGACGCCGACGGTGGAAAAGGTGTTCCGCCTGACCCGCATGGACAGCGTGTTTCCGGTGTTCTCGACGCTCGACGGCGCGCTCACCGAGTTGAAGCACTGATTGTGTCGCTCCAGATGAAGGCGCTTTCGATGACCCAAACGACCTTTCTGCCAGCCTTTCACATCTCTGTCGTCAGTGGGCAGCTTGCCGTTCGGCAGGCGTTGGCGCAACTCCTTGACGGGCTGAAACCCCTCGCGCTGGACGTGGAAGAGGCGGGGACGGTCGAACTGGTGATGGCCGAGGCGCTGAACAACATCGTAGAGCACGCATATCCCGAAACCGATGCGGACGGCCCCATCAGCATCACCTGCGCACATCAAAAGGACGGTCTGCATCTGACAGTAGTCGATTCGGGCCGCGCCATGCCAGACGGCCAAACGCCCGTTGGCACAGCAGCCGACATCGACGTCGATCTCTGTGACATGCCCGAGGGCGGCTTTGGTTGGTTCCTGATCAAGGATCTGGCCAAGGACGTCACCTACAAGCGTCACAACGCGCAAAACCAGCTGCGCCTGCGTCTTGCCGTAGCCTTGGCCTAGCACGCGCATGTCCACGCAGCCCTGAATTCCGCAAAAGAGACGCCGATCCACCACAATCCTGCCCGAATCCGACGGCATATATTGACCTGTAGCTGCACTAGCTTCCCTCGGTGCTGCGTGTAATTGCCCCCACCCAGTGCGCGGCACCGAGGAACTTCTTCCCCCAAATTCAAGTAGACACCGCTCCTGCGCACTTTACCTTGCGCCGAACGAATTGATCTTGGGGACCCATCATGCGTGACTTTCACCTGCCTGGCCGCTCACCGGTCCTTGCAACATCAGGCATGTGTGCGACGTCGCATCCCCTGGCGGCTCAAGCGGCGATCGACATCCTGAAATCAGGTGGCAACGCCATGGACGCGGCCATTGCAGGCGCGGTTCTGCTGGGAATTTGCGAACCTCAGATGACCGGCATCGGCGGGGATTGTTTTGTGCTTTGGTCGGCACCCGATGGCAGCATCCACGGCCTCAACGGATCCGGCCGCGCCCCAACCGCTCTGGACGCCGCCGATTTGCGCGCCGCAGGCGAAGCAACAGTTCCCACGCACAGCGCCCATGCCATCACAATCCCCGGCGCCATTGACGCGTTTTGCACACTCGCAGATCGTGTCGGGCACCTTGGCATCGACCGCCTGCTTGTCCCCGCGATCCACTATGCAGAGGCGGGAGTGCCCGTCGCCCCGCGCGTCGCCTTTGACTGGGCCAGCGACCAGACTGTCCTGCAAGGGGCGGCGCGCAACGCATTCCTGATCAACGGCACGGCGCCAGGCAAAGGCCAGATCTTTGCCGCACCCGGCCAGGCGGAAGTGCTGCGGCGCATCGCCAAAAACGGGCGCGACGGCTTCTATACCGGCGAAGTGGCCGAGGATATGCTGGCCGCCTTGACCGCCGCCGGCGGAAAACACACCGCCGCAGACTTCGCAGCCACCGCCTGCACCGACACCACGCCGATCCGCAGCACCTACAACGGCATCGACCTGGTCGAACATCCGCCAAACGGGCACGGCGCCACCGCCAACCTGATGCTGAACATCCTCACGCATTTCGACATCGCGGCCATGGACCCATGGGGCACGGAACGCACGCATATCGAGGCCGAGGCGGCCAAGCTGGCCTATGACGCGCGCAACCGGTTTCTGGCCGACGCGGACTATACCACCCGGCTCGACCACATGATGGCGCCCGAAACAGCTGCACACCTCGCCGCCCTGATCGACCCGAAACGGGCGATGCCGAATGCAACGACGATCAGCGAACAGGTGCACAAGGATACGATCTACATCACAGTCGTGGACCGGGACGGCATGGCCGTTTCGCTGATCTATTCGATCTTTCACGGCTTCGGCTCGGGCATCGCCACGGACAAATTCGGCATCCTCTTCCAGAACCGCGGCGCGGGCTTCACACTGGAAGAAGGGCACCCCAATGAGCTCAAGGGCGGCAAGCGACCCATGCACACGATCATCCCCGGCATGTTGGCCAAAGAAAACAAAACGTTCATGCCTTTCGGCGTCATGGGCGGCGCCTACCAGCCCAACGGGCACGCGCGGTTCGTGTCAAACCTGACCGACTTCGCGCTTGATCCACAAAGCGCCATCGACGCGCCCCGGGCCTTCTCCGACGCGGGCAATATGAAGGTCGAGCGGGGTTACACCGACACCGTCCGGGCCGACCTGTCCGACATGGGGCACGCCGTCAGCATCCCCGATACGGCCATCGGCGGCGCTCAGGCGATCATGATCCGCGACGACGGCGTCCTGGAAGGGGCAAGTGATCCGCGCAAAGACGGGTGTGCGCTGGGATACTGACGGCAATCGTAACGCGGAGGTGTCCTCCGCCCCGCCGGTCAATTCAATTGAAAATGCAGGGGGTAAGCGCCGTCTTCGAATGGGCCAAAGAGATCAGGGATATCCGGGTGATCCACAGGCTGGCCGGAATAATCCGCCACCAGGTTCTGCTCGGACACATAAGCCACGTAATAGCTTTGATCGTTTTCTGCGAGCAGATGGTAGAACGGCTGCGCCTTTTTTGGGCGGCTGTCCTCGGGAATGGCTTCGTACCACTCTTCCGTATTGGAAAACTCGGGATCGACATCAAAAATCACACCGCGAAACGGATGCTTCTTGTGACGGACGACCTGGCCCAGATGATATTTAGCGCGTGTTCTCAGCATAGCGTTGCGCCCCCTAACGCCCGTGACTACACGGTGCAAGGGATATTTGTCCAATAATTGAGCACGAATTCGCTGGAAACAGTTTGTGAACCTTACCGTAACAGTTCTTCAGATCGTTGCCCCCGTGTTCCTGCTGGCCGGGATCGGCTTTGCCTGGGTTAAGGCCGGGCTGGAATATCGCATTCAGTTCGTCACGCAGCTGGCCATGACCCTGTCGCTGCCTTGCCTGATCTTCGTCTCGCTCATGCAGACAGATATCGACCCCGGCGCGTTGGCCGCGCTCTCCATGGCGTCCGTGGTGGCATATGGGGCGGTCACGCTGGTGATACTCGCATTGGTCCGCCTGATGCGGCTCGACACGTCCACCTATGCGGCGCCGCTGATCTTTGGCAACACAGGCAACCTCGGGCTGCCGCTGGCGCTCTTTGCGTTCGGGGACATCGGGCTCAGCTATGCGATCATCGTCTTCGCGATCATGGCGCTCTGGTCCTACACCTTCGGCATTTGGCTGGTTGCGGGGGCCGGGTCGTTCGGCAAGGTTTTGCGCGAACCGCTGGTCTGGGGCACCGTTCTTGGCGCGCTGTTTTTGTGGCAAGGTTGGGAAACCCCCACCTTTCTGACCAATGCACTGGACCTTGTCGGCCAGATGGCGATCCCGATGATGCTGATCACCTTGGGCGTCGCCGTGGCCCGCCTGTCGGCCAAGGGGCTCATGCAGGCCGCCGCCCTTTCGGCTGTAAAACTTGGGCTTTGCACCAGTATCGCCTGGGGTGTCGGCCAGTATTTCACGCTCGATCCAACGGCGTTCGGCGTTCTGGTCTTGCAGGTGGCGACCCCGGTCGCCGTCACCTCGTACCTGCTGGCAGAGAAATACGGGGCACGGTCCGACAAGGTGGCAGGCCTCGTCGTTGCATCCACCCTGATGTCTGTCGCCGCCCTGCCACTGATCCTCGCCCTCGTTCTGTGACAAAACGTGATTTCCACAGGCTGCAAAATGGGGTAAACTTACAAAAAACATAAAAAGCGAGTGAGGCAGATGAGCAGACTCTTTCGCGCTTTGGCATTGGTTCTTTTGGCTGCCAGCTGTGGTGGCGGGTCGGGCACGGCCCCCAACCGGCTGGACAACGCCTGTTCCATTGTCAGTGAGCGCCCAGAATACCTTCGCGCCTTCCGGGCGGTTGAACGCAAATACGGCGTGCCGGTGCACGTGCAGATGGCGACGATCTACCAGGAAAGCAAATTCATTTCCGACGCACGCCCCCCCTACCGGTACGCAGCCGGTGTGATCCCGACGGGTCGTATTTCCAGCGCCTTCGGCTACAGTCAGGCTTTGGACGGCACGTGGGATGAGTATCTGGACCAGACCGGAAAACGTCGTGCGCGCAGGGACAGCATCCGCGACGCCACAGACTTCATGGGCTGGTACATGGCCGAAACCAACCGCCGCCTCGGCATCCCGCTAAGCGACACGCGCAACCAGTACCTTGCCTATCACGAGGGGCGGACGGGCTATACACGCGGCTCCTACCGAAACAAGGCGTGGCTGATGCGGGTCGCGGGCGAGGTTGATCAGCGGTCCACGATGTACGCGGCCCAACTGCGGTCCTGCTAGGCTCTAGTCAGCGGTGCGCCGCGGTGCATCGAACAGGCGGTTGGAAATCGAACCGCCTGTTTGCAACTCACCCAACACCACGGTGGTCTGACCGCCTCCGCTGTCATTCACGACCCACTGACGCAACTGCACCGGGTTGCCTGTAAACTTCATCTGGATGTTGCCGTATTCCGGATGCTCGGGGTCCTGCGCCGTCACAATCGTGGCTGTGCCGTCAAAGTCATGCCCCACGACCATATTGGCCTGAGACAGGTTCACGTTCCGCGCCAGGATCAGCGACAGCGGCGTCCGGCGCAGCGGATAGGTCTCGGGCGGTTGGTTGGACTTGGAATCCACGATGTAAACGGCGTTGGCGCTCGCCACCAGCAGCGACTCATTCGGCGCATTGTACTCGAACCGCATCTTGCCCGGCCGCTTGATATAGATGTTGCCGGTGTCCACCGTCCCGTCATCATTGATCTGCGTGAACGTGCCCTGCGCCGTGCGCAAATCGTTCAAATAGCTGGAAATCGCATTCAGGGGCAGCTTGTCCGCCCAGGCCGCCTGCGCCGCCACAATCGCCACGGCCACAGCCGCCATCCGGGTCCAAAGGGTCATACCGCTCACCTTCCATTGTCTGGTCTTGGCCCATGTATATAGGCCGCGACCACGTGTTATGCGATATCAACCGTCAGCAGGAACGGGCAGTTCCCGCCGATCACTGCTCCGGCACCAGAATCTCACGCTTGCCCACATGGTTGGCCGACGACACGACGCCCTCGTCCTCCATCTGCTCAACCAGCCGCGCGGCCTTGTTGTAGCCGATGGCCAGTTTCCGCTGGATATACGAGGTCGAACATTTGCGATCCTTGATCACAATGGCCACCGCCTGATCATAAAGCGCATCCTCGCCATCCGTGTTTCCACCCAGACCCAGAACAGCGTCAATGTTGCTTTCCTTGTCCTCATCCGGCCCATCGACCACACCCGACACATAGTCCGGCGCGCCAAAGGCCTTGAGGTGGTTCACGATCTCCTCGACTTCCTCATCGCTCACAAACGGCCCATGACAGCGGGTAATCTTCGCCCCACCCGCCATGTACAGCATGTCCCCCATGCCCAAGAGCTGCTCGGCCCCCATCTCGCCCAGAATGGTGCGCGAGTCGATTTTCGAGGTCACTTGGAAGGAAATCCGCGTCGGGAAGTTTGCCTTGATCGTGCCGGTGATGACATCGACCGAAGGCCGTTGCGTCGCCATGATCAGGTGGATACCGCTCGCCCGCGCCATCTGCGCCAGCCGCTGAATGCACGCCTCGATCTCCTTGCCCGCGACCATCATCAGGTCGGCCATCTCGTCCACGATGACCACGATGTAGGGCATCGCCTCGGGCGCAAACTCCTCGGTCTCGAACACGGGCTCACCCGTCTCGTCATCAAATCCGGTCTGCACGGTGCGGCTGAACATCTCGTCCTTCGCCAGCGCCTCCCGCACCCGGCCATTGTAGCCGTCGATGTTGCGCACGCCCATCTTGGACATCTTGCGATAGCGTTCTTCCATCTCGCCCACGACCCATTTCAGGGCGACAACCGCCTTCTTCGGATCGGTCACAACGGGCGACAACAGATGCGGAATGCCGTCATAGACGCTCAGTTCCAGCATCTTTGGGTCGATCATGATCAACCGGCATTCCTCGGGCGTCAGCTTGTACAACAGCGACAGGATCATCGTGTTGATCGCCACGGACTTACCGGAACCGGTTGTCCCCGCAATCAGCAGGTGAGGCATCTTGGCCAGGTTGGCCACAACCGGATCACCACCAATGTTCTTGCCCAACGCCAGCGGCAGCTTCTGGTTGCCGTCACCAAATTCCCGGCTCGCCAAAATCTCGCGCAGCACGACCTTTTCCCGGTTCTCGTTCGGCAATTCGATGCCAATCACGGACCGACCGGGCACGGTGGACACACGTGCCGACAGGGCGGCCATCGACCGGGCAATATCATCGGCCAGACCAATCACGCGGCTCGCTTTCAAACCCGGCGCTGGCTCCAATTCATACATGGTGACCACGGGGCCGGGGCGCACCGACACGATCTCGCCCTTCACACCGTAATCATCCAGCACGTTTTCCAGCATCCGCGCATTTTCCTCCAACGCCTCATCACTCAGATGATGGCGCTGCACGGCCGTCGGGCTTTCCAGCAAGTTCAGGGGCGGCAGTTCGAAACCGGGATGCGTATCCTCGAACTTCAGCTTCGGCTGCGCCTCAAGCTGGGCGCGCGTGCTGGGCTGCACGACCTTGCGGGCGGGCTGTTGCACGATCTGGCGCGGCTCGGCCACGGGAATGGCAGGCGCCTCCGGAACGGGCTCGGACATCGGCACATCTAACTGCTCGGGCATCTCGTCCGGAACCGGCACATATGCGTCAACCGGCGCATGGGCCGCCGTCAAAGGCGGCTCAGACCGCACAACCGCAGGTGCTGTCAGCGGCGGCTCGGGCGGCAAGGCATGCTGCGGCGCAGTGTTCAACACCAGGGGATCTGGCCCGCGGCCCCGCCCCTTGGTCAACGGCGCCACGCTTTCGGCCTGCAGCGCAGGGTTCGACCGCACACGCGCCTTGATCACATCCGCGATCTTCGACTTGATCCGCGCATCGCCGGGCCCCTCGCCCACATCCACATCGCTATATGTCTCGATCAATTCCTGCTCCGGCATCTCATCCGGCACAGGGTCCGACCGCTTGATCAGCGTCGGCATCCGCGACAGCAGGCTTGGCCTCGCAGGCGCGTCATACTCTTCGTCATCGTCATAATCATATGCCTGCACATCCGGCACCGCCGCAGCATAGGCTTCGGCTTCCGCGGCCTCCGCCGCGCGTGCGGCACGACGCTCAGCCTGACGTTCCTGGATGCTGCGCGCCGCCTGAACGGCCCCGCCCGCGCTGCGGCCCAGAACGGTCATCAAAAGGGCATAGGCCATGACCAAACCGACCAGCATGAACCGCGCCAGCCGCGCGATCTCAAACCGGGTAAAGCCCAGAACAAAGGCACCGAACACCACGATGCCAATGCCCATCAGCAGCGACATCAGCTTGACGGCAAAGCTCGACGCAAGGGGCAGCACGGTCAGGATAAAGGCCATGACCGTGTCGCCAAACAGCCCCCCCAGACCAAAGCCATGCGTGGACAACCACAGATCACCCGGCTGCAAGGTCGCGGCATAGATCGACCCGAACGCAATCGCGATGGGGGCAAAGATCAAACGGCCCAGCGCCCGCTCGGTCCCGATATGCAGACCAAAGCGCACACCCCAGACCATCAAAACAATGGCGATCCCAAACACACCCCAACCACCGATCATGAACAGCGGTGCGGCAATGGAGGCACCGGTCCGGCCCAACCAGTTCTGCACCGGCGCATCGGTCGACGCCATCCAGTTCGGATCATCGGGGCTGTAGCTCAGCATCATGGCTGCCGCCATCAGGCCCGCGATCAGCAGGCCGATGCCCACCAACTCACGCCCGCGCTTTTCCAGCGCCACCTGCATCCCTTGATCGAAAAGCGGATCCCGCCGTGTCTGATATGCCATGCTCGCCTCGTCTTTTCTTATGCGGCGTAAAGAACGTCGCGGATGGCCATCAGGCCGCGCTCCGTCTCTGCCTTTGGGGCCACCAGCGCGGCCCTGATAAACTCATGTCCGGGGTTCAGCCCGTCGATCTCACGCGCCAGATACGCGCCCGGCAGCACGCGCACACCGGTCTCCGTCCACAGCTTCAGCGCCGCTGCCTCGCCGTCACCAACAGGCAACCAGAGAAAAAAGCCCGCCTCGGGTGACATGTATCCCGGCACGTTGCCCAGGATGCGGTCCGCCATGTCGTACTTCTCGTGATACTGCGCCCGGTTCTGGACAACGTGCGCCTCATCCGCCCAAACCGCCGCCGCAGCATGTTGCAGGGGCGTGGGCAGCGGCGTGCCCGCATAGGTGCGCAGCTGCTTGGCCTCCCGAATGGTCGCGGGTCCACCGACAATGAAACCTGACCTCAGACCCGGCAAGTTCGACCGCTTCGACAGCGAATGAAACGCGACAACCCGCTCGGGGTCCGCATCCCCAATGCACTCCAGCACACCCACAGGCGGTACATCGCGGTAAATCTCGGAATAGCACTCGTCGGCAAAGACCTGAAAATCGTACTGCTCGGCCAGCGCAATCAAATCTTGCCAATAGCCCTTGCCCGCCACGGCCCCCTGCGGGTTCGCAGGCGAACACATGTAGCAGGCCACCGTTCGGTTCAAAATCTCCGGATCAACCGACGCGTAATCCGGCAAATGCCCCGTCTCCGCCGTCGCAGGCACCAGCACAGGCTCCGCTCCCGCCGAAATCGCCGCCAGCATATAGACCTGGTAAAACGGGTTCGGCATCAACACGACCGGCTGCTGCCCGTTCTTCACCTCCGGGCACAGGGCCATGCCCGCATTATAAAGCCCCTCGCGCGTCCCGTTCAGGGGCATCACATTGGCATCGGCATCCATCGCCACGCCATAGCGGCGGCCCAACCAATCGCAAAACGCCTGCCGCAACTCCGGCAGACCTTCGTTCGGGGGATAGTTGTTGAACCCCGCGGCATGTTCCGTGATCACATCCGTGACCCAAGCGGGAAAGGCATGTTTCGGCTCGCCAATGGTCATATGCACCACGTCGCCACCCGGCTCGTGATGATCGAGCAGAGCGCGCAGACGCGGAAACGCATAAGCCGGAAGGTTCGAAAACCGCTCGGGAAACTTCATCAAACTGCCTCAGGTTCGGGATCATTCACGCCCCGTTTGCAACAAGGATACCCCAACCGCGACTCCCCCGTCCAGAAAAACCGGGCCAAACGCCCAACTTGTGGCAAATCCGCCAACAGGCCCTTCTTCTCTTTGAAAATACGGCGGGGAGTTTGAGGGGTGGAACCCCTCATCAGCAAACATGAATCGCGTCGCCGCAAGGCGTCCTTCGGATCAGCTCAACGCCTCTTCCGCCGCGACCCCCAACCGCAACAACGCCTCTTCGCCACCTCGAAAACCCATCATCATGATCCCGCAACTGGGCACGCCCGTGGGCAAGGTCAGCGCACAAATCCCCATCAAATTGCCCACCCGGGTGTTGCGCAGCGCCAGCAGGTTCTCGGTCTTGTAATAGTCGCCATAGCTGGTCAAACGCTCCAGATTTGGCGGCACATTCGGCGCCGTCGGCGCCAGCACCGCATCATAGGGCGCCACAGCCATATCCCAGGCCTGCCGCACGGCCTCCAGCTTGGCCCATGCGGCATTGTAATCGGGCGCGCTGAATGCCTTGCCCAGCCGAAACCGCTGCAAAATCTCCGAATACATCGCCTCGGGCTGCGCCTCGATCACATCACGCCACAGCCCGTACACCTCACCCGGCATCAACGGCCCCGCCTGCGCCAGCGCCTCCTCCAACTCCGGCACTTCCAGCGGCTCCACCACGGCACCCGCGGCACAGAGCCGCTCCACCGCACTCTCATAAGCCGCCCGCGGCGCGTCCCGAATGTCGTCCAGCACCACCGTCTTCAACAGCGCAAAGCGGCGCCCCTTCAACGACGCGCCACGCAGATCACAGGGCGCACGCCCCTCCATCACCGCCATCAACAGGGCGGCATCCTCCACCGTCCGCGTCAACGGCCCCACCGTATCGAACTTCAGCGACAAGGGGACACAGCCCTCCAGCGACAACCGCCCGTGGGTGGTCTTCAACCCCACCAGATCGTTCCACGCGGCTGGAATACGCACCGACCCGCCCGTATCCGACCCGATGGCCGCAGGCGCCAGCCCAAAGGCCACCGACGCCGCCGCACCCGAGGACGACCCCCCCGGCACAGCCTCCGCATCATTCACGCAAGGCGGCGTCGCGGTCGACGGGTTGTACCCCAACCCTGAAAACGCCAACTCGCTCATATGGGTCTTGCCCAGACACACCAGACCCGCCGCCGTCGCATTCTGCACCACAACAGCATCGCGGTCCGGCACACGACCGGCCAGCAGGTTCGATCCCGCCTCGGTCCCGTCCCCGGCGGTATCGAACAGGTCCTTCCAGCTGACAGGCACACCATCCAGCACCGACAACCGCCGCCCCGACGCCGCACGCGCGGCAGCCGCGCGGGCCTCGGCCATCGCCCGATCCCGCGTCAATCGGGCATATACCCGATCCCGCAGCTCATGCCCCTCAATGCGCTCGAAAAACGCGCGGGACAACGCAATCGGATCAACCTCACCCGCACCAATGGCGCGGCCCAGATCCGCCGCACTCTTGCCCAACCACTCCTGCATGCCCGCCCTCCGATCACTTCGGCCAGACGGTAGCGACGTCGCAGCGCATGGACAATCCCAAGCGCCCGGCCATATTGCGGCACATGACCCATGACAGCGATATCCTGATCGTCGGCGGCGGGCTCTCCGGCCCGATCCTCGCCCTTGCCCTCGCCCAGACGGGGCACAGCGTCACGGTCATCGACGCGCTCGGGGAAAAGGTGCGCAAGAATGCGGGCTTCGACGGGCGCAGCTACGCGGTGGCGCTCACCTCGCAACGGTTGCTGGACGGGATCGGCCTCTGGGACAGCATCGCAGACCACAGCCAACCCATGCTCGAGATCAAGGTCTCGGACGGGCGCGCAGGCGAAGGGCCCTCGCCTTTCTTCATGCACTTCAACCATGCCGAGATCGAGGAAGGGCCGATGGGCTACATGGTGCAGGACCGGCATATCCGCCGCACCCTGCTCGACGCCATGGCGGCGACAAAAAACATCACCCATCTGGCAGGCGAAACCGTCACGGCACAGGACATCGCACCGGGGTCGGCCACCGCGACACTCGCTTCTGGCAAAACGCTCACAGGCAAGGTGCTGATCGGCGCCGACGGGCGCGGCAGCGGCACCGCCACCCGCGCAGGGATCAAGCGCACGGGCTGGGGCTATGGCCAGACGGCACTGGTCTGCGCCATCGCCCATGAAAAGCCGCATAACGGTATCGCGCACCAGTTCTTCATGCCGCCAGGTCCGCTCGCGATCCTGCCCCTGCCCGGCAATGTCTCCTCCATCGTCTGGAGCGAGACGGACGACAATGCCCAACGATTCAACGCCCTGCCGGACGCCGACTATCTGACCATGCTGCGCCCCCGTTTCGGCGACTTTCTGGGCGACATCAGCCTCGCCGGGCATCGCTACACCTACCCGCTGTCGCTGTCGCTGGCACAAAACCTCATCTCCGACCGGCTGGCACTGATCGGGGACGCAGCCCACGGCGTCCACCCCATCGCGGGGCAGGGACTGAACGCTGGCATGCGCGACATCGCAGCACTGGCCGAGGTGATCACAGACGCCACCCGCCGGGGCGAAGACATCGGCAGCCTCGCCGTGCTCAAGCGCTACGAAGAATGGCGCCGCTTCGACAACACCGCGCTGGCCATGGCGACGGACGGTTTCAACCGACTGTTTTCGAATGACAATTCATTGGTGCGCGGCCTGCGCGACATTGGCATGGGGGTGGTGAATGCCTTGCCCGGCCTGCGCCGCAGCTTCATCCGCGAGGCCGCTGGCCTCACCGGAGACCTGCCACGCCTGATGCAGGGCCAACGCCTCTGACGGGCGCACGACGCGTGCGCCTTACGCGCCCCTCGTAAGGCGGAGGTGTCCTCCGCCCGGCACCATCAATCCAGCTTGCGGGCCTCGTCTTCCAGCATGACAGGAATACCGTTGCGGATGGGATAGGCCAGATTGGCCGCCTCGGAAATCAATTCCTGTTTCTCCGCATCATAGCGCAGCGTGGCATGGGTCAGCGGACAGATCAGCGCCTCCAGCATGTGGCGATCAATCTCGATGCTCATTGCATCATCTCCCCTTCGCCACCGCGCAGCGCGAACTCGATCAATGTGACCAATGTCTCGCGGCGGGTGCTCAGCGACGGCGCCTCAAGCAGGGCCTGTTTGTCCTCGGGATCAAAGTCCAGCATCATCGACAGCGAGTTGATCAGCAACTCGTCATCCGCGTCCTTCAACGTCTCCCAATCCGCCGAAAGCGATTGCGCCGCGAAATATCGCCCCAGCAAGTCAAGGAAGACGGGCCGGTCAAATGTCGGGTCTTCCTCCGTGCGGCCCTGATCGCGATCAAACCCGGTCCACGACACTTCGCACCGGCGGTAGGGGGTGAACCCGTCCACCTCGGTCTGCACGCGAAAGCGCGAAATGCCCGACAATGTTATCAGATAGCGATTGTCTTCGGTTTCCGAAAACTGCGTCACCCGTCCGGCACAACCAATGGTTTGCAAGCCGTTGCCCTTGCGCCCTTCAACCTCGTTCGGCTGCACCATCCCGATCAAGCGACCGGGTGTTTTCAACGCATCGTCCAGCATCTGAAGGTAGCGCGGCTCAAAGATGTGCAGCGGCAACCGCGCGCGCGGCAAAAGCAGCGCCCCCGGCAACGGAAAGATCGGGATCACACCGGGAAGGTCAGCCACTTTTATCATGTCGTGTCAGCTAGCCCGCAAACGGCCTCAGGCAAATATCATCGACGACAGTTTACGCCGACCGTTCAGGACCACCGGATCGTTCGGTTTCAACGCATCAAAGATGGTAAAGAGCTGCTCCTTGGCCGCGCCCTCGTTCCACTCACGATCCCGGCGGAAAATCTCCAGCAACTCGTCCACCGCGCTCTCGGCATCTCCGCTGGCATGCAGCGCTTGCGCAAGGTCAAAGCGCGCTTGCAGGTCGGTCTCGTCCGCCTCGACCGCAGCACGCAACTCCGCCACCGGCCCGGCATCGGCGGCCTGTCGCGCCAGTTGCAGTTGCGCATGGGCCGCTTCCAGTTCGGCACTCTCCGAAATCTCTGCCGGGGCACCGTTCAGGATCGCCTCGGCCTGGTCCAGATCGTCCATCGCGATATGCGCGCGGACCAAGCCGCCATACGCACCAGCATGGCTCGGATCTTCGCCCAGGATCGCCGCAAAGGTCTGCGCCGCATCCACCGCCGCCCCCTCGGTCAGCATCTCTTCGGCGGCGGCGACAGCCTCGTTCAGGCTGTCCCCCGGCGCCTCGCCTCCCGCCGCCTTGATCACCCGCTCCACAAACGCCGTGATCTCCGATCCGGGCAGCGCACCCTGAAACCCGTCCACCGGCTGGCCCTTGAAAAAGGCATAGACGGTCGGGATCGACTGGATCTGCAACTGGCCCGCAATCATCTGGGCCTCGTCCACATTGACCTTGACCATCCTGACCGCGCCCTTGGCGGCCTTCACCGCGTCTTCAAGCATGGGGCCAAGGGTCTTGCACGGGCCACACCACGGCGCCCAGAAATCGACGATGATGGGCACGGTCTGCGATGCCTCGATGACATCCTGCATGAAGGTGGCTTCCGATCCGTCCTTGATCAGGTCGGCGTCAGCGGGTCCGGCGGACAGTCCCAAATCCATCATATCGTCATTCCTTCGCAGCGCGTTCAGAGGGCAGCAGATGGCGCTTTATATGGACCTCAATCCGCCCCGTGCCAAGTCGGTAAGGTCAATCTGCATCAGCGGCAGCGTGCGGCCCGCGATGGCCTCGGACGGCACGCGCCCGATCTCGCGCGCGCCCATGCGTGCATAGAACGGCGCCGCATCCGGGTCCGCTTCGATCTCCATCCGCTTGGCACCCGCCGCACGGGCCGTCTCAATGGCCCACTCCATCAGGGCGCGGCCAACGCCCCTGCCCATCCCTTCGGGCGCCACGAACAGCTTGTCCACCTGAGCCATCTCACCCTCGATCCCCAGCTTGCACAGACCCTGCGGCACCCCGTCGTCAAAAACAACAAGCCGCTCGCTCTCGAAATCCAGCGGAGACAGCTGCAACACAGCGCGCGCCGCAGCCATGAAATCCGCGTCATAGCCCCAATGCGCCTTGGACCGGTGCATCATCGCGGTCAGCGCATCCCGCTCCTCAATCCGCGCGCGCCGGATCACAGATCGAACGTCGCAAAGACCGGCGCATGATCGCTCGGCTTCTCCCACCCCCGCGCGTCGCGCAGGATCCGGCTGGAATGCGCCGCGTTCGAGATGTCGGGCGTGGCCCATACGTGATCCAGTCGGCGGCCCTTGTCGGCCGCGTCCCAATCCTTGGCGCGATAGGACCACCAGGAATAAAGCTGCCCCTCCGGAATATCCGCGCGTGTGACATCGACCCAACCGCCCGCGTCCTGCGTTTCGGCCAGATGCTCGACCTCGATGGGCGTGTGGCTGACAACCTTCAAAAGCTGCTTGTGCGACCACACATCATCCTCGCGCGGGGCGATGTTCAGATCACCGACAAGGATGGATTTCTGCGGCTTGTCCCCATGAAACCAGTCGCGCATGTCGGTCAGGTAATCCAGCTTCTGCCCGAACTTCACGTTCTTGTCGCGGTCGGGCACGTCGCCGCCCGCAGGCACATAGAAGTTGTGGACGGTCACGCCGTTCTCAAGCTGCCCCGCAATGTGGCGCGCATGGCCCAGATCCGCGAAATCCTGCGCGCTCGATTCCACCATCGGGATCTTCGACAGGATGGCGACACCGTTGTAGCCCTTGTCGCCGCGCGCCACCATATGGGTATAGCCCAGCGCCTCGAACCCTTCGCGGGGGATCTTGTCCACCGGGCTCTTGCACTCTTGCAGGCACAGCACATCGGGCGCGTCTTCCTGCAGCAGCTTCAGGACGATGGGTTCGCGCAAACGGACGGAATTGATGTTCCATGTGGCAAGGGTAAAGGACATGACAGGACGCTCCGGCTCGGGATTTTCCAGCAGAGTAAACGGGGCCGGGCGGGGCCTCCACCCGGAAAACGACGCGCGGCCTGGTCGAGATATAGGGTCGGGCCGATGGACACCGCGAAACACACGCACCCGTCACGCCGTCACGCCAATTGCGCCATACGGTCCAGCCTGCGCCCAAAGCCGGCCTTGCCCGACGACGCCAACCGCCCGCCTGCTTAGACGACATGACCCGAACCTGCGCCTGCCGATCCTGGTCGAGGGCACAGACAGCCTTTGGGACGCCGACATAATCGCCTGTCGCCTGTCATACATCGCGGGATCAGATTTCTGGCGCGCCGGACGGACAGCCCCCGACATGATCCGGTGGATCAGGTGGGGCCGCGGCAATTTTGGGCCATGGCGTTGCGACAGATCGGCGTACCGATGGGCCATGTCGGGATGATCGGGCACACCCTCGGTGATGGATGGCACACCGTGGAAAAAGGCGGCGCAAGGCGTGATGTCGGCGATTGCAGACATCTCACCCGCAACATGGCGGCGTCCGGCAAGTGCGGCCTCCCGCCAGACGCATTCCATCCGTGCCGCCGGTCGCCCGACATCTGCGACAACCTCGTCCCAATGATCTTGTCTCCGAAGAAACTCAGACCGTTGCGCCCGACATCGTCGACATGGCGAAACACCCCACGTTCGATCCGCCGGTTCCACATCTCGACCGTCGGCCGCTCCTTCGCCATCGTTGCCGCAAGCGGTGGTGGGGCGATTCGTTGCCTCGACACACCGGCAGACGGCGACGCGTTCAGCGATATGGGCCTCATCCTTGAGTTCCGGCACCGGCAGCGCGCCTTGCGACTTCTTCTGCTTGAACGGGGACTATCCGTCGACGCCGCTTGCCACGTCGATGTGCACGCAGGCCGACCGCACACCGCCCGCCCGATGCACCCCGCCCAAAATCACGCCCAAAATCTCGGCCAGCAGCGCCAGGATCGCGCGCGATGCTTTGCCGAAGTCGGGCTTTTGGTGTCCGAATGGCCTGCACGGTGTAGACTGTCATCACCAGATGGCCGTCAGGGACGGCCGTTCCAACCACGACCGGAGGGCACGTCGATGATCCACGCGGGGACAAGCCTCAAAACCAAGTGCCTGGGACCCAGGTATCCGGGCGACGCGCCATGAGCGACGCACCCTCTGTCGAGGTCAAGTCCCGCGCCGAACTGCGCGCGTGGCTGTCTGCCAACCACGCCACCGCCAACTCGGTCTGGCTTGTCGTTTACAAGAAACCGTCACCGCACCACCTGCCCTGGGGCGACGCAATCGAAGAGTTGCTCTGCTGGGGCTGGATCGACAGCGTCACCCGCAAGGTGGACGACGCCCGGTCGTCCTACCGCATCTCGCCCCGGAACCCGAACTCGGCCTGGTCCGCCGTGAACAAGGCCAAGGTCGAAGCCGCCCGCGCCTCCGGCGCCATGACGCCCGCGGGCGAGGCGCTCATTGACAGCGCACAGGCCAACGGGATGTGGGCGTTTCTGGACGATGTGGAACGGCTCGAGGTGCCTCAGGACCTCGCCCGGGCCCTGAAACAAGGCGACCTGCACGGCGTGTGGGATGCCTACCCCCGCTCCGTCAAACGGGGCACGCTCGAATGGATCAAGACGGCCAAGACCGCACCCACGCGCGCCAGGCGGATCACCGACGTCACCGCCTCCGCCCGCGCCGGCCAGCGCCCGTCCCCGTTCCGCAGGTAAGACCCCGTCCGTCCAGGGGCGGCCGGATCGGCCCAAGGCTTAACATCCGGTAAATCCGCCGCTGCAACCCCTTGATTTCATTCAGGCGTGCCGCAGTCCCACCATGGGACAGGCACCGGTCTCAATCCGGAATGGTCAGTTTCGCCACCAATTTCCGCGCGATCGGAGCCACCACCAAAACGATGGGAAAGGCAACGGCCCAACTGGGCAACCAGGCCCCGATCCACAGCCCCGGAAATCCAGCCACAGGCCCCAGCGTCAGAAGGGTCGAAATCCCCGACACCAGAAACGACATCATCCCGCTCAGAACGAAACCGAAGGCAATATGGGCATATCGGGCAGGGATCATCGCGGCCTCCTGGCTCATCTCTTCGGGCCCAGATGTACCGCATCCAGCACCACGCGCAATCACCCGCTCGGGCGCATCCAGTCGAGCGTTTTCTCCGTGCGCCCCTCTGTCCGATACTCGGCGCTGACCCATCCCTCATAGCCGCGGGCATCAATCGCCGCAAACAGGGCCGGGATGTCGACACGGCCCGTCCCCGGCGGGCTCCGCCCGGGCGCGTCACCGATCTGAATATGACGGATCAAAGGAAACATCGCCTCGAACACGCCCAGCGCATCTCCCGTGATCTCCTGTGCGTGGTAGCTGTCGAATTGCAGCCCGACATTGCGCGCACCCACGGCGTCGATCACCTCTGCAGCCAAGTCGAAACTGTCCAGAAAGTAGTCTGGCTGGCTTTGCGGGCAGAGCGGCTCCAGCGTGAGGGTCAATCCACCCGGCAAGGTCGCTGCGGCCCGCTTGAGGTTGGACACGAGCGTACTCCGCGCCGCCGCACCCGACCCGTCCCCGCTCATGACGTGAATGATCGAGGCGCCGAGCGCCTGAGCATAGCGCACGGCGCGGCGCATATCGTAATCGAACCGCGCCTCTCCGCCCGGCACAGCGGCAAAGCCGCGCGCACCGCCGGCGTAATTCGGCCCCGGCGCGTTCAGCAGCACAAATTGCAATCCGTTCCGATGCAGCGCCGCCTGTGTTTCTGGCGCGGGCACGTCATAGGGCTGTTGGACCTCAACCGCCAGAAACCCGGCCTCCGCCGCTGCATCGAACCGGTCAAGATAGGGCAACTCGGCCCAAAGATAGCTCAGATTGGCAGCGAAACGTGGCATTGGCCGGACCCTAGCCTGCCGTGCGGGCCGCCGCCAGCGCGATCAGAAGCTTTCAACCCAAGGCCGCAGGCTGAGCTCATTGGACCACGCGGATCGGTGCTGGTCTATCAGGTGTAAATAGCTTGTCGCGATCGCCTCCGGGTCAAGCATCTGGTCCGTCCCATCATCGGTCCGCTCAGCCCGCGCGGTATTCGAAATACCACCGTCGATGTTGACCCAGGCCACGTGGATGCCCTTGGGGTGCAGCTCGCGCGCCATGGACTGGGCAAGGCCCCGCTGCGCGAACTTGCCCATCGCAAAGGGCGCCGACTGGGCAAACCCTTTCACCCCGGCAGAGGCGCCGGTGAACAGGATCGTGCCGCGCTTTCCCGCCCGAGGCTCTTGATCCTGCATCACCCGGGCCGCCGCCTGACCCATCAAAAAGGCACCAAAGGCCGTGACCTCAACCGCGCGCCGCACAGCTTCCGGTTCGAGATCGGCAATCGGCCCGCGCTGGCGCGCCGAAGGGTTGTAGATCGCCACGCGCAAGGGCCCATCAAGCCCGGCAAACAGTGCCGCAACCGCCGCAGGATCGCTGCCGTCCAGCGCCACGGTGCGGGCCTCCGTCTGGTGCGCCAGATCCGCCAGCTTGTCCGTGTTCCGCGCACCCAGAACCAGATCGTAGCCGCGGCCGTGCAATTGCCGGGCCAGCGCTGCGGACAGGCCACTGCCCGCGCCGATGATCAAAGCCGTGCCTTGGGTCATAATCGAACCTCCTGCCGGGCGGACGACACGTCCGCGTTACGACAGAAGGTGCAAGAACCGCATCCGCTTGGCCATCGAAGAAATCGCACACCGGCTGTGCACATCGTAAGGCGCAGGTGTCCTGCGCCCGCAGGTCAAGGCAGCTCGTCCGATGGGATAATGCCAAAGAACTGGCCCGAGGACCAAATGCCGAACCACCCATCGTGATGTGTGCCCAGATCCACCAGCCGGTAGAAACTCTTGCGGTCGATCAGCGCCTCGAGGCCCGCGCGGATCAGGACATAGGGCGACGGCTCGCCCGTTTGTGCTTCCCGCTCCACCCGGATGGGATGCTCTGGCCCCGCCTCGGCGACATCATCCACATGGGTCACAAACCGCAGCACCTGATCTTTGCCTTCTCCCGACGCCTCGAAGTCGATGGCGACAAAGGGCGCATCCTCCACCGTGATCCCCACCTTCTCGACCGGGGTCACGAGGAAATACTTGCCATCCTCACGCTTCAATATCGACGAGAACAGCTTGACCAAGCCGGGCCGCCCGATGGGTGTGCCCTGGTAAAACCATGTCCCGTTCCGGGCAATCCGCATGTCCAGATCGCCACAGAACGGCGGGTTCCACAGGTGCACCGGCGGCAAACCGCGTGTTTTTGCAGCAGTGATAGACGCCACAAGGCCCTCGGCGTCTGGTGTCACGGTTTTTTGTCCGCTCATATCTTTTGCCATTCTCCACTAAGGCAATAGGTTGGTATCAACGATCATATATTCCGAACGAAAGAGATGTCATGACCGACGCAGAGGACCTTGTTGCCGAAATCGAGACACTTGGTGGCAAACTGGCAGAGGCCAAGGCCTCGATCACCAAGCGCTTTATCGGGCAGGAACGGGTCGTGGACCTGACCCTGACGGCTCTGCTGTGTGGCGGGCACGGGCTGCTGATCGGCCTGCCCGGTCTGGGCAAGACGCGGCTGGTCGAAACGCTCAGCACGGTCATGGGGCTGGACGGCAGCCGCATTCAGTTTACGCCAGATCTGATGCCTGCGGACATTCTGGGCTCGGAAGTGCTGGACACGGCAGAAGACGGGCATCGTGAGTTCCGCTTTGTGCCTGGCCCAATCTTTTGCCAGCTTCTAATGGCGGACGAGATCAACCGCGCCTCGCCCCGGACCCAATCCGCGTTGTTGCAGGCGATGCAGGAAAAGACTGTGACGGTGGCCGGTCATGACCGCGCGTTGGGCACCCCATTTCATGTGCTGGCCACGCAGAACCCCATTGAGCAAGAAGGCACTTACCCATTGCCGGAAGCGCAGCTTGATCGCTTTCTTGTGCAAATCGACGTGATGTATCCTGATCGCGGGACCGAGCGCGACATCCTGCTGGCCACGACAGGGACCGAGGATGCGCAATCGACGGCCGTCTTCACCGGCGCGGAATTGCTGGCCGCCCAGACCCTCTTGCGCCGCATGCCGGTGGGCGACAGCGTGGTCGAGATGATTTTGGATCTGGTCCGCGCCTTCCGTCCGGGCGAGGCCGACGCGTCTGAAAAGGTCAAGGAAACCGTCGCCTGGGGCCCTGGGCCCCGTGCGGCTCAAGCGTTGATGCTGGCCGTCCGCGCTCGGGCTTTGTTGCAGGGCCGTCTCGCGCCATCGGCTGAGGACGTCATCGACATGGCCCGCCCCGTTCTCATCCACCGCATGGCCCTGAACTTTGCCGCGCGCGCCCGCGGCGACAGCCTGTCCGACCTGATCGAAGAAACAGCCGCCGGGCTGAGCCGCAAGGACGCCGCCGCGTGATCACTCCGCTCGCCCTGCGCGAAAAGGCCGAAACGCAGGCCGCGCGCCTGCCTGCGCTGCTGGCGCGGGCAGAGCAGTTGGCCGGTGCCGTTCTGCTGGGCGAGCATGGCCGCCGCCGCGCCGGGATGGGCGATGATTTCTGGCAGTATCGCCCGGCGCAGATCGGCGACAGCCGCCGTATGATTGATCACCGGCGCAGCGCCATGGGCGACGTGCAGTTCGTGCGCGAGCGTGAATGGCAGATCGCGCAATCCGTGATGCTGTGGGTCGATCAGGGAGCCGCGATGCGCTTTGCCTCCAGCGACGATCTGCCGTCCAAGGCAGAGCGCGCCCGTGTTCTCGGGCTGGCCACGGCGATCCTGTTGATCCGGGGCGGAGAGCGGGTCGGCCTGACCGGCACGCGCCTGCCGCCACGCCGGGGCAATGCGCAGATCTTGCGGTTGGCCGAGATGTTTACCGAGGATGCGGAGCAAGACTATGAGCCGCCCGAACACCGGGCCATGATCCCGCACGCGCGGGCCGTCTTTGTCTCGGATTTCATGGGAAATATTGACGATGTAAAGACCGCGCTGACCAAGGCGGCAGATCGCGGCGTGCGTGGTGTGCTGCTGCATGTGCTCGACCCGGCAGAGGAGGCGTTTCCGTTTCGAGGTCGCACCATCTTTGAAAGCGTGGGCGGCACGTTGGAGCATGAGACGTTGAAGGCATCGGACCTCAAGGATCGGTATCTGGCGCGTCTGGCCGAACGCAAGGCCGAGTTGCAGCATCTGTGTGGTGTCGCGGGCTGGCAGTACGGGTTGCACCATACGGACACGCCTGCGCAATCCGGCCTGTTGTGGGTTTGGCGGGCGCTGGATGGCGGGCGGGCGCGGACATGATGGTGCTGGGCCCCATCGGTTTTGCAGCACCCTGGTTGCTGGTCGCGCTGGTCGCGCTGCCGATCCTGTGGCTGATCCTGCGCGCGATCCCGCCTGCGCCGCTGCGCCAGCGCTTTCCCGGCGTGGCCCTGCTGCTTGGATTGCAGGACGACGAAAGCGTTTCAGACCGCACACCGTGGTGGCTGCTGTTGATCCGAATGCTGGCCGTGGCGGCAATGATCATCGGGCTGGCAGGCCCCGTGCTGAACCCCGAGGACGATGGCAGCGCGGAGGACGGTCCCCTTCTGATCGCTGTTGATGGCACGTGGGCTGGCGCCGCGCGATGGGCGCGCCTGACCGAAGCGCTGGATGGAGAGTTGCGTCGTGCGGGGGTCGCGGGCCGACAGGTCGCGCTGCTGGACCTCGCCGACCCTCAGGCGCCGGTGTTCCGTGCGGCCAATGCCGTGGCGGCGACCCTGCCGGGGTTCGCCCCCTCGCCCTGGCAACCGACGGATGCTGACGCATTGGCGCAGATCCTGCCCGAAGGTGGGTTCGAGACGGTCTGGTACAGCGATGCGCTCGACTATCCGGCGCGTGCCGATCTGCTGGCGACGTTCCAGTCGCGCGGCGCTGTGCGTGTCGTGCAAAATGCGGCCGAGATCATTGCACTGACCCCCGCCGCCTATGTGGACGGCGTTGTGGAAGTGACCGCTCTGCGGTCAGAGGCAGGCCCCGAGCGTGGGGTGAGCATCCTCGCGCAGGGCCGCGACCCCGCGGGAAACGCGACCATTCTGGCCACGGCCAACGCCGTTTTTGACATGGGCGCAGCCACTGCCACCACATCCCTGTCCCTGCCAGCAGAGTTGCGCGCCCGGGTGACGCGCTTTGAAGTGGCGAATGCCCGTTCCGCCGGAGCCGTGACGCTGGTCGACGATAGCCTGCGCCGTCGCGAGATCGCGTTGATCGCAGGTCGTGAAGGCCGCGAGGGGTTGGAGCTACTGTCGCCACTGCACTACCTGCAGCGCGCGCTGGCTCCGAACGCTGACCTGTTGCGCGGGGCACTCACCGATGTCCTGCCCGCGAACCCGGATGTGATCGTGCTGGCCGACGTTGCCACGCTGTCCGAGGGGGAGACCGAGGCCATTCTGGACTGGGTCGATCAGGGCGGCTTGCTCTTGCGCTTTGCCGGGCCGCGTGTCGCCGCCAGCGACATCAGCCGCACTGCTGAGGACCCGCTGATGCCCGTGCGCCTGCGCGCCGGGGGCCGCAGTGTGGGGGGCGCAATGAGCTGGGGCTCGCCCAAGACGCTGGCGCCGTTCCGAGAAAACTCGCCCTTCTTCGGCCTACCCGTGCCGGAGGATGTCGCAATCACCGCGCAGGTCATGGCGCAGCCCGACCCGACGCTGGCCGAGCGTGTGATTGCCGAACTCAGCGACGGCACGCCGCTGGTCACCCGCAAGCGTGAGGGGCAAGGCCAGATCGTGTTGTTTCATGTGACCGCGAATGCCGAATGGTCGTCGCTGCCCCTGTCGGGTCTGTTTGTGGAAATGCTTGAACGGTTGGCGGTATCGGCCACCACCTCGTCTCCGGATGCCGGAGATCTGGAGGGCACGATTTGGACGCCGGAGGTTGTGATGGACGGATTTGGAACCCTGCGTGATGCAGGCGCGATGCCAGGCGTGCCCGGACCTGCGCTGGTCAGTGACCCCACCGGACCGGGCCTTTTGCCAGGTGTCTACACGTCTGGCGACCGCGCGCTCGCACGCAATGTGCTCACGGCAGAGGCAACATTGGAGCCTGCGACATGGCCTGCTGATGTGCCTGTGTCTGGGCTGGTGGCGGCACCCGAGCGGCCCTTGGGCGGGTTGCTGCTGGCCGCTGCGATAGGGTTGTTGCTGGCCGATGTGCTGGCATCGCTCGCCTTGTCGGGCCGTCTGACGGGCCGGGTGCGCGCCACCACGGCAGCACTTGTGGCTGCCATCGTGTTGACCGGGTTCACCGCACCGAACGCGCAAGCGCAAGAAGAACCAACGGCGGAAATCGCAGCCGCCGCCGAGGTGGTCCTGGCCCACGTCATCACCGGCAACGCGAACGTGGACGAGGTGGCCGAAGCGGGTCTACGCGGTCTGTCCGACACGCTGTTCTTTCGTACATCTGTCGAGCCTGCACCGCCCTTTGCGGTCGATCTGGAACTGGACGAACTGGCCTTTTTCCCCATCCTCTATTGGCCCGTCACAACCGATCAGCCGCGCCCGAGCAGAGAAGCCTATGCCAAGCTAAACGACTATCTGCGCTCGGGCGGCCTGATCCTGTTCGACACGCGCGATGGGGATGTCGCAGGATTTGGCGCATCGACCCCGAACGGCCGCAAGTTGCAGGATCTGGCGGCACCCCTCGACATACCCGCGCTTGAGCCGGTGCCCCGCGACCATGTGCTGACACGCACCTTCTATCTGTTGCAGGACTTTCCCGGCCGCCATCAAGGCGGGGAGATCTGGGTCGAAGCCGCCCCACCGGGTGCGGAGCAGGTCGAGGGGATGCCGTTTCGCAACCTCAATGACGGCGTAACGCCCGTGGTGATCGGTGGCAATGACTGGGCGGCGGCCTGGGCTGTCACGTCGTCAGGTCAGGCCATGCTGCCCATCGGCCGCGGCTTTGGCGGTGAACGCCAGCGCGAGATGGCCTACCGCTTTGGCGTGAACCTGGTGATGCACGTGCTGACCGGCAATTACAAAAGCGATCAGGTCCATGTGCCTGCCTTGCTGGATCGGTTGGGCCAATGACCGGGACCGTCCTTTTCGATCCGCTGTTGCCCTGGCCCATCCTGGCCGTTGTGACGGCTTTGGCGATGGCCGGTGTTGTTCTGGCCCTGATCCGCGGCCTGAACGGCTGGGCCTTGCGGGGCATGGCCGCACTGGTGGTGTTGGCGGCACTGGCCGGGCCGTCGCTGCAACAGGAAGACCGCGCGCCGCTGACGGACATCGTGATCCTGGCCGAGGATCAGAGCGCAAGCCAGCGCCTGAACGACCGCTCCGATCAGACGACAAGCGCCGCCGATACGATCGCGGCGGCCCTGACAGCCCGCGAGAACACCGAACTGCGCCGGATCACCGTCCCGGATGGCGAAGAGGACGCGGGCACCCGGCTGATGAACACCCTGTCCGATGCGCTGGCCGAAGAGCCGCGCGCGCGCATCGCTGGCCTGATCGCGCTCAGCGACGGGCGCGTGCATGACGCCGACCTGCCGCTGGACCTGCCTGCGCCTTTGCACCTGCTGCTGAGCGGGCGCGAGACGGATTGGGACCGCCGCCTGCTCGTCAAAAACGCGCCCGCCTTTGCCATTATCGGCGAGCCTGTGACGCTGACCCTGCGGATCGAAGATATGGGCGCTGTCCCCGCGGGGACAGGCCTTGCCCCGCTCGACATCTCGGTCGACGGCGCCCCGCCACAGCGCTTCAACGTGGAGGTCGGCGAGGACATCGAACTGCCCCTCAGCCTGCCCCATGGCGGGCGTAACGTGATCCAGTTCACCGTGCCCGAAGCGGACGGAGAGTTGACCGACCGCAACAACACCGCCCTGATCCAGATGAACGGCGTGCGCGACCGCCTGCGCGTGCTGCTGGTGTCGGGCGAGCCCCATGCCGGGGGTCGCACCTGGCGCAACCTGCTGAAATCCGACAGTTCGGTGGATCTTGTTCACTTCACCATTCTGCGCCCGCCCGAAAAACAGGACGGCGTGCCGGTGGGAGAGCTGTCCCTCATCGCCTTTCCGACCCGCGAACTGTTTCTGGAGAAGATCGATGATTTCGATCTGATCATCTTTGATCGCTACAAGCGGCGCGGCATTCTGCCTGCGCTCTATCTCGACAACGTGGCGCGCTATATCCGCGATGGCGGTGCCGTGCTGGTTGCGGCGGGTCCAGACTTTGCCAGTGCCGACAGTCTGTATCGTTCGCCCTTGGGCTCTGTCATGCCGGCGCAGCCGTCGGCGCGCGTGCTTGAGGAAGCCTACCGCCCAACCGTGTCCGAACTGGGCCAGAAACACCCGGTGACCACTGGCCTGCCCGAGGCCGGTGATTGGGGCCGCTGGTTGCGCCAGATCGAGGTGGATGCGCAAGCGGGCAATGTCGTGATGGAGGGTGTGGATGGTCGTCCGCTCCTGATCCTGGACCGTGTAGAAGAGGGTCGCGTGGCGCTCCTTGCCTCGGACCATGCGTGGTTGTGGAACCGTGGCTACGAGGGGGGCGGGCCGCAGCTGGAACTGCTCCGCCGTCTCGCCCACTGGATGATGAAGGAACCGGAGCTTGAGGAAGAGGCGCTGACCGCGACCGCCACGGGCCAGTCCATGCGGATCGAGCGGCGGACCTTGTCTGATACCGTGCCGCCCGTCGTCATCACCGACCCGTCGGGCAACGTGGTCGAGCTGGAGATGACCGAGGCAGGACCGGGCCGCTTCGAGGCCCTGCACGAGGGCCCTGAGATCGGGCTGTATCGATTGCAGAACGGCGACGCAGAGACCGTCATTGGCCTTGGCCCTGCCGCGCCCAAGGAGTTCGAAGCCACCATCGCAACCGGTGACGTCCTGGCCCAGCGGGTCGAGAGCACGCGCGGCGGTGTGCTGCGGCTGGAAGAAGGCACGCCCCGCATTCGCACGGTGCGCGAAGGTCGGCCTGCTGCGGGACGTGGCTGGATCGGGATCACACCCCGAGGCGCATACGAGACGCAGGACGTGCGCCAGATGGGGCTTCTGCCGCCGTGGTTGGTGCTGCTGCTCGCCTCTGGTTTCATCATCGGCGCCTGGCTACGCGAGGGGCGGCGTTAAGTCTGACTAGCGCTGGACCCGGATGGCCGAACGGGTCGAACGGCCCAAGGCGTCAATGACCGCGATATCTGAAAAGCCCGGCGCGAGTGTGCCGATATCCACCTCGCGTCGTGCCGCGCCCGTTGTGACCACGGCCCCGTTGACCAGAACGGTCAGGGGCAATGTACCGCCCGCCACTTTCACCACCGTTTCCGCGTGCGCCAGCACCGCGCCGTCCGGGGGAAAGACCATTTTCGGCCGCGCCATCGCGTCCCGCGCATCGCCGAAGCGGCGCAGGTTGGGTGGCAGGTCGGCAGTGCTGAGAAGTAGCGTGTCAGGCGGTGGAGGCGGTGCGGGCGTGAGCCGGCGTTTGAGCCTGCCGAATGCTTCAAACAGGATTGGCGCCGCGTGTGCACCCCCAAAGGCCCCCGGCACGGATGTGCCGTCAGGCCGCCCAATCCAGACGCCGATCACGTGCTGACCGTCATAGCCTATGGCCCATGCGTCGCGGTGCCCATAGGACGTCCCCGTCTTGTAGGCGAGGCCCGCAGGCGCGCCCGGCGGCGGTGCAATGCCCCGCAGGATATCCCCCACCTGCCACGCCGCGCGCGGCGCAATCAGCGGCGTGTCCGGTGCGGCAAGGTGGCCGTAGACCTTCACCAAATCCTCAAGGCTGAGCCCGACGCCGCCCAAGGCGACGGCCAGCCCGGCCTTCCCGCCCGGCAATTTGGGATCAGCCCCCAACGCGCGCAGGGCCGCCATCAGCCGTTCGGGGCCAAGGGCGTCCGTCAAGGCAACGGGTGGGATGTTCAGCGACAGCGTGAGCGCTTGCCGCGCCGTGACATCGCCGCGAAAGATACCATCGAAGTTCTGAGGGGCGTAGGACCCAAAGCGTGTGGGCCTGTCGGCAAAGACGGTTTCGGGGTGCGCCAAACCGCGATCGAAAGCCAGCGCGTAGATCACAGGTTTCAGGGTCGAACCGGGGCTGCGCTTGGCCCGGGTCATGTCGATGAAACCGGGGCGGCCATTCGCATCCGTATATTCAGGGGAGCCAACGCGGGCGATGACCTGTCCGGTTGTGTGGTCAAGCACCATGATGGCAAGTGATGTGCCGCGCGCCATGTGCAGGTTGTGGACGGTCGCGAGCCGCGCCATGCTGCGCTGCACGGGCGCCGACAGAGTTGTGTCAAAGCGGGTCGCGCCGGGCTGCGCTACGCGCAATGCGTCCGCCTCATGCGGCGCCAGCCGGGGCAGCGCGCGGGCGCGCGTGGGGACCGGCGTTTGCGAAGGGTCAGCACCGACGCGGGCCAAAACGCGGTCACGTGCAGCGCGCGCAGCCGATGCGCGCCGGTCCGGGCGCCGCGCTTCGGGCGCTTGGGGGAGGGCCACCAGAAGGGCCGCTTCGGCCTCCGTCAACCGATGGGGCTCCTTGCCGAACCACGTGAATGTCGCGCTGCGCACGCCTTCGATCCGACCGCCATAGGGCGCATGTTGCAGGTAGAGGTGCAGGATATCGGCCTTGCCCATCTGCCGTTCCAGTGCCCAAGCCACACGCATTTGCCGCAGCTTACCGGGGATGGAGCCAGTGCCGGAGTTTTCCAGCATCCGCGCCACCTGCATCGTGAGGGTGGAGCCGCCGGACACCACCCGCCCGGCCTGCACGGCCTGAGCAACAGCCCGCAGCATGGCCCGACCATCGACCCCGTTGTGCCGGTAGAACCGCTTGTCCTCGTAGGCGATCAGCATCTGCGTGAGCCGAGGGTCGACCCCATCGGGTGGAACGGCCAGACGGATACGTCCATCCTCCACGGCAAAGGCGCGCATGAGCTGCCCGTCGCGGTCGCGCATCTCCACAGATGTCTCGGCCAAGGCTGCAGGCAATATGGTGCGGTCCACCCAAGCATCCCACGCGTCATGCAGGCTGGCAGCTGCCAGCATCAACGCCGCCGTGGCAAAGAACAGGCGGTGCGGTCGCTTCATTCCGTGACCACCGTGCGGCCTGTTTCCGTGACAGCGCGGTATTCCGCACGGTACATATCCTCGACCAAGGCAGCGGGGTGGTGGAAATCACCCGGGCTGACGGCACGGGCGATGTAGGCGAGGCGGAATGCAGACGAACCCGTATGGTTGACGGCAGCAAGGAACCGGTCCGACCGGAACTCGGCATGTTCGGTATTGGCCGTGTTCAGCCATTCCAACCCTGCCACATCGCCGGAGCGGATGAGATTCGGGTTGTCGATCTCGATCCCCGCGGGCAGCGGGTCGTCCACCATCAGCCGCGCGCCGACTTCTTCGAACGGGGTGACTGTCAGCACGATCACGCGGCGTTCACCGATCTGCCAGGGCCCTTGGACCGGGACACCTTCGAGGTTATAGGCGGCGCGGGCGATGCTGTAGCCATAGCCGCCCGCTTCGGGCGCCGCGATCGGCACGCCGTAGGTGGTCAGTGTCACATTCTGCGCGCTGTCCGAGATATTCCGGATTGTCGAAACGGCATCGCCGGACGCGCGGCTTTGCACCACTGGGCCAGAGGTTGGCGTGCCATCGACCGACAGAACGGACGCGCCTGCGCCGCTGCGCAGTGCCTGCGCCGCCATCAGGACCTGCGCTGCTTCTTGGGTCGAATAGCTGCCGCTGTTTGCCGTGATCGAGCCCGCCAACCGGGATTGATCGACACTCGTGCTGCCTGCTTCGACCGCAAGGTGCAACAAACCTGCGGCATCGCGCAGGGGTGTGCCGTAATCTGCGCGCAGAGTCGATGCCTCCCTACCTGAGCGTATGGCCAATACCTCGGCCAGACCAAACAGGCGGTCGGCGCGCGTCTGCTCGCCGTAGCTGGCCAACGCGGCACCCAGTTGTGCGCGTGCAAGGGGGGTAGACAGCGCTTCGGCCTTGGTGTCGGCATAGTAGCGCAGGTCGCCGATGGATGCGGACCCCGCTCGGGCCAGCACCATCAGGGCATAGGCGATGTCCTGTCCTCCATACTCGAAATCGGGCGCGTAGTTGATCCTGTTGCGCAGGTTGTCGAGCGCGAGGCGCAGGGCGCGTTCGGGCACGTCATGCCCCTGCTCCTGCGCACGCAGCAGGAAGTCGGTGACATAGGCGTCGAGCCAGAAGTCCCCAGATTGCGCCCGCCAAAGGCCGAAAGCGCCATTGCTGGCCTGCCGTGTCAACACTCGGGCAATGGCCGAGCCAATCCGGGTGTCGATATCAGCCAGCCCCGCCGCTTGTGCGGTCTGCGGGATGTAAAGCAGCGGAAGGGCCGCCGAGGTGATCTGTTCCGTGCAGCCATAGGGGTAGCGGTCAAGCTGCCGCAGCAGGCCCGGCATGTCGAACCGTGCCAGCGGCCCTGCTGCAAGCGTGGCGCGGGCGCTGCCGGGGCGGAGGTCTGCAAAGATGTTGTCGTCGAATGTGAGGGCCGCGCCCGCCGCAAGCGACAGACGGCGGGTGGTGGCGATGAGAGGATCGTTGGACCGCACGCCAAGCGTTAGGCTCTTGCGCAGTACGGACCCGTCTGGCGTCGTGAGGGCGACGTCGATCTTGTGATCGCCCACCTGCTCCGCCGTCAGGGGCAGGGCGACGCGCAAGGTTCCATTATCGCCCAGCGTGATGATCTCGGGTGCGTCACCCAAAGCAAGTCCGGTTGCCGTGACGGACAAATCCATGTCGCCTGATGCGCCCGCCGCATGGACGAACTCCAGTTGCAATCGGCTTTGATCACCGGGGGCAAGGAAGCGCGGGAGTGCCGCCGAAATCACCACAGGATCACGCGCCACGAGGTCAGCCGTGGCTTGCCCAACCCCTTGATCGGACCACGCCACCGCCATCAGCCGGATCGTGCCGTTGAAGGCGGGGCGCGGTATTGTTACCTGCGCCAATCCATTCTCATCGACGGCGACAGGCCCGGAAAAGGCAGCCATCACCGCTTCGGTCGGGGGCGGCCCTTGCCGCTGCATGGCGTTGCCCGCGTCCCCGCCCGAGCGCACGGCCCCCAGCGCACCGCTTTGCCCGTCGATCAACCGGCCATAGACGTCGCGCAGATCAACGCCAAGGCGCCGCTGGCCGAAATAGTGATCCTGGGGGTGTGGCGGCTCGAACCCTGTCAGGTTGAGGATGCCGACATCCACCGCAGCCAGCGTGACATGGCCGGCCGCACCGTTCAGGCCATCGACGCGAACGGCGACCTCGGTCATGCCGGGCTGGCCATCGGTTTCGGTGGGCGCGTCGATCGACACCGACAGCGCCTTGTCCGCCGGGTCGATGGCGGCGTGGGCGAGGCCCAGGACACGGGCAGGCTCCGGCCCGCTGGCCAGGCTGCCGCGCAAGACAGAGGCGGTGACATAGGCACCCGTCCCCCATTCTTCAGTCACTTGCAACGGGATCACCGTTTCGCCCGCCGTGACCGTCACGGCCCGGCGCGAGATCACATGGCCCGACAGGACAGAGATCAGCGCGACGCCGTCATACGGCGGCGTGATCCGCAATTGCGCGGTGTCGCCGACGGCGTAGCGTTCTGCGTCCAGCGACAGGTCCAAGCGGTCCGGTGTGTCGCTGCTGTCGGATGCGCCGTACCATCCGGCAGCAAAGCTGACGGAGCTTGCTGTGTATGGCCCTTCGGTGCTTTCGATCACCAGTTCATAGTCGCCCCATTCCGTGGGGCTGCTGATGCTGATCGGGTCGGCGCCGAGCGTGGCGGTGCCTTGGCCCACACGGATGCGCCGCGTGATGGGTTCCCAGTTCCAGTTGCCGTACAGCTGGTACCACTGGTATCGCGTCTCGATCCGGTTGACGGTCCAGGTGACGGGTATGTCACTGCTTGCGCCGACAGCGATGGCTTCGAACTCGGCTGTGGCGCCTTCCGGCAGAACATCGTCAAAGACAGGTTTGATGCCGATGACGGGCCCCTGCGCCGCGATGGGCCGGGTCAGGCTACGCTCGACGGGCCGCCCACCACTGTCGGAAACGCGGACGGTTGCGACGGCTTCCAGCAGTACGTCCTCGGCCACAACCTCGGGCCAGGGCAGCGGCAGGCGGAATTGCCCGTTCGCATCGGTGCGTCCACCCTGAACATAGCGGCGCTGGGCGGAGAAGGCCGCGTCGTGGCGCCCGAATTGGTAGCCCGGATAATCTGCGATCCCGCTGCGCCTCTGCACCTGAACATCCCCTTCGACGGCAAGGTTCGCACCCGGGGCGCCAAAGAGGTACTGGGCGTCTACGTCCACCATGGCAGGTCCGCGCAGGGTGAGCGGTTGATCCCCTGCGCTCAGGGTCACGTCGATGCGGTCGGGAATGAAATCTTCGACCAGCACGGTCCGGGTGGCCAACGCGGGTGCGTCCATGTCGCCTTTGACCTCGATCCGCCATGTGCCACGCGGGACGGTTTGCCCCAGCGGCAGGGCCAGAACATGGCCGCCGCTTTGGCCCTGGGCGCTGACGGTGCGGCTGTACTCAACCCCGTCAGGACGGCTGAGGATAACGGTCAGTGGCAGGCCGGTGATCGCCTGTGCCTGCGCATCGCGCGCCAAAGCCGTCAGATGGATCGTGGCACCGGGCCGATAGGCCCCTCGATCGGTCGTCACGAACAGATCAATGGGCGGCGCAGGCGGGCGCCCCTCCACCCCGCGGTCGGACAGGTCAAAGGCGGCATCGGTGAGCGGCAGGAAGACGAAATCATCCGCTGTTTCGACCTGGATCATGGCCGGGCGGGCCGAACCGCGCCCGCGTGTCAAACCTGCATCGAACTGAGCGAACCCCTCGGCATCGGTCCGGGTCGAGCCCAAAACCGAATTCGCCTGCGAGATCAGGTGGACAGTGGCCCCTTCGACAGCGCCCGCATCGCTGAGCGCACGGACAGAGGCGGTCAACCCATCATTGCCCTGCCACGTGGACAGCCCCAGGTCCGACAGCACGAACCACTGTGTGGCCGCCGCCACATCAAAAGGATCACGACCCGGCTCGCGCGCCGACAGAACGTAAACCCCCGGCGGTTGATCGGCCAACGCCTCTTCCAGCGGCAGACGGGTGCGCATTTCGGTGTTCAGCTCATTCTGCACCTCGCCGGTGCCGCGCCAGATCTCTTCTGCGATGTCGCCGGTGAACTCGGCCATCTGCCATTGCGACAGCGGGCGGGCGAAGACGTCGCGCCGCATCGACTGGACCAGATTGCGGTCGCTTACACGGCTCAGGACCAACTCGACGGCATTCACGTTGACCGTCTCGATGGGAATGCTGGGGGCCGCGCCGCGCGGCAGAACATAGCCGCGGCCCGGAAAACGCACGACAGGCGCGCGGTCGCGGACATAGAGGCCGAGCGTGATGTCCTTGGCCAGCACCTCTCCGCTCTCGGCGGGCAGGCCGGAGCGGAAAGTGACCGTGTAGCGCGCGCCGTGCGCGACCCCGTCGATGCACAGATCGCGCCCGTTGGCGGCCACAACCAGACCCGGCGTTGCGGTGCGCACAAAGGGTTCGTAGTCAGTGCCCGCCTGCACCAGCGGCTCGGAAAACGTGGCACAGATACGCGGCGCGGCGCTGTCATTGTCGATCTGATGTTCCACAATGCGAAAGCCATACTTGCCGATGGCCGCATCCAACGCCCGGTCGATGTCGTCGCGCGGCTGAATGGATCGGGCGAGACGCAGCGCATCAATCATGTCCCGGCCACGGTTGTTGCGTTCCAGCGCTTGCGCCAGGGTTTGCAACGCGCTGACCTGTCCCCCCGCGGTGTCGGCCCGCAAGTAGCCGTTCAGGGCGGCAGGCACTGCCTCTTGCAAGGCGCGGCGGCGTTCGGACGTAGATGCGTTCTCGCCAAGGTTCATCGCGATATCGGCATAACGCACCCACAGATCCGGGGCATCTGTCAGCGCCACTGCCGAGCCAACCCAACGCAGGGCGGCGGCACGGTCGCCCCTGTCCAACGCGCGCTGGGATGCCGCCAGCACTGCATCTACGGACTCCCCGGCCAGGGCAAAGCGCAAGCCGATATCAGCCGCAAGCTCGCGGGCGGCGACGACGTCGGCCTCAGGCAAATCCAGTGCGTCGGCCCGCCGCTGTGCCGCAGCGCGAAGCGTTGCGGCAAGCGGAACACGCGTGGCCGAGCGTGCGCCAACATAAGGTTGCCGATCCGTGATCTCGGATTTCGGAAAGCACGCGTTCGAGCGGTCGTTGAAGGTAAAGGCCACGCAAGCGTCATCGGCGCTGCACGCCCGCACGCATGCCGCAAACGTGGTGTCGAAAAGGGCCGTGCGGTCGGCGCCAAAGAAATCCACATCGCGGGTCACAACATAGCGGTGGTCGGGAACAGCACCCTGCCCCCACGCCGCAACGGCCCACAGCACAGCACAGAGTGCAACGATCATGTGGCGCATGGCGCACCTCCCGCAAACAACTTGGATCCTATGCGCCCAGCCTGCCACGCGCGCGACCGGACACGCAACGCTTTCGCCACAGGGTTAAGGCGTTCTTCATCATCGCTGTGAAATACCAATGCAGCGAAGTCGAGGCGGAGGGCAGGCATGAGCCTTGCAAACAAACTGGCAGAAGAGCGGCGCGGTCGCCTGGCCGCAGAGCGCTTGCTTGAACTGAAAGAGGCCGAACTGTCGGCGGCAAACCGCAAACTCGGGAAACATGCCGCAGCGCTTCAGGGCGAGATTGTGGAAACCCGCGCCGAGGTCGCCACCGTCAAAACCGAAAACGAGCGCGTGAAAACCGAGTTGGGGCAGGCCAACCAAAAGGTGCAGATCGCCGAACGGCGCCTATGGCATTCGGTGCAGACCATCACCGACGGCTTTGCCTTCTTCAACTCCGACAACCAGATGATCGCGGCCAACGAAAGCTACCTGGCCATCTTCGACAGGATCGACGCGATCCGCCCCGGTGTGAATTACATGACCATCCTGCAGGTCCTCACGGATGAGGGGATCGTCGATACCGAAGGGATGCCGGACACGGAGTGGCGCCAGATGATGCTGGATCGCTGGATGCAACCGCAACCTGACCCGGTGACCGTGCGCCTGTGGAACGACCAGTATGTGAAGCTGGTGGACCGGCGCAGCCCGGCAGGCGATATCGTCTCGCTTGGCCTCAACATCACTGAATCGGTGCGGTATCAACAGGAACTCAAGGCTGCACGCACAGAGGCGGAAGCGGCAAGCCGCGCAAAATCCGCCTTCCTCGCCAACATGAGCCACGAGATCAGGACGCCCATGAACGGCGTTGTCGGCATGGCCGAACTGTTGGGCGACACCGGGCTCAGCGAAGAACAGCAGCTCTATGTCGATACGATCAAGAACTCCGGCGAGGCGCTGCTGGTAATCATCAACGACGTGCTGGATTATTCCAAGATCGAGGCGCAGAAGCTGCAATTGCACCTCGAACCCTTCGATCTCGAACGCAGCATTCACGAGATTATCATGCTGCTCCAGCCCTCCGCCCGCGACAAGGGGCTGACGCTGCTTCTGGACTACGATCTGTTCCTGCCCACCACCTATGTGGGCGATCCGGGCCGGATCCGGCAGGTGCTGACCAACCTGATGGGCAATGCGGTCAAGTTCACAAGCGAAGGACATGTGCTGGTCCGCGTCACCGGAGTGCCCGATCTGGACGCAGGCCACGCCGAGGTGACGATCGTGATTGAAGACACCGGCATCGGCATTCCCGAAGACAAGATCGACCACATATTCGGTGAGTTCAATCAGGTCGAAAACGAGCGGAACCGCCAGTTCGACGGCACGGGCCTTGGCCTCGCCATCTCCGCCCGTCTGGTCAGCCTGATGGAGGGCGAAGTCTGGGTGAGCAGCGAAGAGGGGATCGGATCGGTCTTTGGTTTCCGTATTCCCCTGAAACTGAGCGAGGCAAAGTTGCCCGAACACCCGCCTGTGCCCGACGGATTGCGCCGCGTGATGGTTGTCGATGATATCGAAGCCAACCGCACCATCCTGCAACGCCAGTTGGAGCAGTTGGGCCTGGGCGTCGTCAGCTGCGCCTCGGGCGCAGAGGCCCTGGAACAATTGCGCGACATCGACCTGATCCTGACCGATCACAACATGCCCGACATGGACGGGCTGGAACTGGCCGAAACCATCCGCACGCGCGGTGTGGAAACACCCATTCTATTGCTCAGTTCGAACCCCAGCTTTGCGACCAACGATCCGGGGGCGAAATATCTGCACGCCATCATGCAAAAACCGGTGCCGCGTGCCGACCTTTTTGCGCGGCTGGAAAGCGTGGGGCCCGTGATCGGCGCCAACGGCGCGCCACCCCCTGCACCTGAAAAGCGCCGGATGGTGGTGCTGGCGGCCGAGGACAACAAGACCAACCAGCTTGTGTTCGGTAAGATGGTGAAATCCGCCGACATCGACCTGCATTTCGCCAATAACGGGATCGAGGCGGTGGACCTGTTCCAACAGGTGTCTCCCGACCTGATCTTCATGGACATCTCGATGCCCAAGATGGACGGGAAGGAAGCAACCCAAAGAATTCGGGCGTTGGAAGAAGACACCGGAGGACACGTCCCCATCGTCGCCCTTACCGCACACGCCATGGACGGCGATGACAAGGGCATTCTCGAAGCGGGTCTTGATCACTACCTGACGAAGCCGCTGCGCAAGCCGGAAATCCATGGCATGTTGCACGACATGTGTCCGGATGGCGTCAAGCACCCGTTCGAAGATGCAGTGCCGAACGAGGGCGCCGCCTAGTTCGTTGGGTAAGGCCTGACAAATACGGGTTTTGCGTCGCTCGACAGGTCCGGCCGATAGACGTAGCCTACGCTGTTGAAACTGCGCACCCCGTCCAAGTCAGTCACCCGGTTCTGGATGATATGCCGCGCCATGGCCCCCCGCGCCCGCTTGGCAAAGAAGCTGACGATTTTGGGGCCCTGCCCCTTGTCTTCCATAAAGGCGGGCGTGATCAGGTTCAGCTTCAGCGCCTTTTCCGGCACCGCTCCGAAATACTCCTGACTGGCGCAGTTCACCAGCATATCACTGCCGGTTTCCTCGGCCTGCGCATTCAACGCCTTGGCCAGATCGGTGCGCCAGTAGTCATACAGCGACGTGCCGCGCCGCGTTTTCAAACGGCTGCCCATCTCAAGCCGGTACGGCTGGATCGCATCCAGAGGACGCAGCAGGCCGTAGAGCCCGGACAGAATGCGCAAGTGATCCTGGGCATACTCCGTCTCCGCCTGTGACAGCGTTTCTGCATCCAGACCCTGATAGGTATCCCCGGCAAAGGCCAGCATCGCCGGGCGCGTGACGTCTTCGGCGGGCGCATCCTCGAAGGCCTGAAAGCGGTCGCGGTTCAGGCGGGCCAGATCGTCGCTCAGATCCATCAGCGACTTCAGCTTGCCCAAGGTCAGGTTCCGCGCTGTGCGAACCAAGCGCACGGCGTCGTCCTGCATGGCGGGGGCGGTCATCGCAACGTCCCGCTCTGCCCAGTCCAGCCGCTTGGCCGGGGAAATCACCACCAACATCTGCTCACCCCCAAAGTATGTCTGGGCATATCTAGGATGCCGCCCGCAGCACGTCCAGAAAGGCAGGCCCAAATCGTTCGGCCTTGCGGTCACCTAAAAGCCGCTCAATGCCCGCATCGTCATCCGGGCGCAGTTGCGCGATCTTTGCCAATTGGGACGCGGAACAGCTCAGCGGCTTGTCAGTGCCATCCTGCCCCCGCGCCAATTCCGCCTGCACCGCCAGCAACTGGTCATAGATCGTGCCCGCATTGTGCCCCGCCAGCTTGCGGCGGGACGGATGGAGCGCCTCGGCCTCTCCATTGATCACTTCAAGGAAGGCACGACCAAACTTTTCCAGTTTCTTGGCCCCGACCCCGCTGACCTGCGCCATCTGGTCCAGATTGGCCGGTCGCCGTTCCGCCATCTCGATCAGCGTGCGATCGGGAAAAATGACGTAGGCCGGGACCTTGGCGGCCTCGGCCAGCGCGCGGCGCTTGGCTTTGAGCGCCGACAGCAGCGGCGCATCTTCCTCAGACACCATCGCCTTGACCGCCGGGCGGCGGGCGGCAGCGGCCTTGATCGTGTCGCGGCGCAGGGTGATCTTGGCCTCATTCCGCAGGATTGGCAGGGCCGCATCCGTCATCCGCAGCGCGCCATAACGCTCGGGGTCGGGGCGCACCAGATCGTGCCCCATCATCTGCCGGAACACGGCCTGCCACTGCTGTTTTGTGTATTCCTTGCCCACGCCATAGGTCGGCAGGCTGTCATGCCCGCGCTGGCGGATCTTGTCCGTCTCGATGCCCAACAGAATGTCGATCAGGTGCCCCGCACCGAACCACTCGTCGGTGCGCAGCATGGCCGACAGCGCCTTGCGCACCGCCGTCGTGCCGTCAAACACCTCCGCCGGTTGGTCGCACAGATCGCACTTGCCGCAAGACACCTCTGTTTCGCCGAAATACCCCAGCAGCGTCTGGCGCCGACATTCCAGCGCCTCCGCCAATCCCAAAAGCGCGTTCAGCCGCGCGTGATCCGCCATGCGCCGTTCGGGCGGGGCAAGCCCTTCGTCGATCTGCGTGCGCCGCAGTTTGATGTCGTCCGGGCCAAACAGTGTCAGCGTCTCCGCAGGCGCGCCGTCACGCCCCGCACGCCCAATCTCCTGATAGTAGGCCTCAATGGATTTGGGCAGATCAGCATGCGCGACCCAGCGGATATCCGGCTTGTCCACGCCCATGCCGAACGCCACCGTGGCCGCGACGATCAGGCCGTCTTCCTGCTGAAACCGCCGTTCGGCGATGCGGCGGTCGTCCGCCTCCATCCCGCCGTGATAGTGGATCGCCGCGTGCCCCGCCTCGCGCAGCGCCTGCGCCAGCGTTTCTGTCTTGGCCCGTGTGCCGCAATAGACGATGCCCGACTGCCCCTTGCGCGCGGCGGCGAAGTTCAGGATCTGCGCGCGCGGCCCGTTCTTGGCGGCAAAGGCAAGGTGAATGTTGGGCCGGTCAAACCCACGCAAAAACGTCCGCGGCTGCGCCCCATCGAACAGCTTCTGGACAATCTCAATCTGCGTTTCCGCATCTGCCGTTGCGGTAAAGGCGGCCAAGGGCACGTCCAGGGCGCGCTTTAACTCACCGATACGCAGGTAATCAGGGCGGAAATCGTGACCCCATTGGCTCACGCAATGCGCCTCGTCCACAGCAATCAGGTTGACACCGATGCGGCGCAACATCCCGATGGAGGACCCCGCCGCCAGCCGCTCCGGCGCGATGTAAAGCAGTTTCAGCTCACGCCGCTCCAGCGCCTCCCACACCGCGTCCGTCTCTTCCGGCGTGTTGCCAGAGGTCAACGCACCCGCCTGCACACCCGCCTCTTGCAAGGCGCGCACCTGATCGCGCATCAGGGCAATCAGCGGAGAGATCACCACCGTCACCCCGTCGCGCATCAGCGCAGGCAATTGAAAACAAAGGGATTTACCGCCACCCGTCGGCATGATGGCCAGCGCGTTTTCGCCCGCAGCCACGGCGTCAACGATCTCTTCCTGCCCGGGGCGGAAGCCGTCGAACCCGAATACGTCCCTCAACAGCGTGGCAGCGCCGCTCATTTCCGAAAACCCTGTCAAATTTTATGTAGTCTGCTCGTTGGATACAGACTCACATTTTAACAGGCGGTGAACAAGGGGCATCACGCCCGCAGGATCAGAAGAAGATGGCGGGCAGGATGATGCTGCGCAGGGCGATCACGATGACAAAGGCCACCAGCGGCGCCAGATCCAGCGGATGCGTGTCAGGCATATAGCGCCGAATGGGGCGATAAATCGGCTCCAGCAGCTTGTTCAGCCCGGTCCAGATCGACCCCACCAGCGGCTGGTGCATGTTCAGCACATTGAAGTTGATCAGCCAGCTCATGATGATGTGAACGATCATGATCACGTAAACGACGCTCAGGATCAGATCGAGCAGTTGGTAGATCACCAGCATGGGCGGGGTCCTTTGTTGTTCCGGCAACAGACCTAGGCCGTTGGGCCATGTGGCGCAAGGTCACGCAGGATGACCCATTGAACTTTCGCTGCGCCGCCGCAATTTACGATGTAAGGAGTTAAGCCCATGTTTCCGTTCGTTCGCCTTGCCAAGGAAATGGTCAAAGCCCGCCGCCAAGCGCCGCTGGGCCTGACCGATCTGCACATCACCCAGCACCGCGTTTGGCCATGGGACCTGGACGGGTTCATGGAGCTCAACAACGGGCGTGCGCTGACACTTTACGACCTCGGTCGCTTGGGTCTGGGCCAACGCGCCGGGCTGATCGGCACGCTCAGGGCGAACCGCTGGGGCCTGACCATGGCGGGGTCCTCGGTGCGTTACCGCCGCCGCCTGCACGCCTTCCAAAAATTCGAGATGCGCAGCCGAGCGGTGTGCTGGGACGACAAGTTCACCTATCTTGAACAATCCATGTGGAAGCCTGATGGCGAATGCGCCAGCCACGTGCTTTACCGCTCGGCCGTGACCGACAAGAACGGGATCGTGCCACCGCACAAGGTGCTTGCGGCCATGGGACAAGACGCCGTGTCGCCCCCAATCCCCGACTGGATCGCCGCGTGGATCAAGGCCGAAGCCCAGCGCCCCTGGCCGCCGATGCAAGATGCTGAGGCACACAAAACTCCGCTGAAATCGGCCGCCTGAACAGTGTGACCGCAAACACCGTGCATCGGTTCTTTGTGATTTCCGGTTGCTCGGGGGGCGGAAAGTCCACCTTGCTCGACGCTCTGGCGGCGCGCGGTTTTGCAACCGTCAGCGAACCGGGGCGCCGCATCGTTGCAGAAGAACGGCAAGGCGACGGCAAGGCTCTTCCGTGGGTAGATCCAGCCGCCTTTGCCAACCGGGCAGTGGCCATGGCGCGGCAGGATCTGGACGCAGCAGCCGCTCACACGGGGCCTGTGTTTTTCGACCGGGGCCTGATTGATGCCGCAGTGGGTCTGCACCGTGAAACCGGCACGTCCTTTGCCGACACGATCGGACCCGTGCGACCCTACGCCCCGCTCGTATTTCTGGCCCCGCCCTGGCCCGAGATCTACAAACAGGACGCTGACCGGCAGCACAGTCTGGACACAGCAATGGCCGAGTATGCCCGGCTGGAGAACGCCTATGCGCAGCTTGGCTATCAGCAGATTCACCTGCCCAAAACGTCCCCGGCGCAACGTGTCACCTTTGTGCTGGACCGGCTGGCCATGACATAGCCCGGCTCAAAGCTTGTCTTGCCACACCCCCTTTGGCCTGCTTTGGTCGCCCCAACAAAAAAACGTGGCCACCAATGGGGTATAGGGCATGGCAGAGATCAGTCTGAAAAGACGCATCCAGGGCTGGATGGCCTTCGACTGGGCGACCCAGCCGTTCTACACCCTCGGGCTGACCTTTATCTTCGGGCCGTTCTTTGCCCAGGCCTCGCTCGAATACTTCCTGACGGTCTACAGTGACGAAGAGGTGGCCAAGGCCGCGTCGCAATCCACGTGGTTCTGGGGCCAGACCATCGCCGGGCTGCTCATCGCCTTTACTGCGCCCATGATCGGGGCCTATGCCGACAGCACCGGGCGACGGATGCCGTGGATCTGGCTTTTCGCGATCATCTACGTGCCGTTCACCTTTTCGCTTTGGTACACGGACCCAAGCGGCGCGAACATCTACCTGATCCTGTTCTGCTTCAACCTCGCCTTCATAGCGGCCGAATTCATGCTGATCTTTGTCAACGCCGTGCTGCCCTCGCTCGGGGACAAGGACGAGGTCGGCAAGATCTCCGGCAACGGCGCGGCCATCGGTTATTGGGGCGGAGTACTCTCTCTGTTCCTGATGCTGCTCCTGTTCGTGACCAAGGGGGACGGGACGACAATCCTCGGAAACGTGCCACTCCTGGGCCTTGATCCGGAGCGGTCCGAGGATTTCCGCTTTGTCGGCCCGTTCATCGCGATCTGGTTCATCATCTTCATGGTGCCGTTCTTCCTTTGGGTCCGCGAACCGAAACAGGCCAACCGACAGGGCGGCGTGGCGGACGCCATGCGCGACCTCAAACAATCGCTCAAAGGGGCCTACCATCGCAAATCGCTGCTGAATTTCCTGATCAGCTCAATGCTGTACCGTGACGCGCTCAATGCGCTTTATGCGGCGGGCGGAATCTATGCCCGCCTGGTGCTGGAATGGTCGATCATGCAGATCCTTGTTTTCGGTATCGTGGGCGCCATCACCGCCGCCATCGCCACGCAAATCGGCGGCATCTTTGACAAGCGCAAGGGCCCGCGCCCGGTCATCCGCGTGTGCTGCTACATCCTGATCCTCGTTTGCCTGGTGATCGTGGGCATGAACCGCGACAGCTTCTTCGGCCTGATCGCCATGCCCGAAGGGTCCGCCATACCGGACATCGTCTTTTACATCTGCGGCGCGGCCATCGGTGGCGCGGGCGGTGCGATCTACGCCGCCTCACGCTCCATGATGGTGCGCCACACCCATCCCGAACGCCCGACCGAGGCCTTTGGCCTCTTCGCGCTGTCCGGCAAGGCGACCGCATTTTTGGCACCCATGCTGATTGCGCTCTTCTCGACCATGACAGGCAGCGCACAATTGGGTTACATTCCGGTTATCGCGCTCTTCATCCTCGGCCTCTGGCTGCTGCGCTACGTGAACCCCGAAGGAGACCACGCCAAATGGTCAACATCCGCCGTTCCTGTACCCTGATCGCCGCCTTGCTGCTGTGTGCCTGCACCAGCGGCGCCGGCACCGACATCTCGGGCGCGCCCACGCCTGACGTCGATCCGGCCACGTTGCAGAACATCGCCAAGGGCCAGTTTGGCGCCAAAAGACGGGCCTCCGCCCAAGACGCCGCCGCCTTGGGCGGATACTCGCGCGGGTGTCTGGCGGGCGGTGTGCAGCTGGCCGAAACCGGACCCACCTGGCAGGCGATGCGGCTCAGCCGCAACCGCAACTGGGGCCACCCCGAACTGGTGGACTATGTGCAGGACCTGAGCCGCGAGGCGGCCAAGCAACCCGGCTGGTCAGGCCTCTATGTCGGCGACTTGAGCCAGCCGCGCGGCGGGCCGATGCTGACGGGTCACCGCAGCCACCAGATCGGGCTCGATGCTGACATCTGGATGCTGCCCGCCCGCAACCTCACGCTCAGCGCCGCTGAACGGGAAAACATCAGCTCGATCTCGACCCGGCGCGCCTCGGGCGCCTATGTCAACGGCAACTGGACCCGCGCCCATCACGAGATCATCAAGGCCGCCGCCAGCGACAGCCGCACCGCGCGCATCTTTGTCTTCCCCGGCGCCAAGGTGCAGATGTGCCAGGACGAAACCGGCGACCGGTCGTGGTTGCGCAAGGTCCGGCCCTGGTGGGGACACCATTACCACTTCCACGTCCGCCTCAACTGCCCGCGCGGCGCACGCGGCTGCGTGGACCAAGCCGCCCCGCCCCCCGGCGACGGCTGCGCCGATGCGCAACAATGGGTGAACAACATCCTCAACCCACCACCGCCCGATCCGAACGCGCCCGCACCCCGACCCCGCCGCGAACTCAAGGTCGGAGACCTGCCGCAACAATGCTCTGGCGTTCTGGCCTCGCGCTAATCCTGACCGTCACCACGGCAACCGCCGATCCGCTGACCTTTGTTCGCAGCTGGACACTGGTGTCGGATCGCGCGGATTTCGGGGGGCTGTCAGCGATCGAAATGGACAGCGGCGACAGGGCAATCGTGCTGTCGGATCGCGGCCCACTGTTCACACTGGCGCTCGACCGGGCTGCGATGACGGTCCAGATCGGCACCACCCCCCAACCGCACCCGGACCGCGACAGCGAGGGGCTCGCCCGAACGGACGACACCCTGTTCTTCAGCTACGAAGACCCCGGACGCATCTCAGCCGGTGACGGTACGCAGGTGCCATCGCATCCGGATTTTGCGACCTACGCCCGCAACGGCTCCCTCGAAGCGCTGGCAGCGGATGCCAACGGCACACTCTATACCCTGCCCGAACGCTCCGGCGGTACCGAGCGGCCCTTTCCCATCTACAGATACCGGGGCGGGGCCTGGGACATCCTCGCAACATTGCCGCGCACCGGACCGTTCCTGCCCGCGGGCGCTGACATCGGGCCCGACGGCCTGCTCTACATCCTCGAACGCGCATTCACACCACTGGGCTTTCGCAGCCGCATCCGCCGCATGGACCCCAACACGCCCGGGGCCGGGGCCGAGACACTTCTCAAAACATCCGCCGGACGTCACGACAACCTCGAAGGGCTCGCGATCTGGCAATCGGACAGCGGCGCCACCTGCCTGACGATGGTGTCGGACGACAATTTCCTCGCCGTCCAGCGCACCGAATTGGTCGAATACGCCCTGACGGAAACGCTTGCAGAAGGTGCCACCTGCAACTAGGAGACGCGCGTCCGGCATGTCGCCGGGCCAAGTCGCCGCAACCTTGCAAAAACGGGCACCAGATATGACACGCGCGCACCTTCCCGGCATCCTTGCCATGGCCACCATCGTCGTGGCCTCGAACATCCTCGTCCAGTTCCTGTTCGGCAACTGGCTGACATGGGGGGCATTCACCTATCCCCTCGCCTTCCTTGTCACCGACATCATGAACCGGGTCTACGGCGCGGGTCCTGCACGCACGGTCGTCTTCGTGGGCTTCATCGTCGGTGTGTTCTGCTCGCTCGTGGGCACGCAGATCATGATCCAGGGCGACGGGTTCACCTATCCGGCCGTGACATTCCGCATCGCCATCGGCTCCGGCCTCGCCTTCCTGACCGCGCAACTGCTCGACGTCGGCATCTTCTCGGCCTTGCGCCGTGGGGCATGGTGGAAGGCACCGCTCGCGTCGACCGTCATCGGCAGTTCGGTGGACACCGCCATCTTCTTCACCATCGCCTTTTCCGCCAGCCTGATCTGGCTTGAACCCGGCAACGACGTATCCTGGGCGGGCGAAGTGCTGCCGCTTCTGGGCATCGGACCCGCCGTCCCGCTTTGGGTGTCGCTGGCCGTGGCCGACTGGATGGTGAAACTGACCCTCGCGCTTATTGCGTTGGCACCGTTCCGCTGGTTCACCGCCCGCGTGTCAGAGCCTGCGAAAATCCGTTGACTTTCGCGGGCACTGTGCCACCATCACAGCGAGTTCAACAAATCGGAAGGAGGTGATCCAGTGTCGAGAAAGGTATTGGAGAGAGGTGTCGGAACAGCTTGGGAGGTCGCCTGCTAGGGCAACCCCGCGCGGCGCAGACCGCCAAGTTGGTCGGTTGATCTAACCGGCACAACCTCCGAAACATTTCGAGAAGGGCCGCCCACCGGGTGGCCCTTTTTCGATCAAGAGAAGCATTGCATGTCACCACCGCTCAGCAGCCTCGTGCTCTACACCTCGAAGGTCGAGGAGATGACCCAATTCTATGCCGACCATTTCGGCTATACTGCGCATATCGAGGACGGCGACCGGATCGTCGAACTGCGCCCACCGGGGCCCGGCATCACCCTGTTGCTGCACCCGATGGGCAAGGGCCGAAAACAGGGCCAGGTCCTGGTCAAACTGGTCTTCGCCGTTGAAGACGTAGAAACGTTTTGCGATACCGCGCGCACCAACGGGCTGGACTTCGGATCGCTGCACAAGGCCGACGGCTACGTCTTTGCCAACGCCAAGGACCCGGCCAGCAATTCAATCAGCGTGTCCGGCAGGCTCGCATAAACCCCTACAAACAAGACCATGCTGCGCATCAATGACGACATAACAATCGAAGACTGGGAACTGAGCGAACAATTTGTCCGCGCCTCCGGTCCCGGCGGGCAGAATGTGAACAAGGTGGCCACAGCCGTCGAGTTGCGGTTCGAAGCGGCGCGATCCCCTGCGCTGCCCCCACCCGTCAAAACCCGGCTCAAACGGCTCGCCGGACGGCGCTGGACGACCGAAGGTGCGCTGATCATCCAATGCGACGAAACCCGCAGCCAGGCCCGCAACCGCGAGATTGCGCGCCAGCGTCTGGCCGACCTGATCCGCAAGGCGCTGGTCAAACCCAAACGCCGCATCGCGACCAAGCCCACGCTTGGATCAAAAAAGCGCCGTCTGAAGGCCAAGAAAGAGCGCGGCGCGGTCAAGGCGCTGCGCGGGCGCATCGCCTCTGACGACTAGGCTCAGCTGAACGACAACAGATCAACCGCGGCGCGCTGCGATGTCGCGCCGTCATAGTCGGGCGTCAGCGGCACAAACCCGAACGGCACGCCTTGCCCGCGTGTCACATCCTGTGGCGCGCTGCCACAGGCGGTCAGAAAAGTCGTACCAGCCAGAATAATTACCAAAACAAGTCGTGTCATATGTCTGCTCGTTTCTTTCGAAAGCCCCTGATTGTTGACCGTATCGCAGGCAATCAAGGCGATATTAGGGCCGTTGTTCGCTCTCGTGATACAATTCACGGGGCCGCGTCTCGGTCCGTCGGGCCGCTTTCACCAAATCACACGAACATGGCCGCCGTGACCAAACCCGCCAGCACGCATCAAGCGAAACAGGGCATCGCGCGCTGTTCGGTCAGACCACAACCTCCATCCGCTCCTGCTCCCCCACGCCAAACACCCTCTTATAGCGCTCAATCTCCGACGCCGGCCCCATCGCCTTGTTCGGGTTGTCCGACAACTTCACCGTGGGCCGCCCGTTCGCCGACACCGCCTTGCACACCAGCGAAAACGGCGCCAGCCGGTCGTCTTCCGTCAGCCCCTTGAAGTCGTTGGTCAGCATCGTGCCCCAGCCGAACGACACCTTGACCCGGCTCGCAAACTGCTGGTGCAGCTCGACAATCTTGTCCGCATCCAACCCGTCCGAGAAAATCACCAGCTTCTCCCGCGGATCCTCGCCGCGGGCCTGCCACCACTTGATCGCCACCTCGGCCCCCGCCGCCGGATCACCGCTGTCGATGCGGATGCCCGTCCAGCCCGCCAGCCAATCCGGGGCGCGCTCCAGAAACCCTTCGGTGCCGTAGGTGTCGGGCAGGATGATGCGCAGATTGCCATCGTGCTCATCGTGCCAGTCGCTCAGCACGTCATAGGGGGCCTGCGCCAACGCCTCATCCGTCTGCGCCAGCGCCGAATACACCATCGGCAACTCATGGGCATTGGTGCCAATGGCCTCCAGATCGCGGTTCTTGGCGATCAGGCAATTGGACGTGCCTGCAAACTGCGCGCCCAAGCCCTCGCCCATGGCTTGAACACACCAGTCCTGCCACAGGAAGGAGTGCCGCCGCCGCGTGCCGAAATCGGCCACGCGCAGCCCGTCATGGCCCTTCAGCCGTTCGATCTTTTCCCACAGCTTGGTCATCGCGCGGGCGTAAAGCACCTGCAGCTCAAATCGGCCCATCTCGTTCAGAACGGCCCGGCCCCGCAGCTCCATCAGCACGGCAAGGGCCGGAATTTCCCACAGCATCACCTCGGGCCATGACCCTTCGAACGTCAACTCATACTGATCCTCGCGCCGCTCGAGGTGATAGGCGGGCAGGCGCAGCGCCTCGAACCAGTCCATGAACTCGGGCGTGAACATCTGCCGCTTGCCATAGAACGTGTTGCCGCGCATCCAGGTGCTCTCACCCCGGCGCAAACTCAACGACCGGATGTGATCCAACTGCTCGCGCAACTCCCCCTCGTCGATCAACTTGGCCAGCGGCACATGACGGGACCGGTTGATCAGGGAAAAGGTCACCTGCGTGTCCGGCTTGTTCCGAAACACAGACTGACACATGAGTAGCTTGTAAAAATCCGTGTCGATCATCGACCGCACGATCGGGTCAATCTTCCATTTGTGGTTCCAGACACGGGTGGCGATGTCGACCATGGGCGCGTTTCCTTGGCTTCGGTGGCCCGTTGTGCCCCAATCCGGCGCTTGGGGGCAAGTCAGGCCCCAAAGTCAAGCCAGTCTGACACCCGCCGCCGCCATGCCGGACGTTGCCGCCGCCAGCGATCCATCCAGATCAATGGCCCGGCACAGGTCCATGCGCACATCCACTTGGAACCCCAGCTTCGCCGCATCCACGGCCGAAAAGTTCACGCAGAAATCCGTCGCCAGCCCCACCATCGTCAGGTCGGTGATGCCCCGCGTGCGCAGATACCCCTCAAGCCCCGTCGGCGTTTTCTGATCATTCTCGAAAAACGCCGAATAGCTGTCGATGGCGGGGCGGTAGCCCTTGCGGACGATCATATCGGCGCGGTCCACGTTCAGATCGGCGTGAAACGCCGCGCCGCCCGTCCCCTGAACGCAATGATCCGGCCACAGCACCTGCGGACCATAGGACATGTCGATCATCTCGTAAGGCCCCTTGCCCTTGTGCGAAGATGCGAACGATGAATGCCCCACCGGGTGCCAGTCCTGTGTCAGCACCACGGCGTCAAAGTCATCCATCAGCCCATTGATACCCGCCACGATCCGATCCCCGTCCGGCACAGCCAGCGCACCACCGGGGCAAAAGTCGTTCTGGACGTCGATCACGATCAGGGCGCGGGTCATGGGCTGGTCTCCTGTGGTGCAGTGCCTTGTCGCACCCGCCCGCCCCCTTGCGCAAGGGCACACCCATCGCCTATCTCGCGGCCATGTACACCATCGCCGCCCTTTACCACTTCACGCGCTTCGACGATCCCTCCGCGATCAAGGGGCCGCTGGCCAAACTGTGCTGCAACGCAGGGGTCAAGGGCACGCTGCTGCTGGCGCCCGAGGGGATCAACGGCACCATCGCAGGCCCGCGCGCGGGCATCGACGCCGCCCTTGCCCATATCCGCGCCCTGCCCGGCTGCGCCGATCTGGAGTGGAAGGAAAGCACCAGCGACACGGCCCCCTTTGGCAAGCTCAAGGTCCGCTTGAAACGCGAGATCGTGACCATGGGCCAACCGGACGTCGATCCGGCGGCGCGCGTGGGCCACTATGTCGACCCTGCCGACTGGAACGACCTGATCGGGCGCGAGGATGTCGCCGTCATCGACACCCGCAACGATTACGAGGTTGCCATCGGCACCTTCGACGGCGCCATCGACCCTGCGACCCGCAGTTTTGGCGAGTTTCCCGCGTGGTGGGAGGAAAACAAGCACCGCTTCCACAACAAAAAGGTGGCGATGTTCTGCACCGGCGGCATCCGGTGCGAAAAATCCACCAACTACCTGCTTGGTCAGGGGGTCGAGGACGTGTTCCACCTCAAGGGCGGCATCCTGAAATACCTCGAAGAGGTGCCCGCGCAGGACAGCACATGGCAGGGCGAGTGCTTTGTCTTTGACGGGCGGGTCAGCGTCGGCCACGGGCTTGAGGTCGGACCGCACCAGCTCTGCCACGCCTGCCGCCGCCCGATCCTGCCCGCCGATCAAGCGCGCCCGGAATACGAGGCTGGCGTCAGCTGCCACCACTGCGCGGATGAGACCAGCGCCGAGGACAAGGCGCGCTTTCGCGAGCGGCAAAAGCAGATCGAATTGGCCCGCGCAAGGGGCGAGGATCACCTGAACGGCCCCATGGTCCCCGACAAGGGCTGACACGGGCGGACGACACGTCCGCCTTACGATTGGCCCCGGTCGCAGCGTTTAACCCTTCATCAACCTTTGGCACCGCACGCACCGTTAACCATGGGCGTCCGGGTCATTTGGTGCATCATCGGTGCACAGGTTGTGCACGCGATGTGTACGCCTTGTGCATCGCCCGTCCCCCTTGTTTGCAAGGCGTTAACGCGGGTCTGGCGGATCAGCCGTCGCCCGCACGTGCAGCCGTTGCGCGTACGCTCCCCTCAGGCCGGTTGCAGCGCCCGTTGCGGACGGGCCCGCATCAGCAGCCACACCATGATCGCGATGTTCAGCCCGTTCCACGCGACACCGTTCCAGAACGCCATTCTGTAGCTGCCGGTGACATCATAGATCCACCCCGACATCCACCCGCCCAGCGCCATGCCCATGATGGTCGCCATCATCACAAAGCCGACCCGCGCGCCCGCCTCTCGCGCGGGCATGTATTCCCGCACAATGATCGCATAGCTGGGCACGATGCCCCCTTGGCTCAGACCAAAGATCAGGCTCACGACATAGAGCGAAACGAGGGCGTCTGACGGCAGGTACAATAGCAAGGCAATGCACTGCAAAACCGATCCCAGCAGCAGCGTCCGCACGCCCCCCAACCGGTCCGCAAGTATCCCCGAGACAAGCCGCGACCCAACCCCGCCCAGCAGCATCAGCGCCAGCATCTCGGCCCCCACTGCAGGACCATAGCCCAAGTCAACGCAATAGCTGACGATGTGGACCTGCGGCATCGACATCGCCACGCAGCACCCTACCCCGGCAAGGCCCAAAAGCCATGCAAGGGCACGAGGCGAAAGGCCGACGGACACGGCGTTCGCGTTCGACGTCGCCTCCGCCAATTCATGTGCAGTCTCAGGCACTTGGCGGCGCAGGGCCAGCGCCAACGGGATCACGACAATCAGCGTGGTGATGGCCAGCACGGCATAGGCGGCACGCCAGCCCTGATCCTCAAGGATACCGGCCAGCAGCAGCGGCCAGATGGCGCCTGACAGGTAGTTGCCACTGGCCGCAATCGCGACCGCGATCCCGCGCCGATTCAGAAACCAGTGAGAGATGTCCGCAATCAACGGCCCGAACCCGACCGAGGTGCCAAGGCCAATAAGCAACTGCGCCACCGACAGGGCGAGGATGGACCCGCTTAGCATGGCAAGACCGTAGCCCGCGGCAATCGCCACGGCGCAGGCAACCAGAACCCGCGAAACACCCCAGATATCCACGGCCCGTCCCACCACGAAATTGCCGACGGCGAACCCGATCATGGTCAGTGTATAGGGCATGCTGGCCGCCGCACGGCTGACGCCGAATTCGGCCTCGACCGCGGGCATGATCACGATGATCGCCCACATGCCCACATTGGCCACCATCGCAATCAAAAGGGTCACGCCCAGGCGCAACCAGGAATATCCGCTGTCATGGGGTGAGACGCTCATGCCCCATCTGCGCACCGCCTCGACACGGGCACAAGCCATGGGCGCAAAATACCAACAATTCGAACCGTTAAGCGGGCTGTAACTGGCCCCGTGCTACGCATCTGTCTGGGTGATAAATTGAGGTATGGGATATGAGCGTGCAAGCCAATGCGCGGCCAATCATCATCAAGAGGAAAAAGGTGTCGGGCGGCGATGGCCACCACGGCGGCGCCTGGAAAGTGGCCTATGCGGACTTCGTGACCGCCATGATGGCCTTCTTCATGTTGATGTGGCTGTTGAATGCAACGACCGAGAAACAGCGCAAGGGAATTGCCGACTATTTCTCGCCGACGATCCCGATCAATCGCATTTCCGGTGGCGGCGATGGTGCCTTTGGCGGCGACAGCGTGTTTTCCGAAGTGACGTTGCCACAGAATGGCACGGGCGCCTCGTCGCAACGCCCCACGGAATCAAAACAGGCCCGCGGTGAAACCGGTGCTCAGGACAATGGTGATCTCACGGCCCGGCAGGATGAAGTGTTTGAATCGCTCGAAGCGCGCCTTTTGGGCAAAGGCGGCGAGTCGAAAGTCATGGACAATGACCTTCAACACATTGTCACCAGACTCACGGATGAAGGGTTGGTGATCGAGCTCTTCTCCCTCGAAAACACACCGTTGTTCGAGGAAGGCACTGATATTCCTACACAATTGCTGCGCGATCTATCACGGCTGATCACCGAAGCCGCACGCACAGTCGAAAACGACATTGCCGTCGAAGGACATGTAAGGGCTGAGCCCATAGTGGTGGCGGACCGCTCGACCTGGCGCATGTCGGTCGCGCGCGCGGACGCGATGCGCAAGCTGCTCAAGCAGACCGGTGTTGCAACAGGACGCGTCAAACGGGTCACGGGACATGCGGATCGCGAGGTGGCCGTCAAAAACCCGATGGCCATTCGCAACAACCGGATCGAAGTGATCTTTTTGCGGGACTGAGGCGGAATAGCTTGAATTTTATCTGTTAGCTGCACGTTAAGGCGACGCACCTATCTGTTGGCTGAATTAGTCGGTACAGCAGAAAGGCGTGTCCATGACAATCTCTTCCTCGCTCAATGCAGGTGTTGCAGGGCTGCAGGCAAACGCAACGCGGCTTGCGTCCATCTCGGACAACATCGCGAACTCCTCAACCTTTGGCTACAAGCGGGTGCAAACCGACTTTCAGTCGATGGTCATTTCATCGAACGGTGCGACCTATTCGGCGGGCGGCGTGCGCGCCTCGACCGAGCGTTTGATTGACCAGCGCGGGTCGCTGGTATCTACATCCAATGCAACTGATCTGGCGGTGCGTGGTCGCGGCATGTTGCCGGTAGCGCAGTTGACTGACGTCAATCTGGCCAATGGCAACAGCCAGATGTTCCTGACGACAACCGGATCCTTCCGCACGGACGCAAATGGATATCTGCGATCCGATTCCGGCCTCGTTCTGATGGGGTGGCCCGCACAACCGGACGGGTCGGTCCCAACGTTCCCGCGCGACACGTCCGATGGCCTGGAGCCCGTCCAAATCAACGTCAACCAGTTCTCGGGTGAGCCGACAACGCAACTGTCGCTGGGTGTCAACCTGCCGGCGACCGATACGGACGCAGGTTCCGCGGGTGACGTGCAATACCTGTCGGTCGAGTATTTCGATAACCTTGGCACGTCGGAAAACATCAACATCAGCTTCACCCCGACTGTTCCCGGCACGGGCACATCGAACGAATGGACGATGCAGTTGACCGATTCTGCGCTCGATGGTGCGGTCGTGGGTGAATACGTTCTGACCTTCGATGACAGCAGGTCGGCTGGCGGAACGCTTGCATCTGTCGCAACAACGAGCGGCGGCGCTTACGATCCTGCGACCGGCAATATCGTCATCAACGCGGAAGGCGGGCCACTTGAGATCAACATCGGCCAACTTGGCGCAAGCGACGGCCTGACACAGCTGTCGGACAGTTTCGCCCCGGTCTCTATTTCGAAAGATGGCTCACCCGTCGGCAACATGACCAATGTCGAAGTTGATGCAAACGGGTTTGTAACCGCATTTTTTGACACCGGGATCAACCGCACGATCTACCAAATACCTCTCGTGGACTTGCCAAACCCCAATGGTATGGTCGCGCTGGATCAGCAGACGTACCAGCCATCCCCCGAGAGCGGCAGCTTCTTCCTGTGGGATGCCAGTGACGGTCCGACCGGTGACATCGTGTCCTATGCACGAGAGGAATCGGCTGTCGACGTGGCCGGAGAGCTGACGGCCATGATCCAGACACAGCGCGCCTATTCGTCCAACGCCAAGGTCATCCAGACCGTGGACGAAATGCTGCAGGAAACGACAAACATCAAACGTTGATAACGGCGATCAGCGCCATTGAAAGCGGGAGTTCGCTAAATGTCATTGTCCAGCGCATTATACTCGGCCATGTCCGGGATCCGAGCCGCCAGTCGCGGCTCGGAGATCGTGTCAAGCAATATCGCGAACGCCAACACGCCCGGCTATGCACGACGCACTTTGTCGATTTCGTCAGAAAGCGGCGGAGGCGCCGTGGGTGTCCGGATCAACGGCGTCGTCCGACATATCGACCAACAGGTCATAAATGATCGACGTCTGGCTGAGGCAGAAGTTGGGTACAGGTCAGAAACGACGTCGGCGTTGACCAGAATTGAAGATCTGATTGGCACACCCAATAATGCTGGATCGCTGGCGGCACGTGTTTCGGATTTTGAAAAAAGCCTTATCACCGCGACGAGCAGACCAGATGCTACAGAACGCCTCACATCCGTGGCTTTTGCTGCGAAGGATCTGGCGAAATCAATCAATACCGTGGCGCAGGGCATTCAGGATGCGCGGACGCAAGCCGATCGCAGCATTGATGCGCAAGTAAGCAGGCTGAATGACGCGCTGAAAGGCGTCCAGACGCTGAACGCGCGTATTGTAGCAAGCGGACGGGTCGGAACCGAACTTTCGGCCCTGGAGGATCAGCGCCAACAATTGATCGACGAGATCAGCGCGATGGTTCCCGTGCGCGCAGTCCCCCGAGACCACGGGGCCGTTGCACTCTATTCGACCGGCGGTGCAATTCTGCTTGAGGGCGGCGCGGTTGAAGTCGGCTTTGAACCCACCAACGTGGTCACGCCGTATGCGTCAGAGGCCGATGGAACCCTGTCGGGTCTGACACTCAACGGCATCGCGGTGAACACGAGCTCCGCAAATGGTCGCCTGCACGGCGGCACGCTGGGCGCACAGTTTGAAATCCGGGACGAGATCGCACCCGATGCGCAAAGACAAATCGATGCACTTGCACGCGATCTGATTGGTCGATTTGAGGACAGCAACGTCGATCCAACCATTGCCGCAGGAGAGGCCGGGCTGTTTACAGATGCCGGTGCCCCCCTTGATCCGGCGGATGAGCTTGGTCTGGCCAACCGCATTTCCCTGAATACTTTGGTTGATCCGGACGATGGCGGACAAACCTGGCGGATTCGAGATGGATTGGGCGCATCGGCACCTGGTGATGTGGGCAATGGCGCGTTGCTTATCGCACTGACAGACGCGTTTGTCGCGCAGCGGCCGCAAGCATCTGGCGATTTTGGAGTGGCCGACCTCAACATTGATGGGATCGTCGCCAGTGTCTCATCACAGCTTGGATCGGACCGGTTGCGCGCAGACCAACAATTGTCGTTTGCATCTGCGCAAGCGGTGGAATTGGCGCAAATCGAGCGGGCCAATGGTGTTGATACAGACGCAGAGATTCAAACACTCATGATCCTTGAACAGGCTTATGCAGCAAATGCGCGCGTCATTTCGACCGTTGATGAAATGTTCGATGCCCTGATGAGGATTTGAAGATGAACACCTATGGCTTCGGCGATCTTGCACAGACATTCCTGCTCCAACGACGCAGCGCAACGCTAAAAACCGAGATGGCGCGCCTGAACGAAGAACTGGCAAGCGGCCAGGTCAGCGACGTCAAATCTGTCCTCGCGGGCAATGTCAGTTACCTGTCGGATATTGAGAGCGATATCCGCACGCTGTCCGCCTACAAGGTCGCAACCTCCGAAGCCAGGCAGTTTGCCGAAAGCGCGCAAACCGCGCTGGACCGCATGGATACCAGCGCGGGCACGCTCAGTACGGCGCTGCTCACGGTCTCCTCTAGCGCGGTTGGCCCGGTCCTTGATCAACTCTCGGTCGATGCGACGAATGAGTTTCGGACACTTGTTTCAACCCTGAACACCTCAAGTGCAGGCCGTTCGATTTTTGCCGGAGCAGCGACAAACACGTCCGCCTTGGGTGAGGCAGACGCTATACTGACAGATCTGCGCGCTGCGATCGCAGGGAACACAAACGTTTCTGACATAGCAGATGCTGTGACCCAGTGGTTTGACGACCCTGCCGGATTTCGGAGTGCCGCATATACCGGGGCGAACAGCGCAATTGCACCCTTTCAGGTTGGCGAAGACGAACAGGTATCTGTAGATCTCAGAGCGGACCAAGCGGTCTTTCGGGATCTTCTGAAAAGTACGGCGCTGGCCGCGCTGGCAGCCGATGCAAGCCTGGGGCTGTCCAGCCATGAACAACAGAACCTATTGGTGTTGGCAGGGAGCGAATTGATCCTGGCAAAGGATCAACTGACCGCAACTCAAAGCAATTTGGGGTCGGCACAGGCACGCATTGACTCAGTGTCCACGCGGAATGCTGCGCGTGAAACAACGCTTCAGTTCGCCAAAGGTGCACTCCTTCAAGCCGATCCATACGACACAGCAACTCAATTGGAGGCAGTCCAATTTCAACTTCAATCTCTCTATACCGTTACCGCGCGCATGTCGGATTTGTCATTAGTGAATTTCGTCAGATGATCCGGATTTTGGTTTGCGTTCTCGCCGCTGCGCTTGGGTCACTCGCAGAGGCAAATCCGGTCCGCATCAAGGACCTTGTGGACTTCGATGGCGTTCGCGGCAACGACCTTGTCGGATACGGGTTGGTCGTCGGGCTCGATGGGACCGGTGACGGATTGCGGAACGCGCCATTTACCGAAGACATCATGACCAACATTCTGGAACGGCTCGGCGTCAATGTAACCGGCGAGCAGTTTCGTCCGAAAAACGTCGCTGCCGTGATCGTCACTGCGACTTTGCCTCCCTTTGCCAGAAGTGGCAGCCAGATCGACATCACGGTTTCGGCCATTGGAGATGCCAAGAGCCTATTGGGCGGCACATTGGTTATGACGCCAATGAATGCGGCGGATGGTGAAATCTATGCCGTCGCGCAAGGTACAATTATTGCTGGTGGCGCCGTTGCCGAGGGCGATGGTGCCCGCGTGACGCAAGGCGTCCCCACATCCGGTGTGATTCCGTCCGGCGCACGGATCGAGCGAGAGATCGACTTTGAGCTCAGCAGCCTGACAAACATGCGCCTGGCTTTGCGAGATCCGGACTTTACCACGGCTGCCCGCATCGAAGAGGCAATCAACGGAGTGTTTGGTAGATCCGTCGCGACGATGTTGGATTCTGGGACAGTGTCTCTGAACATCGCTCAAACACGCGCACGTTCGGCTGCGCACGCCCTTGGCCGCATAGAGAACATTGCGGTACAACCAGAGCGCAAAGCGCGTGTGGTCGTCGATCAACGATCCGGGACAATAGTAATGGGTGATGACGTACGCATCTCTCGCGTCGCGGTGTCACAGGGCAACTTGACACTTCGCATTCAAGAGCAGCCCTTGGTTGTTCAACCGAACCCGTTTGCCGACGGCCAATCCGTAGTCGTGCCGCGCACGACTGTAGACCTGCAGGAGGACGACGGTCCTGGACTGGCCGAAGTCCCGGAGGGCGCGTCACTTTCTGAGGTGATTGCTGGCCTTAACGCGCTTGGTGTCGCCCCGAGAGACATGATAGACATCCTAAAAAGCATCAAGGCTGCAGGCGCATTGCATGCGGAGTTTGTTGTTCGGTAACTGGGGTTAACGTGATTATAGATCCGTGCCGAGCGTCACTGGCTGAGCGCGTCTTTGAATTCAATTCAGTTGTTTGCGGTTACTTATGACCAACGCTGGCCCAATGGTTACTTTTGTCATTCCCAGAAGCAACACAATCGAGAACTTCAGAAAACGCTTTCAAAAGTAGCTGCGGACCAAGCTGCCTGCGATCAGACTCCAACCGTCTGCGATAACAAAGAATGCTAGCTTGAAAGGCAGGGAAACAATGGCGGGCGGCACCATCATCATACCCATACTCATCAAAATTGCCGCAGCCACAAGATCAATAATAAGGAACGGCAAAAAGATCAGGAAGCCGACCTGAAATGCGCGCGAAATCTCCGACAACAGGAAACTGGGAACCAGAACCGACAAAGGCGCATCAGTGTCAAGCGTTACCCCCCGCGTATCGGGACGAAGATCGGCCATCGCAGCAAAAGTCTCGGCATCAAGCCTTCCTGCCATGAAAACGCGGAACGGCTCCAAGGTTCGGGTGAATGCAACGTCAGGCTCTATCTGTTCGTCTATCAACGGACGCAAACCATTTGTCCAAGCTTCGACAAAGACAGGTTCCATTATGAAGTAAGTCAGGAAAAGCGCGAGACTGATAATAAGCATGTTCGGGGGGGATTGCTGCAAGCCGATCGCCTGCCGCAAAATCGACAAGACGGTAACCAGAAAGGGAAAGCAAGTCACCATGATGGCAAGACCAGGCGCGAGGCTGAGCACTGTGATCAAGGCAATAAGCTGCAAAGTGCGGGCGCTTAGCGAAGCGTCGTCCCCAAGCGATATCGCAACATCCTGAGCGGAAGCCCCCGCCGGCAAAAACAGCAGAATGCAAAGAAGAATTGCGGATCTCATGACAAGCTCAGAGACCCGCACCCAGATCGAATATCTCGGTCAAGCGCACGACCAATTGCCCCTCGTCGTCACCTTCGGCCTCTTCCAACGTGCCGCGCGCGATAAGTTTGTCGCCAACAAACAAGTCAACCGGGTCATCAACGCGCTTATCGAGCGTCAACACAGCGTTCGACCCCAGCATGACCAGGTCGCGGACAAGTGGCCTGGCGCGTCCGACTGAAACCGTGATTTCAATTGGAACTGCCGTAAATGGGTTATGCGCGTCAGATGCCAGCGCTTTCGTCGAGGGTACTTCAGCCATCATTTACCTCAAAGGTTTGGGCTTCAAAAAAAGAGGTAACAGCAGCTGAAATCTCCGCGACTGTGCGGTCGAGATCGAGTTCTGCCTCTGTCTGTTCGGTGCGCAAAACCACTTGTGATGGTGCGAGAAGATTGTCACTGACCAACAGGAAAGGCTCTGGAATGTCATCGTTAAGAACGCTGCGTACAGCCGCCTCGTTCTCTGGTGCCACTGCAATCTCAACCCGTTTGTCCAGGCTGGCACGCACCATATCCTGAGCCTTTTCACGCACGTGCGCCCCGAGGCTGGAATGCGCGACCCGGGGCAGGATGATGTCCGTGACGCTTTTGATGATCGTTTCCACGGTCGCGGTCATCCCTGCTCTCAGTTCATGGTATTCAAATGATGCATCTTGCAGGCTTGACGCCAGTCCGCTCGACACAAAGCTCTGTGTTTCCGATTGGGCGGCCACAGCATCTTCCCAACCCGCCTGATAGCCATTTTCAAAGGCCTCAAGCTTTTGGTCTTCAACCACTTCAATCGGCAGGGAGGCAGCGTCGGCGAGCTTCGGTTTCTCCTCGCCAAAATCTTCGAAAAGGTGCGCAGCTGACATCAGGCGCGCTCCTCTTCAAGCCAACTCCTCAAAATCTCCACAGTTTCTTCCTGCCGTTCACCAATCATTGAACGAAGACGATCAACCGGATCTTCGGAGAATGGGACAGGCAATGCGCCATCTGGACCGGACGTGAGAGCCGGAAGATCCGGCAGCATTTCAGGGGCCGCCGCTATGTCGATCTGAGGCAGATCCCCCGGTTCCGTCACAATCTGTGGAGTGTTGTCAAAGTTACCACCAGACATGCTTGGCGGCAGAGCAGGAAGCTCCTCCGTTGCTGTGGCAGAGCGTGTCAGCACAGGCTTAACCACAAACAGGCCCAAAATAAGTGCCACGACCGCAAGAATAGCCATCTGGATCGCCGACATTACATCCAGATGAATTCCATCGAAAACGGAGGCTTCGGCGATCGTGCCTTGGGGCAAGATAGGCTGCAATTCCATTGCCTTTATCGTGATCACGTCGCCCCGGTTTTCATCATATCCAACGGCAGAGGCCACCAATTCACGCAGCGCTTCAAGCTCTTCCGGCGACCGTGCAGTTGTTGCGACATCGGCCCCTTCTGCTGCGATCGCGTCATTGACCAGAACAGCCACTGTGACCCGACGGATTGCCCCGGCCGACTTCACAATGGCGCGCTCAGTTTCAGAAACTTCGTAATTGATGCGCTCGCGTGTTTCCGAGTTTTGGGAAGAAGAATTGTCACCGCCAGCGCCTTCACCGTCGGGGAGATTGGATGCAACGGTGACATCCCCATTGCCCGCCTCGTTCGACGTGCTGGTCCGTTCCTCGGTATCCGTGCTGATCACAACACGTTCCTGAGGGTCGAAACGGCGCTCGCGGATCTCTTCGGTTTCTGTCACCGTGTCCACGCTGACTTCAACAACCGCATTGCCCGGCCCAACGCGCGCTTCGAGCAGCCGTTCGACACGCTCTCTCAGCATCTGGGACTTGTCATCTGAACCAGTGGATGGCGCTGCATCATCGCCCATTCCAAGAACTGCGCCATTCGAGTCAATCACTGCGACATCATCAGCAGACAGGCCGGCAACGGCAGACGCAACAAGAAAACGGACGGCTTTGGCCTGCTGAGCGGTCAGCTCGCCTCCATTCGCTGTCAGTGACACGGATGCCGTTGGCGTGACGCTCCGTTGAAACGGGTTCGATCCCGTCGATGCAATATGAACACGTGCCATGGCCACATGAGGGCTGGATACGATTGTCCGCGCCAATTCCCCTTCTTTGGCGCGCCAATATGCAGCGTCAAACATTTGCGATGTGGTGCCGAAACCCGAAAGGCTGTCTAAAAGTTCGTATCCTTGGCTGCTGTTTGCAGGAAGTCCTTCGCTTGCGAGGGTCAATCGTAGTTGGTCGCGCTCTTGCGAATCTACAAAGATTGAACCACCGCGCACCTCAAACGGGACGCCGCGCTGCTCAAGCGCCCGTACCACATCTCCGGCAGCGCCATTTTCCAGCCCCGCGTAGAGCAGCGTCAGTGTTGGTGACGTCACAATGCGCGACATCGCAAGAATCGCCAAGAACATCGCCAAGGTCGCCACGACCACGGTTATCTGGCGTTTGATATCCAGTCCCATCCAGACATTCAGTAATTGCTGCACAATTGCCTCCGTCATACCGGGCGTTCTGCCCGGCGTTGTGCCAGCAATGACTGAACAGCCTTAACAATCGGTTAGTTGATCTATGAGAAATCTGCATCCGACATATTCTGAGCAGGAACCAGATGACGAACGCAGCTGTAGAAACACCGGAAGAGGCGCAGAAGTCCTCAAAGTTACCTTTGATACTTGGGGTTGTGGCCCTGTTGCTTGGTGCGGGGGGCGGCTTCTTTGCGACGTTTTCCGGTATGGTCCTTGCGCCCGAATCGGCGGAAGGCCCGACGGAAAGGGGCGCAGACTCACCCGAGCTTCCTGACGTATCTTTTGTTGCCCTGGAACCGATGGTCGTTTCTTTGGCGCCCAGTTCCCAAGGACAACACTTGCGATTTCGAGCCCAGTTAGAAGTGCCATCCCAATATGTAACCGACGTGGAAGCAATTCTGCCGAGGGTCGTCGATGTTCTGAATGGTTACCTGCGCGCATTGGAAACCAAGGACATCGAAAGCCCTGCTGCGCTTACGCGGTTGCGCGCGCAAATGCTGCGCCGGGTCGAGATTGTGACCGGAGCAGGTCGGGTAAACGACCTTCTCATCATGGAATTCGTTTTGAGCTGATGGTGGAAAAATGGACTTGATTGCTGACATCTTCTTAGCAGCCGGTGCGCTTGGCGCGGGCTTTTACTGTTTTGTTCTCGGTCGGAGGCTGAACCGTTTCAACAACCTCGAAAAGGGCGTTGGTGGCGCTGTCGCCGTTTTGTCTGCGCAGGTCGATGACCTGACCAAAACACTGGAGGCTGCTCAGAAAACCGCAGCAGACTCAGCAGAAACGCTGAACGATACAACGCAGCGCGCAACAGAAATGGCGCGGCGCCTTGAGCTGCAAATGGCTTCTTTGCACGACGTTCCAAGCACCCCGTCTCCAGACCCAGCGCCGCCTGTTCCGCAAGAGACGAGCGCGCCGGTCTTCGCGCGTCGAAGTGCTGGAGGCAGGCAATGAAGAGACGTCGCTCGGGTGGAGTTGCCAACCGCGGATCAATTGCTTTTCTTGTCGCATTGCTCATTGCATCTGCAGCAGTGCGCATAGGGACAAGCGCGAATTCCGCATTGGCGGAAGTGGACCTCGCAAACGGCTTTGCGCTGCCCCTGAGCGTACAGCCTCCACAGGCCAAACCAAAAGAGCTTGAAAGCGGTGACATTAAGCCGCTGCTTGATGCAATTCGTGCACGGGAAGAACAGGTCACCAAACGGGAAAGTGCGCTCGCAGCGCGAAGTAAAGCACTGGACGTCGCCCAGACGGAAGTCGAACGACGGCTGGCGGCGCTGCAAACAGCTGAAGAACGCCTTCGAGGTACATTGGCGATCGCGCAAACAGCGGCCGAAGACGACTTGTCGCGCCTGACGACAGTTTACGAAAACATGAAGCCCAAGGATGCCTCTGCGTTGTTTGAAGCCATGGAGCCGGGCTTTGCCGCCGGTTTTCTGGGGCGCATGGATCCAACCGTTGCCGCAAAGATCCTGGCGGGCCTCGATCCGCAAGTGGCTTATTCGATTAGCGCGATTGTCGCGGGGAGGAATGCCAAAGCCCCTAAAAACTGAGCAGTTGTGAGGCTTTGTTAACCGGTGTCTGCAATCGTGGTGACAGATCGAAATGAGGGAATCGTCACGTGATTGGAATCATTGGCATTGTGACCATTTTCGTAATGGTATTCGGCGGATACCTGGCCGCTGGCGGCAAAATGGGGATCATCCTAAAGTCTCTTCCATTTGAGATGACGATGATCATTGGCGCAGCTGTCGGCGCCTTCTTGATCAGCAACTCGATGGCGGAGATCAAGCACACGATAAAAGATCTAGGTAAGGTCTTCAAAGGACCTAGATGGGCACATGAAGATTATCGAGACCTGCTGTGCTTGCTGTTTGAACTCATCCGGCTGGCACGGCAAAACCCGGTCGCAATCGAGGAACATATCGAAGATCCGGAAAATTCCTCAATATTTTCGCGTTACCCCAAGATCGTTGCGGATCAAGAGGCGACAGCCCTGATCTGCGACACAATGCGTTCCGCATCGATGAACTATGATGACCCGCATCAGGTTGAGGAAGTTCTCGAAAAGCGCATGGAAACAAACATGCATCACGCGTTGCATTCGAGCCATGCGTTGCAAACCGTCGCGGACGGCTTGCCGGCCCTTGGTATCGTCGCCGCGGTCTTGGGCGTCATCAAGACCATGGCATCTATTGATCAACCGCCAGAAATCCTGGGTAAACTGATCGGCGGCGCGCTTGTCGGTACCTTCTTAGGTGTCTTTCTTGCTTACGGTCTGGTTGGTCCTTTTGCGGCCAAAGTAAAAGCCGTCGTGGAGGAAGACGGCCATTTCTACCAACTCATCCGAGAAGTACTCGTGGCAAATCTGCATAATCATGCAACCAACATCTGCATCGAGGTTGGCCGCCAGAACACGCCATCCCATTGTCGCCCCTCCTTCTCAGACTTGGAAGAGGCACTGAAATCAGTAAAGCAAAACGCAGCATGACGCGCGCTCTAGGACTTTTCTTAATTTGCTTGGTATCATGTGCGGCTGCGGCAGCTGAGGAAATTTCCGTGCGGTCCGGCGCGCATGAGGGTTTCTCCCGCCTTGTTCTTGATGTGACGCCAGGCACACAATGGTCGCTCAACCAAGACACGCGCAGTGCACGTATCACTCTTACGGGCCATAGAGATGGATTCGATACATCGCGTGTTTTCGAGCGGATTGACCGAAGTTTTGTAGACAACGTTACGACATCAGCAGACACTTTATCTATTTCCTTCAATTGCAATTGCAAAGCCGACGTATTTCTATCAGGAGATCGTATGGTCGTGATTGACGTTATGAAAAGCGCCGCCAGTTCAAATTCGCTTTCCTTTTCAGTTGAAAGGCCACCGGTCAGCAACATCGGATCTATGCAATTGCCGCTCACTACATCCTCTGAATTGATCAATTTGCGGGATGCATTCTCTGAAACGGATTCTGAAGAAAATCGAGAAAAACCCTCATTGGCACTAGGCCCTATTTTGCCGCGAGTTGTTCCAGATTTTAACCCGCAGCAAAATGAACTGGTCGCTCTACACCACGCACAGGAAGAGCTGGCCGAAAGGATCGGCCAAGCAGCAACAGCGGGTTTGCTCAGCGCTCATCGAGGTGGTTCCCCGGTTCTTGAACGACAAGCGCGCCCACAAATCGACGTGCGGGTATTCGATTCTTCATTGCCGGAAAATAATACGCCCGAACGGCAAGGCCCAGTGAGCGGCAACTTGAGGGTAACCTCTAGCAGTGATCTTCCGCGCAGCGGCGCGCCTCAGCTTCAAGCATCAACCACATTGGGCGTAAGATGTATCGATCCGTCTGTCGTGCAGGTTCAGGAGTGGGGAGGTAGCGCACTCTTTGCGCCGCGCATCTCTACTCTTCGCCGTAACCTGTATTCAGAGTTTGACCGATTGAATACTGACGTTGCAGTAGAGCTGGTACAACTTTATCTGCACTTTGGTTTTGGAGCAGAGGCCACTCAAATTCTACGCATGGATGCCGGCTTACAAACGTCGAACCCCGCATTGATCGACATTGCGAACATCATGGAATTTGGAGGCGCGGGCGACAATGGCTACCTAAGCAGATTTTTGGACTGTGACTCGGATGTTGCGCTATGGGCGATTTTATCGAAAGAAACGCTGCACTCATATGAAACAGTCAACAGTAAAGCAGCCATTCGAACTTTGAGCAGCCTGCCCCTTCATTTGCGCCAGCATATAGCACCAGCGCTCAGTAAAAAACTGCTTGCGTATGGTGACGAAGATGGCGCAGCTGCTGCGCTGCGAGGATTGGAACGAACTGCTGAACCTCTATCGTCTGCGGCCGAGCTGGCAAAGGCAGATATCGAATTGGTACAAGGAAACACTGTTTCGGCTCAGGCAAGGCTTGAAAGGGTGGTGGGATCGAATGATCAACAGTCTGCTGAAGCTCTCGTGCGGTATGTGGATACGCAGTTTAACACTAGTGTAGAGATCGACGAAAGTATTGCCGCATTGGTCGAAGCATACGCAATTGAATTCCGAGATGATCCTCTTGGGGAGAAATTACGGCGCGCACATGTCTTAGCCTTGGCGACTTCCGGACAGTTCGATGCAGCCTTTTCAGCACTTGAACGGATCAGCTCCAGCAGGATTGAGAATGCATCGGCCGAGTTACGCTCGTCGGTTTTGGAAGTGCTATCGCGCGATGCGCCGGAGGGGGTATTCGTTCGACAAGCCTTTGAAAACATTGCAGACGGTTCGGTGGAAATCTCGCAACAAGCCGCTCTTCTGCTTGTCGAGCGATTGGTTGAACTTGGTTTTTTTGCAGAAGCTGAACAGCTGTTGTTTGCTCAAAGTGACATTCCCCAAACACCTAAGAACAGGCAGTTGCGGGCGGAGGTCTCGCTTGGTTTATCTAGACCACTTGAAGCTCTGTCGCTTCTGCGCGGATTGGAGGGCCAGCAAGCTGCCCGATTGCGTGCACGTGCGAACACACTGAACGGCGATCACGACAGCGCTTATGAAATCTTGAGAGACATCGGTGCTGACGCGGACAGCTTGCAAGCGGCCTGGCTTTCAGACGATTGGCAAGTTCTGCTCGAACCTGATGCGCCAGTTTTGGGTCCGGTAATGGAAATTGCTTCGTCGCAGTTGGATACATCAACCGACATCGATGGAATGCTAGGTCGAATACAGAGCGCATTGCAAGACAGCGCCGACGCCCGAGCAGTCATCGAACAGCTGATCGCTACAAATACGAACAGCGACTAGCTTTTGAAACAACCGATGCTCCAAGCAAACTTAGTTACCAAATATAAACCTGCCTGCGTCTAGCCTGCAACGATCACAGAAGTGATAAGGACGGCCCGCTATGAGATCAAAGTCGCTCTACTCAAAGGTATGGCGGTGGATGCAGTGCGTTTCAATCGTACCAAATCTGTCACCGGCACACCAGCACTTGGCAATTGATTGCGTTCGGCGCTGTCTCCCCGCAAATGTGTGGGCCCTCGACCCGTCTTGCCGATATGATGCACTTAACTTTCCTATCCCGAAAGTTGCGAGAAATCAGCGCTCGGCACATTACGGGCAAAAAAAATGACGCTGTCCAGATCTGCAATTTTCAGCCCCACAGTTTTGCTCGCAATCGCGCTGATGGGAATCATTGTAATGATGATTTTGCCGATGCCTGCTTGGGTACTCGACATTGGCCTCGCGGCATCTTTCGCGCTGGCAATCCTGATTTTCACGATAACTCTATTCATCGAGCGGCCACTCGACTTTTCATCTTTCCCAACAATCCTTCTCGCGTCGTTGATGTTGCGACTGTCTTTGAATGTGTCATCGACCAAGCTGATCATTGGACAAGGCCACACTGGCACCGGTGCCGCCGGAGATGTAATCGAAGGCTTCGCTCAGTTCGTCATGGGGGGAAGCGTCTTTCTGGGTTTGGTCGTGTTTTGCGTGCTCTTGATTGTGAACTTCATGGTCATAACAAAGGGTGCGACGCGTATGGCCGAAGTCGGCGCACGGTTTGCTTTGGATGGCATGCCCGGAAAGCAACTGGCAATCGACAGTGACATGTCAGCCGGGGCAATCGACCACAACGAAGCTAAGGCGCGCCGCGAATTGGAGCAGGCCGAAACGACGTTCTTTGGATCTCTTGATGGTGCCTCAAAGTTCGTCAAAGGCGATGCAGTTGCTGGCCTGCTGATCACGCTCCTGAACCTGGTTGCAGGATTGGTCATGGGTGTTGCCATACATGGCATGGCTTTAGGCAACGCGTTTGAGACTTATGCCATTCTGACCGTAGGTGACGGCTTGGTATCGCAAATTCCTGCGGTCATTATATCGATTGCGTCAGCTTTGTTGCTAGCGCGTGGCGGTGCGAAAGGCGCAACTGATTTGGCCGTCTTCGGACAACTGGGGCGGCATCCTGCAGCGTTGGTTACAGTTGCGGTGTTGATGGCTCTGCTGGGCCTTTTTCCCGGGCTACCACTGTTGCCCTTTATGGCGGGTGCAATAGGCCTTGGGACCGCTGCATACATGGTCAGGAAAAAGAATTCCGACAGCACGACTGCCGAGATCGACCTCGATGAAGTAACAGAGGCAACACCGGAGAAGTCACTCGGTGATATTCTCGAGCTTGATGACATTCATGTCGAATTTGCACCAGATCTTGTCACAATGGTGCTTGATCCTGGAACGGGCCTCGATGCGCGCATCGCGAACATGAGGGTGCACGTGGCAACCGTCTTCGGCATCATCCTCCCCGAAATCCGGCTTACCGACAATGCTGGTCTGCCAGTCGGCGGATATCTATTGCGCATTCAAGGGGTCGAGCAGGCACGCGGAACAATTCGGCCCAATGACATCCTGGCGCTCGCGCCAGACGCAGTCGAAAACCTGCCTGGCGGAGAAGACACGACAGAACCGGTCTATGGTGCTCCGGCGCGCTGGATCGCCACGCAAGATCAGGAAATGGCCGCACTTGCCGGTGTGACATTGGTCACCCCCACGGAAATCCTAGCGACGCATTTGTTGGAGGTCATCAAACGTAACTTTAGCAGGCTTTTGACACTCAAATCATTGCGGCGGCTGCTCGAAGAGATGAAGTCAGTCACCGATCCCGTCAGGGCGGAAGCAAATCGCAAGATGTTGGATGCCCTTATACCGGACAAGGTGCCCATGGATGTGCTTCATGCCGTCTTGCGCCTGCTGCTGGAAGAACAGGTGTCGATCCGAAATTTGCCCCTCATCCTCGAAGCCGTTTCAGAAGCACGCGCAGTGAATGCACAGCCCGAAGCAATCTGCGAACACGTTCGTCAGCGTCTTGGGTTTCAGATCATTTCCGGTATCCGGCGTGACGACGGGACACTCCCACTCATCCAACTTGCTCCTGAATGGGAGGATACATTTGCGAGCTACCAGGTTGATGCAGATCGCGGCCTCGACATCGCGCTACCACCCGACCTCTTCAATCGACTGGCAGACAACGTGTCGGAGAAGCTACAGGAGGCAAGCGGTCAAGGTATCTTTCCGGCCGTGGTGACCAATACGCGCAGGCGCCGCTTTTTGAAAACAATGATGCGCGCAAAGGGCCTGAACAACCCGGTTCTCTCCTTCGAAGAGATTGGCGTCGACGCCCGTCCATCACTGGTCGGCGTCGTTGCAGCATGAATGCAGCTGCCGAATTGCTTGGTATCGTGCAAACCCAACTGTGGTTGGGTTTCGTCGTGTTCTTGCGTGTTGGGGCGACGGTCTCACTGCTTCCGGGCTTCGGAGAACAGTCCGTACCCATGCGGATCAAGCTGATTGTCGCGTTGGCGTTTACTCTGATCGTCGCTCCAGCCATCGGGGCAGACCTGCCTGCCTTTTCGATCGATACACTCAGTATTCTCGTATTTACGGAAACGCTGGCTGGCCTGTTGATTGGCCTTGGAATTCGCTTGTTTGTACTGGCCTTGCAAACCGCAGGGGCCATTGCCGCTCAATCCACTTCCTTGTCACAGATTCTGGGCGGCGCAGCCATCGAGCCGCTGCCAGCCATGGGTTATGTACTCACGGTGGGTGCGATCGCTCTTGCCGTCATGGCGGGACTGCATGTCAAGGCAGCCCAGTTGCTGATCCACTCTTACGTATTGTTGCCCACCGGAGTGTTTGCGTTGGGGCGTGACGTTGCGGATTGGGGCTTGGGTCAGGTCGCCTATGCATTTGAACTCGCATTTCTCTTGTCGGCACCGTTCTTGCTGATGTCGGTTCTGTACAATCTGGCACTTGGCGTCATCAACAAAGCGATGCCGCAATTGATGGTGGCCTTCGTCGGGGCCCCTGTCATCACACTGGGTGGCCTGTTTCTTTTGTTTTTGGCAGCACCGGTGATGTTGTCCGTTTGGTTGTCCGCGCTCGACCAGTTTATGGCCGCTCCGTTTGAGGCGCCAAGATGAGCGGTCAGGATGAAGACACCGACAAGTCCTTTGATCCGACACCGCACAAGCTACAGGAAGCCCGAAAGAAAGGTGAAGTCGCAAAGTCCGCGGATCTACACACAGCCTCAGCTTATGCTGGCTTGACCTTGGCCCTCGTTGCCGTCGGGGCGTATAGCCTCACATCCTTCGGCAGCGAGATGCAGGTCCTGTTGGACCAGGCGCTGCCACTGTCGGACGACCTGTTCGCTGGCGGACCCTCTGCAACGATGGGAGCCATTTTGCGGTCGGCATCCGTCGCTGTTGCACCAGTCTTTTTTGCGCCGGCAGTCGCTGTATTGCTTGCAGTCTTGGCACAGCGCGCTTTTGTTGTCGCGCCAAGCAAGCTTGAGCCGAAGCTTTCCAGGATATCGCTGATCCAGAACGCCAAGCAGAAGTTTGGCCGGGGTGGGTTCTTCGAATTCGCCAAGAGCTTCGTCAAACTCCTGTTGTACTCTGCGTGCTTGGCACTGTTTTTGACGCGTCGTCTGCCCGAGATGATCAATGTCATGCACGGATCTCCAGGCCTGGTCGTCACGCTTTTGGCTGAGCTTGTTGTCGCGTTCCTTTTTGTCGTTGTCCTGATATCTGTCGCGCTCGGCGGGATTGACGCTGTATGGCAGCATCAAGAGCACATTCGAAAAAACCGGATGTCCCGCAAGGAAATCATGGATGAAGCCAAGAACTCCGAAGGTGATCCGCACCTAAAACAAGAAAGACGCGCACGCGGACAAGCCATAGCAAGCCAGCAAATGATGAGCGACGTGCCGACTGCAGATGTGATTGTTGTCAATCCCACACACTATGCCGTTGCACTGCAATGGTCGCGTGCCAGCGGGACAGCACCTGTTTGTGTCGCAAAAGGCGTGGACGAAGTTGCGTTGCGCATCCGGGAAATTGCCCAAGAAAACGCCGTCCCGATCCATAGCGATCCACCGACCGCACGCACACTGTTTGCTGTGACCAATATCGGTGACGAAATCCTGCCAGAGCAATATGCCGCGGTCGCAGCGGCCATCCGTTTCGCCGACGAGATGCGTCAACAGGCCAAGGGGCGTATCTGATGAAAGAACTGGACATGCTGAAGCAGCTTGCAGACTTAAAACATCGTCACAGTGAACTGGCGCTGACAAAGCTCCGGAATCGAGAGAGTGCGCTTCGCGCGGAGCTCAAACGCTTGCAAAGCCTTGCTCACGACACCCATTGCCTGCCGGCGTCCGATGCAAATCTTCGGGCCATTGGAGGAGATATCATCTGGCTGAAATGGCTGGCAAAAAACCAACGATCTCTTAGTATTGAGTTGGCGCAAGTCCTTGCTCAAAAAGAAAGCCTGATGGCGGCGTTCAGAATGGCGACCGGCAAAAAAGCTGTCACCGAAGAGCTGATGGCCCAAGAGGCACTAAAAATGAAAGCCGACGACCGGAAAAAGCGTTTGGAGCAGGCGATAGACTTAGCACAATTGCAGCAGCAGCCGCGCAATCAATAATCTTGGCGCGCAATCTCGATGATGAGCACATCCGAGATTTGATCTCCCATGTCCTTTTGCGCAACCTCGCGCAGCGCCGCGCGCAATACAGCAAGGTTATTTGCATTGGTGAAAGCGCCGTCAAAGCCGCCGACATTGGCATGATCGAACAGAACCTGAAGAAATGAGTCGCGCAATTTTGGTTCTTTTGAATAGATGGCATCTTTCTGCCCAGCAGGCACTTCCAGGCTCAGGGACATCACCACAAGCGCCTGGACAGCATCCTTACTGACAACGGGAACGACAAACTGGTTGTTCATTTTGACATATTCGCGGTCCGAGATGTCGTCACTGTCTTCGGTTTTATCCTCGGCCTCGGCCGACACTTCCGCGTCTGCAGCCAAGCCTGGCTCGGGTTCTGGGCGTAGAAAAATGCCAGCACCGACGCCAGCGCCGGTACCGATCAACAAAAGCATCAAGGGAAGCAGCTTTTTCACTTTGTACTCTCCTAGAACGGTAAAATTGCGTCAAGAACCTGCTGACCTATCCGAGGCTGCTGTACGTCAGTGATTTGTCCGCGACCACCATAAGAGACACGCGCCTGGGCAATCTTGTCATACGTGATCTCGTTCTGCCGCGAGATATCCGCCGGTCGTACGTAGCCCGAAACAAGAAGCTCTCTCATTTCAAAGTTGACGCGTAACTCCTGCGATCCCGAAATGGAGAGGATCCCATTCGGAAGAACATCAATCACAGTCGCTGCAACACGCAGTGTCAGCTTCTCCTTCCGTTTGACTGAACCATCTCCGCTGGATCCCGAGTTGGACGTAATTGAGACCAGATCGGAAGATGACGCACCGGTTGGCAGTTTTTCGTCCAACCGCTGCGGCAGACCGCCAAGCTGTGGGACTTGCAAACTCTCTGTCCCACTCCGTGACCGATCGGTTTCATTTGAGATTTCAGCACTTTCGTCAATTTCTATGACGACTGTCATAATATCACCGCGCTGCATCGCGCGCCGATCCCCCAAAAGGGACGATCTTTGACCGCTCCAGAGCGATGCACTGTCGGTCGCACCGACATCTTCAACAGCCAAAGGTAAAGTTGCACCAACCATGGCCGAATGCTCTCGCGTCTCAAGCGGGTTAGAAAAACTTGGTGCCTTGCCCAAGTGATCTCCGCGACCACAAGCAGCCACTAGACTGAGCGCAAAAAGCGCCATCACATGAGGAGCGGAAAGCCTGTAATTAAACTTTGTCATCTGGTCACCTTGATAGAGCCGTCTTCCTGAACGAAACCGAACAGAGTTGCGCGCGAACTCAGGTTCATAACCCGCACGCGATCTCCTATCCCGCCACGTTCCAACGCACGCCCCTCAGTTGTGATCGAAAGTCCGCTCGTGTTGAAAAACAGCGGCACGATCTGGTTGCGATTTATGATTGCAGGAGGCCCAATTGCGTCAAACGGGATGGGGCGCCCAGCATAGAGTGCGATGCGGGCCTCCTGTCCCACAACGTCGAGAAGTCGGTCAAACACGCCGGGTTGCACTACGTCAAGAAGGGCGAGATCGGCCGATGTGATCACCGTCCCGGGCCGCAACGTACGCGTGGGCGTCACCATATCGGCGGATGCCACGCTGGCCGTCAAACAGAGAATACCAATCCAGCGCATCACCGAACCTGCGTCATTGCCCCCATCATCTGGTCAGCGGCTGAGATTACCTTGGAATTCATCTCATAGCCGCGCTGTGCCGCAATGAGTTCGGTAATTTCGCGGACCGCATCAACCGAGCTCTCTTCGAGATAGCCCTGGCGCAAAGTGCCCAAGCCATCGAGACCTGGCGTCGTGACAATCGGAGGTCCGGACGCATCCGTCTCAGCAAAAAGATTGCTGCCAAGCGCCTCCAACCCTTTTGCGTTCGAAAAACCTGTCAAATTGAACTGGCCGATCAGTTGCCCCGCCGCGGTATCTGAAAAATACGCGTAGACTTCGCCGTCGCCGTTGATTGAAATGCTGCGGGCATCCTCGGGGATGACAATCTCAGGTGCCACTGGATACCCGTCCGAAGTCACGATCAAACCTTCGCCAGTGCGTTTAAGAGCACCATCGCGCGTGTACCCGGTTTGACCTGAAGGCAATGTGACTTCCAGATACCCGTTGCCGTCGATCGCGACATCAAGGTCACCATTCGTTGCGGCCAATGACCCCTGCGCCAGGTGAACAGACACCGCAGCCGGACGCACACCGAGACCAAGCTGTACGCCTGTCGGCAACACGGTGCCATCAGACGCATTGATAGAGCCTGGCCGCGTCATTTGTTGATAATGCAGATCCGCAAACTCGGCGCGGCGCGCGTTGTAACCGGTCGTGCTCATGTTCGCGAGGTTGTTTGAGATCGTTTCAACCCGCATTTGCTGGGCCAGCATCCCCGTGGCCGCGATTTTCAAGGCGCGCATTTGCGTCTCCTCAGCTTGATTTCAACATCGCGTCCATCGCACGGCGAACACGTTCATCTTCAGAATTCAGAAAGTTCTGCCCCATCTCATAAGCCCGCTGGATTTCGATCATGCGGGCGAGCTGGCCGATGGGGTCCACATTGGAGTCTTCAACGAAGCCTTGCAGCATGCGTGCTGTTTCGGACGGCTCAAAACCATCGTCTGAACGGAAGAGCACTCCGCCTTCCCGCGTCAAGGTGGCGGGGTCAACAGGCTGAACCAAACCAATTTGTCCGACAAAGGCTCCATCCGCACTGATCGACCCATCGGGAGACACGGACAGCGACTTGGCGCCCGATGGGATGAAAACAGGCGCCCCTCCGGCGTCGAGGACAGCGTAGCCATCCGGTGTCACAAGATCGCCTTGCGCATTTGGAGAAAAGCTCCCGGCACGGGTTACACGTTCTCCCTCAGGTGTCTGGATCAGAAAGAAACCGTCCCCTTCGATAGCGAAGTCAAAGGTTCCACCGGTTTGCGTAAGAGTGCCCTGAACAAACGATGTGTGCCGCACATTCCCGTGGCCCATTGACAAGGATGGACCACCCTGGATCCCCTGCACATGTTCGGAAAAAACCAGGCCTTCCTGTCGGTATCCAGTGGTCGCGCTATTGGCGATGTTATTGGCGACAATTTGCATCTCGCGCATCAGACCCGACTGTCGGCTCAACGCGATGTATCCTGTACTGTCCACCTTACCCTCCAATCACGAGCGGGATGATCCGGCTCTGGAAAAAAGACACAAGCGTCTGCGTCATGAAGCCCATGGTCAGCCAGAACACGAGAACGATGGCCGCAAGTTTTGGCACAAATGTCAGCGTCATTTCCTGGATCGAGGTCAACGCCTGGACCAATCCGATGGACACACCGGCCACCAGCGCGATGACAAGAATGGGCGCAGAAACCAGTACAGCGATCCATAGACCTTGTCGCATCGTGTCAAAAAAGATGACCTCATTGAGCATTTCAAACAGGCATCCGAAGGATTTCCTGATACGCTTCGACCACCTTGTTCCGGACCGTTACGGCCGTTTCCACAGCCAACTCCGTCTGCGCCAGTGCCTGCACCAGCGAGTGTGGGTCGGCTTTGCCAACCATCGCATCCTTCGCAACTTGCTCGCCATGTGCGAGGGTCTGGGCAAAGTCCATTGCAACGCGGCCAAATACACTGGCGCCTTCGCCATCACTGGGTCGTGTCGCTGGTCGCTGTGCCGCATAATTCTGTGCGGCCGATAATGTTCCGATTTCCATTCTGGATCTCCTTTCGTGCGCCGTCAGCGGCGCAGCAGTTGCATCAAGCTTGACGACATCTGCCGCGCCTGCTCGAACATTTTCAAATTTGCCTCGTAGCTGCGCTGCGCTTCACGGGCGTCTGCCAGTTCAATCATCAGGTCGACATTCGACCCTTCGTAGTGACCACCTGCATCCGCCATCGGGTGCGAAGGATCGTAAATGCGCGCCAATGGGCGATCATCCAACGACATGCGGCCAACCTCGACGCCAGCAACACCGCTCCCTGCATCAAATTCCGTCCGAAAAGGAATTGTCTTCCGTCGATAGCCGGGCGTATCAGCATTCGAGATGTTTTCCGAAAGGTGCCGCAGTCGAGATGCCTGCGCCTTGAGCCCGCTTGCGGAAACAGACAATGACTTCGCAAATTCATTCATCGTTACGCTCCTACTGGCGGCCCAAGCTGGCGCGAAGAATTGTCAACGAGCTCTTGTATATGGCCAGGGACCGATCATGCTGGCGCTTGGCGTCTGTTGCCCGCAACATCTCCGTCTCGATTGAAACACTGTTTCCGTCGGGCGCAGCGAATGACTGATCTTCCTGTACCATTGCACGGACGTCGTTCGTCGCGCTGCCATGCATATGGGCTGATCGTGTTGCGCGCTGCGAAGCGGCATTCGAAGATGCAGGCGCATAAACATCCGCAAAGTCAGGTATATCGCGGGCAACATAGCCGGGTGTATCTGCGTTCGCTATGTTCTGCGAGATCACGGCCTGCTTTTGACCCGCATGCACGGCCATTGCATACGCAGTTTCGAAAATGGCCAGGTTCTGAAACATCGGGGCTTCTCCCTCGTGAATTTCAATCAACGCTTAACTGTGATTCCCTAAGAAACTGTTTGCAGATGTCAGGAGAATCCGATGCGCCACGCCATGCGATTGCAAATGCTGCAAGCTCAGCTTTCCCAAGTTCAGGTCGCTCGGCCTATTGGCCGGATCAGTGGCACGCGTGGCAATGTACTGACCGTGTCCGGCCTCAATGATGTTGGCCGGATCGGCGACCGGGTGTTGATTACAAAACAGTCTGGCGATCCACTTCCGGCGGAAATTGTTCAATTATCTCAATCCGATGCCACAATTCTTCCCGACGGCTCCTTTGACGGTGTGGCGCTGAATGACCGCGTGATGATTGATGCGCAAAACAGGATCGCGCCGAATGAAACGTGGCTGGGCCGCATCGTGGATCCGAATGGTGAGCCGCTGGACGGGCGACCGCTCGGGCGTGGTCTTAACCCGCAGCCCCTCAAGAATAATCCGCCGCCAGCGGCGTCGCGGCGACCTCTTGGCAAGCGCATGGACACCGGCCATTTGGTCTTTGATACGATGCTGCCGATCGTACGAGGACAAAGGATTGGACTGTTCGCCGGGTCAGGTGTCGGGAAATCCAGCCTCATGGGAAAGTTGGCGACGCATATGTCAGCAGATGTGGTTGTCATCGCGATGATCGGTGAACGTGGACGCGAGGTAAGGCATTTCGTTGATGACGTCTTGGGCGCCGATGCGATGAACAGGGCCGTTGTCGTTGCGGCCACATCAGATCAATCTCCTCTGGTTCGCCGTCGATGCGCTTGGACCGCAATGGCAGTGGCAGAGCATTTCAGAGATGAAGGACTTTCCGTTCTTTTTCTCGCCGATTCCATTACGCGTTTCGCAGAAGCACATCGCGAAGTGGCCAGCGCTGCAGGCGAGGCACCGGTTCTGCGGGGCTTCCCCGCGTCGACGTCGCATTTGATAATGTCTCTTTGTGAAAGGGCGGGACCTGGTGGTCCAGATCAGGGCGACATCACGGCCATATTCAGCGTATTGGTGGCCGGCTCGGACATGGAGGAACCCATCGCAGATGTGTTGCGCGGCGTTCTAGATGGTCACGTTGTCCTTGATCGAGAAATTGCAGAACGTGGCCGCTTTCCTGCAATTGATGTCTTGCGTTCAGTCTCGCGAAGCTTGCCGGCGGCTGCGACGACCGCTGAAAACGAAACAATTGCGCAAGTCAGAAAACTGATGAGCGTGTTTACGCAAAATCAGATGATGATCAATGCGGGCCTCTACAGCCAGGGTTCAGACCCTGAAATTGACATGGCCATCCAGGCGTGGTCACACTTGGACAAGGCCATGTCTCAGGTACATGAACACGGGTGCGCTCACAGCTTTGATCAGTTAAACCTCGCGATGCGGAGGGCTGGGATCAATATCAAGAATGGCCGGAGTACACGCTCGTAGCGTCCCGACAAAAGCCGTTTCCTGATAGAAGAAACTCTGTACAAGCGCGACGCGTCCAATCGCGCTTGCTTCATGAGCTTAAAAGCGTCAACGCGATAGAAGCACTCGAAGCGCTGCCGCCCGCCTGCTCGAGTTGAGCGCGCGCAAAGTACGTGGTGATCAACCGATCCAAAGTCTCATCATCCGCAAATTCAGCTGGATCCGAAACACCCAGGATACGCTCTGCACGCTCCTGAAACACGGAAAGTTGCTGATCAATATCCACCTGTCCGAATGCCTCAGGTAGGCCGAGCGCGGTTTCAAAAAGACTGCGCAAGGGTGGTTGACCCATTATACTGAACCATTTCGACGCATCACTGCCTTCGCTTTGAACCACGTCGGACAGGGTGCGTTCAGCATAAAGAGCGATGCGCATGCTCTCATCCTGGTTACCTGCTGCGATTTCAAAGCTGTTCGCTTCGAACTTGCCTACGATGTCTTCGGCAAAGCCAGAAAAGAGGCTCCCTCGAACTTCGTTTGGTCCTAGGCCGAATGCGGCAGAGAATTCCCGGTAGCGATTGTCCGAGAATCTGTTGGCAAGCGAGTCGCTGGCCGTTGTGCCCTCGTCCAGCATCTTCTGGATGAAGAACGTATTGTTGATGTCATCGGTCAGACCAAATGCGCCCAAGGCGACTGTCAGAACCTGCCGGTCAGAAACGAGTTCCTCGGCCGTCGTGATTGATCCAATTTTCTCCAGAAAATGGTCCGTGTCCCGTTTCACCTGCGCCGATTGACTGAATGTCGCAAGCTGCTGGTCATATGTCCGCTGCAGGAACTGCCAACCGACGAGCCCGGACGAAATGAGAACCGGTTGATACATGCCTAGTGACCCGCGGCAAGCAACCGTTCTTCCCGAGGCATCAACGCGCGAAGCGCCTTGAGACACCGGTAGTGGTCACCACTGACAAGGGCATGCGATGCGATATCCAGATGTTTGCGGCTATCGGCGTCGACAAACACCTGGCTCAATTCCTCGATGCTGCGTAAGAGCGCATGTCGGGCCTCGTCCTGATCACTGTCGCCGGACAGAACGAGTTGCACCGCATAGCAGACGCGTTTTACCGGCGTTTTTGCATCTTCGGGATGAACCGCATCCCGCAGTCGCAGGATATGGGCGTTTGGCGTCATAATAGCCAAACGGCTTCTTCGCTCACCGTTTTCTATGACGGCCCCATTGATAAGAACGCGTTCCTTTGGGCTCAGCTTCAAAATGAGTCCGCTCATTTCTCTCCCCCTTCGGCTTTGAGACCACGGAGAACCGCCATGTTGATTTCCAGCAACGGCAAAACGGATGCGTTTTCACGCAGCACGCGCGTTGTGTGATGGCGCGTAAAGTCTGCAAGGTACATGATGCGCGCTTTCAACTCATCAGGCAGTGGGTTTGCCTCGTCCGCCACATCAACGACCAAAGCCGTCCAAAGCCGCTGATTCATGTGCAGCGCACTTGCGAACGCCGCGAAGTTTGTTTTGGCCTCAACCGCGCTGTCGCGCAGTTGTTTGGTGACCTTTGCAACCACTTCGTATTCCGACCTGCGCCCACTTTTTGTCGACGTAGCGTGTTCTGCATAGCCCTTCAGGGCTTGGGACATCGCGTTCAAGGTTTCACCTGCTCAATTGGAATGGGCGAAGAAGGCGCGATCTGGGCGCGCCTTCTTCATTGATTTTAACGGAAGAGCGACAGAATGGTCTGCGGCGCCTGATTGGCGATCGACAGCGACTGAACACCCAACTGCTGTTGTGTCTGCAGCGCCTGCAAACGGGCCGACACCTCTTCCATATCCGCGTCGACCAGCGAACCGATCCCGGATTTCAGCGAGTCCGACAGTTTACCGATGAAATCCGACTGAGTCTCGATCTGCGTTTGAGCGGAGCCAAACGATGCAGCTGCGTCGATGGATGTCTGGATGAGGTCGTCAATGGCACCCAGTGCGTTTGTCGCACCACTATCCGTCGTCACATCAATGGTTTGTACAGCAGCAAGGCCGTTTGCGCCACTTGCGCCGGGCGTGCCGCCCTCGGACACTTCTGTAAAGACAAGGATGTTATCAGTGCCACCACCCGTTGCGTTGGTGATGCGGAACACGTTGTTGTCACCCGTCGACGCAGGATCGAAGGTCACGGAGTAGCCTTCACCAGACGCGGTTGCCGCATCGAAGAACGATTGAACCTGATTGCCCAGCTGACGCGCGACATCGTTTACAGAGTCATCGGCCGTTGCAACATATTCGAAAGTTCGGATACCCAGCGTGCTGCTGCCGTCGGCAGTATTGATGTTCAGGTCATCGATTGTGATCGAATAGCTGAGGCCTTCCGCAACTTGGGTGAAGGTGAAGTCCAGGGTGCCGCCATCGGCGATGGTCGACGTCGCAGTTGCCGGATCATCGCGATCATAGTCGGTCCCGAGGGCAAAGTTCGTGTCATCGCCGCCAGCCTGGATATAGTCGTTGGCCGTTGCCTGATCTGCAGCCGCCGTTATCCCGAGCGATTGGGAGCTGACATTGCCGGTCACAGCAAGGTTTTCGCGATCCACTACAATCTGACGCGCAGACACGGATCCGTCGGACGAGCGGTCAAGCGAAGACAGAATGTTCAGGGCGTCGGTGCTCGAACCGTCAAGAAGGTTCAAACCGTTGAACTGGGCGGCGCCGACGACGGAAGAGATCTGATCACGCAGCGCAACAATGTCTTCCTGGATCGCATCTCGGTCAACGTTTTCCTCTTGTGCGGCGACAATGCGACCCTTCATTTCGGTCAGCAAGTCCGTCACTGTTTCCGACGCGTTCCGTGCAACCGCAACAGTGCTTTCGCCCAATGACAGGCTTTCGGACACCGCCTGAAACCCTTTCACATCCGATTCCATCACTTTGGAAATTGCCCAGATGGCTGAATTGTCCTTGGCGTTTGCCACCGATTTACCGGTCGAAATCTCGCTTTGAGTCATCGCCAGGTTCTTGTTGATCGACTTCAGCGTTTGAAGCGCGACCATCGCGCTGTTGTTGGTCAGAATGCTCGACATGTGCATTTCCTTTTGTCATGGCGCTTTGCGCCCTGGTTAACGTTCTGTCCCTGTTGGGACAGCCAAACTGCCGTTCTGACAAATGCACATCAAAGTACGGATGTGCGCCACCTGCTTCCAAGTGCGCGCTCACCTATGAAGAGAACTGACTAACGCTTTGCTAAAGTGGCCACCTTGAAAACCGAAGATTTGACTCAATTCCCGCTACGCCCTCTTTTCCAGCGTGGACACCGCTTTCACGTCCACCTTTTTTCGCTTTCCCTGCGCGTCATAGGTTTCCAGAGATTCCCGAACACGGCGAATTGCGGCAAGCCGGCGCGCCACGGATTTCACGCCGTCGGCCGCTGACTGAAGAAGATCCTGGTTCCGCTCGACCTTGTTGCGCAGCGCCGCCACACCAGACGTCTGGTCACTTTCGGACCGGCTTAAGGCATCAACCAAGTTTGTCTTGCGCTCGAACAGTCGCTTCACATCATCAAGGTTTCCCGCCAGCAATGCCGTGCGTTCAGCATCAAGGAGGTCGTCAAGTTCATCAATAATGAACGCTATACTTTCATGCCCCATTGTTACGCTCCTTTAGTGATTCAAACAGCGCTTCGGCCAAACCGATGCCACCAGCTTCGACCATTTTTTCGGCCTGTGCCTGCACCAGAAATGATGAAAACTGGTCTTCTCCTTCTCCGCCGCCAAAGCTGTCACGGCTTTCACCCAGACCCACTGATTTCAGCATCTCGGCAAGAAATGCCGCTTCAAGTTTCTGCGCCGACCGACGCAATGCGGCATCGCCTGCATCTGGTTGTTTTACGATCTGGGTCTGTATCGAGTTTGCTATCATCTGCATTCCTTAGAATTCGAAGAACTTTTCGCGACAATGCAGGCCAGCGGTAAAGAAGCGGTAACTATAGGCGGTACATTTTACATCCAACGCGGAAGAATCCCGGAGAATTGCGTGCAAGTTTTCAAGAACGGCGCCATCAGTCTGCCGACATCACACCAAGATACGCAGGCTGAGCGTGCGGATCCTCTTCACGCGGATATGCCCTTTTCGCGGCATTTTCGGCCCATAGGCCCTGAGGCCGAGAGCTTCGAAACCGACGTTCAGCTCCTCGATGCGGCTCGACCCGAACCGGACGCTACCGAAAAGCCTTTGCCTAAGGATGCGGAGGCCGAAGAAGCGGTGCCACCCTCGCACGCCGTGAAAGACGCAGAAACAGAGCGGAGAAGTGGCAAAGGGTCTGACCTCAACACCATCATGGACTTCAACGCGGCCAACACGACCGAGCGCCCTCAATCTGATGCTGTAGAAACTGCGCTTTTGCACAACGCAAGCGACACAGGTGCCAAACACAAGACGGAGCACAAACCGTCACCGATCTCTTCTGTCGTGCAAGGTATGTCGATGACCCCGATGGGCAGGGTCACAGACAACGGTGCGCGCGCGCCGGGCGGCAACACTTTCGAACATGATCTGGGCACTCCAATGCGTGTGCCGCACGCAGCCCTGAGCACCGATGCAGGGCCAGTCAGCCAAACAGCAAAGGCAGATGTCGCCCGCTCGGGGGATGCGGCGGCGCTGCCTGTCCAACGCGATATCTTTGCAGGCGACGGTGCTATTGTATCCAGTGAGGGCAAAGGGGCGCAGACCGTTACACAACAAGACGTCGCCGCAATGCCTGCGGACCGCGGCCTTGCGACTTCACAAAAAACGCTTGAACCCGCAGGCAGGTTGAACGTTTCAGCCACAGATCGAAGTCGGCCCAAACCATCCCTTGCAGAACATTCGAATTTCGAACGGGCGCCAGACACCCGCGACACCAACCGTTTGGTCCGGTCAAACACGACAGACACGAGCTTATCAAGCTTGCTCGCTGCGCCCGACCGCGCGTCTCACCCCAGGTTTGCCCAAGCGGACTTGGCTCTGAATGCAGATGACCTTGTGTGGGACATACGCCCTAGCACGGCCCACACGACCGCACCGACATCCCTGCAACTTCAAAAAGCGGAATTGCCGCCGCCCGTCGTGCAGGCAATTGCCGAAGCAGTCCGGAAAGCGCCAGACAAGCCGATCGAAATCGCGCTCAATCCAGCGGAACTTGGTCGCGTGCGCATGGTGATGACAACGTTGGAGACGGGCATCACCGTCACGATCACTGCCGACCGCGGCGACACATTGGATCTGATGCGCCGGAACATTGATGATCTTGGCAAGTCGCTGAGCGAGCTAGGATACGAAGACGTGTCATTCTCTTTCGAAGGTGGCCAGAACCCATCCGATGGCACCGATGAACACACAGCTGAAGATGCACAATCCAACAACGGGCCGTCCGAAAACGTGCCCGACCCACAGCACGCCGCAGTTGCAAAAGTCGTCTCGCAACCGGGTGCAACCACCGGAATAGACATGAGGTTCTGAACCATGGACATCAATCAAATATCCCCAAGCGCCACTGCGCAAAGCAATGGATTCGGAACCGCCGCGACGTCGAGCGTTTTGAGCTCAGATTTCGAGGTGTTCCTCCAGATGCTCACCGCTCAGGCAGAGTATCAGGATCCTCTCGAACCCATCGATTCTTCCGAATATGCGGCTCAACTGGCGCAATTCTCAATGGTCGAGCAGCAGGTCATGACAAACGATCTGATGCAAGAGATGCTGACCGCGCTTGGCGCCAACGATATGGCTGGCGCCGCAAATTGGATCGGCATGGAGGCCCTTGTGCAAGGCCCCGTCAAATTTGACGGCACGCCTGTGACACTCGCTCCAAACCCACCCGTCGCGGCAGACAGAGTTACATTGATCGTCACCAACGCCCAGGGAACTGAAGTTGCGCGCCACAGCATGCCCGTGAGTGCAGAACCATACGTATGGGACGGCCGTACACCGACGGGCACCGCTCTGCCGCACGGGGAATACTCATTCCAGATTGAAAGCGCCGCAAACAACGAGGTTCTGTTGACGGAACCAGCCCTTGCTTACAACCGCGTGACCGAAGCCCGCATTGATAATGGCTCAACCCTGCTGGTGTTGAACAGCGGCTACATGGTGCTGGCGCAAAATGTGACCGGGCTACGCGAACCAGGCTAGGGCAAGGCATCCGCTGCTTTCAGGGCCAAGTAGACGCCAGGCATCAGGACCCTGCGGAAGGCACCAAGCGGAAACCTCTTTGCAGGTCGCGCAACAACGGTCGGGATGCGAACCCGCCCTGCGTCGTTCACAAGGCGCGCAAGCAATCCACCGCAATGCACACCCATCGCGACGCCATTGCCGTGATAGGCAAACCCGGCATTCACACCCGGCAGACCGGGCACCGCACCCACAAACGGAACCCGGTCTCGGGCCAAGCAAACCAGGCCGGACCAGCCATGCGTCACCTCGACCCCGGACCACGCCGGAAACATCCGCCTGAAATCACGTACAACGGCGGCATGCGCCGCACGCTCACCCGCCGGTGACGCGCGCAAACCGCCACGCATTCCGAACAGGAACCTGCGATCAGGCATCAGGCGAAAGTAATGCAGCAGATGGCGCGTGTCATATGCCATCTGGTCGCTGGTCCAGCCCTGCTCCTCCAACTCGCTTGGCTCCAGCGGGCGCGTAACAATGACCGACGATTGCGCAGGCATATAGCGTCCCGCCATCCAATTCGGCACATCCTCGCTCGAATACCCGTTGGTTGCGATGACACTCTGCGGTGCATGCACCGCGCCATGCGTGGTCGTGACACGTCCCGGCGCAATGACCGTCACCGCCGCGCGTTCGTAAATCGTGACCCCCTGCGCAACGCAGGCCTGCACCAAACCGCACAACAGTTTGCGCGGGTTGAGGCCAAAACCAACCGGCACCGTCAGGCCACCGTGAAACGGCCCCGACATCCCGACCGCTGTCAGATCGGCGGTGGACAAAAGCTCAGGCTCTACGCCATAGTTTTTGCGGACCGACTGCATATGACCCCGCAAGGATGCGACATCCCGTGCCCGATGCGCGAGGCATGTTTCGCCAACGGAATGTCGATCCACATCCAAGCCAAGCTCGGACACAAGTCGATCCACGCCCTCTACTGAGTCGCGTTCGGTCTGCCGCCACTCCCGCCGGGCTGTCACACCATAATGCCGGTCCAGCCCCGCATCGCTACGCATGCTGCCGCCCAAACAGCAAAATCCCCCATTGCGCCCCGACGCACCCCAACCAACAGTCGATGCCTCAAGTACAGCCACCTGCGCCCCTTCCCGGGCGAGGGTCAAAGCGGCGGACAGGCCGGTAAATCCTGCACCCACAATCGCGACATCGCATCTCACATCGCCGTTCAGCGACGCAAAGCCGGGCAAAGACACCGTCTCGTCCCACCAACAGCCCGCACGCGGACCACCCTCATACGCATAGCTGGAAAAGATGCGTTTCACGCCGCCCGCGCGGCTGTTTGCTCATCCCGCCTGGCCCGCAAAGCGGCCTGTTTCGACGCAAGCGACGCGGCAATCACACCGACGGTCACCAACCCGATCAGAATGGTGCTGAGCGCATTGATCTCCGGACTGACGCCAAGACGCACCGACGACCAGATCTTCATCGGCAGCGTGGTGGCCGACGGCCCAGAGGTGAAGGACGCGATCACCAGATCATCTAGGCTGAGCGTAAATGCAAGAAGCCAACCCGAGATCACCGCCGGCGCAATGATCGGAAGCGTGATAAGGCGAAACGCATCCCAGGGTGACGCGCCCAGATCAAGGGCGGCCTCCTCAAGCGACCGGTCAAAACTGACCAGCCGCGACGACACCAGGACCGACACAAAACACATCGAAAAGGTCGTATGCGCCAGCACGATGGTCAGCACCCCGCGATCCAGACCAAGACCGATGAACAGCAACAACAGCGACAGGCCGGTGATCACCTCGGGCATCACGAGCGGGGCATAGATCATGCCGGAAAACAGCGTTCGCCCCATGAACCGACCGCCGCGCACCAGGACATATGCGGCCATCGTTCCAAGGACAGTTGCGATGGTCGACGAAATCACAGCCACCCGCAGCGTCACCCACGCGGCATCCAGAAAGGCGTCGTTCGACAACAACTCGCCGTACCACTTGGTCGAAAACCCCGCCCACACGGTCACCAGTTGCGACGCGTTAAAGCTATAGATCACAAGGATCAACATCGGCACATACAGGAACACGAACCCCAGCGTCAGCGACACGACATTGAAAGAAGACAGGCGATTCATCTGCCGTCCTCCACCTGTCTCTGCTCGTTGCGTTGAAACAGGACAATGGGGATGATCAGGATCAACAGCAGGATCACCGCCACCGCAGACGCAACAGGCCAATCCCGGTTGGAAAAGAATTCCTCGAACAGCACCTTGCCGATCATCAACGTGCCCGACCCGCCCAGCAGCGACGGGATCACAAACTCGCCCAGCGCGGGGATGAACACCAGGAAACACCCCGCAATGATCCCGTTCCGCGACAGCGGTATGGTCACCAGCCAAAACGCCTTGATCCGCGAACAGCCCAGATCCTCAGCCGCTTCAATCAGCGACCCGTCCAAACGGTCCAGCGCCGAGTAAATCGGCAGGATCATGAACGGCAGATAGGTATAGACGATCCCGATATAGACCGCCGTGTTGGTGTTCAGGATGGTCAGCGGCGTATCCACGATGCCGACCCACAGCAGGAACTGGTTCAAGAACCCCTCACCCGACAGGATCCCAACCCACGCATAAACCCGGATCAGGAATGACGTCCAGAACGGCAGGATCACCAGCATCAGCAGCGTGGGCCGCCACTGTTCCGGCGCCCGCGCCATGGCATAGGCCATCGGATAACCCACAAGCAGCGTGAACAGGGTCGAAATCAGCGCGATCTGAAGCGAGCTGACATAGGCTTTCCAATACAAATCATCCTGGGTCAGAAAGACGAAATTCTCGAAATCCAGCTGGCTCAGCATGGTCCAGATGCCGTCCTTCGCCGTCGGCGTGTAGGGCGGGATGGCCAGTGCGATGTCGCTGAGCGAAATCTTGAAAACCACCGCAAACGGGATCAGGAACAGCGCCAGCAGCCACGCGTAAGGCACCGCTATGAGGACCGCGCGCCTCATTCCGCCAACAGCACCCCGGCGGTCTTGGTCCAGCTGACCCAGACCGGGTCTTCCCACGTGAAATCCCGGCGCGAGATGCGGCGCGTGTTGGCAACCTGCGCCTTGATGATGTCACCGGTCGGCAACTCGACATGGTAGGTCGACAAGTTGCCCAGATAGGCAATGTCCAGCACCTTGCCCTGCACCGCGTTGTCGGTGTCGGGCTTGTCCTTGTGGATCGACACCTTTTCGGGCCGGACGGCCAGGTGACACGCCTGCCCGTCCGAAAAGGGGCGCGCGCTGACCGCCGTTACGGGCAGTTCCCGCGCCGCCCAGGTCAGTTGATACGTGTCCTCCCCGATGGGCTTCGCTGTGCCGTGCAGAATGTTCACGTCCCCGATGAAATCCGCGACATAGACACTGTTCGGCGCCTCATAGATGCGCTCGGGCGTGGCCACCTGCATGATCCGCCCCTCGTCCATGACCGCCACACGGCTGGCCACTGTCATCGCCTCTTCCTGATCATGGGTGACGATAACGAACGTGGTGCCGGTCTTTTCCTGAATGTCCATCAGCTCGAACTGCGTCGCCTCGCGCAGCTTGGCGTCCAACGCGCCCAGCGGTTCGTCCAGCAGCAACAGTTTCGGCGCCTTTGCCAGCGACCGGGCAAGGGCCACACGCTGCCGCTGACCGCCCGAAATCTGGTGCGGCTTGCGTTGCGCGAACTTCTCAAGCCGCGTCAGCTTCAGCATCTCGTCCACACGGGCGGCAATGGCGGCCCTGTCCTTGCTCTCGCGCCGCAGGCCAAAGGCGATGTTGTCCCAGACCGACAGGTGCGGGAACAAGGCATAGGATTGGAACATCATGTTCACGGCCCGCTTGTTGGCAGGCACCCCGGCAATGTTCTGCCCGGCCAGTTCAATCGCACCATCGGTCGGGTCCTCGAACCCGGCCAGCATCCGCATCATCGTCGTCTTGCCGCAGCCCGACGGGCCCAGCAGGGCAAAGAATTCGCGTTCAAAGATGTCGAGGGTCAGATCGTCGATTGCGGTGAAGTCGCCAAACCGCTTGTTCACATTCCGGAACCGGATCAGCGGTTTTTCATTCGGGTCGTCCCAGGGGGCGAAAACAGTCTCTGCCAAAGGGGAATCCGTTCAAAGGAATAAGGGCGCGAGGGTGACCCCCGCGCCCGAAGATCAGGCTCAGGTGCCCGACTTGATCTTGGTCCACATCCGCGTGACCGTCCGCTGCACGCGGGCCGGGTACGGTGTTGTGGTATAAAGGTTTTCCAGTGTCGCCTCGTCCGGGTAGATGGCCGGATCACCAATCACATCCTCGACCAGGAACTCCTTCGACGCGGCGTTTCCGTTGGCGTAGTACACGTAGTTCGACGCCTGCGCCATATTCTGCGCGTCCATGATGAAGTTCAGGAACACATGCGCGCCTTCGGGGTTCGGTGCATCGGCGGGAATCGCCATTTGGTCGAACCACATCAGCGCCCCTTCGGACGGTGCATTATACGCAACCTCGACGCCATTCTCGGCCTCTGCCGCGCGGTCGCGGGCCTGCAGGATGTCACCGGACCACCCAAAGGCCACGCAGATGTCACCATTGGCCAGCGCGTTGATGTATTCCGAGTTGTGGAACTTCTGCACATAGGGCCGCACGCCCATCAGGATCGGCTCGGCCATGGCCAGCACCTCCGGATCGTGGCTGTCGGGGTCTTCACCAATGTATTGCAGGGCCGCCGGGATCATCTCTGTTGGAGCGTCCAGGAAGTGCACACCACAGGCCTGCAACTTCTCCATGTTCTCGGGTTTGAAGATCAGATCGAGCGAACCCAGCGGCGCGTCTTCGCCCAAAATCTCCTGCACCTTGCCGACATTCACACCGATGCCCGTGGTGCCCCACATGTAGTTGATGGAATAGGCGTTGTCGGGATCGTATTGCGCCGTGCGCGCTTCGACCACGTCCCACAGGTTTTCGGCGTTCGGCAGTTGGGACATGTCCAGCTTCTGAAATGCCCCGGCGGAAATCTGGCGCTGCAGGAAGGTGCCCGACGGCACCACGATGTCATAGCCGGACGACCCGGCGAGCATCTTGGTTTCCAGCACCTCGTTGCTGTCGAAGACGTCGTAGATCAGGTTCAGACCTGTCTCTTCCTCGAACTTGGTCAGCAACTCTTCGTCGATATAGTCGGACCAGTTGTAGACACGCACATCGTCCGCAACCGCAGCACCCCCAAGGGCAAGGGCTGCGACCGTGCTCAGCATAGTCGTTTTCATGATAAACTCCCCGTATCACGCCCGGTGTGCCCGGGTCAGCGTGCATGAAAACAAGTTTTGTCGCATGCGTCCAGCGGGATTGCACATGCCGCATTGACGGCTGCACCGTTGCCCATATTCTCGGCACGTCACGCAAACCCCGAGGTGTTCATGCCCGCCATCACCAACCATCTGCCCACGTCCGAGTTGCAAGCACTGGACGCCGCGCACCACATGCACCCCTTCACGGCGGGCGGCGAACTGGCGGCCAAGGGCGCGCGGGTGATCACACGGGCCAATGGCGTCTTTCTGCACGACAGCGAAGGCAACGAAATCCTTGACGGGATGGCGGGCCTGTGGTGCGTGAACATCGGCTATGGGCGGGGCGAGTTGGCAGATGTTGCTGCGCGCCAGATGCGCGAGCTGCCCTATTACAATACTTTTTTCCAGACGACCCACGTGCCCGCCATCGCACTTACCCAAAAGATCGCCGAACTGGCGCCCGGTGATCTGAACCACGTCTTCTTTGCCGGATCGGGGTCAGAGGCGAACGACACCAACCTGCGCATGGTCCGCACCTATTGGGCGATCAAGGGCAAGCCAGACAAGCACATCGTGATCAGCCGCAAGAACGCCTATCACGGCTCGTCCGTCGGGTCCGGCTCGCTTGGCGGCATGACAGCGATGCACGCACAAGGCGGCCTGCCGATCCCGGGCATCGTCCATATCGACCAGCCAAACTGGTGGGCCGAAGGCGGCAGCATGAGCCGCGAAGAGTTCGGTGTTTCGCGCGCGAAACAACTTGAGGTTGCAATTCTCGAACATGGCGAAGACAAGGTCGCCGCCTTCATCGCCGAACCCATCCAGGGCGCAGGCGGTGTGATCATACCACCCGAAACCTATTGGCCGGAAATCCAGCGTATCTGCGACAAGTATGACATCCTGCTGATCGCGGACGAGGTGATCTGTGGCTTTGGCCGCACCGGCAACTGGTTCGGCTCGCAAACCCTCGGGATCAAACCGCATATCATGACCATCGCCAAGGGGCTCAGCTCCGGCTACCAGCCCATCGGCGGCTCCATCGTCTGTGACGAGGTGGCCGAGGTCATCGGCTCGGGCGAGTTCAACCACGGCTACACCTATTCCGGCCATCCGGTCGCGGCGGCCGTCGCTCTGGAAAACCTGCGCATCCTCGAAGAGGAGAACGTGCTGGACCATGTCCGCGACGTCGCGATGCCCGCCCTCCACGAAATGTGGCACGGGTTGGCCGATCACCCGCTGGTGGGTGAGACGACGATCACCGGCATGATGGGCTCGCTCGCCCTCACCCCACACAAGGACAGCCGGGCAAAGTTCGCGATGGATGCGGGCACCGCCGGGTTCATGTGCCGCGAACGGTGTTTTGCCAACAATCTGGTGATGCGCCACGTCTATGATCGCATGGTGATCTCGCCGCCACTGATCATCACACCGGACGAGATTGCAGAAATCGGGCGCCGTGCGCGAACTGCACTGGATGAATGCTATGTCCAGTTGAAAGACGGGGACATGCTCAAACCTGCTGCCTGAACGGCATGGTTTCTTCTGACTGAAAATACCACGGGGGGCCCGGAACGGGCGGGGGCAGCGCCCCCTCTACGGTTTGACAACCATGTGCCGCGGAACCGAACAGAAACACTCGGCCGGGCCATCCTCGGTGATCCGGATGCTTTCGGTGATGGCAAGGCCCCAACCCTCCATCCACAGACCCGGCATGAAGTGAAACGTCATGTTCGGCTCAAGCACCGTGTGATCGTCAGCGCGGAAGGATATGGTGCGTTCGCCCCAGTCCGGTGGATAGCTCAGACCGATGGGATAGCCGCACCGGGCCGTCCGTTCGATCCCGACCTTCTTCAGCGCGGTGTTCAGGGCTGCGGCCACGTCGCGCGCCTGATGGCCCGCCCGCGCGGCGTCAATTCCAGCCTCCAGCCCTTCGATCACGGCGGCTTCGGCGCGTTTCATGTCATCCGGCGGATCACCCAAAAACACCGACCGGCACAAAGGGGCGTGGTAGCGGCGATAGCATCCCGCGATCTCCAGCGTGGTCGCTTCACCCGAACGAAACCCATCGCCGTTCCATGTCAAATGCGGGGCCGCGGCATCGGCGCCCGATGGGACAAGGGGCACGATGGCCGGGTAATCGCCCCAGTCGCCATCCACGCCCCGAATGGCATCGCGGTAGGCGTCGGCGACCACCTCGTTCTTTGGCACACCCGGCGCGATCCGCTCTGCCATGCCGCCGATCACCGCCTCTGAAATACGCGCAGCCTTGCGCATGAAACCGATCTCGGCCTCTGATTTCACAGCCCGGCACCAATTCACGAGCGATGTCGCGTCCGCAAGCTCCAGCCCGGCGTCACCCAACACGGCGTGCGCTTTGGCTGAGTAATAGTAATTGTCCATCTCGACCCCGACACGGCCAGACAGACGTGTGGCCAGGTCCTCCATCGGGTGGCGCGCGGGTGTTTGGATGCAGTGCTCCGCATACCCGACGGAGCACGCGTCCCCCATCCAGGTGGTCCGCCGCGCACCGGCCACATCCTGCAACCGGCCCCACCACACGGGATCGTCCTGAAGCGTCACGATCACGGCCTGATGCACATAAAAGGACCAGCCATCATATCCGGTCAGCCACCCCATGTTCGACGGGTCCGTGATCAGCAGGCAATCCAGGCTTGCGCTGGACATTGCGGCCCGCACCCGCGCCAAGCGGGTGTGATATTCTGCAATTTCAAAGGCGTGCGCCATGATTCTCAGCATCCCATCGTTCCAATAGTGCAGGAACAATGCCCGAAAACGCGCAACTGTGCAGTGAATCCGACCGGATTGGGCCACCAAAGCGCCTTTTGTGTCATAGTTGGTTGCAATGCGCTGGCAGCCTCGGTTTAGTTTGCGCAAAGCGGCGGCACCAGACCGCCACAAGAACGGGGAGCCAAGTTTGGCCGACACTGCGACTGACCAGGCGTTCGTCGAATTCGAACGCGTGCAGAAGAGTTATGACGGCGAGATCCTCGTCGTCAAAGACCTCAACCTCTCGATGCCGAAGGGCGAGTTCCTGACGATGCTCGGGCCGTCGGGGTCCGGCAAGACGACGTGCCTGATGATGCTCGCAGGGTTCGAGACGGCGACCCATGGCGAAATCAAGCTGGATGGCCGCCCGATCAACAATATCCCACCGCATAAGCGTGGTATTGGGATGGTGTTTCAGAATTACGCGCTTTTTCCGCACATGACGGTCGCCGAAAACCTGAGCTTCCCGCTTGAGGTCCGCAAGATCGGCAAGTCAGAGCGCGAGAAAAAGGTCATGCGCGCGCTTGGCATGGTGCAGATGCAGGACTTTGCCGGGCGGCGGCCGGCGCAACTGTCAGGCGGGCAGCAACAGCGCATCGCGCTGGCCCGTGCGCTGGTGTTCGAACCTGAACTTGTGCTGATGGACGAACCGCTGGGCGCGCTGGACAAGCAGTTGCGCGAGACGCTGCAATTCGAGATCACGCGCCTGGCCCACGATCTGGGGATCACGACCGTCTATGTGACCCACGACCAGACAGAGGCGTTGACCATGTCGGACCGCGTGGCGGTGTTCGACGATGGGCGCATCCAGCAACTGGCGCCGCCGGATGAGCTGTATGAAGAGCCGCACAACAGTTTCGTGGCGCAGTTCATTGGGGAAAACAACACGCTCATGGGCACCGTCAGCAAGATCAACGGCGACCGGTGCGAGGTGACGCTGGACAATGGTGACATCATCGACGCCAAGCCGGTGAACGTGACCGAGGTCGGCCAGAAAACGCGCGTGTCCATCCGCCCCGAACGGGTCGAGATGAACAAGGACCGCCTGCAACCGGATGTCCATACGCTCAAGGCCGAGGTGCTGGAATTTGTCTATATGGGCGACATCTTTCGCACGCGCCTGCGGGTCGCCGGAAACGACGATTTCGTCATCAAGACACGCAACGCCCCCGATCAGGTCCGCCTGACACCGGGCACCCAGATCGAGATCGGGTGGTTGCCACAGGATTGCCGGGCGCTTGACGCCTGAGCAAAAGGAAGAAGGCTTGGGCTGCGCCCGTGGTCCGGCCTTCGCACAGATCAAACGGGCGTTTACAACGGGAGTAAGTTCATGAAACTCACCAAGACCCTACTTGCCACGACAGCACTGACGCTGGCATCCGGTACGGCATTCGCAGACGGCCATATGGCCAGCGACATGACCCTCGTCAGCTGGGGCGGCGCGTATCAGAACAGCCAGCAGAAGGCTTATGTCGAGCCCTATCTGGAGATGAACGACGGCGTGACCGCCGTTTGGGACGAAAGCTCGGCTGAAGCCGTGGCCAAACTGCGCGCCATGAACGAAGCGGGCAGCGTCACCTGGGACGTGGTTGACGTCGTGGCGGCGGATGCGATCCGCCTGTGCGACGAGGGCCTCGCGCTGGAGATTGACCCGGACGAAGATCTGGCCGCAGCCCCCGATGGCACATCCGCGTCGGACGACTTTGGCGACCTGCTGGTCTCCGACTGCTTTATCCCACAGATCGTGTATTCGACCACGTTCGGCTACCGCACCGACCTGGTGGGTGACACACCACCCACGGAAGTCTGCGCCGTCTTCGACACCGAAACCTATCCCGGCAAGCGGTCGCTGGAAAAGCGCCCGATCAACAACATGGAATGGGCGCTGCTGTGTGACGGCGTGGCCAAGGACGACGTGTATGACGTGCTGGCGACCGACGAAGGTCAGCAACAGGCGCTGGACAAGCTGGCCACCATCAAGGACGACGTGATCTGGTGGTCTGCCGGTGCTGACACGCCGCAACTGCTGGCCGATGGCGAGGTCATCATGGGCTCGACCTATAACGGTCGTCTGTTTGCGGCCATCGAAGAGCAGGACCAACCCATCGGTATGCTTTGGGACGCGCAGGTGTTCGACCTTGACGGTTGGATCATCCCCACCGGCCTGAGCCCCGAGCGGGAAGCGCGTGCGCGTGACTTCATCAAGTTCGCGACCGACACGCAACGTCTGGCGGATCAAGCCAAGTACATCAGCTACGGTCCGGCGCGTGCGTCGTCCGCACCGCTGGTCGGTCAGCACGCGACGCTGGGCATCGACATGGCGCCACACATGCCGACCGATCCCGACAACGCACAGAACACGTTCCTTTATAACTACGAGTTCTGGGCGGACTACCGCGACGACATCGACGCCAAATTCCAGGCGTGGCTGGCGCAATAAGCCCCGGTTGGGCGGACGACGCGTCCGCCTTACTGCACATCAATCGTAAGGCGGGGGTGTCCCCCGCCTTGCTCCACCACCGGGGGAAGACCATGCGCAAGGGCTATATCATCGGCCACGTGACGATCCACGACGCGGACGCCTACCAGGCGTATGGCGCCAACAACAACGAGATCTTCCCGAAATATGGCGGCACGTTCCTTGCGCGCGGCGGACAGGCAGAAGTGCTGGAAGGCACGTCGCACCCGCGCCACGTCATTGTTGAATTCCCGAGCTATGCAGATGCCCTGGCGTGCTACAACAGCCCGGAATACCAGGAAAACATGAAAATCCGGCTGGCCAACTCGGACGGCACGATCATGGTTGTCGAGGGGGTCTGAGCGATGGCGGACACAACCACGATGATCGCCGCGGACGGCACGCCGCTGAAGCGCAGCCTGGCCCGCGCCCTGCGTCGCCAGAAACTGCGCGCGTTGGGTTTGATCGCGCCGCTGCTGTTGTTTGTGCTGATCACCTTCATCGTTCCCATCGCCTCTATGCTCTTCCGTTCGGTCGAGAACGATATTGTCGCCAACACGCTTCCCTACACAGTCGAGGCGCTGGCGGATTGGGATGCGACAGGCACCGACCTGCCGCCCGCGCCTGTGTATGAGGCGATGTTTTACGACATGTTCCTCGCCGCCGAAGCCAAGCGGCATACCCGCCTTGGCACCCGCCTGAATTACGAGACCACCGGCATGTCGTCCCTGTTCCGCCAATCCGGGCGCAATATGGATGATGTGGCCGACATATCTTATGAACCGCTCGAAGACCTTGATGACGCGTGGGACGAAGGCGAAACATGGTACGCGTTGTTCAACAGCCGGGGCGTGTCCGACACCACGCTGCTGGCTGATCAGCGCATACGGGTTGCGCGCCTCTCAGGCAACGAGGCGGGGGCAGACATCAACTTTGCACCGGACGCAGAGGTGTCCGCCCTGCTTCCGCTGGCCGCGCGCGAATATACGGCATGGGCTGTTTTTGTTGCGACCCAGGACAATCGCGACCCGGCGGAACGTGATCCGTGGGAGTCGGTGGCACCTGCCCTTGTCACCGATCTGCGAGCCGCCGATCTGTCTGGTTATGCGGGACCTGCGGCTGACATGTTGCGCACGGCCCAGCGGGCCAACCTGCCCATCCCCGATTTCGCCCAGGAATTCGGCGCCATGGACGAAGACTGGGCGTCGCTTGAGCCCTGGCAAACCATTCAGACCCATTCGGGCACCTATACACCCGGCTATTTCCTCAACGCCATTGACGCACAGAAAACGCCCGAGGGCGTCGCCTGGCAGCCCGAAGAAAAGCAGATCCTTCTGACGCTGTTCGGCCGGACGATCTGGATGTCGCTTCTGATCACCTTTTCCTGCATCGCGCTTGGCTATCCCATCGCGTGGCTGCTGGCGAACCTGCCGATGCGGCAAGCCAACGTCCTGCTGATCCTGGTCCTGCTGCCGTTCTGGACCTCGCTCCTGGTGCGGACCTCGGCGTGGAAGGTCATGCTGCAACAACAGGGGGTGATCAACGATGTGCTGGTCTGGATCGGCCTTGTCGCCGATGACGGGCGGCTGATCATGATCAACAACCAGTTCGGCACCATCGTGGCGATGACGCATATCCTGCTGCCCTTTATGATCCTGCCAATGTATTCGGTGATGCAGACCATTCCGCCCAGCTATCTGCGGGCGGCAAAGTCACTTGGGGCGACAAACTGGACCGCCTTTTGGCGCGTCTACTTTCCGCAATCGGTGCCGGGCATTGGCGCGGGCAGCATCCTGGTCTTCATCCTGTCCATCGGCTACTACATCACGCCGGAGATTGTGGGCGGCACCAAAGGCGTCTTCATCTCGAACCGGATCGCCTTCCATATCTCGTCATCGCTGAACTGGGGGCTGGCCGCTGCGCTTGGCACCATCCTGCTGGCCGCGGTGCTGGTCCTCTATTGGGCCTATGACAAGATCGTGGGCATCGACAACGTGAAGCTGGGGTAATCGACCATGGGCCTTCCTCCATACGCCACGCTGGGACAGCGCATTTGGTACTACAGCTTTCGGGTGATCTGTGGACTGATCTTTTTCTTCCTCGTGGCACCCATCGTCGTGGTCATGCCACTGTCGTTCAACGCGCAGGACTTTTTCACCTTCACGCCGGAGATGCTGCGGCTGGACCCCGAGGGGTATTCGCTCAAGCACTACCGCGACTTCTTCACCAACCCGCAATGGCAGTTGGCGCTGAAAAACTCTCTGATCATCGCGCCGCTGGCGACGATCATCTCGGTCAGCTTGGGCACGCTCGCCGCCATTGGGCTGTCGCAATCCCACGTGCCCTTCAAAGGGGCAATCATGGCGATCCTGATCTCGCCCATGATCGTGCCGCTGATCATTTCGGCCACGGGCATGTTCTTTTTCTACGCCCAGCTGGGCAACTGGATGGAGGGGACACTTGGCCTCGACAAAGGGTTTGTAGGCTATGTCAAAGTGATCCTGGCGCACGCGGTGCTCGGCATTCCTTTTGTCATTATCACAGTCACGGCCACATTGGTCGGCTTTGATCGCTCGCTGACGCGGGCCGCCGCGAATATGGGGGCCGGGCCGGTCACAACCTTCTTCCGCGTGCAAATGCCGCTGATCCTGCCCGGCGTGATCTCGGGTGGCCTCTTCGCCTTTATCACGTCATTCGACGAGGTGGTCGTCGTCCTCTTCGTTGGCTCAGCCAGCCAAAAAACCCTGCCCTGGCAAATGTTCATCGGGCTGCGCGAACAAATCAGCCCCACAATCCTCGCCGTGGCCACGATCCTTGTCGTCATCTCCATCGCGCTGCTGACAACGGTCGAACTGCTCCGCCGCCGCAGCGAGCGCCTTCGGGGCATGTCTCCCGGCTAAGCCCCTTCTTCTCTTTGAAAATACGGCAGGGAGCTCGAGGGGCAGCGCCCCTCGTCAGCAAAAATGAATCGTGTCGCCGTCAGGCGTCCTTTGGATCAGCGCAACCGCTTGAGCAGGCCAAGCGACGCATAGCCATCCGCCGTCAGCCCCTGTGACTGCTGAAACGCACGTACCGCGTCCAACGTCTTGGGCCCGATGCGACCGTCGATGCCTTGGGTATTGAACCCCGCGGCCGTCAACCGGCGCTGCATCTCCTTGCGTTCGGAATAGGTCAATGCCCGATCTCCGCGCGGCCAATCCCCGCGAAACGGCGGCGCGCCGCCGATCCGGTCGCTCAGATGGCCGATGCCGATCACATAAGCGTCGGCGCTGTTATAGCGCTCGATCACCCCGAAATTGTCAAAGATCATGAGCGCAACCCCCTGGCCGCCCGCAGGCAGCAAGATCGAGGCCGGACCATGATCGCCCACCGGCGCACCGTCCACACCGACAACGCCCAGGCGTGCCCATTCGGCCGGGCTGCGCGTGTTCTTGCGATTGGCTGAGGCGTAATTGAAATTGCCGGGCAGCGTCACTTCAACGCCCCAGGGCTGCCCCTTGGTCCAGCCGAACTTCGCCAGATAGGCCGCCGTGGACGCGAGCGCATCCGTCGGATCATCCGACCAGATGTCACGCTTTCCGTCGGCAGTGAAGTCGACCGCGTGGTCCAGATAGGACGTGGGCATGAACTGTGTGTGCCCCATCGCGCCCGCCCACGATCCTGTCATGTTGCGGGGCGATGTGTCGCCGCTTTGCAGGATGGTCAGGGCCGCGATCAACTGCGCCTCGAAAAAGGCGCCGCGCCGCCCGTCATGGGCCAGCGTGGCAAGGCTGCGGATCACGTCATTGCTGCCGCGGACCGCGCCAAATGCGCTTTCAAGTCCCCAGACGGCAACCACGACCTCCTTTTCCACGCCGTAGCGCGCCTCGATCGCGTCAAGCGTCCTGGCGTGATCGCGCAGCGCGGCCTTGCCGTTGCGCACGCGGCTGTCGGACACGGCGCCGTCAAGGTAATCCCAGATGGTCTTGGTAAACTCTGACTGGTTGCGGTCCCGCTTGATCACATCCGGATCATAGCGGACCCCGTCAAAGGCCCGATCAAAGGTCGTGCCGCTGATGCCCTGGTTGCGCGCGCGTGTGCGAAACCCCTTGATCCAGTCTTGAAATGCCGCATCAGCAGCGCTGTCAGCGACAGCAGGCGCTGCGGCTTGCGTCAGCGACGCCGGGCGCGATTGGGGACGGGCGACAGACGGTTTTGCGATCACAACCGGGTCAAGGGTTTGCGTCCGACTGACCGTTTCAAGATCGGGCCGCAATTCAGGCCGCATGGATGACGGCGCCGGTTGCGCCAATGCCGAACCAAAGATGAAGACGGCGCTGCCCGCGCCAAGGGTGACTGCCCACCGCATGTTTTGCCTCTTTGTCGCCTGCTTTCTTTTGTTTCCAATGTAGCGACAATTGCGATTCCGGCAAAGGGATCAATCACAATGAGCGCGGTCCTTTGCCACCTGGTCCACCTCCGCCCGGATACGGGCCAGGTGATCGCGCAGAAGCGAGACGCGGTGCGGGCGAAAGCTTTGATCCGTGACGCGCAGGTCATCCATGCGGTCCAGCCGGAACACGCGGAAGTCCTGACGCAGGTGGCACCAGGCCAAAAGCACGTTGGTGTTTTCCATGTAGACGATGCCCAGCGGTTTGACTGTCCGCTCGGTCTGATCCCCCTTGGCGTCCTGATAGGCGAAGTGCACGCTCAGCTCATCCCAAGCCGCCTGACGCAAAATGCCCACATCAATGCGCGGCGGGTCGGGTCGCCAATAGCGGCGGGCGTCCAGCACCGCATGTTTAAGCCGGTGCGCCTGTTTCGGGGGCACGCGCGCCTGGATCTTGGCCAGGGCCGAGGTCGCCGCCTTGGCCAGCGCGGGATCGGCAATGACAGAGACGTCGCGCAAGCCCAGCACGAGCGCTTCCAACTCGTCATCCTCGAACCCGAGCGGGGGCAGTGACGCATCCTCGATCAGGGTAAAGCCGAACCCGGCCTCCCCGTCGATCACGGCACCAAGGCCCCGCAACTCGTCAATATCGCGGTAGATCGTGCGCAGCGAAACATCCATTTCATGCGCCAGCGATTGCGCCGTGATGGGCGGCGTCAGGCGGCGCAGGGTCTGCATCAGTTGGAACAGGCGATGGGTTCTGGTCATGTCTTACGTCATATCACATGTCCTGCCAGTTTCTGACAGCACAGACAGGTATCTCAACCTCAGATTACGCACCGAGGAGAGAAAGATGCTGACACTTGTGACTTACCCTCCTGCCTTTGGCCAACCCAGCGGCAGCCCGTTCTGCGTCAAGGCTTTGTACCTTTTGAACCTGTCGGGCCTGCCCTGGCAGCGCAAGGACACCGCCGATCCGCGCAACTGGCCCAAGGGCAAACTGCCCGCGCTTTGGGTCGATGACGAGATCATCGGTGACAGTGACAACATCCGCACGTGGCTGGAAGAGCGTGGCGCGCATTTCGACGCGGGCCTCAGCGATCTGGACCGCGCCACCTCGCGCGCGTTCATCCGCATGGCCGAAGAGCACATGTATTTCCACATTGTTCTGGACCGTTGGGCGGACAAGGCCGTTTGGCCCATTGTCAGAGACACATATTTCGCCACGATCCCGGCGTTTCTGCGCAAGTTCATCTCGCGCGGGATCCGCCGGATGCTGTTGCGGGGTATGGATGCGCAGGGGCTTGGCCGATTGACCGCGGGCGAGCGGCTGGAGCGGATTGAGCCTGATCTGCAAGCCATCACTGACCGTCTGTGGCACGGTCCGTTCCTGTTTGGCGCACAGCCCAGCGCAGCCGATGCCAGTGTCGCCGCAATGCTGGGTGCCATGGCCTCTACCCCCGGCGGTACGGCCCTGTCGCGCCGGGTCAGCCAGGATGTGATGCTGGTCGATTACATGCGCCGGGTCCAGGCGGCGCTGGGTTAGCGCCGCTTGCGGCTGACCTTGCGCTGGACCTTGTCGGACCGGCGTTTCGCCTTGGCGGGTTTGCGGCGCGGGCTGCGCCCTGCCGGACTTTGTCGCCCGCGCGGCAAGGATTGTCCGTCAAGCGCGAGTAGTTCCAGCGCGATGCCACCCGTGACCGGCACAGCCTCGGCCAGCCGAACGGTGGCACGCTGCCCAAGGCTGATGATCATGCCCGTATCGGACCCCATCAGCGTGTTTGCCTCGCGGTCAAAATGGAAATACTCGGCGCCGATGGATCGCATGGGCACGAGGCCGTCGGCCCCACTGTCATCCAGCTTTACGAAGATGCCGAACTTGGCGATGCCCGCCACGCGCCCCTCCATCTCGTCCCCCACACGTTCGCTCAGATAGGCCGCGAGGTAACGATCCGTCGTGTCCCGCTCGGCCACCATCGACCGGCGTTCGGTGTCCGAGATATGCGTGCCGGTTTTCTCGAGCACTTCGATGTCCTCGGGCGTCAGGCCGTCATTGCCCCACCCATGCGCCGACACCAGCGCACGGTGCACGATCAGATCGGCATAGCGCCGGATGGGCGAGGTGAAGTGCGCGTAACTGCGCAGCGCGAGGCCGAAGTGACCGAAATTCTGCGGGCTGTAATAGGCCTGCGTCATCGACCGCAGGGTCGAGATGTTGATCAACTCGGCATCCTCAGTGCCTGCCGCCTGCGCCAGCAAGCGGTTGAGATGCGCGGTTTTCAGCACCTGTCCTTTGGCGAGGTTCAGACCGGCGGCCTGCGCCGTTTCCCGCAGGCTTTCCAGCTTGTCGGGCGACGGTTCCTCGTGCACGCGGAACAGAAGCGGCGATTTTTTGGCAATCAAAGTCTCGGCGGCAGCGACATTGGCCAGCACCATGAATTCTTCGATCAGCCGGTGCGCATCGAGCCGGTCCTTGAAGGCGACGGAGTGAACGGTGCCAACCTCATCCAGAACGATCTGCCGTTCGGGCAGGTCCAGTTCCAGCGGTTGCCGTTTCTTGCGCGCCTCGACCAAGGCGGCATAGGCGGCGTAGAGCGGGCGCATAACAGGCTCTAACAAAGGCTCAATGCGGTCATTTGGGTGGCCGTCCATGGCTGCCTGCACCTCTTCGTAGTGCAGCGAGGCCGGTGACCGCATCAGGCCGCGGTGAAAGCTGTGCCCGATCTTTTCGCCCTGCGCGTCGATCTGCATCCGCACGGCGATACAAGCGCGCGGCACGCCCTCGTGCAGCGAACACAGGTCGCCCGACAGACGGTCCGGAAGCATCGGCACCACCCGGTCCGGGAAATAGGTCGAGTTGCCGCGTTTCTTCGCCTCGCGGTCAAGGGCAGAGCCAGGCGTGACGTAAGCCGCGACATCGGCAATCGCGACCCAAATGATGTGTCCGCCCGCGTTCTTCGGGTCGTCATCGGCGTGGGCATAGCACGCATCGTCATGGTCCCGCGCATCAGATGGGTCGATGGTGACAAGCGGCATGTCCCGCAAATCTTCGCGTCCCTTCAACCCTTTGGGTTTCTGTGCGTCCGCTTCGGTGATCACGGCATCGGGAAAGGCGTCGGGGATGCCGTGTTCGTGGATTGCGATCAGCGACACGGCCTTGGGCGCAGACGGATCGCCCAGCCGGTTGACGACACGGGCGCGTTGCAGCCCGATGCGCCCACGCGGGCCCGCCTGTTCGGCCTCGACCAACTCGCCATCCTTGGCGCCGTGGGTGGCGCCCGCCGGAACCTGCCATTCCTTGTCGCTGCCCTTGTCGATGGGCACGATCCGCCCGCCTTCGGCACTGACGCGAAAGACACCGAGGATCCGGCGCGGGTTGGTGCCGATGCGGCGGATCAGCCGCGCCTCGTAATTGTGGTCGGTGTCCTTGACCAGCGTGAGGCGCGCCAGAATGCGGTCGCCCTGGCCCAAGGCAGGGTCAGAGGCGCGGGGCAGGACCAGTATCTTGGGTTCGACCCCTTCGCCCTGCCACTCCATCGGCTGGGCAAAGAGGTCGCCGTCGGCATCCGGGCCGGTCACTTGCAACACGCTGACGGGCGGTAGGCGGTCGGGGTCCTGATAGGTCTTCTTGCGCTTTTCCAGATGCCCCTCGGCCTCAAGCTCTTTCAGCAGGCGCTTGAGGTCGATCCGCGCGGCACCCTTTATGCCAAAGGCCTTGGCGATGTCGCGTTTCGCAGTGAGGGTGGGATTGGCGGAAATCCAGTCGAGGATCTCGGGCTTGCTTGGAATACGGCTCATGAGGCCGAGGTAGCACGCGTGCGTTCAAGCGTCATGGCAAATCGTCGACGGTGTCCACGTCGGCCAGTGTTTCGACCAACGCGACCCGGTCCATACCCAGCGCTGCGCGGCTGTCGGACAGGGCGTGTTCGGTAGACCAGCGCGCCCCGTCCAGCGCCGTTTTTGTCAATTTAGAGCCTGTTTTAACCCCGATCAGCCAGTATCCCCCGTCAGGGGCAGGCCCAAATACTGCGTCGTGCCGCCCAAGCGCGGTAAAGGCTGCCGAAATACGCTGTGGGGTGATGCCGGGGATGTCTGCGCCGATGACACAGACAGGCCCACCGGCCCGGCGCATCATACGGATCATCCGATCGCCAAGATTTCCGCGCCCTTGCGGCCAGCGTTCAAGGCGCGCAGGCCAGACGCGCGACTGCATCCCCTCGTGATCCGGGGCGACCGCGAGCACGACACGCCAGCGCGGGTCCTCGACCCGGCGCAACAGGTGGCGGACCTGATGCCGGAACCACCACGCCGCCGTGACCATGCCGATGTCGCGACCCAGGCGTGTCTTGACCCGACCCGGACGCGGCACCTTGAGCATCAGGACAAGCGTTGGCCTCAAAGGGGCCGCTCCATATCACGGTGCGGGATGCCCGCGTCGTCGTAAACCGGCCCGAATGCGGCAAAGCCAAGCCGTTCGTAGAAGGCAAGCGCGTGCGTTTGCGCGCCCAGTTTTGCCTTTGTCAGACCCTGTTCTGCCCTCGCCACATCCAAACACGCCTCGATAATGGCAGCGCCCAATCCGGTGCCGCGCGCCGGTTTCAGAACGCATACCCGCCCGATCTTGGCCGTGGTGCCGTCGATCAGGATGCGCGCGCAGCCAGCAGGTGTGCCGTCGACCGTTGCCAATACATGCAGCGCCTCGTCGTCCCGGCCGTCGACCTCTTCGGCTTCGCTTACGCCCTGTTCTTCGATGAACACGGTCCTGCGCAACGCATGGCACGCCGCCAAATCGTCTGTCTGTTCAATCGTCCAGGTCACGCGAAGTAATCCCGCAGAATACGGCCGTAGATCGACTTGAGCTGCCGGATATGGGCCACGTCGACATGTTCGTCCACCTTGTGCATCGACTGACCGACCAGGCCAAACTCGACCACAGGGCAGTGATCTTTAACAAAGCGCGCGTCGGACGTGCCGCCCGATGTACTGAGCACCGGTGTAACGCCGGTTTCCGCCTCCACCGCGCGCGCCACAAGGTCAGAAAGCGCACCCGGCGGGGTCAGGAAGCTTTCGCCGGACACTTTGACCGTCACGTCGATCTCGACCCCGTAGGCGACGGCAACCGCGTCGGCCTGCGCCTTGAGCCAGGCCGTCAGGCTGTCGCCGGAATGGGTGTCGTTAAACCGTATGTTGACGGTAGCGCGGGCCTGCGCCGGGATAACGTTGGTGGCTGGATTGCCGGTATCGACCGTCACCACCGCGAGCGTGGACGCATCGAAGTGATCCGTGCCCTGATCCAGTTCGTGGCTGGCCAACTGGTCCATCAGACGCATGAGCGGCGGGAGCGGGTTCTTGGCACGATGAGGATAGGCCGAATGGCCCTGCACACCGGTGACCGTAAACCAAGCGGTCAACGAACCCCGGCGCCCGATCTTGATCATCTCGCCCATCGTCTCGGGGCAGGTCGGCTCGCCCACAAGGCACACACTCATCGCCTCGGCCTCCGTCTCCATATGGGCCAGCAAGGCGGTGGTGCCGTCGGTCGCGTCCCCCTCCTCGTCCCCGGTGATGGCCAGGATCACGGCACCGTCGGGGGGCGTCTGCGTCACGAAATCCACCGCAGCCGCGGCAAAGGCGGCCACGCCGGATTTCATATCGGTCGTGCCGCGCCCATACATGATGCCGTCACGTTCTTCGGCGCCAAACGGTGGCGCGGTCCAGTCGTCAGGATTGCCGATCGGCACGACATCTGTGTGCCCGTTGAACCCGAAGGTGCGGGCGTGTCCCTTGGGACCGAAGCGCGCGAACAGATTACGGATGCCGCCGCGGTCGGCCCACGCACAGTCAAAGCCTGCGTCGCTCAGCAACGCGTGCAGGATGTCGAGCGCACCCTCGTCCGCCGGGGTCACAGACGGGCACCGCACCAGATCGGCGGTCAGGGCAACGGGATCGACAGGGGGCATGAGCGGGTCCTTTGGCATGGCATGTGGCGAAAAGGACGCGATATCCGCATCTTGCACCGCAGGCACAGTTAACAGGCCGCAAAATCCTGTGCTAGGGTCAACGCAACAATATGGCCTAAGGCAAGGCATCAGCAGTCCGGTCGCAACACGCATGTGCCAGCGCACGAAGACAGACCTGTCGGCTGCGTACACTAGGCCGCGTTGGCCGCCCAAAACGAGTTTGCAGGCACGGTGACACCAGCAGCGCCCACGATACCGAAAACGCTGACACCATGCGGCGCGGCGCATCGTGCCCAAGTGGTCCGGGGCGAGGCGGCATGACCTGGATCGGCATCACAGATCGCGCGGCTGGCCGCTTTTCCCCAACTGGACTGGGCGACGACAGCGGTCCCACGAAGGTTGGACCGCTGATTGAGCGTGGCACGCTGATGTTCGAGATACGGATCATAGATGCCTCAATCCCCCGTGACCTGCTTGGAATTTCGTCCGCCGCACCATGGCCCCGCACGTTGAGCTTTCAAATCGTGCCCGACGGGGGCATCGCGCTGTTGCATCGGCACGGCAGCAACATCACGCAGGCGGCCCTCCGATGGCCCGATGACGGGCGCGCGCAAACCACCCGCGTGACCTATGCCTGGGACGCGCCCGATGGATGGGGCAGGCTCGCACTGGAACGGCCCGCGTCCGGTGACATCCGCCAACGGCACGTGCATCTTCCGCGCCCGTTGGTTGCGGATGACATGCGCGACCTGATGCTGGCCGGTAAAGCGCGCACCCTTGCAGACGAGGTCCTGTTTGCGGGCATCAGCACCGATATACAGCCGCTTGGCCCCACGCCATCGGTGCATCCCGCCACACCCATTGCAACGCCCGGCGGCTACAGACCGGCGGGCAGCCTGCGCCGCGGCGACACGGTAATCACTGACACGGGTGCAATTGTGCCTGTCCTGCATGCGGTCAGTCATACGGTGCCCGCACGCGGCAGCTTTGCCCCCATCCGCTTGCGCGCGCCCCATTTCGGACTGCAGCGCGACATCGTGGTTGCACCGGAACAGCGCCTCGTTCTGCGCGGATCAGAGGTCGAATACACCTTTGGTCAGGAAGCGGTCGTCGTGGCCGCAAAACATTTGATCAACGGCAAGGGTGCTTGCCGGATCAGCGCCGGTAACACCGTAGAATATATGCAGGTGATCCTGCCCGGGCACGAGGCGCTGATGGCCGCAGGTTGCGCGCTTGAAAGTCTGTTTATCGGGCGCATACGACGCGATAAAGCACGACTGGATGCCAGTATTCTGTCAGATGTCCCAAGTCGCCTGCTGCCGGAACATGCGCACCCGGCCTATCACGCGCTCAGCGCGTTCGAGGCGACAACCCTGGTCGATCAACGCGCCGCCTGAAAGGTCATCAGCTGGCGTAGTTTGACCCTTCCTCGTCCAGAATGGCCTTGAGTTCCGCCAGATGGCGCAGATCCTGTTCGGGATAATCCTCGATCTCTTGCGCCGTCTTTTCGGCCACATCATCCGGGATCATGCGCAGCGGCTTGCCCGTCTGCAAGGCCAACAGATACGTCTGGCAGGCACGCTCGAAATAGAACATCCGGTTGAAGGTTTCGGCCACCGTATCGCCAATCACCATGATGCCGTGATTGCCCATCACCATGACTTTCTTTTTGGGATCATCAAAGAGCTTGGCACAGCGTTCTCCCTCTTCTTCGAAGGCCAGCCCGCCATAGTGTTCATCTACGACCACCCGATTGAAGAACATGCACCCGTTCTGATCAACGGGGGGCAAGGTGCTGTCAGCCAGTGCCGCAAGCGCGGTGGCATAAGGTGAATGGACGTGCATCGCGCAGCGGGCGTGGGGGCAGTGGCGGTGCATCCCGCAATGAAGGCCCCAGGCTGTCGGGTCTGGCGCGTCAGGGCCTTCCATGCTGGCAGGGTCATTCGCATCGACCACGATCAGGTCCGACGCCTTGACGCGCGAAAAATGCATCTGGTTGGGGTTCATCAGGAACTTTGTGCCGGCGTCGTTGATGGCGAGCGAGAAGTGATTGGCCACCGCCTCGTGCATGTTCAGGCGCACCGTCCAGCGAAAGGCGGCGGCCAGGTCGACGCGTTCCTGCCAATTGTCCATGTTCGGGCGAATCTGTGTGACGGTCATGCGGCTTCTCCGATGCTTTGGGGCAAAGCCTGCACGGCGTGGTGCAGTTGGATCAAGCCAAAAGGGCCAGAAGCGCGCGCTCGGCCACGCGCAAGCCGACAGGGCGGTCGGGAATGTCCAAGCGCGTATCTGCACCTGCCAGCGCGATCACTTCGGGGTGGATGTAGCTGTTGCGCGCAATTGTCGGCGTGTTGTGCAGGATTTCGGCAGCGGCTTCGGCCATCTCCTTTATCGTCACAGGCCCGTCCGCGCGCAGGACTGCATCAAGTGCAGAGGCCGAGCCGTTCCAGGTGCGGAACGTCTTGGCCGTCAGTCCCTCGCGCCCCGTTGCATCGCGCAACCAGGCGTTGACCTGTTCCGGCCCGAGCTGGCGGACAGTGCAAGCATTGTCCTCGTACTGCATCAATGCACCACCCGGCAGATCGCCCATCTGTTCCAGCGCCCGGTTCAGGGTGCGGTCACTGAACTGCTTGCGCACCCGCTGCCCACCCTTGGCGCGATAGTCGAGCCGCACGCGATTGCCATCGAGGCGCACATGCCGCGCGCGCAGGGTGGTCGCGCCATAGGTGTCATTGTCAGCCGCATAATCGGGCGTGCCCACCCGCAGCGACACCTTGTCCATCAGGCGCAGGGTGGCGGCGATGGCGAACTCTTCGTCCCGGGCGCTTTGGGTCAGCGTCTCCTGCACGCGCCGCCTGATGCGGGGCAGGGCCTGTCCAAAGGTGGCCAGATCGTCGAACTTGGTCTGCGCGCGGAAGGTCATGTAGTCCGGATGATAGCGGTATTGCTTGCGCGTCCGCGCATCATAGCCGGTCGCCAGCAGATGGCCGTTGGCACGCGGGCTGATCCAAACGTCTTCGTATGCGGGCGGCACGGCAAGCGCCTCGATCCGCTTCCGCTCTGCCCCGTTGTCGATGCGCGTGCCGTCGGGGGCGATATAGCTGAACCCCCGACCCGCCCGCCTGCGCGTGATCCCCGGCTGGTCATCGGCATACCAGATCAGACTGTCGGGAATTTCTACGTGCAAAGACATGCAGGCAGAACGCGCACGCCCCGTGGCGGTTCCTTGCGCTGTCATCGGAATATCACTTGCAGGCCCCATGGCCCGGTGAAATATTGGGTCATGGAACACGACCTTTCTTCCGCCCCCTTCCCAGCCTGGCCTGATGTTGCCCCCGATCTGGTGAATGTCGCCGCGGGCCGCGCGCCTGCCGACACCGTCATTCGCGGTGGCATCTGGGTGAATGTTCATACGCGCGAGGCGCTACCGGACCACGACATCGCCATCAAACAGGGGCGTATCGCCTGTGTACTGCCGGATGCCGGCGCCCAGATCGGGCCGGACACCGAAGTGATCGAGGCCAAGGGCCGCTACATGATCCCCGGCCTGTGCGACGGGCACATGCACATTGAATCGGGTATGCTAACCCCCGCCGAGTTCGCCGCGGCCGTCATCCCCCACGGCACCACCACCATGTTCACCGACCCGCACGAGATCGCGAATGTCCTCGGCCTCGAAGGGGTCCGTTTGATGCATGACGAGGCGCTGATGCAGCCCGTGAACATCTGGACCCAGATGCCGTCCTGCGCGCCGTCGGCGCCCGGGATGGAAACGACAGGGTACGAGATCAGCGCCGAGGACGTGGCCGAGGCGATGGCATGGCCCGGCATCATCGGGCTGGGCGAGATGATGAACTTTCCCGGCATGGCCAATGCCGATCCGCAGATGCTGGCCGAGGTTGCCGCGACCCAAAGGGCCGGCAAGACTGTGGGCGGGCACTATGCTTCGCCCGATTTAGGGTCTGATTTTGCGGCTTACGTCGCCGGTGGCCCCGCCGACGATCACGAAGGCACGTGCGAGGCTGACGCCATCGCGCGGATGCGTCAGGGCATGCGGTCGATGATCCGCCTGGGCAGCGCATGGTATGACGTCGAAACGCAGATCACCGCCATCACGCAAAAGGGTCTCGACCCACGCAACATGATCCTGTGCACCGACGATTGCCATTCCGGCACGCTGGTGAATGACGGGCACATGAACCGCGTCGTGCGGCACGCCATCTCGTGTGGCTGCGACCCGCTGGTGGCGCTACAGATGTCGACGATCAATACGGCCACGCATTTCGGGCTGGAGCGTGAGATCGGATCGCTGACGCCGGGACGCCGGGCGGATGTGATCCTGACATCCGACCTCAAAGCCCTCCCCATCGAACAGGTCATCGCGCGCGGAAAAACAGTCTCTATCAACGGTGAATTAACCGCAGAATGCCCGCATCTCGACTGGCCGACCAAAGCACGGCAGACGGTCAATATGGGCGACCCCAAAACCGCCGCAGACTTCGAGATTGCGGCGCCTGAAGGGCGCAATTCCGTCACTGCAAACGTCATCGGCGTCGTGGAAAACCAGGCCCCAACAAAGGCGCTCAAGCGCGATATGCCCGTGAGCGACGGTAAGGTCGAAAGCCACGGCGACACCTGCCAGATCGCGTTGGTCGAACGACACCAGGCGACGGGTGGCGTGGCCAATGCGCTGGTGTCCGGCTTCAACTACGAGGGCCGGATGGCCATGGCCTCGACCGTGGCGCATGATAGCCACCACATGATCGTCGTGGGCACCGACCGGGACCAGATGGCACTGGCCGCCAACCGGCTGGCCGAGGTCGGGGGGGGCATCACCATCTTCCGCGATGACGAAGAACTGGCGCTGGTCGAGTTGCCCATCGCGGGCCTCATGTCCGACAGCCCCGCGCGCGAGGTCGCAGCCAAGGCCGACCAGATGGTCCAGGCCATGACCCAATGCGGCTGCACCCTGAACAACGCCTACATGCAGCATTCGCTGCTGGCGCTTGTCGTTATTCCTGAACTGCGCATCTCCGACCTGGGACTGGTCGATGTCCGCACGTTTGATTTCATTCCAGTCCTTGAGCCAACAACATGAGAACACTTGAACAGGCCGGTCACGGCCACACCGAATACCACGACGCACAAGAAGCTGTGGACCAACTGCGCGAGCTTTATGACGAGGCGGTCCAGTTCCTGAGCCAGCAATTCCAGCACGCGATGGAGCATGGCGCGCCTGAGGGACGCGTGCGCGCCTACTATCCGGAAATCCGCTTTACCACCTCGTCCTATGCCCAAGTCGATACGCGGCTCAGCTTTGGCCACGTGGCGGATCCCGGCACCTATGCCACCACCGTCACACGGCCCGACCTGTTTGCAAACTACCTGACGCAGCAGATCGGCCTGCTGATCACCAACCACGGGCAGCCGGTGGAAATCGGCTATTCCAACACGCCCATGCCGGTGCATTTCGCGGTGGCCAACAACCCCAACATCACCGTGCCGCAACAGGGTGCGGCGGCGTTCCCGCTGCGCGATGTGTTCGATGTGCCGGACCTCAGCAACACGAACGACGACATCGTCAACGGCACATACGAGGCTGCGGACGGCATCGGCCCGCTTGCCCCCTTTACCGCCCAGCGCATCGACTATTCGCTGGCGCGGCTTGCGCACTATACGGCGACCGATGCCGATCACTTCCAGAACCACGTGCTGTTCACGAACTACCAGTTCTACGTCTCGGAATTCGAAGCCTACGCCCGCGCCCAACTCGATGACCCGGACAGCGGCTACACATCTTTCGTGTCAACCGGCAATGCCGAGATCACGGCAGGCGATCAGGACCTGCCCACCAGCCCCAAGATGCCGCAAATGCCGACCTACCACCTGAAACGTGCGGACGGGTCGGGCATCACGCTGGTCAACATCGGCGTCGGGCCGTCCAATGCCAAGACAGCCACAGACCACATTGCCGTCCTGCGCCCCCATGCGTGGCTGATGGTCGGCCACTGCGCGGGCCTGCGCAACTCTCAGGCCCTTGGCGACTTTGTCCTCGCCCATGCGTACTTGCGTGAGGACAACGTGCTCGACAGCGACCTGCCGCCGTGGGTGCCGATCCCGGCGCTGGCCGAAATCCAGATCGCGCTGGAAGAAGCGGTGGCCGAGACCACGCAGCTTAAGGGGTATGAACTGAAACGCATCATGCGCACCGGCACAGTTGCCAGCTATGATGATCGCAACTGGGAACTGCGCGACCAGCACGGACCGGTGCAGCGCCTGTCCCAATCCCGCGCCATCGCGCTGGATATGGAAAGCGCGACGATCGCGGCCAACGGCTACCGTTTTCGCGTCCCCTATGGCACGCTGCTCTGTGTCTCTGACAAGCCGCTGCACGGCGAATTGAAGCTGCCGGGCATGGCCTCGAACTTCTACAAGGAACAGGTCGCGCGCCATCTGATGATCGGAATCCGCGCAATGGAGCATCTGCGCACCATGCCGCTGGAACGCATCCACAGCCGGAAATTGCGCTCGTTCGAGGAAACCGCCTTCCTGTAACAGGCTCGTAACAGGCCCGTGACAGGCTTCAAACGGCGAAAAACAGCGGAAAACCCCTTATTTCGGGTTGCCATGGGCCACTATTCGTTGTGTGTTCGCACAACATTCCGTTATACAACGGTTCAGAGGCCCAAGTTGTCGGGCAGACGAAGGAGACCATGAAATGGCAAAACCAATGACAAAAACCCAACTCGTCGCCGCGCTGGCCGAAGAAATGGGAACAGACAAGAAATCCGCAGGCGGCGCTCTGGACGCGATCTGCGGCCTGATCACCAAGGAAGTGTCGGGCGGCGGCGCCGTGACCCTGCCGGGCGTCGGCAAGATCTATTGCCGCGAGCGTCCCGAGCGCATGGTGCGCAACCCCGCCACCGGCGAACAGTTCAAAAAAGAGGCGGACAAGGTCGTCAAAATGACCATCGCCAAAGCGTTGAAAGACAGCGTGAACGAATAAGCGCACGTCTTTCGACAGACTTCAGGGTCGCCATAGGGCGGCCCTTTTTCGTTCAGCCGTCATAAACCGTCGCGGCATCGCCCAGATAGTTGTCCCACGCAAACCAGTAGCTGATATGCCCCGCCACACGGTCCAGCCGCGCCCCATCCGGGCCCAGAAGCGCGTCTTCGGTCACACGCCATGCGGCGCCAGTTTGATCCGCGATCTTGCTACCCGACTGCGTGAATGTCCGATCCCCGCGTTCATAGGCGCGCACGCTGCGTTTGCCGACATCGCCGATCAGCAACAGCGGCGTGTCCGCAATCGCGTCATTGATGATCGGGCGCCCGCCAAACGCCTTTAGCGGCCAGGCCCGCGCCGCGCCGAACTGGCGTACGGCAAAGACATAGTCTTTCTGCGCATGTCGCCCCTGATCCACCTGCGCCGGAAACATCAGATCGGGCGAGGCGAAATAGTCGTTGTAGACGACGCCCGACCCATAATCGCGGCGGTGCCCGGTGTTCAGGCTCAGGACCATGGTCCCCGGATTGGACGCTTTCCAGCTGTCCCACGTCGTGATGACCACCGGGCGCTGCCTCAGCTCAATCCCGCTGTCCACAAGGGGGCCGACCACCGGCTTGCCCGTCCATTGGTTCCACAGCGAATGCGTCTCCCGGTCGAACATCAACTTGTTGGACCGGTAAAGGAACCCGGATGACCCAAAGACAAGCGGCGCGGACCGCCCCGGCACGTCCGTTTCGAACAGGATGCCGGAGCCGCAAAGCGTGCAATAGGCCAGCGCCACCGGCACGCCGCCGATTACCTCGTTGAACATCTCGTGCCAGCCCATGATCCGCAGGGGATAGGCGCGCACATCGCCGTTGATCGACACGCCAAAGACCAGATCGTCGCCGCGCAGATACTCCGCCTCACCCGCCGGGATCAGTTGGGGATTGTCCAGCGACGGGATCCCGTCCTTGACCACCCCGCCCCATGTGATCTCTTCCAGCCGGATGCGCATCCGGTCAGGCCGTATGTCCTCAGGCCGCAGGAACAGGTCGAAATTGTCGTCGATGCGCAGCATCACCTCGCGCTTGTAGGTCGGAAAATCGGCGTGCGGCGTGATCTGCGGATTGCGTTCCTGCCACAGCATCCACTGAAACCAGTCGGTAAAGTAATCCTCGCCGGTGATCGCCGTCAGCGTCTCGGCAATCTGCGGGCCGCGCGACCGGGAAAAGCGCAGGGCGGTGATCAGAGCGGCGGCCATGTCGGGCGATCCACGCTCCTCCATCCACGTCAGCGCCGCCTCAAATTCGGTCGTGGGTGCAGACAACGGCGCGCGCATCGCGTGCAGCGGTGACAGCGCTTGCGACAGGGCGGCACGGGGCAACAAAGCACCGGAGAGGGTCAGGCCCCCAAAGGCGCGGCGGGTCAAGGTCATGGGCAGGCTCCTTTACGTCTGCGCCAGCATGGACCGGTCGCCGATCACATGCACCGCAAAGGGTCGTGATCGCCGCCTTGCATCCGGGCCCGAATTGCCCGAACGTCCGCGGACACGCCAAAGGACCGGTCATGGACATCCGCGCACTTCTGATGGGCCTGACCTTTGCCCTGATCTGGTCGTCTGCCTTTACCTCCGCCCGGATCATCGTCACGCACGCGCCACCGCTCGCCGCATCATCGCTGCGCTTTTTAATGGCCGGACTGATCGGTGTGGCCGTCGCCCGCATGATGGGGCAGACTTGGAAGCTGACGCGTGACCAGTGGCGGGCGACGCTGATCTTTGGCCTGTGCCAGAACGCGATCTACCTCGGCCTCAACTTCTACGCCATGCAAACGGTCGAGGCGTCGCTCGCCTCTATCATCGCGTCAACTATGCCGCTGATGGTCGCCTTTGCCGGATGGGTGGTGTTCCGGGACAAGCTGCCGCCGCTAGGGGTCATCGGCCTGGTCCTTGGGATCGCGGGCGTCATCCTGATCATGTCAGCGCGGCTGGATGCCGGCGTCGACGTCTTTGGCGTGGCGCTCTGCGTGATCGCCGCTGTGGCGCTGGCCATCGCGACACTGTCGATGCGCACCATGTCGTCGGGTGGCAACCTGATGATGGTGGTGGGGTTGCAGATGTTCGTGGGGGCGATCGTGCTGGGCATCGTCTCTGCCCTGATCGAAACGATCGAGGTGACACCGACACCCGCCCTCTTTGCCGCCTTCACCTATACCGTGTTCATACCCGGCCTTGTCGCCACCTGGATCTGGTTCGCCCTTGTGGCGCGGATTGGCGCAACAAAGGCGGCGACCTTCCACTTCCTCAACCCGTTTTTCGGGGTCGCCATTGCCGCCGCACTGCTGGGCGAACGGCTGGGTGCGCAGGACATTCTGGGCGTCGCCATCATCACGGTGGGCATTCTTGCGGTACAAGTGTCACGACAGGTCAAAAGCTGACACGCTTTCACTTGCGCGGCACGACACCGACCATATTGTGGGCCAACATTTCAGGGATCGGAGCCCATTTGATGCACCGCCGCAAATTCATTTTATCGGCCGCAGCGCTCGCCATTGCGGGGGGCGCCCACGCCGCCTATCCGGCCAAGACGTTCACGCCGGCCGTCTGGCGCAGCTTGCGCGACACGGACAAGACGGTGGTGATGAATTTCCGTGCCACATGGTCGCTGACCTGCCAGATCAAGGCGGACCTGATTGCCGACGCTCTGGCCGAAAACCCGGCCTATACCGACCTCACATTCCTTGACGTGGACTGGGACACGTTCGGACCGTCACAAATGACCCAGCGGCTCAAGGTCGAACGCCGCTCCACACTGCTGGTGATGAAGAACGGCGATGAGGTGGCCCGGCTGGTGAACGAACCCTATGCCCGCAAGGTGCGTGCGCTCCTGGACGCCGCCCTTGCCGCCTGAGGCGACGACGCCTAGGCGCTATGCCTTTCTTCTGATCCCCGGCTATTCCCAACTGGGCTTTGCCTGCGCGCTCGAGGCGCTCAGCCTCGCCAACCGGCACCCCTCGGGCCAGAGCTTCTATGCCTGGCGGGTCATCGGCGAAACGGGCGATCCGGTGCCCGCCTATAACGGGATCACGACGACCGTTGACGCAGCCCTGCCAGAGCTGGCGCGCGACGAAACACTTGTGGTCTGCGCAGGCAGCCGCGCCGCCGAAGGCAGCACGTGCCCCATCCTCAACTGGCTGCGACGCGAAACGCGCAAGGGCATGGATTTCGGCGCGCTGTCGTCGGGCACGTATACCCTCGCGCTCGCCGGATTGCTGGCGGGCAAGACGGTGACGACCCATTGGGAATACCGCGATGCGCTGATCGAATTGCTGCCCGATGTCATCATCGAAAACAGTCTCTATTCCAAAGATGGGCGTATTTTCACGACCGCCGGCGGGGCCGCGTCCATGGACATGATGCTGGACCGGATCAAGGATGACTACGGCATCGACCTCGCCACATGGGTGGCCGACCAGATGGTCTATACCGATCCGCGCGCGGCCAGCCACGGACAACGGCTGTCGCGGCGCGCCCGGCCCGACATGGCGCATGGGAAGCTGGGTCTGGCGCTGCAAATCATGGAAAACAACCTCGAAGATCCTCTGCGCCCGGACGAGATTGCCGACCTGATCGAGCTGAGCACGCGGCAGCTGGAACGGCTCTTTGCCAAGCATCTGGGCATGTCGCCCAAGCGGCATTACCTGCAACTGCGGCTGGAAAAGGCGCGCGGACTGCTGCGCCAAACCAGTATGAGCGTGACGGATATCTGCGTCGCCTGCGGGTTCCGGTCGCTCTCGCATTTCTCGAAAAGTTACCGGGGCACCTTCGGCCTGAGCCCCGGTCAGGAAAAGCGCGGCACCGGGTCGATGTGGCCGGTTTAGCGGTGATTGCGATGCGGCACGGCGCGCGTTATCTACAGGCAAAAAAGGGACGCGTTGTTTTATGAAATTACTGTTTGTGCACCAGAATATGCCGGGGCAGTACCGCGAACTGATCCAATGGCTCGCGGCGCAAGGCGGGCATGAGATCGTGTTCCTGACACAGCGCAAGAACGCGCCTGAATTCGCCGGTGTGAAGACGGTCAAGTACAAGACGCACCACACCGCCAAGGAAGACGCCTATGGTCTGTCGCGCACATGGGAGAATGCAGCAGGCAACGGTTTTGGCGCCGTCATGGCGCTGCGCGAGATCGTGGACAGCGGCTTCAGCCCGGACATCGTGATCGGACATGTCGGCTGGGGCGAAATGACCTTTTTCCGCGAGGTGCTGCCGAATACACCGATGATCGGCTTTTTCGAGTACTACTATTCGGTCCACGGCGGTCCGGTCGGGTTTGACCCCGAAAGCCCGGTCAGCGAACACGCCCCTTTCATCATGCACGGCCACAACGTGGTGCCGCAGGTCAATATCAACGTCGTGGATGTGGCCCACAGCCCGACCTACTGGCAGCGCGACCGCTTTCCCAAGCAGTTCCATGACAAGATCTACGTCTGTCACGACGGCATCCGCACCGACAAGCTGAAGCCAAACAAAAAGGCGCAGGTGACGCTGGGGCGGATCGGCCGTCCGCTCACCCGCAAGGATGAGATCGTCACCTTCATGTCCCGCAACCTCGAGACGACGCGCGGCTACCATCAGTTCATGCGCGCCGTGCCGCACATCCAGAATGCGCGGCCCAATGCGCGTATCCTCGTGATCGGCGGCAACGACGTGTCCTATGGTGGCAAAAGCAAGCACCCCGGCGGCCTGCGCGGCGAGATGGAGGCCGAGGTCGGCCACCTGATCGACTGGGACCGGCTGCATTTTCTGGGCCAGGTGCCGTTTGACAGCTATCAGTCGATTGTCCAGATCAGTTCCTGCCACCTCTATCTGTCGATGCCCTTCGTGCTGTCATGGTCGCTGCTGGAAAGCATGTCGATGGAGGCCACAATCGTCGCCAGCGACGTGGCCCCGGTGCGCGAGGCGATCACACATGGGGAAACCGGCCTTCTGGTCGACTTCTTCGACCCCGAAGCGATTGCAGCGCAGATCGCCGATGTTCTGGCCAAGCCGCGTGACTATGCGCATCTTGGACCAGCCGCGCGGCAACATGTGGTCGACACCTACGACTTCGAAACGGTCTGCCTGCCCGAGCATATTCGACAGATCAACGCGCTCGTGCCTGCCGACAAACAAATCGCGATGGGCTGACCCATGCGGACGGTGATCCTCGGCTCCGGCGGCAAACTCGGGCGCCTACTGCGCCCGCGATGGCCAGGAACCGCGGAATGGACCACCCGAGAGACGGTCGACATCCATGACGCGGCGCAGCTGACCGACGTCCTGACGGGGGCAGACGCGGTGTTCTGCCTTGCCGGTGTGACGCCGGGCAGTGATCAGCCGATGGACCTGAACGTCACCCTTGCCCGACAAACACTGGATGCGGCCCAAGGCGCGCACGTCTTCCTATTCTCATCCGCCGCCGTTTACGGCGCACTGCCCGGCGCGCTGTCCGAGACCGGCCCGACATCACCGCAAAGCGACTACGCCGCCGCCAAACTTGCGATGGAACGGATGGCCCGCGCGCACCAGAACCCCAGCACGGTGCTGCGGCTTGGCAACGTGGCAGGGGCCGACGCGATCCTTGGCGGTTGGAAACCGGGCTTCACACTGGACCAGTTCCCCGATGGACGCACACCCGCACGCAGCTATATCGGGCCGGCCAAGCTGGCACATGTACTGCACACGCTCGCAGGGTCAGCAGAGTTGCCCGCAGTCGTGAATATTGCGGCACCCGCCGTTGTGGCGATGGGAGACCTGCTCGACGCCGCCGGGCTTGACTGGCAACCGCGCCCGGCAACGGCGCAGACAATCGCAAAAGTGCATCTCGACACATCCCGGCTGGAACAGCTTGTGTCCTTCACCGCGACAGACAGCACAGCATCGGGTATCGTGCAGGACTGGAAGACCAAGGGAACCCTATGACCTGGCGCAAACGCATCTTTGATCTGTTCTTTGCCAGCTTGCTTGTGATCATCCTCGGGCCGATCATCCTGTACCTGATCTGGGTGATCTGGCGGAAACAGGGGCGCCCGCTGTTCTATGTGGCGGAACGGATGAAAACCCCGACTGAAAGTTTCGGGTTGTGGAAATTCCGCACGATGACGGTGGTCGACGCCGATCAGGGCGTGTCGGGTGGGCACAAGGATACCCGGATCACGCCCCTGGGTGCGAAACTGCGGGCCAAGCGGCTTGATGAGTTCCCGCAGCTCTGGAACATCCTCAAGGGGGACCTGTCCTTTGTCGGCCCCCGGCCACCGCTGCGCGAATATGTCGAACGCTTTCCCGACATTTACGGCAAGGTTTTGCAATCCCGCCCCGGTGTCACCGGCCTTGCAACGATTCGCTTCCACAAACACGAGGGGCAGCTGCTGGCGCGATGTGACACAGCCGAAGAAACCGACGACATATATTGCAAGGTCTGCGTGCCGCGAAAGGCGCGGCTGGACATGATCTACCAACGGAATCAAAGCACATGCTACGACTTCGACCTTGTCTTCCAAACCATCGGCAACCTGTTTAGGCGACGATGAAACTGGCTCAAACCCTTATCGAATCGTTAATTATGTGTAAGAATCTGCCGAACCTGCACAATAAATAAGCATTTTTTGGCACTTTTCCGCTGCAAATCCGTTCAGTTTTTCTGCAACTGCAAAATGGCGGCACGAATTTGATACGTAAGGATGATACCGGTGACCGCAGCCTACAAAGGGCGAGGGACCAAGGGGGCAACATGTTGAATCTGCTCAAGTCGCTTTCGCGCACACAGAAACGAAACATTCTGATCGCGATTGATACGGGCCTCATTCCTGCCGCACTTCTCTTTGCTTTCAGCCTGAACCTTTCGACGCAAACCGCGTGGGACAGCTTTGTCACCTATCTGCCTGTGCTGCCTTACATGCTGGTCGTCGCCGTGGCCCTGTCCCTTTGGCTGTGCATCTCCACGTCCACACTCAACGACTACGACACCGGGTCCATCGGCAGGACAGGCGTGTTCTCCTGCCTTCTGGCGATGACATCCACACTGCTGACAGCGGCGGCGAACATGCCGCTGCCCCTGTCGACCCAGATCACCTTTGGCATCTCTTTCTTCGTCTTTTCGATTATGAGCCGGGCAATCCTGCTGCAAGTGGTTCTGGCACTCTACCGGAAGGGAACAGATCGGTGCCGCGTTCTGATCTACGGCGCAGGCACAACGGGGATGCAGCTTGTCTCGGCACTGCGGAGCCACGAACAGATCGAACCGGTTGCCTTTGTGGACGACAACCAGGCGCTGCAAGGCGTCAGTGTCCTGCGCCTTCCGGTCTACAGCCCCGTCCGCATTGCCGAAATCGTGGCCGAGGGGCGCATCGACCGCGTGCTGCTGGCGATCCCGTCGCAAAGCCACCCCAAGCAGATGCAAATCGCGCGCCGCCTGCAAAAGATGGGGCTTGAGGTGCAAACCTTGCCTTCCTTCTCGCAACTGATCGGCGAGGAAGCACTGGTCGACAAGCTGACACCGGTGAATGCGCGCAACTTCCTGGGCCGGGATGAGGTGATGACCCCGCAAGATGGCGGTGGAGAGGCCTATGTCGGACGCCGTGTTCTGATCTCTGGCGCGGGCGGGTCCATCGGCTCGGAACTCAGCCGCCAGGTGCTTGAATATCATCCGAAAAAGATCGTGCTCTATGAGCTGAGCGAACTCGCGCTCTATCAAATCCATCAGGAATTGACCCAATTGGCCGAGGGCAGCGATATCGAAATCGTGCCGCTTCTGGGCTCGGTGACCGATGCGCGTCAGGTGCGCCGTGTCCTCGCAGACCACGAGATCGAGGTCGTTCTGCACGCCGCCGCGTACAAGCACGTGCCGCTTGTCGAATACAACCCGCTCGCAGGTTTGGCCAACAACGCGCTTGGGACACAAACCCTTGTCACCGAAGCGGCAGAGGCAGGCGTGGAACGCTTCATGCTGATTTCATCGGACAAGGCCGTGCGCCCCACCAACATGATGGGCGCATCAAAGCGTCTGGCGGAACTGGTTGTTCAGGACATTGCCAATCGTGTCGCGGCGCCCAAGGGTCTGAAATTCTCCATCGTCCGCTTCGGTAACGTGCTTGGGTCCTCGGGCTCGGTCGTGCCGCTGTTTCAGGAACAATTGCGGCGCGGCGGCCCCCTGACGGTGACGCACCGCGACGTGTCACGCTTCTTCATGACGGTGCAAGAAGCAGTCAATCTGGTCCTGCGCGCAGGGTCCATGGCCAAAGGCGGCGAGGTGTTCGTGCTCGACATGGGCAAACCGGTGAAAATCGAACAGCTGGCGCGGCAGGTGATCGAAAGCGCGGGGTTCACCGTCCGCGACGTCCATAACCCGGATGGCGATATCGAGATAGAGTTCACCGGTCTGCGCCCAGGCGAGAAAATGACCGAAGAGCTGACACTGAGCGGCACCCAGGTCGGCACCGGCCACAAAAAGATCTTTTTCACCAACGAAGAGGGTCTGAGCGAGATCGAAGTGGCGTCGGCCATGCGCTCCCTGCGCCATGCCCTTGCGGCCAGCGACGAGGCTGCCGCCCGGGCCACGGTCAAGCGCTGGGTCGAAGGGTATAGCGCACCCAAGGAAACAGCCGGTGAAAACCGCGAGTTCATTGCGCCTGTATCTTGAAAGCCGCGCTTTTCCGCTAGTTTGGCGGCCCCGCGCCTGCAAGATTGTTTAACGCATACGCCCATGTTTAATGACGCCAACGATTTGAGAACGACCGGACAGTGAACACATGCCTTTGCGGATAAGATCGCTTGTTTTGGCCGGCCTTGGCGGCCTGTCTGTTGCAATGGCCACCCCGTTTGCCACCGCACAGAACAGCGAAGCCCCAAAGCGCGAGGTCATCACATCCGCGCCGACACTCAACTTCTACGGTTTGCCTGGCCTCATCGACACACCATCAGGCGAGGCGATGCCAGACGGCCAATTGGCGCTTGGGGTGTCACATTTTGGCGGTCAAACCCGCACGACACTGTCTTTCCAGTTCTCGCCACGGATCAGTGCGAGTTTCCGCTATATCGGCATTCAGGATTGGAACTCGGACGGCTTCGACACCTATCGCGACCGCAGCTTTGACTTCCGCTATCTGCTGCTCAAGGAACGGCAGTACCGCCCGGCAGTCAGCGTCGGTCTGCAGGATTTTGCAGGCACCGGTATCTATGCGGGCGAATACGTCGTCGCGACCAAAAACTTCATTCGACCCTTCCGCCTGCCCGGCCGCGCCAAGGTGACGGCAGGTCTGGGCTGGGGTCGTCTGGGCTCGTCAGGCTCCATCGGCTCTCTCTCGGGGGGTGACCGCCCTGCATTTGACCCGAACGGCACCGGCGGCGAGCTTGCGACCGATCAGTGGTTCCGCGGCCCGGTCTCCCCGTTCGGCGGGATCGAATGGCAATATAGCGACCGTCTCGGCTTCAAGCTGGAATATTCGCCCGACGCCTATGTCGCCGAAACGTCGCGAGGCGTGTTCGAACGCGACTCGCGGATCAATTTCGGGGTCGAGTATCAGTGGACCAACGCGATCCGGCTGGGGGCATACTACCTTTACGGCTCCGAGATCGGTGTGAACGCGCAAATACAGTTCAACCCCAAGACCCCCGCCACGCCTTTCACCTTGGCGGGCCCGCGCCCCATCATCGTCCGCCCCACGCGGGAGGCAAACCCGCAATCCTATGACACGGCATGGGCCGCCTCGCAAAGCGCACCCATGATCCTGCGCGATGTCGTTGAGCCCGAATTGACCGAAGACGGCATTCGCCTCGAAAGCCTGCAAGTCACGGCCAACCGGGCAGAGGCGCGTGTGTCCAGCTCACGCTACGCTAACCTTGCCATCGTTGTGGGCCGGACGGCACGCGCGCTCGCACGCCAGCTGCCGCCGTCGGTCGAAGTCTTCGACATTGTCCTGATGAACGAAGGCTTGGCACTGTCCACCACGACCATTTCGCGGCGCGATCTCGAAACGCTCGAATTCCGGCCCGACGCGGCCAACGCGTTGCTTGCCGCATCCGAACTGTCCGACGCGGCACCCCGCGCGCCCGAGGGCGCAATTGACGGAACACAGGCCTATCCGCGGTTCAGCTACTCGCTCGGACCTTTCCTGCGCCCCAGCTATTTCGACCCGGATCGTCCGGTACGGTTTGACGTCGGCATCTCGGCCCAGGCCCAATACCGCTTCGCCCCCGGTTGGCTGGCCAGCGGTGAGGTTCGGCACCGGCTCGCCGGCAACATCGACAGCGGCCGCCCCTCCAATTCGGTGCTGCCACGCGTGCGCACCGACGCCCTGCTCTATGCCCAGGCCGCCGACACGACGATCGAAAACCTGTTCGTCTCGCGCCAGTGGAAGACGGGCAAGAACACCTATGCGCGCGTCACGGCGGGTTACCTTGAACAATTCTTTGGCGGCGTCTCGGCTGAATTCCTTTGGAAGCCCGCCAGCAGCAAGCTTGGCCTGGGGGTCGAGGCGAACTATGTCCGACAACGCGATTTTGACCAGCAATTTGGCTTCCAGGACTATGACGTCGCAACGGGACATATCTCGGCCTATTACGATTTCGGCAAAGGCTATTACGGCCAGGTCGACGTGGGCCGCTACCTGGCCGGGGATGTGGGCGCAACCTTCACGGTTGAGCGTCAATTCGCAAACGGCTGGCGCGTCGGCGGCTTCTTTACCCTGACAGATGTCAGTTCAGAAGAGTTCGGCGAAGGCTCGTTCGACAAGGGGATCAACATCACCATCCCGACCAGCTGGTTTATCGGCCAACCCAGCCGACAAACAGTCTCGACAACCATCCGGCCGGTGCAACGGGATGGTGGCGCACGGTTGAGCGTTTCGGGTCGTCTCTATGAACAAATCCGCACCGGTCACATCACAGACCTGAATGCAGATTGGGGAAGGGTCTGGGAATGATGAACGGGCTGAAGTCCCTCGCACTTTGCGCGTCTCTCTTGGTTGCGGGTTGCTCTGGCGGCACCGACGAACAGAACACGCAGGCCAGCCAGTTCCGATCGGTGCTCGACGCATATCGCGCGGGGCGGCAGGACGTGGCGCCACCGCCGCAGCTCACACCGGCCCTTATCGCGAGCCTGACCGTGCCCGCACTCGAAGTGACGATCGAGAACCGCAATGCAACCGCTTTTCTGGTGCCCTTCTCGGAACGGCGCGACGCGGGACCGGGCCTCGTCCGGACATGGCGCAGCGCTGATGACGTGCAGATCATCGTACGGGACGGCGTGATCGCCGCAACACGAGGGGTCAGCAACGACATCGGATCCGTAGACGCCGACGCGGCTGTCAAAGCGATCCAGCAACGGTCGCCGATATCCGGCCGGCACACGCTGTATATCAAGAATGGGAACAACGGGATTGATGAAATCCCGCTTGATTGCGAAATGCGCACGGTCGGGAACGAAGACCTGGTGATCGTGGGCAGGTCCTTCCCGGTGGTGCACCTGCAGGAAAACTGCACCGGCTGGAAGGGGGTCGTCGCCTTTGACTATTGGGTGGACCGACGTGACGCGACCGTGTGGCAGACACGCCAATGGTCGGGGCCGGGGCTCGGCTATATCCGCACCCGCTTGCTCAAAAAGTGATCACCTTTCCGCGGTGCAGCAAAAATGTATCAGAAATGGGGACAGAGCAGCGAAGCAGATTGAACTTTACCTGAAATTGCCTTATTTCCTCACTTAGACGTTATAGGAGTCATATCATGACCAAAGCATTGAAACTGATTTCCGCGACCGCTCTGGTTGCAGCAACATCCACCGCAGCTCTGGCCCAAGACGTGCCTGTGAACTCGACAGTGTCGGGCGGCCAGGGTGCCGAGATCCAGCTTGGCCAAGGCGAAGCCGGCGCATTGACAATCACCCCGATTGGCGCGGCCGCTGCGTTCACGATCGGCCTGGCCATCGCCGCTGGCGGTTCGTCGTCCTCGACCACCACCACAACGCAATAATTAAGCGTCTGAGCTTAAACAAAATTCTTGAGAGGGCTTGCTTCGGCAGGCCCTTTCTTTTTTGCGACGTGCCTTGATCACGCAATCCGCACATGCGTCCCTCACCACCTTGAAAGACGCGGCCACCCGCAAACTTCCGCCATACGCACCGCACAAAAACGGCAAGGAGCCTCCTGTCGCCAGTGCTGCGGTGCAGCGCCCTTGCACATGGCGTGTCAGCGGGAAACCTATGCGAATGATCTCGACCAGCCAAAAGGTACCCTCCGAATGATTCGCACTTTCTTTGCTGCGACCGCTCTGACCGTCGCAGGACTTGCGATGCCAGCAGTGGCTCAGGATGCAGCTCAAACACCTCCACCCGGGCCTGCGACCACCACGCCGCCGCCCGCAACAGGCGGCGAACTGTTTGGCGGCACACTGACGCCCGCCGCAACGGCAGCCATTGTTGGCGTCGGCATTGCCGTCATTGCCGTCGCTTCAAACGGCAGCAACGGTACGACCACAACGACGACGACGGGCAATTAGTAACCACCGTTCGACTTTGCAAAAGATGAGTTAGGGCTTGCTTCGGCAGGCCCTTTTCTTTGGGTGAAACAGATCGGCCATGGCGCCATAGCGTCCCGATGCGACACAAAAAACGCGGCAACATGCGGTCTTCCGCTACGTGCATCTTGCAAAAACGGCGAGGTGCCTCCTGTCGCAAATGCTGCAGTGCGGCGCTATTGCGCATTACCCGCAGTCAGCAAACGTAAGGGCACCTTGAACCCAACCGGAAGGTATCCTCAGAATGCTTCGCACTTTCTTTGCTACGACCGCTCTGGTCTTCTCAAGTCTTGCAATGCCAGCTGCGGCTCAAGATGCCGCTCCAACACCTCCGCCCGGCCCAGCCGTAACAGCGCCTCCGCCGTCAGCAAGCGGCGGGTTGCTTGGTGGAACGCTCATGCCGCCTCCATCAGCGGCCGCAATCAGCGCAGCAATGGCAGCTGCCGCCGCAACAACGACAACCGGCACTGGCACCACGACAACAACCGGTACTTCGCCGTAAGGTTAAACATCACTCTCGGTTCAGTTCTGCCTCGATGCTGCGGCGCACAGGTCGTGACATCGGGGCGGACTGTGCGCCCCAGGTTTCCACCACCTGGCCATCCGCACCAACGAGGATCTTGTTGAAGTTCCAGCGCGGCACAAAGCCGACTTCGTCCTTCACAGCCTGATAGAATGGATGCGCATCATTGCCTTTCACCGGCAGGATGTCCGTCATCGGCATGTCCAGACCAAAGGCGATCTCGCAAAACTCCCTGACCTCCTCGGCGCTGTCCAACTCCTGCCGGAAGGTATCCGACGGCACGGCCAGCACGACCAGGCCGCGATCACGATAGGTATCGTACAGGGTCTGCAGATCCTCATACTGCCGGGTGAACGCGCATTGCGACGCCGTGTTGACGACCAGCACCGGTTTGCCCGCCCATTCCGACATGTCCAACGTGCCACCGTCTATCGATGGAAAGGTGACGTCCCGCATACCTGCGCTGGCCATCTGTCCTGCTAAAAGACAAAGCATAACCACAAAAGCGCGCATAATGACCCTCCCGGTGCATATCTGGTAGACAGATAGTGCGCGATCCCGACAGGTCACGCCCTTCCAATTCGCTGGGCCCGCACCACATAAGGCCGAAGAGAAGGGAGTGGCCCACCATGACAACCTACACCAAAAACCCCGACGTCATCGCGACCCTGTCGCCCGAAGAGTTCTACGTCACACAGGAAAGCGGGACGGAACGCCCCGGCACCGGCAAGCTCTTGAACAACAAGGAACCGGGGATCTATGTTGACATCGTCTCGGGCGAGCCGCTGTTTGCCTCATCCGACAAATACGAAAGCGGCTGCGGCTGGCCGTCTTTCACCAAACCCATCGACAACGTCACCGAACACCGCGACGCCAGCCTTGGCATGGTGCGCACCGAAGTCCGCAGCAAACACGGCGACAGCCATCTGGGCCACGTCTTTCCTGACGGCCCGCGCGACCGGGGCGGCCTGCGCTACTGTATCAATTCGGCCTCCCTCCGCTTCATCCACCGTGACGACATGGCGGCGGAAGGCTATGGTGACTACCTGACCCAAGTGGAGGATGTGGCATGAGCGATCAGCGCGCAGTACTGGCAGGCGGATGTTTCTGGGGCATGCAGGACCTGATCCGCAAGAAACCCGGGATCAAGGCAACGCGCGTCGGCTATACCGGCGGCGACGTGCCAAACGCGACCTACCGCAACCACGGCACCCACGCCGAAGGGATCGAGATCATCTTCGACCCGCAGGTGATCTCCTACCGCGACATCCTCGAATTCTTCTTTCAGATCCACGACCCCACCACACTGAACCGGCAGGGCAACGACCGCGGCCTCAGCTACCGCTCAGCCATCTACTATGTGGACGAGGCTCAGAAACAGGTGGCCCACGACACCATCGCCGATGTCGAAGCATCCGGCATCTGGCCCGGCAAGGTCGTGACAGAGGTCGAACCCGTCGGCGATTTCTGGGAGGCAGAGCCGGAACACCAAGACTACCTCGAACGCATTCCGAACGGCTACACCTGCCACTTCCCACGACCCAACTGGGTCCTGCCGAAACGGGCGGCCGAATAAAGTTCGGAACCATCGCCGGGTGACCACGTTCTTTCTGCAAGACAACGCAAGTTAGACAGATAGAAAGGACGAACAAATGCTTGGTTGGGCACTGACCTTCCTGGTGATCGCCCTGATCGCCGCACTGATGGGCTTTGGCGGAATCGCCGGGGCATCGGCTGGGATCGCACAAATCCTCTTCGTGATCTTCCTGATCCTGTTCGTGGTCGCCATGGTGGCACGCGCAGTCCGGGGGCGCCCCCCGGTCTAACGACAGACATTTGGAAAAAGGCGGGCCATGTGCCCGCCTTTTTCATGCCCCGGCGATGCGTGGTCGCCCCGTTGCTTCCGCGGTCAGGGTCGCTTCCACAAACACTTCACGCGCCTCGGCCTGTGCCGTGCGAATGTCACGGGACACGCGCAGCTCGATATCCGACGCGCCCGCCACCAACGCAGCCTCACGGGCCTCCTGCCGCAAAACAGTTTCTAACCGGGCCAAGGCGGGCTCTGACCCCGCAAAATCCTCCGGGCCGGACGGCAAATGCACGCGAAACCGCCCCTCGCTCGGTGCCGTGACGGTCCCCGTCCGGCGCATGGTCACACGGCCAACAACGGCCCCAATGGCATTGGCCACGGCGCCGTCCTCCGGCAACTGCATCTCGCACCCCAACCGTGCCCCCACGGCGGGGTAATATGCACGGGCCGAGGCACCAAGACCCACAACCGGCACATCCAGCCCCGTGGACACACGCACCAACCCGCGTGCTCCTGACAAGCCGCGCTGCATCAGTGCATGGGTGGCCAGGGCCTCATCCAGCCCATCCTCGGCCAGCGCCGCCTGCAAGAGCGCCACACCGGTCTGATGCGTCAACTGATCCACAACGATCCGCGCCATCCGCTCCGGCGTGTCCGCAAGGCGCTCACCCGCACCCGTGCGCCGCCGTCCGAACAGGGCGCAAGCCATCCGCGCGCCCTCTGCATCCCAAGCCGCCAGATCGCCCAGCACATGGCTCGCATCCGATGGCGTCAAACCCGCCACCTGCACCAATCCCCGCGCCACCAACCGCTTCAACGCGGCCTGATCCATACGGGTGCGCAACACCGCACCCAAACCCTGCACACCGTCCCCGATCCGCGCGAGCAGCGCCGCCTCCCGCGGCCCCACCCCATCGGCAGAGACACCCGGCACCGCCCGCACAAGCCGCCCATCATGCTCCCCCGGCGTCGTGCTGCGCATTTGCGTCTCTAACAACGGCAAAACCACATCCGGCGCCTCCCGCGCGATCAAGGATACCGGGACCACCCGTCGCGGCCCAAGGGTCACCCCGCCCCGCAACCCCTCGGACACAAAATGCACCTCACTGTCACCGCCCAGCCCGGTCGTGCGCATCGCCACCGCCTCGACCATGGTGCGATGCGGACCAACGCGCGCACCGTCCGGGTCAATGACGGGACGGCCCCCGCGCAAGATGGCCACATCGGTCGTCGTCCCGCCAATGTCGCTGACCAGTGCATGATCGGCCCCGGTCAACCACCGCGCGCCGACGATCGAGGCCGCCGGACCGCTCAGGATCGTCTCGATGGGCCGTGCCCGCGCCTGCGCCGACGACATCAGCGCGCCATCCCCCCGCACCACCATCATGGGCGCGCTAATGCCAATGCTGCGCAACTCCGCCTCAGCCCGCCCGATCAGCGCATCAATCATCCCAATGAGCCGCGCATTCAGCACCGCCGTCAGCGCCCGCTTCGGCCCACCCAGCTTGGCCGACAAGTGGTGAGAGGCGGATACGGGCCGTCCCGTCACGTCCCGCACCATCGCCATGGCGCGCAATTCGTGATCCGGGTTGCGCGTCGCAAACTGCGCCGCCACGGCAAAGCCGCTCACATCCGCCTTATGCGTCTCTAAAAAGGCCAAAAGCGCCGCCTCATCCAGCGGCGCCCCCTCTGACCCGTCATGCCCATGCCCACCAGCCAGCACACAGACCGGATCATCGCCCAGCGCCTCGGCCAGCCCCTGCGCGCCCAGATCCTTCTCACGAAACCCGATATAGATCAGCGCGACACGCCCACCCTGCCCCTCGACAAGCGCATTGGTGGCAAGCGTTGTGGACAGGGACGCCATACCAACATCTTCCGGCTGCACACCCGCTGCGGTCAGCACCGCCCGCACGGCCTCCCCCACACCCACAGCCAGATCATGGCGCGTGGTCAACGCCTTGGCACGGGCCAGCACCCGCACCTCGTCCTGCATCAATACCGCATCGGTATAGGTGCCGCCCGTGTCCACACCCAGCAAAATGGCCATGCATGCCCCCATGTTTTCCGGCGGCTTACCGCGCCTGTTCGCGACCCGTCGCGCCCAATTGCGTCACTGCCCAACGCGCCGCGTCAGCAACAGCAGGGTCCGGGTCATCCACCAACGCCTGCACAGCAGGCAGCAAGTCAATCGTCCCCGAATTGCCGATGGCATAGGCCACATTGCGCACAAACCGATCCCGCCCGATCCGCTTGATGGGCGACCCGGAAAACCGCGCGCGAAAGCCCGCGTCATCCAACGCGGCCAACTCGGCCAAGGGCGGCGCTCCCACAGCCCCCAGATAGCGCATGTCACTGGCGGCCACGGCAAACTTGTTCCACGGACATACCGCCAGACAATCGTCGCACCCGTAAATCCGGTTGCCCAAAGCGGGGCGTAACGCATCGTCCACAGGGCCTTTATGCTCGATGGTCAGATACGAAATGCACCGCCGCGCATCCAGTTGATAGGGCGCCGGAAACGCATCCGTCGGGCACACGTCCAGACAGGCGCGGCACGACCCGCAATGATCGACCTCCGCCTCGTCCGGCTCCAACTCCAAAGTGGTAAAAACCGACCCTAAAAAGGCCCAATTGCCCCACTCGCGGCTCACAAGGTTTGTATGCTTGCCCTGCCACCCCAGGCCCGCCGCCTGCCCCAACGCCTTCTCCGGTACGGGCGCGGTATCGACAAACACCTTCACCTCGCCCCCGGCTTCGGCAATCAACCACCGCGCCAACCGCTTCAGGCGTTTCTTGACGATATCGTGATAATCCCGCCCCTGCGCATAGACGGACACGGCCCCCAACGCGGGCCGCTCCAGCGCCGCAAGCGGATCATGCTCCGGCGCATAGCTCTCGGCCAGCATGATCACCGACCGCGCCTCTGGCCACAGCGCCGCCGGATTGCCGCGCCAATGCATCCGCTCGGCCATCCACCCCATCTGCCCATGCCGCCCGCCCTCGACAAAGGCTTCCAGCCGCCCCGCCACCTCAGGCACAGCATCCGGCAGGCAGACCCGCGCCATCACAAACCCTTCATCAAGGGCACGCCCTATGACCTTCTCTTTCAGGCCCATGTCTTCTTCTGGCCAAAAATACTTCGGGGGTCTGGGGGCTGGCCCCCAGTCCAACGCCTGACTTTAAAAATCCAGATCATTGTAATGCCGCGGCGGTGGAAAACCCGGCACCTGATCGGCAAGGATCGACCGGAACGCAGGGCGCGACTTGATCTTCGCATACCAGTCCTTGACCACCTCAGATCGGTTCCAATCCACATCACTGATATAGTCGAGCGCCGACAAATGCGCAGCAGCGGCAAAATCGGCCAGGGTCATCACGTCCCCCGCCAACCAGCGGCGGTGGTCAAGCAGCCACGTCATGTAATCCAAGTGATACTTGATCGCCTTCGCCCCATCCTTGACGTTGCGGCTGTCCGGAAAGCCTTGGCCCATCATCTTCTTGTTCACCCGCTCATAAAGCAGCTTCGACGTCACCTCATTGTGGAACTTGTCGTCGAACCAGCCCACCAAGCGGCGGACCTCCAGCTTGGCCAAAGGGTCCGAGGGCATGAGCGACGGCTCGGGGCGCGTCTCTTCGATATACTCGCAGATGGCAGCGCTTTCGCTCATCATCACCCCGTCCAGACGGAGCACAGGCACCTTGGCGGCAGGGTTGCGGCGCAGGAAATCCGGGTCGGCCTCCCAATACCGCTCCTCAACCAGCTCCACCTCGATCTTCTTCTCGGCCAGGCTCAGGCGCACCTTGCGGCAGAACGGGGACAGGGGAACGTGGAACAGGCGGGCCATGGACAATCCGGGATCATGAAATGGGTCCAGCATCCATGCACGCCAGACGCGGGATTTTCAACTCTGGAAACAACGGGCGCGGCCATCCGCGCGGATCGTGGCTGCCCCATCCAGAATGCCGGCCGCCCGCTTGCGCACGAAAGTGGACGGGTTGCTGGCCGAACGATCCTTTGGGTTGGGCAGGATCGCGGCCAGGCGGGCGGCCTGTGTACCGGACAAATCCTCGGGGCCCACGCCAAAGTAATGGCGCGCCGCCGCCTCGACGCCAAACACGCCCTCATCAAACTCCGCCACGTTCAGATACACCTCAAGGATACGCCGCTTGGACCACAACGCTTCCATCAGCGGGGTCATGCCCGCCTCCATCACCTTGCGCACCCAGGACCGGCCATGCCACAAAAACACGTTCTTCACGACCTGCTGGCTGATGGTCGACGCGCCGCGTCGGCTGCCCTCATCAATCGCGCGCCGGATGGCCACGACATCCAGACCCCAATGGTTGCAAAAATTCGCGTCCTCGGCGGCCACGGCAGCACGGGCCATGACCGGGGCAATTTCTTCCATCGGCACCCATTCATGATCGACACCGCCCAACCGGCGGCTTTCCTGCATCATGTAGAAGGTGGTCGGCGGATTGACTATAGACCACAGCAGGGTCACCGCCACGGCCAGCAGGAACACCACGCTGACCAGCCGCAGCGACCAGCGAAACAGCCACCGACCCGGACGAAACGACCGCTTCGCCTTGCTCTTTGTTGTCCGCCTGCTGCTCTTTCTTGCCATGCGCCCAGCTATAAATCGCTGCTTGGCGCATGGAAACTACTGCGCGAGCGATTGCGCCAGATAGGTGCCGATACGACGCGCCCCGGACGGCGATGGGTGGATCCCGTCAAAGGCAAAAAGCGACCGATCAGACGGGTCCATCACATCCTCACTGTCGATGAACCGCACACCGTCCATCTGCGCCGCCAACCGGGCAAGGCGCGCGTCATACTCCACCAGATAGGGACGGCACCCGGTGAACTGCCCCGACCGCGCGCTGGCATAGTAGCCCATCCAGATCACCTCGGCCCCCGTCTGCCGCAACCGGGCCAGAAAACCGGGCACCTCACCGCTCAGGTCCGGCCCGATCAACCCGTTCAAAACGCCGTCACAGGCGCTGCACGAACAGTCATTCAGAAAATCATTGGCCCCGCCATTGATCAGGATCACATCCCAATCTCCCGCCCGAAACTGCGCCCGCACGTCAAAGCCAACGGCACGGCCCAGTGCCGAGGCGTTGGAAAACCGCGACGCCGCCACGGCGTCATTCTCGACCTGCGCGCCCAGCAAATCGCCCATGACAGAAGGGATGTCGCGCCCGGTCCATTTGTGCCAGGCCATGATACTATCGCCGATGGCCAGAACGCGCAGCGGTTCCGCCGACACAGACGTCGCAAAACACAAGAAAAGAACGGCCACCCATTTCATGAGCAACAGATATGATCCTTGCGCCCGCAAACCAGTGGTTAAGGCGAATTCACCAATTCATCGGAAAACTATAATCAAAAACAAAACGTTAATCGCTTCGGCGTGTTAACCGATTCTGCTAGCCTCGTTCCGGGTGAGGGCACCGCTCGTACTCGGAGACAGGAGATGATCGAAAGCACAAACGGCGTCCAACCCGGCGCCATCGCCCCGCAATACCGCGTGCTCAACGCAACCGATGCCGCCCTTGTCTGGGTCTTGAAATGGGGCGGCGACGCAGACCACGTGATCGCCAACAAGCTCGGCACCATGCCCAGCAAAGTGGCCGACATTCTGGCCGAAAACACCCATGTGGGCAGCAAGGACCAGGCGACCAAGATGGTCGCCCAGCCCAAGGACTAGCTATTCCGCCGGAATGGCCGTGTCTTCCAGGCTGATGGGATGCGCCAACTTGTCCAGCATCTCCTTCGGACAAACCTGAAGGAAGTTGTGCTGCTCAGTGTCCCAATGCTGCAGGATATCGGCGGCCTTGACGCTGCCGGTTTCCTCCAGATGCCGCTCCAACAGACCTTCCAACTGCGCCTTCCAATGATCCACAGTTACCGGGCAGGTCACCAAGGTTTCCATGTTCATCAACGCCTCGGCCTTGCCGTCGGGATCGTACAGATACGCCATGCCGCCCGTCATGCCCGCGCCAAAGTTGGCGCCGATCTCGCCCAGGATCACGGCCACGCCGCCGGTCATGTATTCGCACCCGTTCGACCCACAGCCTTCGATCACCACTGTTGCGCCCGAATTGCGCACGGCGAACCGCTCGCCGGCCCGACCGGCAGCAAAAAGATAGCCGTCGGTCGCGCCATACAGCACCGTGTTGCCGATGATCGTGTTATCGGCGGCCACGATGGGCGATGACATCGGCGGACGCACCACAACGGTTCCGCCCGACAGGCCCTTGGCCACATAGTCGTTGGCGTCGCCTGACACTTCCAGCTTTAGCCCAGGTGCCGCAAAGGCACCCAACGACTGCCCCGCACTGCCAGTCAGCTTCACGGTCAGGTGGTCAGGCTGCAACGCGTTGCGCATTCCGAACTTGCGCACGATATGGCTTGAGGTCCGCGTGCCCACGGTCCGGTGCGTGTTCTGGATCGCATAAGACAGCTGCATCTTCTCGCCATCCTCCAGGAACCGCGCAGCATCCCGCACGATCTGCGCGTCCAGCGTATCCGGCACCGCATTGCGATCCTTATCCCGGTTGTAAACGATGTCCGCCGCGCCATCCACGGTGATCAGCATCGGGTTCAGGTCCAGATCATCCAGATGGGCCGACCCGCGCGACACCTGCGCCAGCAGGTCCGCTCGGCCAATCACCTCATCCATAGATCTCGCACCGATCTGCGCCAGCAGCTCGCGCACCTCTTGCGCATAGAAGGTGATCAGGTTCACCACCTTGTCCGCGTTCCCGGTGAACTTCGCACGCAGGCTCTCGTCCTGCGTACACACGCCCACGGGGCAGGTGTTCGACTGGCACTGACGCACCATGATACAGCCCATCGCGATCAGGGCGGCAGTGCCGATGCCGTATTCCTCGGCCCCCAGCATCGCCGCCATGACAATGTCACGACCCGTGCGCAAACCGCCATCGGTGCGCAGGGTCACGCGGTCGCGCAGGTTGTTCATGCTCAGAACCTGATGCGCCTCGGTCAACCCCATCTCCCACGGCAGACCCGCGTATTTGATGGACGTCGCAGGCGACGCACCGGTCCCTCCGTTGTGACCCGAAATCAGGATCACGTCCGCCTTCGCCTTGGCCACACCTGCGGCAATCGTACCCACGCCCGAGGACGCCACCAGCTTCACCGTCACCTTGCAGCGCGGGTTGATCTGCTTGAGGTCATAGATCAGCTGCGCCAGATCCTCGATCGAGTAAATATCGTGGTGCGGCGGCGGCGAAATCAGCGTCACACCCTTGGTCGAATGCCGCAGCCGCGCGATCAGGTCCGTGACCTTCATGCCGGGCAACTGCCCCCCCTCACCGGGCTTGGCCCCCTGCGCCACCTTGATCTCCAGCTCTTCGCACTGGTTCAGGTACTCGGCGGTCACACCAAATCTACCGCTCGCGACCTGCTTGATCTTGGCCGACGGGTTGTCGCCATTGGGCTCCGGTTGGAAATGCGCCGGATCCTCGCCGCCCTCACCCGAGTCACTCTTCGCGCCAATCCGGTTCATCGCCACGTTCAGCGTCTTGTGCGCCTCCGGGCTCAGCGCGCCCAAGCTCATGCCCGGCGTCACGAACCGCTTCCGGATCGAGGTGATGCTTTCCACCTCTTCCAGCGGCACCGGCTTGCCCAACGGCTTGATGTCCATCAGGTCGCGCAAGTGAATGGGCGGCTGCGACCGCATCTTGGCCGAATACTGCTTCCACATCTCGAACGACGCGCGATTACAGGCCATCTGCATCATATGCATCGAGGTCGCTTCCCACGCGTGGGTCTCCCCCTTGGCCCGCGCCTTGTAGAAGCCGCCAATGGGCAGCACATTCGTGCCGGTCCACCCTTGCGCATGAACCTCTTCCGCCTTCGACTGAATACCCGTCACACCGATGCCCGAGATGCGGCTGGTCATGCCGGGGAAATACTCCGCCACCATCGCCCGGCTCAGGCCCACGGCCTCAAAGTTCAGGCCACCACGGTACGAGGACACCACGGAAATCCCCATCTTCGCCATGATCTTGAGCAAGCCCTGATCAATCGCGTTCCGATACCGCGCCACCGCTTCGGTCAGCGTCCCGTCCAGCAGGTTGCGATCAATCCGATCCGCCAGGGAATCCTCCGCCAGATAGGCGTTCACAACGGTCGCCCCGCACCCGATCAGCACAGCAAAATAATGCGGATCAATACACTCAGCCGACCGCACGTTCAGCGAACAGAAGGTGCGCAAGCCATTCCGGGTCAGATGCGAATGCACGGCAGAGGTCGCCAGGATCATCGGCATCGCCACCTTGTCGGCATCCGAATGCTGGTCCGTCAGCACGATATGCCCCGCGCCCGAGCGCACGGCATCCTCGGCTTCGGCCCGCACACGGGCCAGCCCCGCGCTCAGCGCGCCGACACCCGGCTCGAACGTGCAGTCAATCTCGACCAGCGCCGAATTGAAGGAACTGACCAGCTTGTCCCACTGCGCATTGCCGACGAACGGACTGTCGAGGGTGATGATCTCGGTCTGCGCACTCGACTCGTCCAGCACGTTCTTGAGGTTCCCGAACCGCGTCTTCAGGCTCATCACCCGATACTCGCGCAAGCTATCAATCGGCGGGTTCGTCACCTGAGAGAAATTCTGACGGAAGAAGTGGCTCAGCGGCCGATATTTCTTCGACAACACAGCCGACGGCGTGTCATCCCCCATCGACGCCAGCGCCTCTTTCGCGTCCTCGGCCATCGGGGCCAGGATGTTCTCCAACTCCTCAATCGAATACCCGGCCGCAATCTGACGGCGGCGCAGGGCCTCACCATCAAACAGCGCTTTCTCGGTCACACCGGACAATTCACCCTCAAGGTCCGTGATCTTGCCAACCCACGCGCCAAATGGCTGCGAGGCGGCCAACTGATCCTTGATATCGGTGTCGTGGTACAGCTTGCCCTCGACCATATCGACGGCCAGCAACTGACCCGGGCCCAAAGCGCCCTTTTCAACCACGTTCGACTCTTCCAGCGGCACCATCCCGGTCTCTGACCCGGCAATGACCATCCCGTCGCGGGTCACGACATAACGCATCGGGCGCAGCCCGTTCCGGTCCAGCCCGGCACAGACCCAACGGCCATCCGTCATGGCAAGGGCAGCGGGACCGTCCCACGGCTCCATCACCGAATTGCAGTAGGAATACATGTCGCGCCACGCCTGCGGCAGCTCAATCGCCTGCTTGGACCACGATTCGGGCACCAGCATCGTCTTGGCCATCGGCGCATTGCGGCCTGCGCGGACCAACACCTCGAACACGGCATCCAGCGCTGCCGAATCCGACGACCCGTTGGCGACGATAGGCTTGATGTCCTCCGCCATATCGCCAAACGCACCGGATGCCATCCGGATCTCGTGCGATTTCATCCAGTTCAGGTTGCCCTTCAGCGTGTTGATCTCGCCATTATGGGCCAGCATCCGGAACGGCTGTGCCAGCCACCACTGCGGGAACGTGTTGGTGGAATAGCGCTGGTGATAGATGGCAAAGGCGCTCTCGAACCGCTCGTCCAGCAGATCGGGATAAAACTCCGCCACCTGCTCGGCCAGCATCATGCCCTTGTAAATGATCGACCGGCAGGACAATGACGCGATATACAACTGCGGCACCTGCGCGGCCGCGGCGGCCTTTTCGATCCGGCGGCGAATGACATACAGCTCACGCTCAAACGTCTCTTCATCCACACCCTTGGAATTTGAAATCAGGATCTGCTCAATCTCGGGCCGGGTCGCGTTCGCCTTTTCACCCAGACAAGCGATGTCCACCGGCACGTGCCGCCACCCATAGATGTAGTAGCCCATGCGCAGCACTTCGGATTCCACGATGGTCCGGCAGGTCTCCTGCGCGCCAAAATCGGTGCGAGGCAGAAACACCTGACCGACGGCCAGCAACTGATCGCGGTTGGGGGTGTGGCCGGTCCGCTCGACCTGATCATAAAAGAACGACACGGGGATCTGCACGTGAATGCCCGCGCCATCGCCGGTCTTGCCATCGGCGTCGACAGCACCGCGGTGCCAGATCGCCTTCAGCGCCTTGATCCCGTTTTCCACGACAGCCCGGCTTTTCGACCCGTCCACGGACACCACAAGGCCCACACCACAGGACGAATGCTCCTCAGCCTCGGAATACAGACCGTTTTCGGCCATGAACGAGCGTTTTGCTTCCTCGCGGCGGACCCAGTCGGCATCATATTTGGTCATTGGTCGGTTCCTTTCGTCGGGCTTGCGTAACGCGCCAGCGTCGGCTCGCATTCATAGAGGGGTGTCGTGGCGAAAAATCCGGGCTCGCCCGGATAGATGAAGTCGATAGGGGACAGATCCCACTCCTCGATCGCGCCATCGCGGTTGATCCGGTACGTCCCGGAGATGAAGTGACGCAGGCGCGGCACGACATATTCTGTACCTGCCATGGTGAAATCACCTTCCTTGGTGCTTTCGCGGCGCATGGAAAACTCGGTCTTCAGCAGCGTCTCACCGTCGATCACAACGTTTTCGGACACGATCCGGTCGTACCCGACGAAACGCTGTACCTCGTCCGGCCCGCGCCGCTGGAAATCATAGGAATCGGTGCCCGTCTCCATCAGCTCGGTCAGGTTCAAGGGATCATCGGCGGGCTGCACCAGCACATAGCGTTTCGTCGGAAACAGGTCATAGCTTTCCAGCCATTGCGTTTCCCGGTCGACCTTGCCCATGTAGCGAGGGCCATGGGCATCAAAGACAATGTTCCACCGCTCACCGGCAGTATCCGCGGCGCAATTGTAAATGTGCATGACTTCGCAACTGCGCTGCTGGATGGTCAGATCACCGACACACCCCGGCGGCGGAGTGAACACCAACGGATCATCCTGCGCCTGCACGGCACTCGCGACCAGCACGGCCAGTATGGTGGCAAGGCGTCTCATATCGTTGCCACATCCGGGTTCAGCGCGATCACCTCGGCGCGGGTCAGCCGCTTTTGGCCGCTGTCTTTCAGGCAGATACCGTCGGGCGCGTGATCGACAAAGATCTCGTGGGTCAATGTGAAACCATTGGGATCATCAAACAGGCCAAGCGGCAGGTCCGTGCCACCAAACCACTCGCCCTCTTTTGTCTGTCGGAAATACAGGGCGGTGCCACATTCCCGGCACCACGCACGTTCCGCCCAGTCGCTGGTTTGACGGGTCGCAATATGCTCGGTTCCTGTCCAGTTCAGATCGTCGGTCTTCACGCTCACCTCGAACAGCGCCGATCCGGTCCAGCGGCGGCACGCCTCGCAATGACAGATGCCAAAGGTGGACGGCACGTTGCGGGCGACAAAACGCACGGCTCCACACAGGCATCCTCCTTCCTTGATCATCTGACGCTCCCTGATCTGTCAGCCTTGCTGACCTATGTGATCTCAATGTGTGACAGGGCGGTGCATACTTTGTGCACAGGTTGTGCACGCGGCGTGTACCGCCAGTTTCGGGTCTATTCAGCGGCCATGACGGTTTCGCCCGCACCGAATTTCTGCAGGATCGCCTCGGCGCAATCGCGACCATCGCGGATGGCCCAGACCACCAGGGACGCGCCGCGCACGATGTCGCCCACGGCATAGACACCCTCGACCGCGGTCTTGCCTGTCGTGAATTCCGCCTTGATCGTGCCCCAGCGGGTCACGTCCAGACCGTCGGTGTTCCACAGGGTCGGCAGGTCCTCCGGCTCAAAGCCCAGAGCCTTGATCACAAGGTCCGCTTCCTCGACATAGTCTGCATTTTCAATGACTTCCGGCGCCTGACGACCCGTCGCATCGGGGGCACCCAGGCGCATCTTCTGAACCATCACGCCCGCGACCTTGTCGCCGTCGGTGGTGAACCCTTTGGGCGCGCTAAGCCATTCAAACACAACGCCTTCTTCCTCGGCATTCTGCACTTCGCGCTGGCTGCCCGGCATGTTGGCCCGGTCCCGGCGATACAGGCACGTCACGCTCGTCGCACCCTGCCGGATCGACGTGCGCACACAGTCCATCGCCGTGTCGCCCCCACCGATCACAACCACCTTCTTGCCCTCGGCATTCAGGCGGCCACTGTCAAAGTCCGCGACGTCATCGCCAAAGCTTTTCCGGTTGGACGCAGTCAGGAAATCAATCGCTTTTTCAATGCCTTGCGCCTCTCCGTTCGGCATCGCCAGGTCGCGGCTCTTGTAGACTCCGGTGGCAATGATGACCGCATCATGGGCGGCCCGGATCTCATCAAACGAGATGTCTTCACCCACATTGCAATCCAGCTTAAACGTCACGCCACCCGCCTCAAGCTGCTGGTTGCGGCGCATGACCACGTCCTTCTCCAGCTTGAAGCCCGGGATGCCATAGGTCATCAGCCCGCCCGCGCGGTCATAGCGGTCGTAGACGGTGACCTGCACACCGGCGCGGCGCAGCACATCCGCCGCTGCCAACCCGCCGGGCCCCGCGCCAATTATTCCAACAGATTCAGCACGTTCCGCCGAAGGTGCGATGGGCATGACCCACCCTTCTTCCCATGCCGTATCGGTAATATACTTCTCAACCGACCCGATGGTGACGGTGCCGTGACCCGACTGTTCGATCACGCAATTGCCTTCGCACAGGCGGTCCTGCGGGCAGATACGGCCACAAATCTCGGGAAACGTGTTGGTCGCCTGGCTTACCTCATACGCCTCGCGCAAGCGCCCCTCGGCCGTCAGCTTCAGCCAATCGGGGATGTTGTTGTGCAGCGGGCAATGCGACTGGCAATAGGGCACGCCACATTGCGAGCAGCGCGATGCCTGCTCCTTGGCCTTGGCATCGGCGTACTCGGCGTAAATCTCGCGGAAATCTTCCCGGCGTATATCTGCGTCACGCTTTTCAGGCATGTCACGTTCGATCTTCACGAACTTAAGCATGGGTTGTTCGGCCAAAGCTGTCCCTCCACAGTCAGTCCGCGCCGTTTATTGCATAGCGATCGGAATTAAAAGTCAGTAGTTATGACATATTTTGTGTTTTATGGCCAATGGAGCGCGGCAAAGTCACACTTTTGCGCGAAATATATATCCGAACCGGACCTATATTCTGGCTTTGCGTTCAGAATCAGAGGCTTGTAACGTCACCATAACATAGGGACGCAGGCGCCATGACTCTTTTTCAACTTCTGATGGTAGCTATCATTCAGGGCGTGACCGAGTTTTTGCCTGTGTCGTCGTCAGGCCACCTTATCTTGTTGCCAACACTGACGGGCACACCAGATCAGGGGTTGGCAATCGACGTGGCCGTGCACGTGGGCACATTGCTGGCTGTCATTCTCTACTTCTGGGCCGATGTCCGGGTCGCTGCGCACGGTCTGACCCGTCTGGCCCGACGCAAGGTCGACACCCAGGGCGCATTTCTAGCGCTTTGCCTTGTGACCGCAACGATTCCCGCGCTGATCGTAGGCGTTGTCATCAAAGTCACCGGGCTGGACGAAGCCATGCGCAGCGCCGCCGTCATCGGCTGGACCATGCTGATCTTCGGCCTCGTGCTCTACTGGGCAGACAAGCGCGGACCGACCGAACGCACGGCAGAGCGCTGGACGATCACGCATGCCGGGATCATGGGGCTGGCCCAGTGCCTCGCGTTGATCCCCGGCACGTCGCGGTCCGGCATCACGATCACCGCCGCCCGCGCCCTTGGATATGAACGAGAGGGGGCTGCAAAACTGTCGATGCTGATGTCGATCCCGGTTATTCTCGCCTCGGGCGCAGTGCTGAGCATAGATGTCATTGCCGAAGCAAACTGGGCTGTCATGCGAGACGCAGTGATCGCCGCAGCCTTTGCATTTTTGGCCGCCCTGGCCGCGCTTGTGCTGATGATGCGCCTACTCAAAACCGTCAGCTTTACTCCCTATGTGGTCTATAGGGTCGCTCTAGGCATTGGCTTGCTCATCTGGGCCTACACTTAGGTGCGCAGGTTCCTGGCGCTTTCCTTGATGGCGTCATACTGACCCGATGGACGGAAGCGCCACAGGTATTCCGGCAGGACGGACGCCATGGCAACCGGCTTGATACCCAGCGCGTCAAAGCCCCTTGCATCGTCGGCAACGACATTGTCCCTGCGCAGGTTGCGCACCTGATCGCGCGTGATCTGCGCCGGGATCAGCCCCAGCGTCAACGCGTTCAGCGTGTCAAACCCAAGCCCCATGATCGACGCCAACCAAAACGGGATGTTGACCACCGCCCGGCGGCGCCGGATCACGTGCAACATGGTTTCCATCAGCGCGCGGAACGTGCTGACATCAGGACCGCCCAATTCATAAACGCCAGGCTCGACCGGTGTGATCAGCGCCGTTTCCGCAGCCTTCGCCACATCATCCACATAGACCGGTTGAAAACGGGTGTCGGCGCCCACAACAGGCAGGACCGGGCCCAGGCGGGACATTGACGCAAAGCGGTTAAAGAACTGGTCTTCGGGCCCAAAGACGATGGATGGACGCAGAATAACCGCACCTGGCATATGCTCCGACACGGCTGCTTCGCCCTCTGCCTTGGTGCGCGCGTAGTCGCTGCCACTGTCGGCATCCGCGCCGATGGCAGAGACATGCACCATCTTCTCGACACCCTGCTCTGCCGCGATGCGCGCAATACGCGCCGCACCGTCAGATTGCACGGAATCAAACGTGTTCTTGCCCTGCTTGGCCAAGATCCCAACGCAGTTCACAACCGCATCGGCGCCCATCATAACCTGCGCCACAGATGCATCGTCACGGATGTTGCACAACACCGGCTCAACCTGCCCCACAACGCCATAGGGTTTGACAAAGATCGCCTCGTTCGGGCGGCGCACCGCGACGCGGACACGCCATCCGGCCTTGGCCATGCGTCGGGCAATATACCGCCCGACAAAACCGGACCCACCATAGATCGTGACCAGCTTGGACATCGCTCGCTCCTCGCGCACAGCTTTGCACGGTGGTCTATCCCCCGCCCGGCCCACAGACAAGACGCCAATTTGGCGCGGGCCCTCTCCTACTTCCCCGTTTCAAAACCCCCTGCCAGAGGCTCCCACGATTTCCGCCGGGTCAGGCCTGAGAATCGGATTGACACCCCTTGTCGCCACGCTTAAACGACGCTCCACCAACCCGTGCCCAGATGGCGGAATTGGTAGACGCGCTAGCTTCAGGTGCTAGTGTCCGTATGGACGTGGAGGTTCGAGTCCTCTTCTGGGCACCAATCCTTCCAATTTTCTCTTATGTTTCAGGCGCTTGAAAATGGAAGCGGAGGTTTTGCCCGCCCGGAGGTTTGAACCCCCGGCACCGCATTGCGCGACCCACTGCGTCACTTGAGCGTGCTGGGCATCTCTGCGGCATTATCGCCAATCGGCGTCACGCCTCCCGGCTGGCAAATAGTGCTGCAAGTGCAAGGTGCGCGGCCTGCAGGTTTGACCTCTGCCCCAATGCGGTCAAATCGCTTAGGATCAGAATATCCCCGCCGCGCAAAAATGGCGCTCCCAACAGCCTGAACCCCGGACAAGCCGCCACGCGTCCTTTGGGGAACTTCGACGGAACACTCTCGGCACCTATAAAAATAGAGGTGGCGGGCCTTTGTTGTCGCGCCGGTCATGCTGTCCGTGACAAGTTACCCAAGCTCCCGACCAACCTTCGAAAATCAACGGCCAGTAAACCCGGCGACCAAGGCGCTTAGCGGGGCCAAACTACATGTCATCTGCGACAGCCAAGGACGCCGCTTGATCGGTTCGTGACCGCCGGACAGGTGAGCGATTACATCAGGTCACGCGCCTTGCTCAGCGGCTTGCCGAACGTGTTTGATCCCACGGTTTGACGGTGTAATCTCTTCTTTGGAATGGAAGAAGGCATCATGGGACAAGTCTGTCATCGGTGCGCCAGGAGTTGCCCAAACAGCCTGTTGTTCTCGTTTATCTGAGCACCAGTCATTCCCATGGCGTAGCTCATGGCCTTAAAATCCCGACCCGGCGTGGCAGCGTTTGTCTCGACTTCACACAGACGGTCATGGATCCGCGATAGTCCCGCTCTTTCTCGCTCATCTGCTCTTCCAGCGTTTCGACGGTTGATAGCGCCACAGTCGTCTCAACAACAACTGTCGCAGCCAACGGAACGATGTGCATCACATTCCCCAGGCTCAGGTTACTCAAATTGCTTTGCGTTTCGGGGCCGCACGCGTACCACTTCAGATAATGCCGGACGAGGGAGGGGAGCCCGTGAAAGCAGCTGTCGTGCGCACATTCAACGAAGATTTGTCGATCGAAACCGTTCCGGATCCCGACTGCCCGGACAACGGTGTCGTGCTAAAGGTTGCGGCCTGCGGCGTGTGCCGGTCCGATTATCACGGCTGGACCGGCGAGCATCCCAAAGTGCAGAACGGGTCGATCTTGGGCCATGAGTATTGCGGCACGGTGGTGGCGGCAGGCCCTATGGCCAAGCATGCTATCGGCGACAAGCTGATCGCGCCCTTCATCCTGTCCTGCGGCGATTGCCCCGCCTGCCATACGGGTGTGTCCAACACTTGCGGAAACCAGATCGTGCCGGGCTTTGGCACGCCGGGCGCCTATGCGGAATATGTTGCCGTTCCATTTGATCACAACTTGGTCCACCTGCCAGACACTATGTCACCCGCGCTGGCCGCAGGGCTCGGCTGCCGCGTGACAACCGCATGGCACGCGCTGACGGATCGGGCGAATGTGCGGGCGGGCGAATGGGTCGCCGTCCATGGAACGGGTGGCATCGGGCTCGCCACTCTGCTCTTGGCCAAGATGCTGGGCGCTCGGGTCGTCGTGGTGGATGTGGTCGAAGAAAAGCTGGCGCATGCCACCGGGCTGGGCGCGGATGCTGCCGTAAATGCGGCGACCACCGATACGGCCGAAGCGATCCGCGACATAACACGCGGCGGCGCCCATGTCTCGGTCGAGGCGCTGGGGATTGCGGCAACCACCAACGCCTCCATCGACTGTCTGCGCACCTTGGGCCGTCACGTGCATGTCGGCATGCCTGCCGGGTCCGGCATGATGGAGATCAACATGCGCGGCATCTACGCCAAACAACTGTCCTTCTTTGGAACGCGCGGGATGCCCACCTGGAAATACCCCACGCTGCTCGAGATGATTGAACGGGGGGATGTGAACCTGAACCCCATGGTCGCCCGCGAGGTGCCGCTGTCCGGCGCAAGCGCCGAACTGCGCGCGATGCACGGACCGACGCCGCCGGGCACGGCTGTCATCACCGATCTGCTGAACTGAGCGTTAATCCAGGTAAAAGCCACGCTTGCGGATGAACGCGCCAAACTCGGCCCGCTCCGGTGCGCTGTACTGGCGGACCTTGTCATCGGACCACCCATAGGGTTCGGTATGCCCAAACCGGTCCACGAACCGCTGTTTGGAGTATGGCTGCGCGGCGGCGCGATCCGTGTCATACGCTTCGACCGCAGCGCGCAGGCCCTCCTCTTCGTAACGGTCGACATGGCACGTGACGCGCAACGGCAACCGCTTGGATATGGTCGGCGGGGCCGCAGGATACCCAAGCGCCAGCCCGGCAAAGGGAAATACGTGATCGGGCAGACCCAACAGGTTCGACACGGCCTCTGCATCGTTGCGCACAGCGCTGATGGGACAACAGCCCAAACCCAGCGCCTCTGCTGCAGTGACAAAGGCCCCCAGCGCAATAGCAGCATCCGCTGTTGCATTGATCAGCGCATCGAGATGATCATTGGCAAAGGGAACGCGGTGCCAGTCATGCAGCAGGCGCTGCCGCCGATTGTTGCCGCAAAACACCAGCAGCATCGGGGCATCTGACACCCAAGCCTGCCCCGCGACAAGCGCAGCCAGTTGCTGGCGTTGATCTGATGACTTCAGCATGACGATGTCACGTTGTTGCAGATCACTTTTGGTCGGCGATGCCATCGCGATGGCGCACAAAGTGTCCAGAACGTCGTCAGGAATGGCCCGATCTTCAAAGGCGCGACAGGATCCGCGCGCCGCCATAGACTGAACAAGTGCAGCGCCATCCGCACAAGATACCGGCACGTCGCTGTAGCGTGCTGCAAATGCCTGGGTCAGATTGGTCTGGCTCATAGGGGACACAATGCCTTTTCGTAAGAAGTTCTGACAGAAACCTTCACGGAAATTCGCATTTCTTAAGCTATCCTGTCCGTTATACTCTGCATGAACTTCGAACCCAGCGGAAGACCAAGCAAGGCATGACGTCGAAAACGCTCACGGTGACAATCGACCGCGGCGCATCCGGGCCGGACAGGTTCGATGTGCCCGCGCATGACAACCAAACCGTGCTCGACGTCGTCTCTTGGGTCCAGCAGAACGCAGACCCAACACTCAGCTATCGCTTTGCCTGCCGCGTCGGGATGTGCGGCAGTTGCGCGATGATGGTCAACGGTGTGCCGCGCTGGACGTGCCGGACACATGTGTCGAAGGTCGTGCAAGACGGCGCGGTCAACATCGGCCCCCTCCGCAACCTGCCGGTGGTCAAGGATCTGGTGGTCGACATGGACCCGTTCTTTGACAAGTGGGTCGGCGCCGAAGGGGTGCACCACGGCGCCCTGACCCGCGACGACCCCATCGCAGCAGTAGACGAAACCAGCGCCGCGCGGGTTGAGGCGAATGCCGGGATCGAGTGCATCAACTGCTCCGTCTGCTACGCCGCTTGCGACACGGTTGCGGGCAATCCGGATTACCTTGGCCCCGCCGCCCTGCAACGCGCGTGGACTCTGCTGAACGACGCCAAAGACGAAGGGCGCTTGGCCATCCTGGACGCGGTATCGGGCACCGGCGGCTGCCACAATTGCCACGCGATGGGATCTTGCACCACGTACTGCCCGAACGATCTGGACCCGATGTCCGCCATCGCCGGGCTGAAACGCGAAACGGCCAGATCGTTTTTCCGAAGGGGTCGCTGATGCTGAGCCTGCGCCTTTACATGCTGCAACGGATCACCGCACTTTTGATGGCGCCGCTTGTGATAGGCCACATCGCCGTGATGATCTACGCCATCCAAGGGGGCCTGAGCGCCGCCGAAATCCTGGGGCGCACCCAAGGGTCAGTGGCCTGGTTCCTGTTCTACGGCCTGTTTGTCGTGGCCGTGTCCATCCATGGCGCAATCGGAGTGCGCGCCGTCGCGCATGAATGGGGCGGACTGAAGGGCGCCGCACTCGACGCGGCCATGTGGGCCATCGGGCTGGGCCTGTTTGCATTGGGAGCACGCGCCGTCTGGGCCGTGACATTCGCATGAGGGCCGCTGGCATCACATCCCGCGCGCACCCCTTGTGGCTGGCCTACATCCTGCACCGGGTGTCGGGCATTGGCCTTGCCCTGTTCCTGCCCTTCCACTTCTGGATCCTGTCGCTCGCACTCACGAACCCCGCGCGGCTCGACGGTTTTCTTGCCTTCACAGACATTGGCGCGGTCAAGCTGGCCGAATTTGGCCTTGTCTTCCTGTTGGCCGTTCACATGTTCGGTGGACTGCGCCTGATGGCAATGGAATGGCTGCCGTGGACGCCCCCGCAAAAGACGCTCGCGGCAGGCGCGACGGCGCTGTCCTTCCTGATTGCAACACTCTTTCTGATGCAGGCGGTATGACATGAGACTGTCGGACATTGAACGCCACGACACAGACATCCTAATCCTCGGCACGGGGGGCGCGGGCCTGTTCGCGGCCCTCCACGCCCAGCAAACCGCGCCCGCAGGCACCAAGATCACCATCGCAGTCAAAGGGTTGATCGGCAAATGCGGCTGCACCCGCATGGTGCAGGGCGGCTACAACGTCGCCCTTGGTGGCGGCGACACGGTCGAACGGCATTTCATGGACACGATCCAAGGGGGCAAGTGGCTACCCAATCAGGACATGGCGTGGCGGTTGTGTGAACAGGCCGTGGTGCGCATCCGCGAGTTGGAGAACGAAGTCGGCTGTTTTTTTGACCGCAACCCGGACGGGTCGCTGCACCAAAAGGCGTTTGCGGGCCAGACCGCCGACCGCACCGTGCACAAGGGCGACCTGACGGGGATCGAGATCATCAACCGGCTTATGGAAAAGGTCCTCGCCAGCGGTGTCGAGAAAATGCAAGAGCACCGCGCTGTCGGTCTGATCCCGACCAAGGATCGCGGCTCTTTGGCCGGTGTCCTAATGATCGACATGCGCACCGGACGCTTCCGTCTGGTGCGGGCCAAGACCGTGCTGATGGCCACCGGCGGTGGCCCGACGATGTACAAGTATCACACGCCCTCGGGTGACAAGACGATGGACGGCCTCGCCATGGCCCTGCGCGCAGGGTTGAAACTCCGCGATATGGAGATGGTACAGTTCCACCCCACGGGCCTTCTGGCCGGGGATCATACACGCATGACCGGAACGGTGCTTGAGGAAGGGTTGCGCGGCGCCGGGGGGCAACTCATCAACCACGCCGGCCAACGCTTCATGTTCGACTACGACGGCAAGGGCGAGCGCGCCACCCGCGACGTCGTCAGCCGCGGTATCTATGCCGAGATGCGCAAGAACAACAATCCGGATCAGGACGGCGTGTTCATCTCCATGTCCCACCTTGGCCCCGACTGGGTGGCCGAGAAGTTCAAGGGCATGGTCAAACGCTGCGCCGACAGCGGCTTCGATCTGGCCGCGGGCAAGGTCGAGGTGGTGCCAACGGCGCACTATTTCATGGGCGGCGTGGTGGTCGATGTGGATACGCGGACAGCGATGGAAGGGCTGTACGTCGCGGGCGAAGACGCGGGCGGCGCGCATGGCTCGAACCGCTTGGGCGGCAACGGGGTGGCCAATTCTACGGTCTATGGTGGCATCGCAGGCGACACGATGGGCCGCGACGTGGGCGCGATGACCCTGCGCGACCCGGATGAAGACGTGCTGGCCGCCGAATTCGAACGCGCCACCTTCCCCCTGACCCGCAAACCCGATCTGATCCTGCCGCTGCGCAAGCAGCTACAGGACCTCATGTGGGAAGAGGTTGGTGTGATGCGAACCAAAGCAGGGATGGCGCGCGGGTTGGGCGGTATCGCGCAGGTGTCAGACGCGCTGATGGATGTGGGCGTTGATGCCACCAACCTCGCCTTCAACCTCACTTGGCATGATTGGCTGAACCTCCGCTCGCTCTGCGACATCTCCGAAGTGATCACCAAAGCCGGGATTGCACGCGAAAATTCACGTGGCGCGCACTACCGCGAAGATTTCCCATTGCCCGGCGCGATGGAAGACAGCGAGTTCACGGTGGCGACGCTTGACGGCGGTAAGGTCAAGGTCACCCGCGAACCCGTTCAATTCACCATCGTCCGCCCCGGCGAAACGATCTTGCCCGAAGGCGAACCCGAAACATTGGTGGCAGCACAATGATCCCCATCTCCCTCATCCAATCTACCGCCGAAGTCCTCATGGACAAGGCGGCCATCGAAATCCCGCAGGACTACCTCGACGGTCTCCAACACGCGGCCAAAACCGAGGATGGCGACCTCTCCTCCTTCGTCCTTAAGGCCATGCTGGAAAACTACGAAGCAGCTAAGGAAGATCGCCGCGCGATGTGCGGCGACACCGGTGTCCCCCGCTGGTTCGTGAAGATGGGCAACGACGCGCGGGTTGAGGGCGGGATGGTCGCGCTTGAAGCCGCCTTGCGCCGCGCCACGGCAAACGCCACCAATGGCGTGCCCCTGCGCCCCAACCGCGTGCACCCGCTCTGGCGCACGGATCACGACAACAATGTGGGCATCGGCGCACCCGAGATCGAATACGGGTTCGAGCCGGAAGGCGAATGGATCGACCTGATCACGGTCCACAAGGGGGGCCTGTTCGGCACCGACTACCGCATGCTCTTCCCCTCGGACGGGATGGAGGGGATCAAGCGGTTCTACCTCGACACGCTGATGGCGTTCGGCAAACGCGGCCTTGCCTGCCAACCCGCGATCATCGGGATCGGGCTGGGCGGGTCAAAAGATATCTGCATGGTCCTGGGCAAACGGGCGTCGATCCTGCGCACCGTCGGCAGCCGCAACTCCGACCCCCGCATTGCTAAGATTGAGGATGAGTTCAAGGAACTGGGCAACTCCATCGGCATGGGCGCAATGGGCTTCGTGGGCAAGAACATGGTAATCGACTGCAACATCGAGGTCGGGTACTGCCACACCGGCGGCATGCCGATGTCGGTTCACGCCTTCTGCCTGTCCTCCCGCCGCGCAGTGGCCCGTATCCATGCCGACGGGCGGGTGGAACACCGTACAGACCCCGACTGGTTCACAGATTACCAGCGCCGCGAAACGGTCGAGTGGGAACCACAGAAAGAGGCCGCAGAATGAGCCCCCGCGAAGTTCGTCTCTCCACCACGCCAACCGACGACGCCATCGCTGATCTGCGCTTGGGCGATGTCGTCTACCTAGATGGCCTTATGTACACCGCCCGCGAGGGCGTCTACATGCGCGCGCTGGAGGACAAGGCGAACATTCCTATGGAGCTGCCCAGCCAGTCGGCGGCCAACTTCCATTGCTCGCCCGCCGCCCGCATCAACCCCGACGGCAGCTTTGAAATGGGGGCGGTGACGGCCACCGCCTCCTTCCGCTTTGCCAAGTGGCTGCCCGAATGGATGGCCAAGACCGGCGCCAAACTGATCGTCGGCAAGGGCGGCATGACGTCCAAGGACTACAAGGAATACTTCGTCCCAAACGGCGCCGTCTACCTCTCCACCGTCGGCTACGGCACCGGCGCGCTGCTCGGGCGGGGCGTGGAAAACGTGGAAGCCGTCCACTGGAACGAAGAGCTGGGTTTGGCTCAGGCCATGTGGGTCATCAAATGCAACAAGATGGGACCGTTCATCGTCGCCTCCGACATGAATGGCGACTGCCTGTTCGAACGCGAAAACGCCAAGATCGCAGAGAATGTGGCGCGGGTGTATGAAGGCACCAAACCCGCCGTCCTCAAACGATACGGCGAAAGTGACGATCGCACGGATGAAGTGATCTGAAGCGTCCATGCCTGACCTGTCCATGATCGCGTTCGCCAGCGCCGTCCTGCTGCTGGCCGGGGCGGTGAAGGGCTTTATCGGGCTCGGGATGCCCACCGTGGCGCTGGCACTGCTGACCCTCCAGCTGGATGCGCGGTCTGCCGTCACACTGATCGTGATCCCAATGCTGCTCAGCAATGTCTGGCAGTTCTGGCGCGGGCCGGACATGGCGGGATGCATCAAACAGCATTGGCGCTATGCGGTGATTTTGGGCCTTTGCGTGGCGGCGACCGTCTGGGTCAGCCAATCTGCGCCGGACCGATTTCTGCGCGTCGTTCTGGGTGTTTTCGTTTTGGCGTTCTGCTTTTTCAGCTGGCGCAACATCGTGCCCGCGATCCCTGACCACCGTGTGCGCCTGTTCGAAGGGATGAGCGCCGTCATCGCCGGGTTGGTCGGCGGATTGACCGCCGCTTGGGCCCCGCCCTTGGCCATGTATCTGACAGGCCTCCGGCTGGAACGCGATGCCTTCGTGCAGGCGCTGGGGTTCCTGATCGCGGCAGGCAGCGTGTCGATATTTGTCATGTTCATCGCCGTCGGACACAGTGCGCCCCCCGATCTGGCGGTCTCGGCGGTTTTGCTGATCCCGGCGCTCATTGGGTTTTCTGTGGGCGAACGCCTGAGACACCGGACAGACCCCGAACGGTTCAAAACGTATTTCCTTGGCGCGTTTTCGGTGCTGGGGGCAAACCTGGTGTTGGGCGCGCTCTTGAGGTGATGCGCGGCTATGCCGCTTCGCTCAAGAGGATGCCCACGCCCATCGCAAGCGTCAGAAGGATCAGCAGACGGCGGAATCCAGTGTCGCTGAGGCGACGAAAGACCGCGATACCCACCTGCGCCGCGAGCAGGCCGCAAGGAATGGTCACGGCCAATGCCTTCAGCGCGGTCTGATCATAGGCACCGCGCAAAAACAGCAAGGTTACCGTTGTCGTCAGCATCGTCATGTTGAAGGGCTGCAGCACCGCGCGCGTCTCGGATTTGGTCCACGGACGAATGGACAGCCACATGGACGGCAACGCCCCCGACACACCAGCCGCACCGCCGAACACGCCCCCCAGAAAACCGACGGCCCCGTCGATCACAGGCGTGCGCCGCGAAAAAGAGGGCAGAGCCGCACGAAAGCCGAAATACCCGCCATACACGATCAGGAACACGGCAATCCCGACGCGCAGCGTGCCACTGTCGACAACATCCAGCAGGATCAGCCCCAATGGGACACCGTACAGCCCCGGCAGAATGAACCGCAACAGCCGATCACGGCGGGCAAAGATCGACGCGCGCACGATCCACATGCCCTGAAGTCCGACCAGTACGGACATGAAGGCCACAATCGCCACGGATGTCGTGGGCGGCAGGACCACCAGATAAAACCCCAACGCAAACAGCGCCGTACCGGTGCCGGACAAACCGTTGATGAACCCACCGGCAGCGGCGCCCATGATCAGCAACAGGATCACCTCGTACGTCATGCAGGCGTCGCTCTGCCATCCGCCTGCGCGCGGGCGATAACGGTTTCAAAGGACCGGAACAGCTCGTCCACCGCGCGCGTCTTGATCTGATCTTCGGGATAGGCAAGGCCCAGCACCCGCGTGGGCCCATCCGGCCCTAGGGCCAACTGCTTGACTGGCGCGCTTTCCAGAGGCTTCACGGTCAGGTCCGGCACGATGGACACCCCCAGATTGGCATACACCATGCTTGCAATAGCCTCCGGGCTATCCAGCTCCATCGTCTCGGACACGCGAATGCGCCTCGACTGGATCCAGTTGTCGATCAGCGTGCCCAGCACCGCATTGCGGTTGAACCGGATATAGGGACGCGTCCGCAACAGCGTCAGCGGATCATCCTCGGGCTCCTCACACGCTGCGATCAAATGCATGGGCTCTTCCGCCAGCGGACGAAAGACAATGCCGGTGGGCATCAGATGCGGCTTGGTGATCAGGGCAGCATCCAGATTGCCCCGCTCGATCTCCGCCAGGGACGCGCCGGTCAGCGCCGGACGAATGTGCAACCCTACGGCGGGGAACCGCCCCTTGAAAATGGCAACCGCCTGTGGCGTCAGCCCCGTCAGCGTTGTGCCCAGGGCACCTAGCTTCAGCACACCGCTCAACCCGCCATCGGCCAGCACCGAAGGCACCAGATTATCGTAATCGGCCAAAAGGAGGCGCGCCCTCGCGACGACCTCGTGCGCGACGGGCGTCAATTCGGGGGTGCGGGTGGTCCGATTGAACAGGGTCAGACCCAGATCTGCCTCAAGGCTCTGCATCTGCTGGCTCACGGCGGCGTGGCTGACATGTACGGCCTCGGCGGCAGCGGTAAAGGTCTTGTGGTCCGCCACGGCAACAAGCGTGCGCAAAAGGCGTATCGTCATGTCCTCACGCCCCTTCCGAAAGCCAGTCTTTCAAAACAAACGAGCAAAGGCACAAAAACGCAAGCTGAACTTGCGCTCAACCAATCAAATACCACGTCGCGACGCCATTTGGTGTAAGATGACACGACGGTCGTGGCTCCATTTTGCTCTACGCATTTCGAGAAACCACATATCGCGATCCATTCATGACACGAAATTGCAGTTCATCGACAGTTAGACCTTTGCTTTTGCAGGTGATCTGGGTCCGGACTATGCACACCAAACCAAAGGAGAATGTGCCCGGGCGGGACGCGTCTTGCTTTTGGCATGCTGTGGGCTTGAGCCGTTATCGCGTGTCGCGGACGCCAAGGCTTTCTTTGATCACGGGATGTCATGTTATAAGTGTTACTCTGCATAAGCGATTGATGTTTCATGGGGCGCATATCGCTCTTTCCAACCGGCACTTAACCATTTGCGCAAACCAATGCACAATTGATTGGTGTCGGTGATAAATATCTTACCATTGAGCCGGCGGACTTCGTGGGTTTTTGCTCCAACCTCCGTCAAACCGGCTTTCGCTGTTTCGCGTTGCGTTGTTCCGCTTCCGTCTACGGATTGATTTAACAAAAGGTCGAAAAATACTTTGAGGGTCGCGCCGCGTGCAGTCGCTTTACCTCGGTTGTCGAGCGTAAAGATACGAGAAGCATTGCTGAGCGCGTCGATATTTAACCCAGTTCGGCGGACGGTTCGCGCGGTTCGCCGCTTTGGACAAGACTTACGACCATGTTTCAGCAGCAACGGGCAGCGCGTTCACTTTAGCGGATGCTGCGCAACGCACGAATGTCGGCTTGCGAGTTTTCTAGCTAGGTTCACGTATGTTCGACGTATTTGTCAGCTGCGAGAAATTTAGTATACCCCCCTATATTATATTTCAAGGATGAGAATGAGCCATCTCAGTCGTGACAATTCAAAGCTGATTTCCCGCTTGCGGCGGATCAAAGGGCAGGTTGAGGGTGTTGAACGCGCTTTGGAAGCGGATGCCGACTGCGCGGAAGTGTTGCGGCAGATCGCATCCATTCGTGGAGCCATGACAGGGCTGACGAACGAAGTCTTCGAAGAGCACCTCCGCAGCCATGTTGTTGACGCCGCCGACGATACCGCTCGCGAACAGGGCGCAGAAGAGATGATCCAGATTTTGAAATCTTACCTCAAATGACGGGAGAGACTGTCGAGAAGGACCAAGCAATGAACCAGAAAACGGCAGATGCGTTCGAACATGACCATGTCTTCTTGGGTGCGAACCAAGAGCGAAACGAGCGCCGCGTTTGGCTTGTGATTGCATTGACCGCCACCATGATGGTTGTGGAAATCACAGCGGGTCATTGGTTCGGCTCCATGGCGTTGATCGCTGACGGCTGGCACATGTCCACGCATGCCGCTGCCATGTTAATTGCGGTGCTCGCCTATCGGTATGCGCGCAAGAACGCCGACAATCGGGCGTTCACATTCGGCACCGGCAAGGTCGGTGATCTGGCTGGCTTTGCGAGTGCGGTGATCTTGGCGCTCATCGCGCTTCTGATCGGCTGGGAGAGCTTTCAAAGGCTCGTGGAGCCTGTGCCAATCAGTTTCAATCAAGCCATTTTGGTTGCGGTGATTGGGTTGTTTGTGAACTTGCTAAGTGCGTTGCTGCTGCGTGACGACCATCACCACCACCATCATCACGGTCACAGCCATGAACATCATCACCACGATCACGACCATCACCATGAGCAGGACAACAACCTTCGAGCGGCCTACCTGCACGTCTTGGCCGATGCACTGACATCGGTTCTGGCCATCGTCGCCCTTCTTCTGGGTCGTGCCTACGGTTGGTTCTGGGCTGACCCGGTGATGGGGATTGTCGGCGCGATTGTGATTTCGCGTTGGTCATGGGGACTTATCAAAGACTCCGGCGGTGTCCTGCTGGATCGCGTTCCCGAAGGTGGGCATATCGAAACAAAAGTACGTAAAGCAATCGAGACCGGCCCCGACAAGATCACAGATTTGCATATATGGCAGGTTGGTCCCGGCCATTACTCGGTTATCGCCTCGATTGCCTCAGATACCCCCAAGACAGTCGCTGAATACAAGGGAATGATCAGCCACATCGATCAGGTGTCGCATACCACCGTGGAAGTGCATCAGGTTGGCCGGGCCGCATGATCACGGCTTAGCTGGGCTGGGCGGTCCCATCTCCTGTCTTGGGCGCGGCCCCGATCATTGTAAGCTCAATCGTTCTCAGGACTACACCAACGTCAATCGTCGCCGGTTTTTCGTAGGCTTGGGATCATCGGTGTGAGCGCCGCCATTACGCGCCGGTAGCCCAGGCGGCAAATTGCGCAACCGCATTAAGATCATCTTGGCCAACTCAAGGATTGGGGGGCCTGAAGACCCGCTATGATCGCTGTCCCGGGGTCTTTCTTTGTGCCATCGCTTTCGCAGCGACCGCCATTATTGGTTGCGAATCCAGACCCTAAGGCTTTGTGGCAGTCTGGCTTACATAAGACATGAAGCCGAAAAAGGTGTTTTCACACACCCTGCGTCTTGCCCCTGCCTTCAATGCCTTCGCTGTTTCGGGAAACATCACACCTTCTTCGACCATGCGATCCGCGCCCCGGTCAATGACGGTCAGAAATTACGTCGCTTCTTTTGCGGCAACATATCCATGCCCTGTACACGCCCCAAGCTCAAAGCCGGTTTCTAAAAGGATTCCAGGGATTTGACGCATGATCCAAAGGTTCGTGACGTTTTGATTGATCATTAAACGGACGAGTTGATGCAGCGGATCGAAATCTGCAATCTGGGCCGTTGCCGTGTTGTAGTCGCCGTCGCAGATAGCCAAGACACCCCCCGTCTTCAAAATACGAAACGCTTCGCGAACAATATCTTCGGGTCCAGGAACATGGCACAGCAGTGTATGCATGCGCACAAGATCGAACGAGGCGTCTTCAAAGCCAGTGCTCTTGGCATCCCCGATCTCGAAAGTTAGCCGCGCATCATCACCAAAACTCTTCTTGGCCCGTGCGACCATCACTGGCGAAGGTTCGAGCCCGTGCGCGGTTTTTGCGCCTGCAAGATTCAATAGATCTTTCGTTACATGGCCTGTGCCGGATCCCAATTCCAATGCATGTGCATCGCTTGGAAGGCTCAAGTTGCTCAGGTAAGCTCTGCGAATTGCGATCTGCCCGGGCTCAAGACAACGGGCCTCCATAGCTGCTGCAATCCGTTCCTGAAGGGCGTGATCTTGCGCCCCAGGATCAGAGTATGGATCAGACTTGGCACCGCCATTTAATTGGGTCGTAAAGCAGCATGCTAAACATAAGGCTGCAGGAATTTGGAGATCATTTCGAAACCGTTGTCGGGTATGTCACGAAATACAAGCAGCCCCAGTGGAGGCCTCGCTACTCATCATTTCTCTTTGGTCGCATCGACGGCCTTGACGTTAACGACGATGAGAGGACTGCACCAAAAGTTGATGAGGGCATCGTCAATCCACTCGACGTCTCCGAGCCGAGCAAATTCGACCTCGCAAACCATACCTACCAGACCTCCGCACTTGTTCCAGTCGGGCAAGTATACAGCAGCCTCTGCGCCAGCATAAAGGTTAGCAGAACGGCCCACCCGACTTGGTTACCCTTGTTGCAGACCATCTTATGTTGCCGCACCGCCGCAAGGCGGCCGCGAGCCCCAACGAGACCTATGCTGCGGAGACTACGAGCGACCGCCACTGGCGAAGGCTGGTTGTTTGAGTTGTGTCTCGCACGCTGTAACCTCGGAAAAACAGAACGTGTTGATGATGTGGTGTGGGCATGAGACGGGCATTCAAGATTGCAGTGAGCTTGTTGCTCCTCCTTGGTGCCGGAGTGTTCGGCTATGGCGCTTTTGGATACTGGGACGCCGTTCGCAAGTCGGACGAGTTTGCGGCGCGTGCAGATGCCTTGATAGCCGAAGGTATGGGGCCGGACGGCTTGGGCGTCGAACGCCTTCGGCCACTCATCTTGGTGCAAGATCCCGGTTTTCTGGACCACGGCGGTGTCGATCTTTCGACGGCGGGAGCGGGGCTGACGACGATTTCCCAATCGCTGTCAAAGCGCCTGGGTTTCGAGGAATTTCGCCCCGGGATCGGCAAGATACGCCAGACGGGCTTTGCCATTGGCCTAGAAGACCGACTGAACAAGGTTCAAATCCTAGCGCTCTGGCTCGATACCGTCGAGATGGGACGGGGTCCTGAGGGATGGATGACAGGGTTCTTTCAGGCAAGTGAAAGTATCTACGGCCGAGCCCTCGGGGAGCTCAACAATCAAGAGTATCATCGCCTTCTGGCAGTGCTGATCGCGCCGGGGCAGTTTCGGCTGCTTGAAGCCGATGGGGCACTTGATGAACGTGCATCTCGGATCTCAAGGCTCCTGTCGGGCGATTGCAGCCCGGACGGTCAAGGGGGTGTCTGGCTTGACGGCTGCGCATAAACGCATGCGATCTTGGAAATCGTTCCTGACAAGATACGCAAATTTCGCGGGAGCAGATGGGGTCGATGGGTCCCGCTGCCCGGCGTCGCAATGCGCCGTAATGCAGGTGTCGAAATCTGCGATTGAGAGGGGCCACCCCATGCAAAGCTAACACTGTCGGCCTGGGCTTGGCCAAGACCATCTTTCATGTCCACGGCGTTACGGACGATGGGCAGGTTGCGTTCAACAGACCTTTGCGTCGCGCTCAGGTCCGAGCGTTATTTGAGCGGCTAAACCCATGCCGCATCGGCGTTGAGGCTTGCGCATCGAGCCATTATTGGGCGCGCGAGCTGTCAAAACTTGGCCATACCGTCCGGCCGATCTCTGGCTGACCGGCCTGTTGCAACGAAAGCACGCGCGCCTTGTAACAGTTGCCATGGCGAACAAGACAGCTCGGATCATGTCGCCAGTCCTGACCAAAGACGAACCCTACCGCCTCCACGCTGCCTAAGCAGAAAGGAACAAAAAGATGGCAAGGCCAACGATGTGAGGGAGTACCCTTCAGCCGCTACGATCAGGACACTCCGCCGAATATCCCGGGCGCTGTTGCCCGCAAAGCAGTTGGGAACCCGATTTGCGAATCCTATCCACTGCCCGGCAGGACATTGCAACGCAAGGTCCCGAGAGAGAGCCAGCGGTCAAAACCGCGCAAACGGGCCGGACACAAGATCAGTTCCGAAAAGGTGCACAAGGTCGCGGTCAAACCGTGCTATGCGGAAGCCTTCGACACAAGAAATTTGCGGGTCAAGATGCTCTCCAGAGCTGTTGACCAAGCAAGCCCAACCGCGTCTTACTGTCAGATTAACCATGATAGCGAGTGGTGCCTCTGAGAAAATACGCAGTTTGCCCGCCAAAACATGCAGTTTCTCCGCTCAAGACCCATCGCAAGCCCTGTTAACCCCACCGGACGGTCACGCAAAGGATCCGTGACAGAACCACCCGGGCGACATCGCTCCGCCATGGGCATAGAACAGCCACAGCCGCTGCCCATCCGTCGTATCCGTCACCCAATAATCCCGCGTCCCCGACCGCCAGTTCGGGTCATCCAGCCACCATTCCGGCGCAATACGCTCGGGTCCGATGGCGTTAAGCCGGGTCAAAGTCATGCCCCGCCAGCGAAAGGTTTCCGGCATCTTCGGCGTGACCGGCGCATGCACCGGCTCAGGGCGCCACAGCAGAAAAGGGCGCGGATTCGTCGGCTTGGGCCACGGCCCCTTATGCGGTTTCGACCAGGCCGCAGACATGATTTTATGTGATTTTTCAGGGATATGGCTGTCCGCCGGTTCAAAGCGTCGGATCGCATCCAGCCCAACACGCGCGCCCAGCAGCCCGATCAGATCGTCCATCGCATTGGCGTTGTTCAGCCGCGCCTGCACCGCCGCGCCCGCCTCGCGGTGGCCCACAGTCACCTCGTCATGGACCGGTTCGACCTGCACCGCCTCCAGCCGGATCATGTCGATACCAAAGCCCGCATCGATCCCCTCGATCTTCATCTCCAGCAGCGGGCGGATGCGGTGTGGATCATGGGTCGCACGAGCGAGGCCAATTTCCACCATCTCAACCGCACGATCGCTGCGAAAGGCCTGCAACATCACCCGCCGCGCACCTTTCCCTTTATCTTTCAATATTTTACAAAGCCGTGGCAAGGTCCGGTCAATGGCCGCCATCACATCCTCGACCAGGCCAATCGGGTCGGGCAAGGTCATTCGAACCGCAAAATGATCGGGCGGCTTCGCGGGCGACACGGGCTCGGGGGCGCTGCCCATCGCCTGGTCCAGCCGCAGCACCAAACCGCGACCAAAACGGCGCGCGAGTCCCGCCCGCGGCTGGCCCAACAAGTCGCCGACTCGGCGCAAGCCCAGACGGCCCAGCTGCGCCGTCATATCCGCATCCAAGCGCAGCGCCGCAATGGGCAGGGGCGACAGCGCGCCATATGTCTGACCGGGCGGCGCAATCCGTTTGATATCAGGGGCTTGGGTAGTGATGGCCGGGGCTGCGCCCCCCTTGGTCCAATGCCGCCGCTTGCCCGCGCGGGACCGCGTGGCGCGCGCCTCCTGATCAATGGAATCGCCCGACCGATCCGACCCCGCCGCCCGCCCCGCATAGCGCGCCAAAGCCCACGCCGCCCCACGGGTGTCCGCCAGCCCCATCAACACGCTCAGACCCAGATCGGTGCAGTCATCCTGCACCACCTGCATCAACGCGCGCTCGCCCCCGAACAGGTGCCCGCAGCCGGTCAGATCCACCACCAGCGCATCCCCATCCTCCGGCGCAACCCAAGGCGAAAACTTGCCCGCCCACCGCTGCAAAGCCTCAAGAAACCGCTGTTCCTGCGGCGCAGATCGGGTAAAGGTCAAAAGCCCAGGGCACATCGCATGGGCATCGCGCACCGGCTGGCCCACCTGCAAACCATTCGCCTGCGCGACCCCGCTCAGGGCCGTAATCACCTGCATATTCTGCTGATCTTCGACCACAGCCACAGGCTGATCGGCCAGCACGGGCTGGCGCCGGATCAGACGCTCGGCCCCCAGCCGGGGAAACCAGATGGACAGGATACGACGGTTGGGCATCACCAAATGTTCGCATTTTGTTCTTTCTGCAAACTAGGCTGAGTCGCCGTCTTGAGTCGAGTCAGCCCGCCTGCGACATCACGCGCCGTAGCGGGCCAGGAATGTCTTGACCGCGCTGTCGACCACCCGGTCGATGTCCTCGTCTGTGACGCTGTCGATGACACCAAACATCAGGCGCGGCCAGATGTCAGCCTTGCACAGCTCGCCAAACTGATCCGCGGCCAGCGTGTAATCGTCAATCTTCAGGTCACCACGCGACACGGCGGCCTCGAAATACTCGCCCATCTCTGCGCGCATCCGTTCCGGCCCGGATTTGTAAAAGGCGCGCCCGATTTCCGGAAAGCGATCCGATTCCGCCACGCAGATACGAAACACCTGTTGCCCGAATTTCGAGGTAATGAACCTCAGGAAGTGCTTGCCCGCCTGACACAAAACCTCCTGCGGGGCAGCGTTCATGTCGATATTGTCGATTGCGTCCTGGCTTTGACGCGCGCATTCCGAATTCGCCACTTCCATGAACAGCAAGCGCTTGTCGGGGAAGTAACTGTAGAGCGTGGCCTTGCTCACACCCGCAGCACGGGCGATGTCATCGACGCTCGCCCCCTCGAATCCGTCGGCCATGAACACATCACGCGCACCGTCCAGAACCTGGTCAAACTTCCGGCCCCTGCGGACAATAGGCGTTGCGTCGTTCATCTGGCTTCCTGTTTGGCGGGATGCTGCACAATATAAACCGTTTCGTTCAGTTTCTATAAGAAAATCGAGGCTGCGCAGCGCTTCACGCCTCTTCAATCCGGCAAATCAAACAGCATGGCACTTTTCCCGGCAGGCAGGGATCATCGGCAATGGATAGACAAGGCAACACGCGCTATCCCTGACACATGCTGCCCATCCTGCTGAAGACCCTGCCCTTTTTCGCCCTGATCGGCCTTGGCTATTGGGCCGGGCGCACCCGCTTCTTCACCCAGGAGGCGACGGCCTATCTGACCAAATTCGTGTTCTACTTCGCCCTGTCCGCAATGATCTTTCGCTTTGCAGCAAACCTGGAACTGGCACAGGTCTGGGATGGGCGCCTGGTCGCCGCCTACCTCTGGGGCACGGCATTCGTCTACGGAATTGCAACCTTGGTCGGCTTCCTGCGCGGGCTGGATGTGCAGACCAATGCGGTCGAGGCGCAATGCGCTGTCATCGGCAACGCGGGCTTTCTGGGGCTGCCCATGCTGGCCCTGCTCTTCGGTCCAGAGGCCATCGGCCCTGTGATGCTGGTCCTGGCCACGGACCTCATCGTCTTTTCCAGCCTGATCGTGATCCTGATCACTGTGGGTCGCGACGGACACATGTCGCCGGCAATCATCAAGACTATCGGCATCGGGCTAATCAAGAACCCGATGATTGTCGCGATGGCCCTGGGTCTCATGTGGTCGGGGCTTAGAATACCCATTCCCGACCCGATGAACGACTTCCTGACGATCCTCGGCGGCGCAGCCACGCCGGGCGCGCTCTTCGCCATCGGCGCCTCGCTCGCCTCGAAATCAGCCGAGCGGATTGAGATTGCTGGCTGGCTCAGCTTCTGCAAGCTGGTGCTGCACCCGGCCTTTGTCGCGTTCTCGGCGCTCTACCTCTTCAGCGTCGAACCCTTTGGCGCGGCCATGATCATCGCCTGCGCCGCGATGCCGGTCGCGGGCAACATCTATATGCTGGCCCAACATTACGGCGTGGCTCCGCAACGGGTCTCGGCCGCCATCCTCGTCTCGACAACCCTCAGCGTGGCCACCCTCACAGCGGTTATTGCCTGGGTAAGCTGATCCATCTTCATTTCGCCAAATAAACCGCCGCCGGAGGCTCCCGAAACTTGCCGCTCGCGCCAACGCCCGCTAGCGATGAGAAAACGAAAGGAACACACCCATGGAAACCGTCTCGGAAAACGCCTGCTTTGGTGGCACCCAAGGGGTCTACACCCACGCGTCAACCGCCTGTTCCTGCAACATGACCTTTGGCCTGTTCCTGCCGGCCGAGGCCAAGGACGGTCCGGTTCCCCTGCTGTGGTATCTGTCCGGCCTGACCTGCACCCATGAAAACGCGATGACCAAGGCTGGCGCGCAAACCTGGGCGGCGGAGCACGGCATCGCCCTGTGCTTTCCAGACACCTCCCCGCGCGGCGATGCGGTGGCAGATGACGATGGCTATGATCTTGGGCAAGGCGCCGGGTTTTATGTAAACGCCACCGAAGAACCTTGGGCCTCCCATTACCGGATGTGGGACTACGTGATGGATGAACTGCCAGTCCTGCTGGAGCGAAACTTCAGCCTCGACATGGACCGCCAGTCGATCACGGGCCATTCCATGGGCGGGCACGGGGCGCTGACCATGGCGATGTCCCCGCGGGGACAGTTCCGGTCTGTATCCGCCTTCTCGCCTATCACCAACCCCACGGCAAGCGACTGGGGGCGCAAACAGCTTTCTGCATATTTGGGGAACAATGAAGACATCTGGTCGCCCCACGACGCCACCCTGTGTATGCGCGACCGCGGCTTTGACGGGCCGATGCTGATCGACACCGGCACGAATGACCAGTTCATCGACCTTCTGAAACCCGAAGCACTGGCCGAAGCCGCCGCCGCGCGCCGTCAACAGATCCAGTTCCGGATGCAGCCCGGTTACGACCACTCTTACTTCTTCGTCTCGACCTTCATGGAAGATCACTTGGCCTTCCACGCCGAACATCTTTGGGCATGACGACGCTCTATATCGACGCGGACGCCTGCCCGGTCAAAGCCGAGGCCGAGCGGGTCGCCACCCGCCACAAGGTCCCGATGAAAGTCGTGTCGAACGGCGGTCTGCGCCCATCCCAGAACCCTTTGGTCGAAACAGTCATCGTGCCCGAGGGACCCGACATCGCTGACATGTGGATCGCCGACCGCGCAGGCCCAGGCGATGTGGTCATCACCGGCGACATCCCGCTCGCTGCTAAATGCGTCGAGGCCGGTGCGCGGGTGCTGAAACACAACGGCGAAGCACTGACGCAAGCCAATATCGGCAACGTGCTCGCCACGCGCGATCTCATGTCCGACCTGCGCGCCGCCGATCCGTTTCGGCAAGGCGGGGGCAAAGGCTTTACCAAGGCGGACAGATCGCGTTTTCTGGACGCATTGGAACGAGAATTGAGAGCAGCAAAAAGATGACCATCCAAGCCGTCATATTTGATATCGGAAACGTCCTGATCGAGTGGCAACCCGAACGGTTCTACGACAGTGTGATCGGAGAGGACCGGCGCCGCGCCTTGTTTTCAGAGGTCGATCTGAATGGCATGAACCTTGAGGTGGACCGTGGTGCGCCCTTTGCGCAGTCGGTGCACGATCTGGCCGCCAAGCACCCGAAATGGGATGCCGAAATCAAGATGTGGCATGACCGCTGGATCGAGATGGCCTCGCCCCAGATCGACCATTCCGTCCGCCTCATGGCCGCCCTGCAGGCCAAGGGGACCCCCGTGTTCAGCCTGACGAATTTCGGCGTCGATACCTACGACCGCGCAGCGCAAGACTACCCGTTCATGCGTCAGTTTAATCGCGATTTCATCTCCGGCCATATGAGGGTGATCAAGCCCGACCCGACCATCTACCAAAGGCTAGAAGAGGAAAGCGGGCTGCGCGGCGAAAACCTGATCTTCACCGATGACCGCAGTGAAAACATCGCCGCCGCACAGATGCGCGGCTGGCGCACGCATTTGTTCAAGGGCCCGGACGGCTGGGCCAAGCGCCTTGTGACCGAAGGGGTGCTGACCGAAAGCGAAGCGGCGTGACCTCCGTCCCTTACATCCCCTTTGCCGAGGGCGAAGCCGTGCTGGACTGGATCGGCCTGACCGATGCGCTGGCAAGCGGGCACACGCGACCCAAGGCGGAGATTGGGGATACGTTCCTCTACCGCGATCCCGACACGCTGCTCAGCCGTGCGGCCTGGATCGACGGGATGGGTATGGCGGTCAAAACGGCCACCGTCTTTCCGGGCAATCCGGGACGCGGAGCGCCGATGATCAACGGCGGCGTAAACCTCTATTCCGATGGCGACGGCACCTTGCAGGCCATCATCGACTTTCATCTGGTCACCAAATGGAAAACGGCGGGCGACAGCCTGCTGGCCGCCCGCAGACTGGCACGGCCCGACAGCCGCAATATCCTGATCGTCGGCGCTGGCACCGTGGGTCGCGCACTGCACGATGCCTATTTCGCGATCTTTCCAGACGCGCATTTTCAGGTCTGGAACCGGACCCGCGCCAACGCGCTGGCCATGGCCACGGAACGCCCCATGCTGACCGTTGCACCCGATCTGGAACAGGCCGTGCGCACTGCCGACATCATCACCAGCGCCACCATGTCGACAGAACCGCTGATCCGTGGTGACTGGTTGCAACCGGGTCAGCACGTTGACCTGATCGGCGCCTACCGCCCGGACATGCGCGAGGTGGACGATGCAGCTCTGCTGAAATCGCGCGTCTTTGTCGACAGTTTCGACACGACCGTCGGCCATATCGGCGAAGTGAAGATCCCGCTTGAGGCGGGCACGATCCCACGCGACCACCTGCTTGCGGATTACTATGATCTGGCCGCGTTCACCCGCAGCCCGGACGACATCACGCTGTTCAAGAACGGCGGCGGTGCCCACCTGGACCTGATGACCAGCCGGTACATTCTGGATCGGTGGATCGCCTCTTGATGTGGGTGCTTCTGATTGCCCTCGGTCTGGCCGCGGTGCCCTTCACCATCGAGTTGACGCGCAAGGGCATGACAGATGCCGAGCGGGCCAAGGCACCGGGACAGTCCGCCCTCCTGTCACAGGGCACCACCCATTTCGAATGGCTTGGGCCGGAACGCGGGCCGGTGGCCGTCTGCGTGCACGGCCTGACCACACCGTCTTTCGTATGGTACGGAATGGCCAGGGGGCTTGCTCTGCTTGGCTTTCGGGTCCTTGTCTACGACCTTTACGGGCGCGGGTTTTCAGACCGGGTGCGCGGGGCCCAAACGGCAGAGTTCTTTGAACAGCAGCTTGTCGATCTGCTGGCACACGAACGGGTGACGGAACCTGTGACGCTGTTGGGGTATTCCATGGGCGGCGCCATCGCCGCGCATTTCACCGCGCGCTATCCGGCCCATGTCAAACAATTGATCCTTCTGGCCCCGGCAGGGATGGTCGAACTGACGGGGGGCAAACTTGCCCTGGCCCGCGACGTGCCGGTCTTGGGCGATTGGCTGTTTCTGGCGACCTATCCGTGGATCCTGCGGCGCGGCATTTCCCAAGAGGCAGGTCAGCCTTCCTCCGTTGATGACATTCACGAACTGCAACACGCGGAAACGGCACGGCGGGGGTTCTTTCCGGCGGTCCTGTCCAGTCTGCGCGGTGTCCTGCGCAACACATGTGACCAACAGCACAGGGCGATAGGGGCCGCCGGTGTGCCTGTGCTCGCGATCTGGGGCGAAGAGGACGATGTGATCCCGCTGTCGAGTAAGGAGACTCTGGCCCACTGGAACCCCATGGCGCAGCAATCGGTGATCGCAGGGGCGGGCCACGGTCTGACCCATACCCACACGGATGCCGTGCTGGACCTGATACGCGCCTCGCGCGGTTAAGCGGTCGCCGTTCGGGCCAAGGGCCGCTCGCGAATGGGCAAATGCACAACCGCACTGAACGCCCCAATCGCCACACCGATCCACCACACCTGATCGTAAGAACCATAAGCGTCGTACAGACGCCCGCCAAGCCAGACACCCAGGAACGATCCCAATTGATGGCTCAGGAATACGATGCCGTAAAGCGTACCCATGTAGCGCAGGCCATAAATATGAGCGACCAGCCCGCTTGTCAGGGGCACGGTCGCAAGCCACAGCGCACCCATACATATCGAGAAGACAATGACAGTGGTCGGTGTCATCGGTAGAATGATGAACAGCGACGCAACGACCGTGCGTCCGGCGTAGATTCCCGCCAGCAGGTACTTCTTGGGGAAGTATTTGCCTGCCCAACCTGCAGCCAACGTGCCGCCGATGTTGGCCAACCCGATCAGTGACAACGCCACAGCACCGAGCGCCGACGTCGTCGTGATGCCGATGCTGTCCAGCACGCCGCCCGGCACGATGGGTCCGCACACCTCAGTCACGAATGCGGGCAAATGCGCCGTCATGAATGCAACCTGGTAGCCGCAGGAAAAGAAGCCAAGGAAGATGAGGGTATAGGACGGATCCCGGAACGCGCGAAGCAGAACCTGACCAAGCGATTCCTCAAGCTCCGCCTTGGATGCCATGGGCGGCACGCCCATGGCAGGCAAGGTCAGAACCAACAGGATCACCGCCAACGCAAACCACAAAAAGACGGATTGCCACGGCATGACACTCAGCATCCATTCCGCCACCGGTGCGCCGAAAATCTGCCCGGCGGACCCCATCGCCGCCACAATGGCCAGCGACATCGACCGGTTTTCATCACTGCTGGCGCGCCCTACGACCGCCAGAATCACGCCAAAGCCGGTGCCGGCGACCCCAAAACCAACAAGCCACGCATACATCTGATGCTCAACGGGCGTTGTTGCCCCCGCACTCAGAACCAGACCCACGGCATAGACGATTGCCCCCATCAGGATCGCCTTGCGATCCCCGATCTTTTCCGCAATCGCACCGAAAATCGGCTGACCGATCCCCCAGGCGAGGTTCTGGATCGCAATAGCGAGCGAGAATTCCGTGCGCAGCCATCCGAACTCTTCCGCAATCGGAATCTGAAACACACCGAAGGAGGCGCGCACGGCAAAGCTGACCATGATGATCACGCAGCCCACAAGCAGGACAGGGGTAAAGATGGGTGTGCGCTCGGTCATAACGGTCTTCTCTGGCTGGCCTGCCGACTGTATGGAACCGTGCAACTCCGTCAAATCAGGAATTCTTGGCATCGCATCACCATTCCTGATCTGACCGCGCTTCCCATGACCGAACGCGCACGCTACGACAGACGGCGATGACTGACCTTTTGACTGAATACCAAGCGCTTGTAGACAAGGGCGACCTGCAACCCGACCCCGCGCAGCTGGCCATCTTGCCCGAGTTCGAGCGTATCCGCGCGGCCTTGGCCGCCCCAGTGAAAAAGGGGCTGTTCCGCAAGGCGCCCGAGCCGCCAGAGGGACTGTACCTGTGGGGGGGTGTTGGCCGTGGCAAGTCAATGCTCATGGACTTTTTTGCGTCGCGCCTCGATGTGCCTGCGCGCCGGGTGCATTTTCACGCTTTCATGCAGGAAATTCACGCCGCCATGCACACGGCCCGCCAACGCGGCGTTGACGACGCCATCGCACCTGTCGCCGCCGATGTCGCGGCCTCGGTTCGTCTACTCGCCTTTGACGAGATGCAGATCACGGACATCACCGACGCGATGATCGTCGGGCGCTTGTTCGAGGCGCTGTTTGCCGCCGGTGTGGTGGTCGTGACCACGTCCAACCGGGTGCCGGATGATCTGTACAAGGACGGGCTGAACCGGCAGCTTTTCGTGCCATTCATCGACCTGTTGAAAGACAGGATGGTGGTGTGGGAACTGGCCTCGCCCACCGACTACAGACAGGATCGGCTGTCAGGCAGCCCGGTCTACTTCTCTCCGCTGGGCGCGAAGGCCCGCACCGAAATGGACGCAATATGGGCGGACTTGTCCGGCGGGCAGGCCGAAGCGCTCGACCTGACGGTCAAAGGGCGCACCGTCACCATCCCGCAATTTCGCAACGGCATCGGGCGCAGCAGCTTCTTCGAACTGTGCTCCAAACCGCTGGGGCCGGGGGATTATCTGGCCATCGCCGACGCGTGCAAGGTTCTGATGATCGACGACATCCCATGCCTGGGGCGTAGCAATTTCAACGAAGCAAAGCGTTTCGTCACCCTGATCGACGCGCTTTACGAAGCGCATGTACGGCTGATCTGTTCGGCCGCCGACACGCCGGAAATGCTGTATCTGGAAGGCGAAGGCACGTTCGAGTTTGAGCGCACCGCCTCGCGCCTGCGCGAAATGCAAAGCGCGGACTGGGCGACCTAACCCTGCGACTGACGAACCAGCGCGACCAGCAGTGCTTCGGTGTCCAGACGTCCGGTTGCCGTCGTCAACTGACGAGGCAAAGAAAACTCACCCCGCGCTGCGGCAGTGTTCAAAAGCGCGTCGATATATGCGTTCGATTGTCCTTCGGTCAGGGCCTGCACCAACAGGGCCTGCAAACGGTCACCTTGCTGCGGCGTGTGTCCAAAGCCGATCAGCACTGCCGAGGTCAGGCTGCGCAAATCCGTATGCCGCGCATCGGTGTCGGTCAGGCGAATGGGCTGACGCAGCTGACGGCTCACCGCCTCCGAGGCTGGAACGGTCTGGAGATCCAAAAGGGAAGCGTCCGCGCGCGTCACCGTTGCTTCGACGCCGGTCTGTTTCGCCGTCACCGGCGCAGTGGCGACCTGTTCTATCGGCTGTGTCACAGATCCGGGCTGCAACAGGATCAGCACAATCGTCACCGCAAGAAAGGCAGACGCAACCAACAGTAACTTAATGTTGGACGACGCGTACTGCTCTGACGCTGCCGCCTCTTTCCGCCTGAACATGCCACTTCCTCGAAAGCAAACCCGCCGTGGTTGGTCCACGTTTGGGCCAAAATCTGCTCTAGATATAGCGAAATCACCGCCGTTTCGTCAACATAACGCGGTTAGACCCACATATTGAAGCGTCTGTCACAGACCGTGCTCAGCCGTTTTCGCGCAGAACAGCCCCGGCAAGATAAAGCGAGCCACAGATCAAAACGCGCGCCTGCGGTTCTTTGGTCAGGATTGCAGTCAGGGCAGCCGCAGCATCCTCAGCCTCATAAGCCGTGATACCGATATCCCGCGCCGCCGCCGCCGTTTCAGCAGCGGGCAACGTGTTCTTCTCGCCTGGGATCGACATCGCGGTCAGGCTGTCCACATACGCCGCAAGCGGGCGCAAATATCCGCGCGCGTCCTTAGTGTTCAACATCCCGCAGATCAGGTGCGTGGACCGCTTCGGCAAGCTGCGCAAGACGCGGGCCAGCGCAAGGCCCGCCGCCGGATTGTGCCCACCATCCAGCCAAAGTTCTGCATCGCCCGCCTGTTCGACCAGCGGCCCGGTGCGCAGCCGTTGCATCCGCGCGGGCCACTGCGCTTGAGTGACAGCCGCTTCGCAGGCCGCCTCATCACAGCCCAGGTGACGCAGCGCGGCAAGGGCTATGCCCGCATTCTGGATCTGGTGATCGCCCGGCAGCACGGGGCGCGGCAGATCCAGCAAGCCGACCTCATCCTGATACACGATACCATCTCGTTCGGGTGCCGCATGCCAGTGTTGACCGTAGGCCAGAATGGGCGCGCCCAGCCTCGTGGCACGCGCCTCGATCACATCCAGCCCATCATCATCCTGCGGTCCGACAATGACGGGCACGCGGCGTTTGATGATCCCCGCCTTTTCACCCGCGATTTTGGCAAGCGTGTCGCCCAGAAACGCCTCGTGGTCCATGGAGACCGGCGTGATGATCGTCAGCGCGGGTTGGTCGATCACATTGGTCGCATCCAGCCTGCCGCCCAGCCCCACCTCAAGCAGCGTGTAGTCAGCAGGCGTCCGGGCAAAGGCAAGGATCGCAGCGCATGTCGTGATCTCGAAATAAGTGATGTCGGCGCCATCATTTGCGGCATAGCATTCATCCAGATAGGCCGTCAGATCAGGCTCGGAAATCAGCTCGCCCACCAGCCGGATCCGTTCGTGAAACCGCGCCAGATGGGGCGAGGTGTAGGCGTGCACCCGGTGGCCTGCCGCCTCGAGCCCCGCGCGGATCATCGCGAGTGTCGACCCCTTGCCGTTGGTGCCCGCGATATGGATCACCGGCGGCAGGTCGTTCTGCGGATTGCCCAGCGCGTCCAAAAGCCGCCAAACCCGGTCCAAGGTCAGGTCGATGATCTTGGGGTGCAGCGCCATCATCCGTTCGAGGATGGCGTCGGAACCGGTGCTCATTCCTTGGCTGCGTCCTCGGTCACAGGCTCTTCCGTCGGGATGGGCGCCGGTGCAGGCAGGTCCCCTTTGACCGCGGGCGGTTCGCCCATCAGCATCCGGGTGATCGTGATCAGCTCATCCCGCATTTCGGTCCGGCTTGTCACGCGGTCCAGCATGCCGTGATCCAGCAGGTACTCGGCCCGCTGGAACCCTTCGGGCAGCTTCTCGCGAATGGTCTGTTCGATGACGCGCGGGCCAGCAAAGCAGATCAGCGCGTTGGGTTCGGCAATATGAACGTCACCCAGCATGGCATAGGACGCGGTTACACCGCCCGTCGTCGGATGTGTCAGCACAACGATATAGGGCAGGCCCGCTTCTTTCAGCATCTGCACGGCGACGGTGGTGCGCGGCATCTGCATCAGGCTCAGGATCCCCTCCTGCATCCGCGCGCCCCCAGCGGCGGAAAACAGGATCAGCGGGCGCTTCAGCTTCACCGCCTCTTCGGCGGCAGCGATGATGGCGTTGCCCACATACATGCCCATGGACCCACCCATGAAGGAAAAGTCCTGCGCGCAGGCGACAACCGGTGTGCGGCCCATCTCACCCCGGGCGACAAGCATCGCCTCACTTTCACCGGTGGTCTTCTGGGCGGCCTTCATCCGGTCGGGGTACTTTTTCTGATCGCGGAATTGCAGCGGGTCAGCCAGCGGTGCAGGCACCTCGACCTCGGTAAAGATGCCACCGTCGAACAGCGCCGTGAACCGATCCCGCGGGGTGATCGCCATGTGATGATTGCAATTGGTGCAGACATTCAGATTGTCCGCCAACTCGCGGTGAAACAGCATGGTGCCGCAGTTGTCGCACTTGGTCCACAGATTGTCCGGGGTTTCGCGCCGCGAAAAGATCGAGTTGATCCGGGGCCGGACGTAGTTGGTGATCCAGTTCATGTGGGCTTCCTGCTGCCGTTCTTTGCTTCAGTTAATCCGGGGCCGCGCCAAATGCAATCAAGCGCGGATAGCAAGACGCGCCGCCAGCCAGCTCACCAGCATGAAACCGAAGTCGACGGGCAGCCACGCCGCCATCGCCGCCTCGTCCCCCATCCCAAAGGGCAGGACATAAAGCGCCAGGCCCGACATCTCGTCCGGTGTGGCGGTCAGCACCATCGCCGAGATGTTGTTTGCAAAATGCACCGCCATCGCAGGCCCAAGCGTACCCGAACGCGCCGTCAGATCCGCCATCAGGATGCCGAACATCGTGGCCCACAGCGCGATCGTGAGCGCATTGCTGCCCGCACTGTCCGGAAGATAATGCCCCGCCCCGAACAGCGCCGCGGGGGCAATCATCCAGATCAGCGGCGACCGAAACCGCGCCGCCAATTGCTGCTGCAAATACCCGCGAAAGACAATCTCCTCCGCCCCGATCTGGATCAGAACGGCAACCACCGCGATGGGCAACAGGACCAACCAGCGCCCGACGGACATGTTCAGGGTCAGTGTCCCCTCGCCCATGTCGTAAGGCGGCAGCAGCCACAGGGCGATGGTCAGCAACACCATCATGAACAGCACGGCGCCGAACTGACGGATTGCCAGCCCGATGGGCCCAATCAGGGTCGCCGGACGGCGCTTGTGCACCATGACGACAACCATGGACGCCGCAACAGCCAAAAGGCCAAGCTGAAAAAGCAAGAGCAGCATGCCACCCGCAGTCCGGCCGGTCTGTGCGTCCCGCACGACAGCGCTGGCGGTCTGCGGGTCCAGCACGCCAAGGATGGTGCCAAAGACCAGATTGCTTAGGACCAGAAAGAAGCCGGCGACCAGCACGACACCCAGACCCAAGCGCCACAGCTGTGCGCGATCCCGTGCGGGATCAATAAACCTGGCATGTGGGCGATAATCGAAGCTCAGAACTCCCATCAACGATCCAGCGGCGGCGGTGGCGGCCCCTCGTCCTCGGGGATCTGGATGTTGGCCTGCCGGAGCAGTTCAGCGGCACCTGTCAGGTGCCCGGCCACGGTGTTCAACAGGCTGCGCAGCACAGTGGCATCTTCCTCCAGCACGGCGCGGAATTCACTCGCGCCGATGCGCAGGAACGTTACGTCGGTCAGCGCGGTCAGATGCAGCTGCCGGGGCTCGTTCAGGATGATGGCCAGATCGCCGATCAGTCTGCCGGGCTCCACAACGGACACGTGCCTGTCCTCACCATTCTCACCGTCATAGGTCAGCACCGCGCTGCCTTTGACGCACAGATACGCAGCATCAGGCTTTTCATCCATGGAAAAGATGCGCTGCCCCTGCTTGGCCGTGTACCACTGGGCCGCAAAGGCCAGCAGCCGCTGGTTGCGACTGGTCACGCCCGAAAACAGCTCGGCCCGAGAGATCACGCGCAACTTGCGGCTCAGATCGTCGGCTTCCTCCTCATCCTCATCATGCGCCTGAACCCCATCAATCCGCCCGTCCTTGATCTCGACAAACATGTCGTAGGCGTCGGGATTGTTGAAATTCTCTTCCAGGAAAATCAACGTGGACTCGGGCAGCAACTCCCGCAGCGCCTCACGGGTCTTGCGCCGCTGCTCATTCCCATGGCTGGCCAGCGCGCGGTCCAGCACAAGGATATCCGGCCGCTTGATCCCCGCGCGCGAGAACGCGGCACGTTCGTGAAAGATCGTGGGCAAGTTCGTACCACCCAGACCGGTGCGAATGTCGAACACGGTCTCGGCCACCTTTCTGCGCAACTCATGCTTGTTCAGCACGTCGGCCACCAGATCCTCGATCACTTCCGCCTTGGCCCCGGCAAACATGGAAATCCGACCATAGAGAAGGTTTTCGACCAAAGTCAGGCGCGGCAGATACGTGTCAGGCGCAATGGGGATAAAGAACCCCTGCGTCTGCTCGCGCAGAGCCGCACCGCTTGTCTTGCGGATCTGCACGATCTCGTTCTTGAAACTTTCGGGAAAGGCCGGGCCGATCTGTTCGGCCGTAAAGGCAAAAGGCACCGTTAGAAGCAGCGCGAACTCGTCATCAGTCAGCGCAATGTCGCCCCGGTCTCGCCTGCGGGACGAGATGTCGACCAGCTGCTCATACATCTCTTCATCGATGTTGAGCGCGGTGAACAGCGGGTGGCTGGTGCCGTCGCGGCCAAAGGTCTGGTGCAACGTCTCAATCAGCGTCTGTGAGATGGCGATGCCCTGCTCCGCCAATCCGTGTTCAAACACCAGGTTGATAAAGCGTTCGTCCCGCGCCAGCCCCTGTTGCGAGATATCGCGCGATGGTGCGGCGAACAGCAGGTTGCCGCCCAGCGGGACCGCTGGGTTGAATTCGTCGGGGTCAAAGCGATAGACGGCGTCCTCCAATCCCTCCTCCCGCAAGCGTTCTGCCACTACAGGTCTCAGCCCCACGATGGCCTCTGCCAGATCAGGGTGCTGGTTGGGGTCCATGCGGCTGTCCAGCATCCGGCGGAACATGAACTCATCAATGCCCATCGCCTCGACCAGCGCGAACCACCACGCCCGCACCTCATCTTCGGTCCCCAGACCGGCCAGTGCGGGATCGACCCATTCGGTGTCGACCCGATCCGGGCTGTTGCCCGACCGCAGCGCCTCGGTCACATAGCGGTCCTTGCGGCCCTGACCCCACGGCACCGTGTTGGGCCGGGTCATCAGCGGCATCAACAGGTTGGTGCCCAGCGTTCCATCAAACAGATACGGGCGCGCTTGGGCATAGCCGATGCGCGCCGACACGACCTCTTGGTGCAGTTCGGACAGGTCATGCCCGGCTATCGTGATCGACCCGCGCGTGGGGAGCACCTCGCGCACCAGCAACTCCGCCAAAGCCGTCCGTTCCGTCTGGTTTTTGGCCTGAATGGCAACACGCGCGCCTTTGGGAATGGTCAGGTCAATGCGTTCCAGCACAGGCGTGTTTTCCGCGTTGCGCACGGTCACGTCATTCAGAACGATATCGCCCTGCAAATGCGGGATCACCTCCGGCTCACCCTCGAACAGCGCCTCATCAATCATGTCGCGCGGCGCGAACCGGTCCGTCACGATCTCCCATCGCAACGACATGTCCTGCGTCTGGTTGTAATAGGTCAGAAGCTCTTTCCACGGGCTCGACAGATCCTTGTACGCCGCGATGGCTGCGACAAGCGCGCCCACGGTGATGTCGCCCCGGATGGCCAGCACCCCGCCGACGGAATAGAAAAAGAATGGCGTCAGCTGCGTGATGAAGTTGTTGAGAAACTTCATAAAGAACTTTTTCTGGTAGATCTGGAAGCGCACTTCGAACAGCCGACCCAACCGGCTTGTGAATTGCGCCAAACGGTAGCGCAGGCCGCCATTGGTGCGCAGATCGGAAATGCCCGCCGCACTTTCCCCGATCTCGGATGAAAACGATCTGATCTGGCGAATACGCTCTTTGTTCAAAAGGTTGATCTGACGTTGCAGCATCGGAATGATCCAAGCCTGCAGCGGGATCAGCGCGATCCCCGCCAACCCGAACCACACCGATTGCAGAAACAGGAACACCACGATGATCAGCATCTGGCCCGCCTGAAATACCGGCTGGGCCACCATGTCGCCCATCAGCCCGCCCATCGGCTCCGCCTCGGACGTGACCATACTCACCAACTCGCCCTGGCTGGTGGACCGGAAGTAGCTACGGGGGAACCGCAGCATGCGGCTCAGCAACTGGAACCTGAAACGGCGCAAGAGCCGCTCGGCTGTCACACCCTTCATGGTGTTAAGACGCATCTTCAGCAGACCATGCGCCAGCACCGCACCCAGATAGCCAAAGCACAAGGCCAGCAGGAACTGGATCTGGGTCAGATCGAACCCAAACACGTTCACCACGTCATCGGTCGCGCCGATGGCGTCATTGATGATCCGCTTGGGCAATTCCAGCGTGGCAAACAGAAACGGGAACGTGACAATCGTCAGCCCCAACAACATCAACTGATCACGCTTGGAATGCTTCCAGATGAAAGCAAAGATGGTGGAATCCATGGCACGTCCTGATGGAGTGCACCCCTGTCCAAACGGTTGGCCAAGCAACCGGGTGCAATCCGTCCGGAAAACCTAGTGCCAGCAATAGTCTATTACAACCGCGGGCGCTTGCAGCACGGCGGGCCAATGGCTATTGCAGTCCGGACGCTATTACGGGGGAGACGCCAGATGCTCAAAGGCAAGTTCGACAAGTCCAAGCTGCCCAGCCGCCACGTGACCGAAGGGCCCGCACGCGCGCCGCACCGGTCCTACTACTACGCGATGGGCATGACAGAGGAAGAGATCCACCAGCCCCTCGTCGGCGTCGCCACCTGCTGGAACGAAGCGGCGCCCTGCAACATCGCCCTGAATCGTCAGGCGCAATCGGTCAAGATGGGCGTGAAAGCCGCCAGCGGCACCCCGCGCGAGTTCACCACCATCACCGTCACCGACGGCATCGCCATGGGGCACGAGGGGATGCGCTCGTCGCTCGCCAGCCGCGAAGCGATCGCCGACACGGTCGAGCTGACCATGCGCGGCCACTGCTATGACGCCATCGTCGGTCTTGCGGGCTGCGACAAATCCCTGCCCGGCATGATGATGGCGATGATCCGTCTGAACGTGCCGTCCGTGTTTCTTTATGGCGGATCCATCCTGCCGGGCCGCGCGCCTGTCGGTGCCAAAGTCCCCGTGGAATACGCCAACCGCGACCTGACCGTGCAGGACATGTTCGAAGCCGTCGGCCACCAGCAAAACGGCACCATGACCGAAGCGGAACTTGACGTGCTGGAACGCGTCGCATGCCCGTCTGCGGGCGCATGCGGTGGCCAGTTCACCGCCAACACCATGGCCTGCGTGTCCGAGGCCATCGGCCTCGCCCTCCCGAACTCCGCCGGGGCCCCCGCGCCTTATGAGTCCCGCGACCAATATGCCGAAGCCTCCGGCGCCGCGGTCATGCAACTGATCGAAAAGAACATCCGCGCCCGCGATATCTGCACCCGCGAAGCGTTCGAAAACGCGGCTCGCGTCGTGGCCTGCACCGGCGGGTCCACCAACGCGGGCCTTCACCTGCCCGCCATGGCACACGAGGCCGGGATCGACTTCTACCTTGATGACGTGTGCGAAATTTTCCGCGACACGCCATACTTCGTCGACCTGAAACCGGGTGGCCAATACGTGGCCAAGGATATGTACGAGGCCGGCGGCACCTATGTCGTGATGAAAGAACTGCGCAAGGCGGGCCTGATCAATGAGGATTGCATGACCGCCACCGGCTATTCAATCGGCGAAGAGCTGGACAAGATCAGCCTCGAGGCGGACGGGCGCGTCATCTACCCCATCGAAACCCCGATCACGAAAACCGGCGGCGTCGTGGGCCTCAAGGGCAACGTCGCCCCCGAAGGCGCCATCGTGAAGGTCGCGGGCATGGAAGCCCAGCACCAGATCTTTACCGGTCCGGCCCGCGTGTTCGAATGCGAGCAGGATGCCTTCGAGGCGGTCCAAAACCGCACCTATGAGGAAGGCGACGTGTTCGTCATCCGCAACGAGGGGCCATCGGGCGGCCCCGGCATGCGCGAAATGCTCGCCACCACGGCGGCCCTGTCCGGTCAGGGCATGGGCAAGAAGGTGGCGCTGATCACCGATGGCCGTTTCTCGGGCGCGACGCGCGGCTTCTGCATCGGCCATGTCGGCCCCGAAGCGGCCCATGGTGGCCCCATTGCACTACTGAAAGACGGCGACGTGATCACCATCAACGCGATTGAGGGGACGATCAACGTCGACCTCACGGACGAAGAACTCGCGGAACGCAAAGCCAATTGGTCCGGCCCACGCGAAAACATCTACGCCTCCGGCGCACTATGGAAATACGCGCAGCTTGTGGGCGAAACATACAAGGGCGCCGTCACACATCCCGGAGCAAAAGCAGAGCGGCATGAGTACTGGGATCTCTAAAGGGGTCCTGCTCGGCACGCTTCTGCTTGGCCTCGCCGCATGCGAGGATTTCGCAGGGCTCAACCTGGCCGGGACAGGACAAAGCTTTGCGCTGAGCGGTGCAAACCTTGCGGGCGGCACGGTCAAACTGATGCCGCCGCCCGGGTTTTGCGTGGACAGGCGCAGCGTACGCGACAGCTTTGCCCTCATGGCGCGCTGCGACACGCTGGGCGGCCAGCAAACAACGGACGCACCGCTCGCGATCATCACGGCGACCACGGTCGCAGTGACCGGCGCGGCACAAATCAGCACGTCGAATTTCGACAGCGCGGCGGAAACTGTCCTGCAACGCGCCGATGACGGTCCGCTGGCATTGGTACAAGTGACGGGCGCCCCACCCAGCACCGATATGCGCAGCACCTACTGGCGTGGTGCTGCCCAAGTGGGTAACCATGTGCTGGGCCTCGCCATCTACGAAGACGCGAACAGCACCGCACTGGACCGCGCTGGACAAGGCCTGTTGACGCAAACGGTGGAGCGGACCCAGGAACAATCTGTCGTCGCGGCGGTGGCACCCCCGGACAATTCTGCAACGCCAGCTCCGAAACAGTCGGGCAACGGGGTCCTCGCGGGTTTATTTGAGTGAAACCTTTGGCATAGATAGTGCACCGTGACACGCACTGGCGCAGGGCACATGGCAGGCAACCACATCTCATTCATCGACCGTATCGCGCACAAGCGGATGATGCGCCGTTGGGCGCGTGCCGCACGCAATGCAAAAAGCACGGATCTGGGGGAATTGCGCGGCCTGCGCTCTGCCGCGCGCCTTTTACGAACACATCTCGACCGTTTGATCCACCGGGCCGACGAACGGCTTGCGCTGCCCGCCATCGGCTCCAGCGCCTTTCCCCATCCCCACAACACCGAATGGTCCTGGCGGCCGGAACTGTGGCGCGGATCGCTCGGCATGCCCGGCATGTCGTCAGTCCAGACCAAGTCGATGCTGGGCAGTGAAGTGACGCTGTTTCACGATTGCGAATTCAGCGAGATGACTTTGCGCCAGCTGCGCAACCTTCGGGAACAGGATCTCGCCCCCTACGGCGTCCGGCTTGACGTGTTCAAATTCGACGGCTCGTTCCTGTCTCTGGTGATCGACCTGCCCGCCGACGCAGTGAATGGTCTGACGAAGAACCACCTTCTGGGCATGAACACCATTGTCGAAATGGAAAAACCGATCGAGATTTTTGCCCGGCTCAACGTGCGCCACGGCCCCAACACTGAACAGATCGTACGCGAATTGCCGCTGCACGAGGCGGACGTGACGGTTGAGTTTGACCTCGCCTATTCCAAGCTGAATGAAAAGCGGGTGGAAGGCGCCTGGGTCGACCTGATCTTTGAGGGGCCGGAAATGAACCAGGTGACGCTGCGCGATCTGACCTTCTCGCGCCGCCCGCGCGCGGCACTGTGACGAAAGGGACCGCATGAGCACACTGACCCTCACACCGATCAAGATGCGGCATGGCGTCTGGCAGGCCCTGATCCAGCAGAACGGGACCGGCGTTCCACAGATCAAGGTGACGCATCAGGACACCGACGTGCCCGATGTGAAGGTGACCGAACAGGGCGAAGATGGCGGATGGCTGCTCCATGTCCCGATCCCGCCCGAGGCCATCGCCGACGGTGTTCAGGTCTTTGTCATCACCGATGGAACCGATGATGAAAAGCTGGGTGATTTCACCATCATCGCGGGCGAAGCGTTGGGCGATGACATCCGGGGCGAAGTGGCGCTGCTGCGCCAAGAACTTGACATGCTCAAACGCGCCTTCCGCCGCCACTGCGTAGAGACGACCTAGCGCAACAGGGCCGAGGACCATGCCTCAAGAAACAGCGCGCGCTTCAGCCGGTCGAGGTACACCAACAAACCGGGGTCGAGGCTGACCACATTCAACATCTGCGCATCCGCCCCGCCGATGGACGGCAGCGGAAAGCCGGGCCGATCCTGCGCCGCCCATGCCCCCGACGTCAGATACGCCACCAGCGCCTGCGCCGTGTCCCCGCGACCCGTGGTGTCCAACACCAGCGCGGTCCGCATCATGGTGGTCGCAAAATCCTCGGGCGTGATGACAACCACCTTGTCCAGCGTCTCGGGCCGGGTCTGCGTGTAGCTGCCCAGCACGTTGTACGCGACATACAACTCACCCGACACCAAATCGTCGATCATATCCCCCGAACAACAATAAAGCCGCGCTTCAAGGTTCCCGAACACCTCCATCAGCCGCCAGAACGTCTCGGACGTGCGGGCATCCTGCGTGGCAAACAGATACCCCAGCCCCGACAACCGCACGTCATACGTACCCAACCGCCCGCGAAAATGCTCCGGCTCCGCGCGCAAGGCTTCGATCAACTCCTGCCGCGTCGCAGGCAACGGGCGCCCCTCGAACGCAGCGCGGTTCAGAACCACCGTCGCAGGCTCCAGCGTGAATCCAAAGAGCGTCTGCCGCCACGCCGTCCCGCCCGTCTGCGCCAGCCCCGGCAGCCGCCGCGCCAGACCGTCATTGGCCAGCTTCAGCTGCAGGTCCATCGCACTGGAAATCACAACGTCAAAGCAATCAGGGCACTCGGCAATCAGAGTGACGATGTCGGCAGAGCCTGCCACAGCATAATCAACCGACACGGTCGGATTGCGTGCAATGAACCCCTCAAGAATGGGTGCAAAAATGTCAGTGTCCGTGCTCGACAAGACGCGCAGGGTCACGCCCTCCTCGCCATGAAACGTCTGGCGATCCTCCAACGCCGCCGCATTTGCAACGGCCCCCCAAAGGCACGCGATCACAAATACAAAGCCGCGCACGCCCCGCCCCCTTTTATGTTGACCAACTCCAACCGCCCACCATGCGCCTCGGCCACGTCCTGCGCGATGGTCAGACCCAGGCCAGACCCCACCGTATCCCCCGCATTGGCCCCACGCTGAAACCGCTGGGACAACTCGGCGATCTGCGCGGCGGGAAAGCCCGCACCCTCGTCACACACAAGAATCGCAACCGGATCGGACCCAACCTCGATCCGCACCTCACTTTCAGGCGGTGAATACTTCAGCGCATTATCAATCAGGTTCCGCACCGCATTCTGGATCAGGATCGGATCGGCCTGCACTTCAACCGGCCCCTCGGCCCGCAATACCAACTCCAGATCCTTCATCTCGGCCACCGGGGTCAGCCGGTCCACCAACTCGCGGCAAATCCCTACCAGATCCACGTTGCGCCGCTCCAGCTGGTCGCCGCGAAAGGTGACCATGGCATGGTCTAACAATTGCCCTGCCGCACGCGAGCTTTCGTCAATCGCCCGGATCATCGACCGCAGCGCAGCGCGGTTCTCATCCTTGTCCACACGCATCAGCGTCGCCTCCGCATGGGTACGGACAGTCGCCAGTGGCGTCCGCACCCGGTGCGCGGCCTCTGCAATGAATGTCTCGGACTGAGTCAGCGATGCGCTCAGCCGGGTCATCAGCGAATTCAGCGACGTGACCAGCGGCGACAACTCCGTCGGCACCGCCCGCACCACCGGACGCAGATCGCGCGGACCCCGCCGGGCGACCGCCTCCGCCATCTGGCTCAGAGGCCGCACGGTCGACCGCGACGTCCACAGCGCCATCCCCGCCGCCAACACAAAAAACGCCCCGCCAAACAGCGCCGCATTCACCGAAATCGCCCACAACGTGCCCGCCAGACTGTCCCGCGTCTGCGCCACACTCACGGTCAGCACAACCGAGGCCGGACTGGCCGGCAACACCCGCGTCAAACGGGCCAGCCGCACCTCTGCCCCGGCAAATCCAACCGTGTCGAACGCGAGGCTGGGCACTGGATCAAACGGGCCTTCAACCAACCCGTCATACCCGGTCAACAACATATCACCCCGGTGCATGGCATAAAACACCCGGTCATCTGCCGCCGTGTCCAGCATCGCAAAGGCAGCGTACGGCAGATCCACCTCCACCTCCCCATCCCGCACCACAGCAGCGTCCATCAGGGACGTCAAAGACGCCTCAAGTATCCGATCCTGCCCCTGCTGCGCGATCTGCTGGGCATAGGTCCGAACCACCAGATAAAACAGCACGGCCAGCACCGCCGCACCGCCGATCAGCGTCCAGGTCAACCGGCGACGCAGGGATGTGGCCCTACCCCTCATCCAGCCGATACCCCAAACCGCGATGGGTTGAAATGGTCAGGCTCGATGGCTCCAGATGCTTGCGCAGCCGCCCGACATAGACCTCAATCGCGTTCTCGGTCACCGTCCCGTCATAGGAAAACAACCGATCCACCAGCTTGTCTTTGGAAAAGATCTGGCCGGGCGCGTTCATGAACAATTCCAGCAAGCGCAGCTCGCGATTGCGCAAGGTCACCTCTGCCGCGCCAATGCGCAGAACAGACGCGACCGGATCCAACGCGGCATCACCGCGCCGAATGACCGTCTGCGCCGACCCGGCCCGACGGCGCAGCACGGCCCGGCAGCGGGCCTGCAACTCCGCATGGTCAAAGGGTTTCGTCAGATAATCATCGGCCCCCAGATCCAGTATGCTCACCCGGTCCGACACCTCCGACCGTGCGGTCAGCACGATGACCGGCGTGTCATCCTCTTGCGCGCGGTGGTGTTCCAGAAACGCACGACCATCGCCATCGGGCAACATGATGTCCAACAGGATCAGATCGTATTCCCCGACATGCAAAAAATCCGACCCTTCGGACAATGTACCAGCATGGTCAATCACATGCCCATCCAGACGCATTCGGGTACACAAGGCCCCGGCCAGTTCTGCATTGTCCTCAATCAGCAGGTATTTCATCCAATCCGCCCACGCTGCGCCGCCATGACAGGCCCATGACAGGTCTGTGTCAGGTTCGCATGTTTTCAGGGAACCATTCGCGTGAACGCGCGCGAAGTCAAATGGGAGGACACCATGAAAACATTCCAGATGGGCCGCAGGGCCCTGCTTGGCGCAGCTATGGCATTTGGCCTGGGCGGCGCAGCCATCGCAGACGGCCACCAGGTCGTCGACAGCATCCACTTCCTGATCCCCGGCGGCGCCGGTGGCGGTTGGGACGGCACCGCGCGTGGCACGGGCGAAGCACTGACAAATGCGGGCCTCGTGGGCACCGCATCCTTTGAAAACATGTCGGGCGGCGGCGGCGGCAAGGCCATCGGCTACCTGATCGAAAACGCCGAAAGCAACCACGGCACGTTGATGGTCAATTCGACCCCCATCGTGATCCGCTCGCTGACAGGCGTGTTCCCGCACAACTTCCGTGACCTGACACTGGTCGCAGGCACCATCGGTGACTACGCCGCCATGGTCGTGGGCAAGGACAGCCCCATCAACTCGATGGAGGATCTTCTGGCCGCCTATGACGCCGACCCAAACAGCACCGCCATCGGCGGCGGCTCTGTCCCCGGCGGCATGGACCACCTCGTGGCCGCCATGGTGATGGAAGCCGCGGGCAAGGACGCGTTGGGTGTGAAATACATCCCCTACGACGCAGGCGGCAAAGCCATGGCCGCGCTCCTGTCGGGCGAGATTGCGGCACTGTCCACCGGCTTCTCCGAAGCGGTTGATCTGGCGAACGCGGGCGAAGTGAAGATCATCGGCGTCACAGCCCCCGAACGCGTGGACGCGGCCCCCGACGCCATGACCATGAAGGAACAGGGCATCGAAACCGAATTCGTGAACTGGCGCGGGTTCTTCGGCGCCCCCGGCATGCCCGAAGAACAGTTGGCCGCCTATCAGGACGCGCTGACCAAGATGTACGACACCCCCGAGTGGGAAACCGTGCGCGCGCGCAACGGTTGGGTCAACATCCACAACAACGGCGACGAGTTCAAAGCTTTCCTCGAAGATCAGGAACAGGTCATCGGCGACCTGATGAAGAAGCTCGGCTTCCTCTGATCTGACGCTTCTGATGCGGGGCTTTCGTGGTCCCGCATCCGCCCTGAACGGGGGCCAAACCGTTAAAATTAAGTAAAATTAACCCTTTTTCCTTTTGGAATCAAAGGTGTCCCCGCGGGGACAGATCAATCGGGGGGACAACATGGCACTTGATCGCTGGATCGGACTGATCCTTTTGGGCATCTTCGCCGCCTACGGCTACGCCGCGTGGTTCACCATGGACGGCAACCTCGCCCCCTTCATGCAACGCAATCCCATCTGGCCCTCAACCTTCCCCAAGGTGCTGAGCTTGATGGGCATCATCGTCGGCCTGATCATCGTTCTGGGGCTTGAGAAAAGCGACAAACCGCGCGAGGAAAACCCCTCCGTCATCGTCTACCGCCAGCTGAAGGAATTCAAACTCGGCCAGGCCGGTCTGCTCCTCGCCCTCATGGTCGCCTACGCCTTGCTGCTGCGCCCTGCGGGGTTCATCATCGCCACAGTGGGCTTCCTCGTCATCGGCTCCGCCATCCTCGGCGAACGCCGCTGGATCACGATGATCGTCGTCGCAGGCCTCGCGACCGGCATCGTCTGGTATCTGGTGCAAGTCGTCCTCGGCATCTTCCTGCGCCCCCTGCCCGCGTTCATGGGGGTCTGAGACATGCTCGAAGGAATCCTGATCGGCCTGCAAACGGCCTTCTCCATCCAGAACCTGCTCATGGTCATCGGCGGCTGCCTGATCGGCACGTTCATCGGCATGCTGCCGGGCCTCGGGCCGATGTCGATCATCGCCATCATGATCCCCGTCGCCATCTCGCTCGGCGACCCCTCCGCCGCGCTCATCCTGCTTGCGGGCGTCTACTACGGCGCCATCTTTGGCGGCTCGACCTCGTCCATCCTCCTGAACGCGCCAGGGGTCGCAGGCACAGTCGCGACCAGCTTTGATGGCTACCCCATGGCCCGCGATGGCAAGGCGGGCAAGGCCCTGACCATCGCTGCCATCGCTTCGTTCTGCGGCGGCTCCATCGGGGCGATCCTGCTGATGATCTTTGCGCCCATGCTGTCTTCGGTGGCGCTCCTGTTCCACTCCGCCGAATACTTCGCGCTCATGGTCGTGGGCCTGTCGGCCATCGCCGCCTTTGCCGGCACAGGCCAGGTGGCCAAGGCCATCATGATGACCCTGCTGGGCCTCATCATGGCGACGGTGGGCGAGGGTGCGCTGTTCAACATGCCGCGCTTCACCATGGGGCTTATGGACCTGCAATCCGGCTTTGCCTTCATCACGCTGGCCATGGCGATGTTCGCTCTGCCCGAAGCGCTGTATCTGGTGATGGACCCCAACCGCTCGAAGTCCGGTCAGTCTGGCGACATCAAGGATCTGCGGATCACAAAGGCCGAGGCGAAGTCCATCGCCCCGGTCATTGGCCGCCAGTCCCTGCAGGGATTTTTCATCGGCGTCCTGCCCGGCGCAGGTGCGACCATCGCGTCCTTCCTCGGCTACGCGGTCGAGCGGAACATCGCACCGGAGAAAGAAAAGCAGGAGTTCGGCAAAGGGTCGATCAAGGGCCTCGCCGCACCCGAGACCGCGAACAACGCCGCCTGTACGGGCTCTTTTGTTCCCTTGCTCACGCTTGGCATCCCCGGCTCTGGCACCACGGCCATCCTGCTGGGTGCGCTGATCGCACTGAACGTCACGCCCGGCCCGCGCCTGATGGTCGATGATCCCCAGATCTTCTGGGCCGTTATCATCTCGATGTATATCGGCAATCTGGTTCTCTTGATCCTGAACCTGCCGCTTATCCCCTACATCGCGAAAATCCTCGCCGTGCCGCGCAACTTCCTGATCCCCTTCATCCTCTTCTTCACGCTGATGGGGGCCTATATCGGGCAAAACAACGCGACCGAACTGCTGCTGCTTGTCGGCTTCGGCATCTGCGCCACAATCCTGCGCTTCGCCGACTACCCGCTCGCCCCGCTGCTGATCGGATTCATCCTCGGCGGGATGCTCGAGGATAACTTCAGCCGGTCCATGCAGCTTTACGACGGCATCAGCTTTATCTGGGAACGTCCCATGACCCTCGGTCTGCTGATCATCGCCTGCCTATTGGTCATCCTGCCCAGCTACCGCGCGCGGCGCGCACGCGCTCGGGCGGAAGGGGTGGCCGACGGTGACTAAACCGCTGGACGGGGTCCGGGTTCTTGATCTGACCAATGTCCTGGCGGGACCGTTCTGTTGTCACCAACTGGCGCATATGGGGGCCGAGGTGATCAAGGTCGAAGCGCCGGGGCGTGGCGATCTTGCGCGGCAATTGGGGGCTGATCCTGAGCTGAATGCGAAGGGGATGGGCGTGTCATTCCTTGCGCAAAACGCGGGGAAGAAGTCGGTTACGGTGAACTTCAAACATGCGGACGGAAAGGCGCTGTTCCTGCGGCTGGTCGAAACGGCGGACGTAGTGGTGGAGAACTTTCGCCCCGGTGTCATGGAGCGTTTGGGTCTTGGGTACGGGGTACTGAAAGAGCACAAACCCGACCTGATCTATTGCGCGATTTCGGGGTTTGGGCAGGATGGTCCTTGGGTGGACCGGCCCGCCTATGACCAGATTGTTCAGGGGGTTTCCGGCGTGATGTCGATCACCGGCGATACAGACAGCGCACCGTTGCGCGTGGGCTATCCGGTGGCGGATACGGTCGGCGGGATGACCGCGGCATTTGCCGTAGCGTCGGCGCTCAATGCGCGTCCCCGCGGGGCGTTTATTGATTGCTCGATGCTTGAGAGTGTTTTGGCGACCATGGGGTGGGTTGTGTCCAACCATGTGATTGCAGGCATCCATCCGGATGCGAATGGTAACGAAAATCCGACCTCTGCGCCATCCGGGGCCTTTCAGACTCGCGATGGGTTGATCAACATTGCGGCGAACAAGGACGAGCAATGGGTTTTGCTGACGGACTTTCTTGGGTTGGCGGCGCTGCGGGACCGGGCCGAATATGTGTCGCGCGAGGATCGCAAACGGAACCGTACGGATCTGCGCGCAGAAATTGAGCATGCCCTGTCCGAACTCTCGGCCCGTGACCTGGCGCGAGACCTCAATGCGATTGGTGTACCTGCCGGGGCGGTCATGTCGGTGCCCGAAGTGCTCGCGCATCCACAGGTGGCGGATCGGGGGTTGATGACGGCCTATGCCGATGTGCCCGGTGTGGGGCGTGATATTGAGGTGGTGAATACCGGCGTGAAACTGGACGGCGCGCCGTTGACGGTGCCAACGCCGCCGCCGCAGCTTGGGGAACATGCGGCGGAGGTGTGGGGCGCGTTGGGCCTGAGCGAGGACGATATCGCAACACTGGCCGACAAGGGGGCGATATGAGCGACGTATCGGATTGGTGGTCGACGGACATCATCGACATGGCGCCGGGGCAGATCCGGTTACGTGGGCATCCGATTGAAGAGTTGATTGGCGCGGTGAGCTTTCCGCAGATGATCTGGCTGATGACGCGGGGTGGTGTACCGTCAGAGGCCGAGGCGACGTTGTTTGAAGCGGCCCTTGTGGCCGCCGTGGACCATGGCCCGCAGGCGCCGTCCATTGCGGCAGCGCGCATGGCGGTCACCTGTGGGCTGAGCCTGAACGGGGCGATGGCGTCCGCTGTGAACATGCTGGATGACGTGCATGGTGGCGCGGGGGAGCAGGCTGTCGAATTGTACCACCGCATTGGCTCGGCGGATGCGCCTTTGGCCGAGATTCTGGAGGAGTGGCGCGCCGAGCATGGGCAGTTCATTCCCGGCTTTGGTCATCGGTTTCACAAGCCCGTTGATCCGCGTGCGCCACGGTTGTTGGGCTTGGTGGATGCTGCCGCAGAAGATGGTACCGTATCTGGTCGCTTTGCTGCGATTGCGCGCGGCATCGAGGGCGCCCTTGCTGGTGAGAAGGGCAAGCCTGTGCCCGTGAATATTGATGGCGCGACCGCTGTGATCTTTGCCGAGTTGGGTTTTCCGGCACCTTTAGCCCGTGGGCTTTTTTGCCTGTCTCGGTCGGTTGGCATCTTGTCTCACGCTTATGAGCAGCAACAGCAGGGTGGCCGGAACAAGGGGCCGACCCCGCCCGGCTATCGCTGGACCTATACCGGACCCAATCCGATAGACGATTAGCGGCCCATCCAGCCGCCATCAACCAGCATCACGTGGCCGTGCATATAGGCCGATGCGTCAGAGGCGAGGAAGACGGCGGGGCCTTTGAAGTCTTCTGGTGTGCCCCAGCGGCCTGCCGGTATACGCTCTAGTATGGATTTTGATCGAACCGGGTCGTTTCGTAGCGCTTCGGTGTTGTCGGTGTCGATGTAGCCGGGCGCGATGGCGTTTACATTGACGCCCTTGCCTGCCCATTCGTTGGCAAAGGCCATGGTGAGTTGGCCGATCCCGCCCTTAGACGCTGCATAGCCAGGTACTGTGATCCCGCCCTGGAAGGTGAGAAGCGAGGCGGTGAAGATGATTTTGCCCGACCCGCGTTCAACCATGGTCTTGCCCACCTCGCGGGTGAGAATGAATTGAGCGTTCAGGTTCACCTCGATCACCTTATCCCACATATCGTCGGGGTGATCCGCGGCAGGGGTGCGCAGGATAGTGCCAGCATTGTTGATCAGGATGTCGATCTGGGGGTGGTCGGCGAAGACTTGGACGGCGAAGGCTTTGACAGCTGCGCGGTTCGAGAACTCGCAGGCGTATGGTGTGAAGGTGCGGCCCATCGCTTCGACGGATTGCTGCACCTCTGAACCGGGTGCGAGCGTTGCGCTGACGCCGATAATGTCGGCGCCCGCTTCGGCCAATGCTTCGGCCATGCCGCGCCCGATGCCGCGTTTTGCGCCAGTGACGAGAGCGGTTTTGCCGGTGAGGTCGAAGGTGTTGAGAACGGACATTTACAGACCCTCCGTCACGCGGATCATGGATTTCATGGCGTTTGGGTTTTCGGTGAGCATTTTGAAGGCACCCTCGATATCATCCAGCCCCTGAATGTCTGTGATGAAGGCGTCGCAATCGACGACGCCCTGGGCGAGCAAGTCCATGGCCTTGTCGTAATCCTCAGGCCTGTAGACGCGGGCGCCGATCAGGTCCAGCTCGCGCCAGAAGAATTGGAACATGTCGATTTGCGGTTTGGTGGCGTGGATGGCAACCATCACGATACGCCCCCGTGTGGCAGAGGCAGCGGTCATCAGGTCAACGCCGGGTTGGCTGCCGGACACCTCGAAGACGACGTCGGCGCCCTTGCCGTCCGTGGCTTCGTGCATGGCTTTGGCGACATCGGTGGTTTTGGGGTCCATGGTGGTGAAGCCGACGCTTTGGGCGAAGGCGAGGCGGTTGTCGTTGATTTCAGCCACCGTGACGTTGGCGCCTGCGTGGCGCGCGGCCATGGCGACGAGCATGCCGATGGGCCCGCCGCCGATGACCAGAACGTCCTCGCCCGGTTGCACCCTGCCCCGGTCCACGTCGTGAACGGCGACAGCCAGAGGTTCGATGAGGGCGGCGTGCGCGAGGTTGAGGCCTGCGGGCAGAACGTGGACGGTGTGAGCCGGGACGTTCCATTTCTGTTGAAAGGCGCCGTCGCTGTCGATGCCGATGAATTTGAGGTTGTGGCAGATGTGTTGGTGGCCCGCTTTGCAGGCGGGGCAGTGACCGCAATGGTCGAGGGGGCGGACGACGATGTTTTGACCGGGCGCGAGCCCCTCGACGCCGTCGCCCACGGCTGACACCACGCCGGACATTTCGTGCCCGATGGTCCGCTCAAAGCCGACGCGCGCGTCCATGTGGCCGAGGTAGATATGCAGGTCGGTGCCGCAGATCCCGCAATAGGCGACGTCGATTTGCACGTGGCCGGGGCCGGGGCCGGGTGTTTCTACCGCTTCGACCGAGAAGTGTTTGTCGCCGCGGTAGAACGCTGCCTGATGCGTCATTTGATGTCCTCTCTCCCTGTTGCCGCCACTGTGGACCGGGGGGAAAGGGGCGATCAAGGGGTGGGATGAATTTCGTGAAACCGGAATCTCAGGACTTAGCGAGGAGGGCCTTGGCCGCAGCTACGATCCCGTCGGTTGAGGGCAGCGTGGCGGCATAGGCGGGGCCGGTGGCAATAAAGCAATCCTCGGCGGTGAGGCGAGCGAATTTTTGAAATTTCGCTTCTGCCAGCATCGCCATTAACGCCTCGGATTGGCTGCCTGTGCGGCGGCATTCATCGACGATGAGAGTGGCGGAACAGGCTTTCGCCTGTTCGATCAGGGCGGCTTCGGGCAGCGGGGCGAGCCAGCGCATGTCGATGATGCGGGTGCTGATACCTTCGGATTGAAGCCGTTTGGCAGCTTGTTCCGACAAATACCGTCCGTTTCCGTATGTTATGATGGCGAGGTCGGTGCCTTCACCGCTGACGCCAACCTCGCCCAGCGCGATCCGTTCGTCGGAGGCGGGATAGGCGGACATCCAGCCCTTGTCCCCGTCTGCGTGCAGGTCGCGCATGGAATAGAGCGCGATGGGTTCGATGAAGACGACGACGCGCTGTTCTTCGCGGGCAAGGCGGACGGATTCCCGCAGCATTTTGGCGGCATCGTCGCCGCGGGACGGGCAGGCGACAGTAAGGCCGGGAATGTCGCGCAGGACAGCGAGAGAGTTGTCGTTGTGGAAGTGGCCGCCGAAGCCGCGCTGGTAGCCAAGGCCCGCGATGCGCAGAACCATAGGGTTGGCGTATTGGCCGTTGGAAAAGAAGGGGAGCGTGGCGGCTTCTCCCCTGAGCTGATCCTCGGCGTTGTGGAGGTAGGCGAGGAACTGGATTTCGGGGATCGGGACAAAGCCGTTGTGGGCCATGCCGATGGCGAGGCCGAGAATGGATTGTTCGTCAAGCAGCGTGTCGATGACGCGGTGGGGACCGAAGCGGGATTGGAGCTTTTGGGTGGCGCCGTAGACGCCGCCTTTTTTACCGATGTCTTCGCCTGCCATGACAATCTCGGGGTGTTCGAGCATGAGGTCGGTGAGGGCCCAGCTGATGAGTTTGCTCATCACCTGTGGGTCTTCGCTGGTGCGCAGGTCGGAGCCGAAGGTTTGCGCGCGGTGTTCCGGCGAGGGGCCGTTTGTCGGTGCGCAAGAGCGCGATGCTGGGATGAGGCTGGCGCTGACCTCAGTTGATGTTTGCAGACGGGGTCGTTTGGTGGCTTTGGCGGCGAGCGCGGTGCACTCCTTGCCGATCTGTTCGTAGTGGGTGAGCGCCTCTTCGGGTGTCGCGGCACCGCTGTCGCGCAGGAGGCGAACGGTGTGGAGGAGCGGGTCGTTGCCCTCATCGGCTTCGATCTCGGCTTTGGCGCGGTAGGTGGCTTCGACGTCTGACCCTGCGTGGCCATAGAGGCGGACGGTGCGGATGTGCAGGAATGCGGGGCGCTTGTGGGTGCGGACGAAGGTTGCCGCCTGTGCCGCGATGCGGGCGGTTTCGGCGACGTTGAGGCCGTCGCATGTGAAGTATGTCAGGCCCGGTTTGTTGGCGAAGTTGGCGGCGATCCAGCCCGATGGCGTGGGGGTTGAGATGCCGATGCCGTTGTCCTCGCACACGAAGAGAAGGGGCAGGGGCACATTCTGGAAGCTGGTCCAGCAGGCGGTGTTGATAGCCCCTTGGGCTGTTGAGTGATTGGCGGAGGCATCGCCAAAAGAGCACATGACAAGGCTGTCGTCCGGCAAATGCGCGTGCTCCGGACGTTGCCGTTTGGCAAGACCGATGGAATAGGCGGCGCCAACCGCCTTGGGCAGGTGGCTGGCGATGGTTGAGGTCTGGGGCGGGATGTTCAGTGCCTTGGACCCCAGCACCTTGTGGCGACCGCCGGACATGGGGTCGTCGGCAGACGCGGCAAAGCTAAGCAGGATGTCCCATGCGGGGGTCTGGTCCGGCCCTTGACCGGCGCGGGCGATTTGAAACGCGGCATCGCGGTAGTGCAGGAAGGCCATGTCGGTGGGCCGTATAGCATGGGCAACACCCGCCATCCCCTCGTGCCCGCTGGAGCCGATGGTGTAATATCCCTGCCCCGCCTTTTGCATCGCCCGGCTGGTGCGGTCGAGTTGCCGCGAGAGGCATTGGGCGCGGTAAAGCGTGAGAAGCGTCTCGGCATCCATGTCCCCCGCACCGTCGCCGTCAGGAAGGTCGTTGTCCGTCAGCCGCCGTTGGAAGTTGTCGTGAACGATGGCGGCGCGATCCATGGCGGGGTCCGTATGCTGAAAGTCGTCGGGCGCATAGAACCGCGCTTGGACGGAATGGTCCAGTGGGGGCGAAAAGCGTTACGAAATTCACGGCGCTCCACTTCACAGTGTAACATTTTCATTGATCGGAATCGCGGGACGTCCTATTTTCCATCACAGGAGGAGTTTCATGGACGCTTGGATTTGTGACGCGCAGCGCACCCCCATTGGGCGGTATGGCGGTGCATTGTCCGGCGTTCGTGCCGATGATCTGGCGGCGGCACCGATTGCCGCGCTGATGGCGCGCCATCCCAATCTGGATTGGGCCAGCGTCGATGATGTGGTCATGGGCTGTGCCAATCAGGCGGGTGAGGACAACCGGAACGTCGCCCGGATGGCAGGTTTGCTGGCTGGTTTGCCGGTGGATGTGCCGGGGATCACGGTAAACCGGCTGTGTGCGTCGGGCATGGATGCGGTGGGCATTGCGGCCCGCGGGATCAAGGCGGGTGACATGGACTTGGTCATCGCCGGTGGGATCGAGAGCATGAGCCGCGCGCCCTTTGTCATGCCCAAGGCGGAGGCGGCGTTTTCCCGCGCCAATCAAGTCTATGACACGACCATCGGCTGGCGGTTCGTGAACCCGAAGATGAAGGCCGACTATGGGATCGATTCGATGCCCGAGACGGCGGATAATGTGGCGGCGGACTGGCAGGTTGAGCGGGAGGCGCAGGATGCCTTTGCCGCGCGATCGCAGGCGCGGTGGGCGGCGGCGCATGAAGCTGGTGCCTTTGCCGAAGAGATTGCGCCAGTGACCATTCCGCAGCGCAGGGGCGATCCGGTTGTCGTGGATACAGATGAGCATCCGCGTCCCGGCACAAGCGCCGAGAAGTTGGCGGGATTGCGCGGAATAAACGGGCCGGACCTGAGCGTGACGGCGGGCAATGCGTCGGGCGTGAATGATGGGGCTGCGGCGATTTTGCTGGCGTCGACCGACGCGGCAGAGGCGAATGGGCTGACGCCGATGGCGCGGATTGTGGGCATGTGCGCCGCCGGGGTTGAGCCTCGGGTTATGGGCATCGGGCCGGTGCCTGCATCCGAGAAGGTGTTGAAGCGCGCGGGCCTGACCATCGACCAGATGGACGTGATCGAGTTGAATGAGGCGTTTGCCTCGCAGGGCCTCGCCACGCTGCGCAGTCTGGGTGTGGCGGATGATGACCCCCGTGTGAACGCGCAAGGTGGAGCCATTGCGATTGGCCACCCTCTGGGCATGTCGGGCGCGCGGCTGGTGATGACCGCAGCCTATCAATTGAAACGAACCGGTGGCCGCTATGCGCTCTGCACGATGTGTGTGGGCGTGGGACAGGGCGTTGGTATGATTTTGGAGCGCGCCTGAGGCGCGACGATATTGGAAAGGGCTTGAGACGATGTATGCACAGATGATCAAATCCGAAGCGACGCAGGACGATCCCGAAAAGCTGGCCGCCTTTCAGGCCCGCATTGATGCGGGTGACAAGATCGAGCCGAAGGATTGGATGCCTGCGGGCTACCGCAAGACGCTGATCCGCCAGATCGGCCAGCACGCGCATTCCGAGATCGTGGGCCAACTGCCCGAAGGCAACTGGATCACCCGCGCCCCAACGCTGGAACGCAAAGCGATCCTGCTGGCCAAGGTGCAGGATGAGGCGGGGCATGGTTTGTACCTCTATTGCGCGGCTGAAACGCTTGGCGTGAGCCGCGATGAGCTGACCGAGATGCTGCTGGACGGGCGGATGAAATACTCGTCCATCTTCTCTTACCCGACCCTAACATGGGCGGATATGGGCGCTGTGGGCTGGCTGGTGGATGGCGCGGCCATCATGAATCAGGTGCCGTTGCAGCGTACATCTTATGGCCCGTATGCAAGGTCGATGGTTCGGATCTGCAAGGAGGAGTCGTTCCACCAGCGCCAAGGCTTTGACATCATGATGAAGATGGCGAACGGGACGGAGGCGCAGAAGCGCATGGCGCAGGATGCGCTGAACAGGTTCTGGTATCCGTCGCTGATGATGTTCGGCCCGTCGGACGCCGAAAGCGTGCATTCGGAGCAGTCGATGGCCTGGAAGATCAAGATGAATTCCAACGACGAGCTGCGTCAGAAATTCGTGGATCAGACGGCGCCGCAGGCGGAATACCTGGGCCTGACGATCCCGGACGAGACGCTGGCCTGGAACGAGGAAAAGGGCGGGTACGACTTTGCCGAACCCGACTGGTCCGAGTTCTTTGACGTGCTGAAGGGCAACGGCCCTTGTTCGGTGGAGCGGATCGAAGCGCGGCAGAAGGCTTGGGACGATGGCGCATGGGTGCGTGAGGCGCGGTTGGCGCATGCGGCGAAGAAGCGAGCGGCGAAGGTGGCGGCGGAATGAAACTGGCGCAACTCAACGTGGGCTACGCCCGCTACCCGACCGATGACCCGCGCATGGCGGAGTTTATGGATAACTTGGATCGTATGAACGCGATGGCCGAACGCAGCCCGGGTTTCGTCTGGCGCATGCAGTCCGACAGCGGCAATGCAACGGACATTTCGGTGCCGGGCGATGCCGACATGATCTCTAACCTGTCAGTGTGGGAGGATGTGCCGAGCCTTGGGCATTACGTGTTCAACACGCTTCATGCGCGGTTTTACGAAAAAGGCACAAATTGGTTTGTGCCGATGAAGACGCCCCACTTTGTCATGTGGCATGTGCCGGACGATCATATCCCGACGCTGGCCGAAGCGATGGATCGGCTTGGGCAGCTGTCTGAGCGTGGATCGACCCAGGATGCTTTTGGCTGGGACGCGGTTGATACGTCCGCGTGGCGCCGATGCGCCATGGCAGCGGGGTGACGCGATGAAACAGGAATGGCCCCTTTGGGAAGTATTCATACGCGGTCAACATGGCCTGTCGCATCGCCATGTCGGCTCGCTTCATGCGACAGATGCCGAACATGCGATCCAGAATGCGCGCGACGTGTATACACGTCGCAAGGAAGGAGTGAGCATTTGGGTGGTGCCCGCAACCGACATCACCGCGTCGTCGCCCGAAGACAAGGGATCGCTCTATGACCCGGCGGATGACAAGGTGTATCGCCACCCGACCTTCTTTGACATTCCAGACGATGTGGGGGCGATGTGAGCATCGCAGGTCTTATCCGGATGGGAGACAACACGCTGGTTCTGGGCCAGCGCGTGTCGGAATGGTGCGGACACGCCCCTGCGCTGGAAGAGGACATTGCGCTGGCCAACACGGCGCTGGATCTGATCGGGCAAACGCAGTTGTGGTTGGGGCTGGCGGCAGAGCGTGAGGGTTCCGGTCGGACGGCCGATACGCTGGCCTATCACCGGGACGCGTGGGACTTTCGGAACCTGTTGCTGGTCGAACAGCCGAACCGGGATTTCGGCGTGACGATGATGCGCCAGTTTCTGTTCGATGCCTGGCATCTGGAGGCTTTGACCGCGCTGTCATCGCACGAGGACGCGGAAGTCTGGGCGATCGCGCAGAAGTCGGTGAAGGAGGTGACGTATCACCGCGAACGCTCTTCCGACACCGTCATCGCGTTGGGTGATGGAACCGAGGAGAGCCATGCGCGGATGCAGGCGGCGCTGGATCGGTTGTGGCCTTATGTGGGCGAGATGTTCAGCACCGATAGCGACGATCTGACGGACATGGCGGCGCTGCGACCCGCCTTTGACGCTTATATAGAGACTGTTTTGGCGCAAGCGACGCTAACGCGACCCGACAGTGACTTTGCCCATATGGGCGGGAAAACCGGGGCGCGCCACACCGAGCATCTGGGCCATATGCTGGCCACCATGCAGGTGCTGCCCCGCAGCTATCCGGACGCGACATGGTGACGACGCGCGCCTCTGTGGATGAAGTCTGGATCTGGCTGGCGGCTGTGCCGGACCCGGAAATTCCCGTGATCTCTCTGGTCGATCTGGGGATCATCCGCGATGTGCAATGGTTGGGCGACACTCTGGAAGTGACCGTGACACCCACCTATTCCGGTTGCCCGGCGACCAGCATCATCAACATGGAGATTGAGGCGGCGTTGCGGGCTCAAGGGATCGAAAACCTGTCTCTAAAAAGGCAGATTGCGCCGCCTTGGACAACTGATTGGATGACCGACACCGGCAAGGCCAAGCTGGAACGCTATGGCATCGCGCCACCGCAACCGGCGGGTGGGCCGAAACGCTGCCCGCATTGTCGGTCTGAGAACGTCGAAAAGATCAGCCAGTTCGGATCGACCCCGTGCAAAGCGCAATGGCGCTGCACCGACTGCCTGGAACCCTTTGACTACTTCAAGTGCATTTGAAAGGAGCCAGTAGCGATGACCGAAGCGACAGCATCACCCAAGGCCGTGGTCAAAGCCTATATCACAGGCACCAAGACGCGGGACATCGACCTGTTGAAATCCATCTTTCAAGACGATGCAATCATGACCGGTTGGCTCGGGCCTGACCTGCTGCACGGCAGCCCAGAGCCTTTCTACGGCGCGCTTGAGGCGAATGAGGTTGGCGACGACTACCGTGCCGAGGTCACTGCGCTGCAAGTCGATGACAAGATCGCTACAGCGTCGATCAAGGAGCAGAACCTGCTAGGCATGTCGTTCGACAACCATTTCCAGATTGTGCAGCTCGACGACGGCACGTGGCGTTTGTCAGCCAAATTGTTCCGACACTACTGACCGCAGATCATGGCGCAGTTTTATACCCTGAAAGTGACCGATATTCACCGCACCATCCGTGATGCGGTGGTGCTGACGTTGCAACCAGATGACCCGGAGGCGTTTCGCTTTGTCCAGGGGCAGTACCTGACCTTCAAACAGGATTTCGAAGGGACGGAGCTGCGTCGGAACTATTCGATCTGCGCGGGCCTTGATGACGGTCGGTTGCAGGTGGGGATCAAGCGGGTGGATGGAGGCGCGTTTTCGACTTTTGCCAACACCGCATTGAAGGTCGGCGATACGCTGAAGGCGATGCCACCAATGGGCAGTTTCTATACTGAAATAGAGCCTAACAGGGGCAAGTCGTACCTGGGCTTTGCGGGCGGATCGGGGATTACCCCCGTCCTGTCGATCCTGAAAACGGTGCTGGCGCGTGAGCCGGACAGCACCTTTACCCTCATTTACGCCAATCGCGCGGTCCACACGATCATGTTCCGCGAGGAACTGGAAGATCTGAAGAACCGCTATATGGGGCGGCTGACCCTGATCCATGTGCTGGAAACCGGGCAGGACATAGACCTGTTCTCGGGCCGGGTGGATCAGGAAAAATGCGCGCTGCTGTTCAAGTCCTGGATCAATATTGCAGCGGTCGACACCGCCTTTATCTGCGGGCCGGAGCCGATGATGCTGGCCATTGCCGAAGCGTTGGAGGCGCATGGTCTGACAAAGGATCAGATCAAGTTCGAGCTGTTTGGCGCGGGTCAACAGGGGCGCCTCGCCAAACAGGCCGTGAGTGCGCGGGCCGCAGGTGCGTCGGAGACGACGGTGCAGATTACCCTCGACGGTACGACCCATCAGATGGAGATGGCCAAGGATACCTCGGTGTTAGAGACTGCTTTGGCCAATGCTCTCGACGCGCCATTTGCTTGCAAAGCGGGTGTTTGTTCGACCTGCAAGGCCAAGGTGACGCAAGGCGAGTACGAGATGCTGACCAACCACGCGCTTGAGGATTACGAGGTTGAGGCTGGGTTCGTTCTGACCTGTCAGTGTTATCCCATCAGCGACACGCTCAACATCGACTACGATCAACACTAGGGGGCCATCATGCGCCAGGTTCATTCGTTTGCCGCGGGGGCGTGGGTGCCGCCGGGGCTTGGCGCGCGGCCCATTGCCAGCGCCGTCACCGGTGATGTGATTGCCGAGGCGGGGAACGACGCGTTGGATGTGCGGGGCATGCGCGCCTATGCACGCGATGTGGGCGGCCCGGCCCTGCGGGCGATGAAATTTCATGAGCGCGCCAAGATGCTGAAGGCGCTGGCGCTGTACCTGCGAGAGCATCGGCAGGCGCTGTATGACCTCAGCTTTGACACGGGCGCCACGCAGGCGGACCACCTGATCGACGTGGATGGGGGCATCGGCACGATGCTGGTTTTTGCCTCGAAAGGGCGGCGCGAGATGCCGGATGCACAGGTGTATCTCGACGGCCCGCCCGAGCAATTGGGGCGGGGCGGTCAATTCTTTGGCCAGCACATCTGTACCCCGTTGCAGGGGGTGGCGGTGCACATCAATGCCTTCAACTTCCCAGTCTGGGGTATGCTGGAAAAGGTCGCGCCGACCTTGCTGGCCGGCGTGCCTGCCATCGTCAAACCGGCGACAGCGACGTCCTATGTGACCGAGGCGTGCGTGCGGCTGATGATCGGCAGCGGCTATCTGCCTGACGGTGCGTTGCAGCTGGTGTCGGGTGGTGTGGGCGATTTGCTGGACCATCTGGATTGTCAGGATGTGGTGACATTTACCGGCTCGGCAGACACCGCGCGCGGGCTGCGGGGCAATCCAAACCTCCTGAACAACGCGGTGAGGTTCACAGCGGAGCAGGACAGTTTGAATGCGTCGGTTCTTGGACCGGATGCGGGGCCGGGCACGCCCGAGTTCGATCTGTTCGTGAACGAAGTGCAGCGCGAGATGACGGCCAAGGCCGGGCAGAAGTGTACGGCCATCCGGCGGATCATGGTGCCCGAAGCGCATGTGGAAGCCGTGATCGCCGCGATCAAGCAGCGGCTGGCCAACGTGACCATTGGTGACCCTCGGGCTGAGGGCACAAAAATGGGCGCACTGGTCTCTAACACGCAGAAAAACGACGTTATAGAGAAGGTGGAACAGATCGGGGCAGAGGCGGAGCGGGTGTTCGGCGATCCCGCTGATTTCGCGATGTCCGACAGCCGGGGCGCGTTTCTGCCGCCCATGTTGTTTCACTGTGCCGACCCGGATGCCGCACAGGCCGTGCATGATGTCGAAGCGTTCGGCCCCGTGTCGACCGTTATGCCATACCGCGATCTGAACCATGCCGCGGCGCTGCTGAACCGGGGCAAGGGCTCGCTGGTGGCATCGGTCATCACCCATGATGGCGATGTGGCACGCGAGATCACTATGGCCTCAGCCGCGTTCCACGGGCGGCTCTACTTCAACAACCGCGACAGCATGGCAGAGGCGACGGGGCACGGTGCGCCCCTGCCGCATATGGTGCATGGCGGGCCAGGGCGGGCTGGTGGTGGCGAAGAGCTGGGCGGTATTCGTGCGGTCAAACACTATATGCAGCGCACAGCCATTCAGGGCAGCCCGGACATCCTGACGAGCATCGGGCAGCGATGGGTACCAGGGGCGGCGGAGGCGGCGGACAAACCGCATCCATTTAGGCGGCCCTTTGGCGATCTGGTGCTGGGCGACACGTTCAACAGCCCATCGCGCAAGATCACGCTCGACGATATCGAGACCTTTGCCCATTTCACCGGCGACACGTTCTATGCGCACATGGACAACGACGCGGCCAAAGCGAACCCGTTCTTTCCGGGCCGTGTGGCGCATGGCTATCTGCTGCTTAGCTTTGCGGCAGGTTTGTTCGTGCAGCCCGATCCGGGGCCGGTGCTTGCCAATACAGGCCTCGACAATCTGCGCTTCATGAAGCCGGTTGAGGCGGGCGACAGCATCAAGGTGCGCCTGACGGTCAAGGCCAAGACGCCGCGCAACGATGAATACGGCGAGGTCCGTTGGCACGTGACATTGACCACCCAAGATGATGATGTGGTGGCTGAGTACGAACTGCTGACCATGAATGCCCACTGACACCTATTCCGAAGCGCTGCGCAGCCTGAGTGACCTTGGCCCCTTGCGGGTTTGGTCCCTGTTAGTGACTGTTTTTGGCGACCTGGCACCGGACCGGCCACTGGATGGGCCGACGTTGTCTGCCGTCATGGCAGAGATCGGGATCAAGCCCGAAGCGTCGCGTGTCGCCCTGCACCGCTTGCGCAGCGACGGGTGGGTCACGTCGGTCAAGAAGGGGCGCAACAGTCTGCACAGCCTGACTCCCAAGGGTCGGACGGACAGTGATGCCGCGCGTGGACGCATTTACGGAGACGATCAGACAAGCGAGGCCGTCGTTGTTCTGACGCACGGGATGGTGGATCTGGACCTCACTGCATTCGCGCAAGTCGCGCCCCGCGTGTTCCTGTGCAATCCGGCCCAACCGCTGCCGTCGGACGCAATGCGTTTGACCCCGGACAGCCTGCCGAACTGGCTGGGTCCTCAGATCGAGACGGAGACGATGCGCGATGCGTACAAGTCCCTGCACGCGGTCCTCGTTAACATAGCCGAAGAGCTGGACAATGGGCTGAACCCGATCCAAATCGCGGCCCTGCGCGTCCTGATCGTGCATGCGTGGCGGCGGCTGACGTTGAAGCACCCGCATTTGCCACGGGCCGCGCATTCTGCCGATTGGCGCGGGCATGATTGCCGAGCCCTCGTTCTGAACCTGCTCAACCGCTATCCGCGCCCCGATTTGGATACGATCAAACCTGCCTAAACCCGGCTTTCCCAACTGGTCAACGCGCGTTATAGCGGGCCCATGACGAACCATTTGCATATTTCCGACCTGCCGGACGACCTTGATCTAGGGCCTGTCGTGGCCATTGACTGCGAAACCATGGGTCTGAATCCCCACCGTGACCGGCTGTGCGTCGTGCAGCTTTCGGGCGGCGACGGCAACGCGCATATCGTCCAGATCAAGCTGGGCCAGACCGAAGCACCGAACCTGTGCCGCCTGCTTGAAGACCCCGATGTGCTCAAGCTGTTTCACTTTGGCCGCTTTGACATCGCGGCCATGCTGAACGCCTTTGGCGCTGTCACAGCGCCTGTCTATTGCACCAAGATCGCAAGCCGCCTGATCCGCACCTATACCGACCGGCACGGGCTGAAAAACCTGTTGCAGGAAATGCTGGGCATCGACATTTCGAAGCAGCAGCAATCCAGCGACTGGGGCGCCGACACGCTGACGGATGCACAATTGGAATATGCGGCATCAGACGTGCTGTACCTGCACAAACTGCGCGTCGTGCTGAACGAGCGGCTGGAACGTGAAGGGCGGATGGAGATCGCGCAGGCCTGTTTCGACTTTCTGCCGATGCGGGCCCGCCTTGATCTTGCGGGATGGCCCGAGACGGACATCTTTGCCCACTCATGAACAGCAAGACGCCCTTTCTCGACACCGCGCGCCGCGTGATTCGGACCGAGGCCGAGGCGCTTGGCGTTCTGGCCGACGGGCTGGATGACAGGTTTCGCACTGCCATTGACGTTCTTCTGAACGCATCGGGCCGTGTGATCGTCACGGGGATCGGCAAATCCGGCCATATCGCGCGCAAGATCGCGGCAACACTGGCCAGCACCGGAACACCGGCGCAATTCGTACACCCGGCAGAGGCAAGCCATGGCGATCTGGGCATGGTGACGCGGGCCGACGTTGTGCTGGCCATTTCCAATTCGGGCGAGGCGCCGGAACTGGCCAACATGATCTCGTTTTCGCGCCGGTTCGACATCCCGCTGATAGGGATCACCAAGGCGCCGAAGAGTGCATTGGGGGTCGCATGCGATGTCGTCCTGCAATTGCCGGATCTGGGCGAGGCATGCGGCACGGGTGTCGTGCCGACGACGTCTACAACACTCACGCTTGCGATGGGTGATGCGCTGGCCGTGGCACTGATGGAGCACCGGGAATTTACCGCCGAACATTTCCGCGAGTTTCATCCCGGTGGCAAACTCGGCGCGCAGCTTGCCCGCGTATCCGACCTGATGCACATAGGCGCAGCCATGCCGCTGGTCACAGAAGACACGACGATGGCCGATGCACTGCTTGAGATCAGCGAAAAGGGTTTTGGCGTTGTGGGCATCACGAACGAAGCCGACCGTTTGGTCGGGATCATCACCGATGGTGACCTGCGGCGCCACATGAGCAACGGCTTGCTGGACTTGAAGGCGAAGGAGGTGATGACCATCTCACCAAGAACAATCGGCCCGGATGTCTTGGCACAGGAAGCCGTCAGCATCATGAACGGGCGCGCAGGTGAAAGATCGGTGACGTGCTTGTTCGTGGCCGAGGACAACAACGGCAGCACGCCCAAGGGTCTCATTCACATCCACGACTGCTTGCGCGTGGGACTGGGGTAAGGACATGGCATGGACAGGTATTCTAAGCTCGTCGCCTGGCTCAAGGTGCTGCTGCCCCTAGCGGCGCTTGCCCTGCTGTCCACACTGTTTCTGCTGTCGCGCAACATCGATCCGGTGTCGTCCGTCCCCTTTGCAGAGACCGAGATCCAGGAACGGCTGCAAGGTCAGCAAGTGACGGCCCCATTCTTTTCCGGCACGTCCAGTAGTGGCGACCGTATTTCCGTCTCTGCCGGGACGATGGCAACGGCGGATGGTCAGAACAACGCTGCTACGGACCTCGCCGCGCATATCGACCTTGCTGGAGGCACACGCGTGGTGCTGTTTTCGGATCGCGGTGCATTTGACATGATGCGTGGCGCGTCATCGCTGGAAGGCAATGTCGTGATCACTACTTCCACCGGGTACAAGCTGAACTCCGAAGAGCTGTTGACCGACTTCGAGAGGATGACGGTTGAATCGCCAGGGCCCGTGAACGGCACTGGCCTGTCCGGGACTTTGAAGGCAGGGCACATGCGGCTTGAAAAACCCGACGGCGGCGAGACTGCCCAATTGATTTTCACAAACGGCGTAAAGTTGATATACCGCCCACAAGATTTGGAAGAAGAATAGACCCGTGACTTTTTTGCGTGCCATAGCCTGCCTGATCCTGATGGGTCTGATCTCACCTCTTTATGCACAGGGCACGCAAGTGGCCTTTGGCTCCATCCAACAGGACACATCGGCCCCGGTCGAGGTCAGCGCGGATGAACTGAACGTGGATCAGGACACAGGCGCAGCAGTATTCACAGGCAATGTCGTCATCGGCCAGGGCGAGATGCGCTTGTCCGCCCCGCGCGTTCTCGTGATCTACCGTGAGGACCAGGCTGGAATCGAACGGATGGAAGCCACGGGAGGAGTCACGCTGGTGTCCGGTCCGGACGCTGCCGAATCGCGGCGTGCGGATTACAGCATCGACACCGGACTGATCGTGATGACGGGGGATGTTCTGCTGACCCAGGGGCAAAGCGCCATCGCTTCCGAAAGGATGACGGTCAACCTCGAAGACGGGACCGCACGCATGCAAGGCAGCGTCAAAACGATCCTGCAAACTGGCAACAACTGATGGCGGCCCCAGATCTGAAAGTGGCTGAGGGGTCATCCGGACTGCGCATTTCGCACTTGAGGAAATCCTACCGCAAGAAGCTGGTGATCCGTGACTTTTCCATGGAACTGAACCGGGGCGAGGTTGTCGCACTGCTGGGCCCGAACGGGTCGGGCAAGACCACCACATTCTATGCCGTGGCCGGGTTGGTGACTGCCGAAGGAGGGACCGTCACGTTGGATGGGACCGATGTCAGCAGCCTGCCCATGTACCGGCGTGCACAGATGGGCATCGGCTATCTGCCTCAGGAAATGAGCATCTTTCGCGGCCTGAGTGTGCAGGACAATATCCTTGCCATCCTCGACATCACCGAACCGGACCGTCACAAGCGGCGCGAACGGCTTGAGGAGTTGTTGAGCGAGTTTTCGATCGAGCATTTGCGCCGCGCACCCGCGCTGGCCCTGTCAGGGGGCGAACGGCGGCGGGTTGAAATTGCGCGCTCATTGGCGGCCAATCCGAAATATCTGCTGTTGGACGAACCCTTTGCCGGGGTTGATCCGATCTCGGTCGGGGATATTCGCCATCTGGTCGCTGATCTGAAGAAGCGTGGCATTGGAGTGCTGATCACGGACCATAACGTGCGCGAAACACTCGAGATTGTGGATCGGGCGTACATCTTGCATGACGGGCAAGTTCTGATGTCAGGAACGCCTCAAGACGTCGTTCAAAACGAGAATGTGCGCCGTGTCTATTTGGGCGAAAACTTCCGTATCGGGTGAGCAACGGCATGCGTGTTCAATCCGCTTTTCATTGACTCGAGGTGCACTTTTGGCGTGCAATAGGGTCATGGCTTCTACGCTGTCCCAGATTTGCTACATCGTCGCCCCGTCGAGGGGTCTTGACATAGATCAGGGTCACAACAGGCCTATTCCGCAATTCTGAACGCATGTGCGCCGCCACGGTCGCGGCGCTTGTGCACGTGCATTGCGGACACATCAGAAGGAGCAAGAATGCAGTATCAAATCAGTGGCAAACAGATCGACATCGGCGAAGCGCTGCAAACCCATGTTCGGGACGATTTGGGGGCGGTTGTCCAAAAATATGCCGAACGTCCGACCAACGCCCAGGTGGTGTTTTCCAAGTCAGCACATGAATTCGTCTGCGAAGCAACGGTGCACCTGTCCACCGGCCTGACGGCTCAGGCCAAGGCCCATGCCACTGAAATCTATGCCGCTTTTGACGGCTGTTCGGAGAAGATGGAAAAGCAGTTGCGCCGCTACAAGCGGCGGCTCAAGGACCATCACAAGGAACGCGCACAGCCGGTTGAACTCTCCGGCGCGGCCTCTTATATCCTCGCTTCTGACGTAGGCGCAGACGACTCGGAGCCCGAGACGCTGCAGCCGATGATCGTGGCCGAGATGGAAACCAAGATCCCATCCCTTTCGGTCGGTGAAGCGGTCATGCAAATGGAATTGGCGGGCGCCCCTGTGCTGGTGTTCCGGAACGAAGGGAAAGACGGGCTGAACGTAGTCTACCGTCGCGAGGACGGGAACATAGGCTGGATCGACCCGTAAGGGATCGGTGTCACGACGCACCGACAAGCGAGCAGAATGACTTTTGGGACCCTTTTGACACCCGAGGCGGTTAAGGTTGTGACCTCCGCCTCGTCCAAGAAACGGCTTTTTCACGAGATCGGCGATCTCGCGCAGGGGGCCTATGACCTGAATGCTGCCTTGGTGGTCGAGTCTCTGATCGCGCGAGAAGCGTTGGGGCCAACGGGTGTGGGCCACGGTGTGGCCCTGCCCCACGCGCGAATTGACGGGATTTCGGACGTCATCGGGGCTTTTGTCCTGCTCGACAAACCCATCGACTTTGACGCGGTTGATCGTCAGCCGGTTGACATCGCTTTTGCCCTATTTGCGCCTGAAGAAGCTGGCGTCGAACACCTCAAGGCACTGGCACTGGTGTCGCGCACCCTGCGTGATCCAGCCATCTGCACCAAGCTGCGCGCGAACCCTGATGCCAGCACGCTATATGCGATCCTCAACGAGGCGAAACCGGCGCAAGCCGCCTAGGCTGCCGTCCAATCCGTGAACCCGAACATCAGGTAGTCGCGCGTATAGGCAGCGCGGCACAGCTCTTCGATCTGCGCGTCATAGATGTCGATAAGTTGGTATGGCGCGTCCATGCCCGCTGGGGCGAGTTCCGGGGCCGACGCGAGGCCGACAGTTGCACCCAGTTCTGCGAATTCATGCGCCATGGTTTCACGCCGGATCAATCTGTCCGGCAGAACGAACTCCGCAAACCCTTCGATCGACTTGGCCTGGCTGGCCCAGTCTGGGTCGACGCGCACCGAGGTCTGCCCGTTTAGATTGGCCTTCAAGAACCGAAGGAAAGCGGCAAACGCATCGCGGTGCGCCACTTTGTCATAGGAACTATCGCTGGGATCATCGGGCAGCGCCATCTTGTACCGTTTGCCCAAAACAGAGCGAATTCCGGCATAACCGCCCTTGCCGGTATTCAGGATACGGTGGCAGAACACAGCGTGCGCTCGCTCCAGCGGATGCCGCAACACGCTGAAACTCCGGTGGCCCGGATGCGACCGCATCCAATCTCGCATTTCGTTTTGCGACAGTTTCGAAGCCGGCTTGCCTCCCTCGGTCCCGTCAATTGCCTGCATCCAGCGCAACGCCTGATCCTCGGGCCAGCCACGGATTGGCAGGTACATGAGCGGCACTGTTTGACTGGCGAAATAGGTGGGGACCGCCGCGCCGCGCCGCGGCTCGAAATTCGGGGTACGGGTCAGGTTGAAACGATCCAGGCCCGACAAGGCGTCGGTCATGTTGGTGAAGTTGCTCACCTTGTCTGACATTGCGCTTGGGTTCTGAACTTTCAGGCTCTTGTCGAGCGCCTCAAGGGTGCTGTCGACGCCCAGCCATTTGGCCAGACCATTCATCACGTCCAAATTCTGCAAGTCTTCGTAAGCGAGGTAAAACGCCGTCTGGCCTGTGGCCTGCAACCGATTCAGCAACGTGACCTGAAACTCCTGAAGCGCGCCGAGATGCGCGACGAATTCATGGGCGTCGAAGGTCGCCTTGCTGTCCTTGCGCGCCTTGGCGTCGGTCAGTTTCCATTGGCCCGTTGCCTGCGCGATCTTCCAGGACACGTAGCTGTCGACCGGGTTTCGGGTCAGCACAACCTTGGCGCATTTCGGGTCCTCGACAATCTTGTCGAAGATGCGGGGATCGTGGTCGTGGAAGTAGCGGAAGCCACTTAAACCCGGCGCCTTTCGGATTTCGCGCAACAGAGTCTTGGGGTCGTTATCCCGCGCGGCCAGGGTTACGCCCAGGATGTCATCGCTTTTCGGATATCCGATAAAGAAGGGGTTGAACGCCTCTCCGTGGCACGAGATGCCGTCAAATGCGTTCAGGTTCGTTTCGAGAAAATTGGACCCCGTACGCATCTCTGCGAACACAACGAAGTAGTCGAAAATGGCCATATGAGGTTAACGCACCAAGTAGGGTTTGCGTGGCCGGTCCTGGGCCGCCTTCGGGCCAAGTGCCACGGGGAAATCACCCATCAGATATGGGTGCATGCCCTGGTTTTTCAGATTCTGCAGGAATTGGCCGAACCCGGTCAGGTTCGTGAGCTTGGGGACTTCGGACAAACGCCGGGTACGGGTCAGGCCAATCTCGTCCAGGATGCCTTGCAAGGGTTCCATCGGCGCTTCGACAAACTCGGCCATGGTCCAACTGCGAATACGCGCCTTGGCGTAGGGCGATCGCAACACGTCCAAATGGTCGCTTTCGATCTTCTGCAAGCGCGCCGCTTCTTTCCGGATATCCATGAAATTCAGGTTGGACCGGAACAACGGGACAGACCAGGCCCCAGAGATGACAGAGATCTGAGCGTTCGGATCTTTCGCCACTTTCCAGATGATGTCCTGGTTGTCGTCGGGGCCGAACTGAAAGCACTGCCGCTCGCCCCGCGTGTTCCAGATCAGGTTGGTCAAAAACGCATCCGCATTGTAATCGCGCGCCTCGGCGCTGTTGCTGAGCGCACCGTTGAGAGTGGCCTCTCCATCTGCAAATTCGACGCGATCAGGGTGGAACAGATGGCCATGCACACGCGCACCGGTTGCCTTGGCCAGCCAGGGCTCGAAATTCTCGAAGATTTCGGTAAAGCCCTGGAATACTGAATAGGGCGCCGCTGTGACGCCGTTTTCCCAGTCTTCATTCGGAAACCGGCTCTGCATGTAAAGCCCCGCGCGCCCGCGTGTCCGACGTTCGACAGCCTTGGCAAAGATGCGGTCGATCTTGCCCGGATTTGGTTCTGTCCGTTTCATTGCTCCTGCGGGATCCGTCAGAAACGCATCATACAGACGGTTGGCATGCGGCCAAATCTTGCGCGCGACAAAGCAGTCCGACCGGCGCAAAAGCTGCAGGTGGTCGTCATAGAAAATGTGCGGTTTGCCCTGAAAATCGAACTTGGACAGCGTCAGGGACCGGCTTTCGATCTCGATAGAGTACTGCCGCGCCAGCGTTTGGTAATAGCTTTCGTCGGGGATCCACACCTGCTTAAAATAGGCGTCGTATTCCTTGCGGTCCGGGCCTTGTAGGATTGCCGACAGCGTTTGCCGTGTCAGACACCACCACTGGCTGCCCATGTGCGGGACAATGCCCGCCGGGATCTTGCGTTTCATGCCAAGTTTGCGCTGCAGGTCGACATACTTGTCAAACAGCAACCGGTTCCGCTTCCATGAAAACGGGAAGCGCAGGGTAAAGCGTTCGTGGTCCAGCCCGCCAACGGTCCATGGGACGTCAGCGGTGGTCGCGCTTTCGATAAAGTCCGTCCTTGGGCGGTCGGCAAGGTAATCCACCAGCTCATCGACAGGACGCAAGGGCAAGCACGAGCCAGATGCAAGGTAGACATGCCGCACATCCGCAAACTCCGCCAGCATCATCTCTGACGCCGCCTGACTGGCGGCAACGATGCCCCACGTGCCCCATTCACATCGGAACCGTTTGGAAAACTTGATGATCGGCACGTCGGATAGCGCTTTGGCAAAGGCGTTGTAGGTCTGCCTTGGCACGTTCACATCGACATGGATGACCACCGGACATCCGCCCGTTGCCCAGTAGCGCGCAGCCTGTTCAGCACGGTCCAGGGCAGTATGGACCAGCATGACGATGCCGACACTCACGCCCAATTCCCCTTCGACATGAGGCCCAAAATCTCAAGTTGGCGCCAGTTGATATATTTTTCAGACCATTTGCACCACAGATCAGGATCATCTCGCAGGGTCGCAGCGTAAGCTTTGTATTCAACCGACGCGGCGTAGTGCTGCTTGCGTGCCAGCTCCTCCGCCGCCTTGGTCGTGAACGTGTCGAGAAACTTGGCGTGCAGCAGAACGCCCGACGCTTTCTCACCCCCCCACTCGTCAAAAACCTGGTTCAAACCGCGCGGCAGCAGCATGTGGGTCGAACTGGCATAGGCATAGCGTCGGTCCCACTTGACCAACGGTATCTTGTTCAGCGCGGGCGCCCGGGCCGGTTCCTCAGGGAAAAAGACACGCGCCCGCGGGCCGCCCTGAATCCACAGATTGCCCAGCGCATGGTTCTTGGAAATCGTGTAATTGCCACTGTCAAACCAGCTCGCGATCTCCATCGGGTTCTGACCGGCAGAGTAGGGTTGCGCATCGAGCCGCCCTTTTGGATACATATCCAGCAGCATGGCCGAAAACGACTTGATCGATGAGGCGTCCAACCAGTCGGTCAGCGCGCGCAAGGGCCGCGTGTCGCAAAACGGATAGACCAGGAATTCATCCGGATCGACAACCAGCGTCCAATGGCCGTGCCCGTATTTCATTTGCAACCAATTCAGCCAATCGACGCCAAAACGCGAGCGTTTGTAGCTGTTCTTGGTTGACCAGACGGACACATCGGGCTGGTCTGCAAGATAGTCGAGCGACCCGTCCGTACTGTCATTGTCCACGATCAGGAAATGATTGATCCCCATCTCGCGATAGTAGTTCAGGAAATAGGGCAGCCGGATCGCTTCGTTCCGCTGCGTCGAGAAACACAAAAGGTCGGACGGGCGGATACGGTCGGTACGATTTACGATGCGCGACAATTCCCGACGCTTCCGGAATGCCCGGATACGCCACCGCTTGCGCTGAAGCCTCAGCCTATATGACTGCCAAGCGCCCAAAGTGCCCCGTCCTCTGCCAGCCGAAGTGTCCGGCCTTTTCCGCGCCTATCAGGTCAACCTTAACACAGTCTTGAAATGCGCGTCCCAACTCGGCAGTTCAAACTGGTGTTTCTGTTGCGTGCGATGCCCGGCCCTGGCCAGTGTGTTGATTGTCTTTATCCACAGATAACGATCTGAAACGCTTGCGTAAATGGGTATGTCACCCAGGAACTCGGCATAGACATCAAGTGTGTTCACAACGACCGGGACACCCTGAGCGGCAGCTTCGACCGCAGGTAGTCCAAATCCCTCTGCATGAGAGGGCAGCAAAGCGCCCGCCGCGCCGCTGATCAATGCAGCCAAAGCGCCGTCGCTCAGGCCAGAGACCTCGCGCACTTTGCCGCCCGAACCCAGCGCATCGAGGCGGGCAAATACGGCATCGTTCTTCCACCCGCGACTTCCTGCAAGGACCAGAACAGGCGCATCCGTCCCCATTTCGTCCCACAGATCCAGAAGAAAGGCGTGATTTTTGCGCGGCTCAATCGTGCCGGGTGTGACAAAGTAAGGGGCACCCGGCGGCAGGCCATCTGGCAGGTCCATAGGCCGTGGCGACACAACGGTTGTTCCAAGATGCGCAACGATGGCCGGGGGCACGCGCCGCGGCATCTGCGCCTCTGCCCGCGCCCTAGTGTCCTTGGAATTGTAGATAACAAGATCAGCGTGCGCCGCCACACGGTCGATCATGGCGCGAAACGGCGCGACGGACCCGTCGCGCTGATACTGTGGGAACTCCAGCGGAATGACATCATGGATGAAGATCGTGATCGGAATGTCAGCGCCCTTCATCGCGCGCAAGACGCGGTCGGTCACGTTCGAATGGCCGGTGTTCAGGTACACCGTTCCAGCAGGCAGATGGCGGCGCAACATGCGCGGCAAGGCAAACGGTACGCTGCGCGAAACTGCGGCACGCCGTACTGTCTGCCAAGCCTTGGCGGTCTTATCCCAGTCTGAATGGGCTGAAAGGATGGGCGCAACTTCCGCGACACCCTTCGGGTCCAGCAAAATGTAACCTAGCTTGGACCGTATCAGCCCAAAGACAGGCTCTGGCGCATCCAGAAGTGCGCGCAGATAGGCAAGTTCGACCCTGTCGACACCTGTCAAAACACGCCCCACGCGGCGCATCAGCCGGGTCAGGTCCAGCAGGCGCGCGGTGGGTTTATGCGTTGTAGTGCCCAGTTTGATGCCATCTCCAGGCGTCTTTGATCATCGTTTCAAGCGTCGACCGCGTGGGCGTCCAGCCCAGTTCGGCCTCGGCCCGGGTCGATCCAGACACCAGCTTGGTGCAATCACCGGGCCGCCGCGCGCCGTCAACATACGGCACGCTCTGATTGGTGACGGCACGGGAATGGTCGATGACCTCGCGCACCGAAAACCCGCTGCCCGTGCCCAGGTTGAACACGCGACTGCCCTTGCCATCCTGCAACCACTTCAGGCCCAAGACATGCGCGTCCACCAGATCGCAAACATGGACATAGTCGCGAATGCAAGTCCCGTCCGGCGTATCATAATCGGTGCCAAAGACTGTCAGCGCGGCGCGCTTGCCAGCGATGGCGTCCAGCATTAGGGGAATCAGGTGCGTCTCGGGCTGGTGGAATTCTCCGACCTCACCATCCGGATCGGCACCGGCCACGTTGAAATAGCGGAAAATCACGTGGCGCAGACCACAGGCGGCCTCGAAATCCCGCAGGATGTCTTCGATGGCGCGCTTGGACGCGCCATAGGCGTTTATGGGATGCTGGGCGCTGTTTTCATCCAACACGACATTGTCCTGATCTCCATAGGTGGCACAGGTGGACGAAAAAACGAAATCCAGGCAACCGGCAGCGACCGCCGCTTCGATCAGGGTCAGCGACCCAACGACATTGTTGCGCCAGTAGCGGCCCGGGTCCTGCATGCTTTCGCCCACTTGGCTGAGGGCGGCAAAGTGCATCACGGCGACCGGTTCAAATTCGGCAAACGCCGCGTCCAAAGCCGCCCGATCCGTCAGATCACCCCGCACAAACGGCCCGAACTTGACAGCATCGCTCCAACCGGTTTCCAGATTATCGAACGTCACCGGTACAAGGCCCGCATCCCGCAAAGCCTTGCAGGCATGGGAACCGATGTATCCGGCTCCGCCCGTAACAAGCACATTGACCACGTTCCGCGTCCGTCCTATTCGGCTGCCTTGTCCATCTGGACCACGTCCCGGATGTATCCCAGCAGATCGTCACGCAACTCATCGCGCGCAAGACCAAAGGCGACAGTGGCTTGCAGGAAGCCAGACTTCGATCCGCAATCGAACCGCTGCCCCCGGAAACGATATCCGTACACGCCGTCTTCGCCGCCGATCTCGTTCGCGATTGCATCTGTCAGCTGGATCTCTCCCCCGGCGCCCGATTTCATCTGGTTGAGCGAGCGCAGGACCTTTGTGGTCAGGATGTACCGACCGATCACAGCCAGGTTCGAGGGCGCCTCACCGGGAGCCGGCTTTTCGACCATGCCTTTGGCTTCGACCAGCTGGCCCCTGTCTTCTTTGATGTCGAGCACACCGTAGGACGAGGCCCGCTCGGGCGGCACTTCCATGGCTGCGACCACGTTGCCGCCGGTCTCACTATATGCTTCGACCATCTGCTGAAGGCAGGGCGTATCGGCCGCGATCACATCGTCCGGCAGGATGACGGCAAATGGTTCATTGCCGATCAGACGGCGGGCGCACCACACCGCGTGGCCCAGGCCCAGCGCCTTGTGCTGGCGAATATAGGCGATGGCACCGCTGTCCATGTTGGTGTCTTTCAACACCTCAAGCAGATCATCCTTACCCTTCTTGCGCAGCTCTTGCTCAAGCGTCGGCGCGTGGTCGAAGTAGTCTTCGAGGGCGCCTTTGCCGCGAGACGTGACAAAGATGAATTCCTTGATGCCAGCAGCACGGGCTTCGTCGATCGCATATTGGATCAACGGACGATCAACGAGCGTCATGATCTCCTTGGGCACCGACTTGGTCGCGGGCAAAAACCGCGTACCCAAACCCGCAACCGGAAAGATCGCCTTGGTCACCTTTTTTCGCATAATCATCCTCTGAACAAAAAGTACTACCTATCTGGTCGTGTCTTACTACTAAATCACGTTAGAAAAATGTCCAAATCTTGAACTCGTGCGGAGATAGGACAGGTTTTGCCTGCGGACGCCAAAAGCATCAATGTATCAGCCTTTGTTTGCCGATCCGGCGCGTTTCCGCCGCAACCCGCTCGGAAAATGTGAACATTCTAAACAAGGATGCTTCTCGCACAGAGCGGCCAAACAAACCACCCCGTTGTTCCCAGTACCCGGCAGGGTCAAACCGGACGTAATGGTAGCGCGCAGTCGGCGAAAACAGGAAAAGCGTAACAATGTCACCTGACTGCGCGCGCTCAGCCGCCTCGGCTCTGAGTCGTGTGCGCTGCCAGATGCGGCCAGCCAATACGGTGGATGTACGCTTTCTGCTTGGAAACGGCTTGAACGCCGAAATCGGGCTATTCAAGACCTGAGCGCCACCACGCTGGCGCATCAAGCCCTGAATATACCCTTGATCCAACCGCGCCATGAGATGCCGGACATCGCGGGGCAAGAGTCGACCCGCGACCATATGCTCCAAGACGCGTTTGCGCTCATGCTCACGTAAGTGCCGCCAGTGATCCCGGCGCTGCGCCTCCTCGAGGTATTTCCGCTGCAAGACGGCCCAGCTGGATCCGATATCGAACAAGTCTCGTGGCACGCGATCACGACGGCGACGCGGACTTGCGGCAAAACCGTGATGCACCTCGGCCAAGGGACTCAAGGCGGTTGCATGGCCCGCGCGTTTCAGGCGCAGGTTGAGGTCGGTTTCATCCAGATAGAACGCAAAGCCGGGGTCAAACCCTTCCAGCGCGACCAGAACGTCGCGCCGTACCGCCATATTCGTGCCCTCGGTCTTGATCGCGCGGCGACCCTTTGGTGTCAGGACCGTGGCGCGATAGGGGCTAACCTCTAGGTCTTCGGTCGAACCGGCCTCATCCACAGTTCGGGCCTGCCACTGCCAGGATATCCCGTTGCGCCCACGGACAAAGCCGCCCATGGCCGCCACGTCCGGTCTGGATGCTGGGGCAACCAGATTGTGCAGCCAACTGGGTTCCGGCACTGCATCATCGTCGATAAAGGCAACGATATCACCAGCTGCGTGGCTGATCCCAAGGTTGCGCGCCTCGGATATGTTGGCACGGTCGAATTCCACCAGCTTGACCTGATCTGCAAACGGACTGTCTAGAATCGCGGCGTGACCCGGCGGATCCGCTACGACGACAATCTCGAAACTGGAGTACTGGAGCTGTGACAGACCTGTCAGACACCATGTCAATGCATCGGGCCGGTCGCGGCTCACAACCACAACACTGACCTTCGGCCGGGTCATGCCACACCCATCTCCGCCATCATCGCTTCGATCTTGGGAACGTCAGCTGGGTTGTTGAGCTCCCAGAACTGGCGGCCCCGCGCCTCGACTTCGACACACAGAACCTGACGGCCGTTTTCAAGGAATCGAAGCTGCTCTAGCCCCTCCAGAGTCTCAAGCGGGCCGACGGCCCAACCAGGGTAGGCCGCCAACGCATCGGGGCGATAGGCATACACACCGACATGGTGGAACACGGGCGTGTCCGCGTCGTCAGCATAAGTCTCGTTCGTGAACGGAATCACTTCCTTCGAGAAATAGAGCGCATGACCCGACGCAGCGAACACGGCAGTCGTGCCCCCGACGCGTCCTGCCTTACGGTCCTCCAGAAACCCACTCAGCGTGGCGCCATCACAGCGCAGGACCGGCGTTGCGATCTCGGCATCTGGTGCGGCGTTCAAACCGGCGACCAGACCTTCGATGAACCATGAAGGCGTCAAGGGCGCGTCGCCCTGTAAATTGACAACCACATCATAGCCGCCGCCCAGCGCGGCATGCGCTTCGGCGCAGCGCTCGGTTCCGTTCTGGCAGGCTTCGGACGTCATCACGACATCGGCCCCGAACGCCTCGGCTACCGTACGGATCCGATCGTCATCCGTCGCTACAACGACCCGGTCTACGCCGCTCACGTCCATGGCTGCACGCCAACTGCGTTCAATCAGGGTCTGTACCTCGCCGGTCGCCCCGGTCAACGACACCAGCGGCTTGCCCGGATAGCGGGACGACGCGTAGCGGGCCGGAATGACGATCAGGACCGGCATCAGGCGGGTTTCAGATCCACCGCTGGCGCATAGGCGATGAAGAACGGGTTCGCATACCCGTCCTTTCCATAGAAAAGCGGTGCGTGATCGTCGAAGCGGACAACCTTGCCGCCGGCACCGGTCAGCACGGCATGACCGGCCGCAGTGTCCCACTCCATGGTGCGACCCACGCGGGGATAGATGTCAGCCTCCCCCGTCGCCACCAGACAGAACTTCAGTGACGATCCCGCACTTTTCATATCCTTAACGGCATATTTGTTGATGTAATCATCGGTCGCCTGATCGCGGTGCGATTTCGAGGCGACAACCATCAACGCACTGTTGTCACTGTCAGCAACAGAAAGCAACGTCACGTCACCTACATTATCCTTGTCCAGCGCGCCGGTTTCCTCAACCGTTTGGCCATCTGCCTGGGTATAAAACATGCGGCCCTTGGCCGGGGCATAGACAACACCGCGGGTCGGCACGCCATCTTCGACAAGCGCGATGTTGACCGTGAAATCACCGCGACGGTGCACGAACTCTTTGGTCCCATCGAGCGGGTCAACGATAAGAAACGTGGTTCCCGAGGTATCGTGTGTGGCCGACTGCTCTTCGGTTACCAGCATCACATCTGGAAAGGCGGCGCGCAGGCCTGCTGAAATCAGCGCATCCGCAGCCTCGTCCGCCTCGGTCACGGGGCTGTCATCGGATTTGACTTTCACATCTAAATCATCGGCGTCATAGATTTCCATGATCTTATCGCCAGCCTCCAGCGCCAGCTTCCGAATCACCGGGATCAAATCGTCATAGGTCATCAAAAAGTCTCCCTTGTCGGGCATTTGTTGAAAACAACCCGCGTGCTCCTTATGATGTCGCGGTAACGGAACGGCAAGATTTCCCTGCGACTTTCGCACCGCACGAGGCAACACCGCACATGTTTCAATCAACGCGCAAACCACAGACAGGCTTGGGCAGCGCCGTGGCAATGTTCGAGGTGATCTATCACTCGATCGTGCGTAGCGTGCGGAAAAGCCACAACAATGCGTTCATGGCCATCCTGATGAACATGCTGCAGGCAGCGATCTTCGTGATGGCATTCTATGTGATGTTCTCGATACTAGGCCTGCGCGGCGCGGCGATCCGTGGCGATTTCTTGCTGTATATCATGACAGGCATCTTCTTATACATGACGCACACCAAGTCATTGGGGGCCGTCGTCGGGGCCGAAGGACCGGCAAGCCCGATGATGCAGCACGCGCCGATGAACACGATCGTTTCCATCTGCTCAGCTGCGCTCGGCGCGCTTTACGTGCAGGTGCTATCACTTGTCGTGATCCTGTTCATTTATCATGTCGCCTTTACGCCTATTCACATCGAACAGCCCTTCCCGGCCTTCGGCATGCTGCTGATCGCATGGTTCACCGGCTGCGCCTTGGGCGTTGTGCTGCTGGCGATCAAGCCATGGTTTCCGACCTTCGTGTCGATCTTCACCCAGATTTATCAGCGCGCCAACATGATCGCGTCGGGCAAGATGTTCGTAGCAAACACGCTGCCCAGTTTCATGTTGGCCATGTTCGACTGGAATCCGCTGTTTCACGCCATCGACCAGTCGCGGGGCTACACATTCATAAACTACAACCCGCGCTATTCCAGCTGGGAATACGCGTGGTGGGTCGGCGTTATCCTGTTGATGATCGGGCTCATGGGTGAGTTTTACACCCGGCGCCACGCCTCGATCAGTTGGAACGCGCGGCGCTAGGGCCGCACGTTCCTGCTCGGTTCAGGTCAGAAGCTCCACCGGGCGCCGATGATGTAGGACGACGCATCCTGATACTGCGCGCCGGTGGTGTCAGAGTAGGAATAGTCGCGGTACCCGAAATACGCTTCGATGTTCTGGCGGTCAAAGTCCTGCACGACGGCAATGCCGAACGAATCCGCGTCGTCACCGTCTGATACGGCATCGGACCCGGCGAAGTAATCCAGCGACAGGGCGGTCGATCCAACGTCAAGCCAGTCCGTCTCGTACCCGACCTTGGCGTAGACGTAGTCGCCAGCCGTGTTCCGATCACCGGCGGAAAAAGAAAAGTTGAACCCGCTCGGCAGCTTGACCGCGACCGACGCGAACGTGTCTTCTCGATCTTCGCTGCCAGGTCGCTCGCGCACCGAATAGCCAACACCAGCCGAAACCTCGGTCGCGCCGATATCGCCCTCATAACTGAATGCGATGTCATAGAATTCGTCGTCGTTGTCGTCGCTCAGGATGTTCTCGCCCGCCGCAAGGGACAGCGTGAAACCGTTGAATTCGGGCGTGTCATAGCGGATCCGCCCGGCGCGCGTGCCGTCGAAGGTGGCGAAAGCATCACCGATTTCGATCCCTGTCAGTGCACCTGTCGTATCGCGCAACTCGAAACCGCCAGCGATGTCCCCGATGGCAACCGACGCTGCCAGTCCTGTGCCAGAGGCATCAAACTGACCGATACCGTCAGACGCCATGCTACCCTGACCCACATAGAACGTCCCGAATTGGGCTGTTCGGTAGATCAGATCGACATGCCGCAGGTTGGTCTGGTCCCAGTCAAAGTCGTCCGGGTCAGATGTCTGGCTGAAATCATCGCTTGAGGCAAAGCCGATAGATGTCTCGAACCGGAACGTCAGTTCATTTTCACCGAACGGGCGGCTCAGGCGAAAGCCCAGGCGCGATGTCGATGACGCGTTGTCTGTAAATTGGCTGTTTTCATCCTGCCCATCGTCGAACGATGTGATGCCAAAGTTCAGGTGGCCATAAGGAGTGAATGTTGCACCACCGGGAGATTCGTAAACGGTATCTGCGGCAACGGGCACCGCAACCAAGCCGGTCAGACCAGCGAAGACGGGGATAAGTCTGCGAGGATATGTCACGATATGTATCCAGTCATATAGTGGCGCCACAGGCGAACGTATCTGTTCACGCAAAGCCGGTGCCGCGTGGTTGGGAACGTCATGTCGTCAATGCGCGCGAGCGTGAGGAGTGAGGCGCACTACATCCCACGTATGAACTGAACCGGGCGGTTCAATAACGTGTAATCAAACTTTTACAAATCTTCGTGCACCACCCGACAAGTCAGGTTGATGCGCCCACCCTTCGGCAGCAGCGAAGATGAACCAAAGCGGATCCGATCCACGCCGTGATAAGTCAGACGCGCGTCCCCGCCCATAACCACCACATCCCCGCTTTCCAGCCACAGCGATTCAGTTTTGCCGCCCCGAGTTGTGTTCCCAATTCGAAACAGGCCGGCGTCGCCCAATGACACCGACAAGACAGGCCATTTGAAATTCGCCTCATCCTTGTCCTGGTGCATCCCCATGCGTGCATCTTCGCCATAATAATTGATCAGACAGCAATCCGGCATCCGTTCCAGCCCCGTCAAATCCCGCCACATCTTTAGGACCGACTCCGGGATCGGGGGCCACTTTGCACCGCTTGGATGTGTTGGCGCATATCGGTAGCCGGACCGATCAGCATACCAACCGACATCCCCGGCGGACGTCATCCGTATCGACATCCGCTTGCCATAGGGCATCTCGGGCGAGAACAGTGGCGCTGCCTCCGCCACATGGCGCACATCTTCAACAAGCGCGGCCTGCACCTCCGGGTCCAGATACCCTTTGTAAATCTCGAATCCCCGCACTGTGGCACGCATCCCGGTTTTCCCCTCTCAATATGTGAAAATTTTGCGGTTTTGCGGCTCGTCAGAATGGTTGCAGCGTCTAAGTACCCTCCTTATATACGCCGCAGCGCGCACGGAAGCGTGCGCAATTCAATGCGTGGCGTCGATGCCGAAACGGGTCGCCGCCTCGTGTCATCGCCTTGAACTGATATGAGGGATCGAAAAACATGGCTAAAGTCATCGGTATTGACCTTGGAACGACCAACAGCTGCATCGCCATCATGGATGGCAGCCAGCCCCGCGTGATCGAAAACGCGGAAGGCGCGCGGACAACCCCGTCCATCGTGGCCTTTACAGAAAACGAGCGTCTCGTCGGCCAGCCTGCCAAACGGCAAGCAGTCACGAACCCCGACAACACCATCTTTGGCGTCAAGCGCCTGATCGGCCGCCGCAACGACGACGCGGATCTGGCCAAGGACAAGAAAAACCTGCCCTTCAACGTGATTGACGGCGGCAACGGTGACGCATGGGTCGAAGCGCGGGACGAGAAATACTCGCCCAGCCAGATCTCCGCCTTCATCCTGGGTAAGATGAAAGAAACCGCCGAATCGTATCTCGGCGAGGAAGTGACCCAAGCGGTCATCACCGTCCCGGCCTATTTCAACGACGCACAGCGTCAGGCGACCAAAGACGCCGGTAAAATCGCGGGCCTCGAAGTGCTGCGGATCATCAACGAACCGACAGCCGCCGCGCTGGCCTACGGTCTCGACAAGGAAAACAGCCAGACCATCGCGGTCTATGACCTTGGCGGCGGTACATTCGACGTCACCATCCTGGAAATCGACGAAGGGCTGTTCGAAGTGAAGTCCACCAACGGCGACACGTTCCTGGGCGGCGAAGACTTCGACATGCGCATCGTCAATTACCTCGCCGACGAGTTCAAAAAGGAACATTCGGTCGACCTGACTGCGGACAAGATGGCCCTGCAACGCCTGAAGGAAGCGGCGGAAAAGGCCAAGATCGAACTCAGCTCGGCCAACCAGACAGAGATCAACCAACCCTTCATCTCAATGGGCTCGAACGGCCAGCCGCTGCACATGGTCATGAAACTGACCCGCGCCAAACTGGAGCAACTGGTCGGTGACCTGATCAAATCCTCGATGAAACCTTGCGCCGCCGCGCTCAAGGATGCGGGCCTGTCCGCCTCCGACATCGACGAAGTGGTTCTGGTCGGCGGCATGACCCGCATGCCCAAAGTGATCGAAGAGGTGACCAAGTTCTTCGGCAAGGAGCCCCACAAGGGCGTGAACCCCGACGAGGTTGTTGCCATGGGCGCCGCCATCCAGGCCGGTGTTCTGCAAGGGGACGTCAAGGACGTTGTCCTGCTCGACGTGACCCCGCTGTCGTTGGGGATTGAGACACTGGGTGGTGTGTTCACCCGCCTGATCGACCGCAACACCACGATCCCGACCAAGAAATCGCAAATCTTCTCGACCGCCGAGGACAACCAGAACGCAGTCACCATCCGGGTCTTCCAGGGTGAGCGCGAGATGGCGTCTGACAACAAGCTGCTGGGTGCCTTCAACCTTGAAAACATCCCGCCGGCCCCACGCGGCATGCCCCAGATCGAAGTGACCTTCGACATCGACGCCAATGGCATCGTGTCGGTGGGCGCGCTCGACAAGGGCACGATGAAAGAGCAGAAGATCACGATCCAGGCGTCGGGCGGTCTGTCGGACGACGACATCGAACAAATGGTCAAGGACGCCGAGGAAAACGCCGAAGCGGACAAGGCGCGCAAGGAATTGGTCGAAGCGACCAACCAGGCCGAAAGCCTCATCCACTCGACCGAAAAGTCGCTGGAAGAGCATTCGGACAAGGTCGATCCGACCACGGTCGAGGCGATCGAACTGGCCATCGCCGCGCTCAAGGACGAGCTGGAAAGCGAGAACGCCGACAAGATCAAGTCGGGCATTCAGAACGTGACCGAAGCGGCGATGAAACTGGGCGAGGCGATCTACAAGGCCGCACAAGAAGACGGCGAAGACGAACCGCAGGCTGCTGATGAGCCCCGCAACGATGACGACGATATCGTCGACGCCGAATTCGAAGATCTCGACGACGACAAACGCGCCTGATTTTGGGCCTCAGAGGAACCAATCAAGAGGCCGGCCCCATCAGGCCGGCCTCAGACGTTCCAGCAAAGGACATGATCCATGGCAAAACGTGACTATTACGACGTACTTGGCGTCGCAAAGGGCGCAAGTCCGGACGAAATCAAAAAGGGCTATCGCAAAAAGGCCAAGGAGCTGCACCCGGACCGCAATGCGGACAATCCAAACGCCGAGGCGCAGTTCAAGGAAGCCAACGAAGCCTACGAAGTCCTCAAGGACGCCGACAAGAAAGCGGCCTATGACCGTTTTGGCCACGCCGCGTTCGAGGGCGGTATGGGCGGTGGCGGCGCACGACCCGGTGGCGGTTTCGGTGGCGGTCAAGGCGACTTCGGTTCTGCCTTCTCCGATGTGTTTGACGACCTCTTTGGCGACTTCATGGGCGGCCAGCGCGGCGGCGGTGGCGGGCGGCAACGGGCCGCACGCGGCTCCGACCTGCGCTACAACCTGCGCGTCTCGCTCGAAGATGCCTATGCCGGTCTTCAGAAAACCATAAATGTGCCCACATCCGTGCAATGCGACGCTTGCAACGGCACCGGTGCAGAGGACGGATCCGAACCCACCACCTGCCCTACATGTTCCGGCATGGGCAAGGTGCGCGCGCAACAGGGTTTCTTTACCGTCGAACGGACCTGCCCCACATGTGGCGGACTCGGGCAGATCATCAAGGACCCTTGCCGCGCCTGTGGCGGCGCTGGTCGGGTCGAGAAAGACCGTGCATTGTCTGTGAACATCCCCGCAGGCGTGGAAACCGGCACCCGCATCCGCCTTGCGGGCGAAGGCGAGGCTGGAATGCGCGGCGGACCGTCGGGAGATCTTTACATCTTCATCGATGTGGCCGACCACAAGCTGTTCGAACGCGATGGTACCAACCTCTTCTGCCGCGTGCCGGTCAGCATGGGTACGGCAGCCCTTGGCGGCAGCATCGAAGTGCCCACAATCGACGGTGGCCGCGGTCGCGTGCAAATCCCTGCAGGTTCGCAATCGGGTCGCCAGATGCGTCTGCGCAGCAAGGGCATGCCAGCCCTGCGCGGCGGTGCTGCAGGTGACATGTTCATCGAACTGGCTGTAGAAACGCCCGTGAACCTGACGGCGCGCCAAAAGGAGTTGCTGCGTGAATTCGAGGACCTCTCGGAAGAGAACAACCCTGAATCGTCCAGCTTCTTTTCCAGCGTGAAGTCCTTCTGGGACTCAATGAAGGGATAGGCGGATCCTTCCCAAGCTCGGGACATTTTGATGCCGCTCCGACCATCGGGGCGGCCATTTTCATGGTGGATGGCTGTCTCGGAACAAGCCCGCTTATACCTTTGGTTTATTCGATCACACTAAACGCCTTGCCTATGGCGCCCACTCGTAACGACCACACTTCTCGTGCGCGGCTCAATGATGACCGCGCATTCTGAGGAGTTGACATGCCAATTTTTCGAGGAACAGACAACGACGACTTACTGAGCGGCGGACGGTTTGACGATACGCTGCGCGGCTTTGATGGGGATGACACCCTAAATGGGAATGCCGGCAACGACTTGCTTGATGGTGGAGATGACGATGACCTGTTGCGCGGTCAGGGCGGCAACGATCGGCTTGAAGCAGAGGATGGAAACGACACGGTCTTCGGTGGTGCGGGCAATGACCGCATCTTCGGCGAAGACGGAAATGACGACCTGTTTGGAGGCTCGGGAGCTGACACCATCATAGGTGAGGATGGCAATGATGAGATCTTTGGCGCCGCTGGCGCAGATCGCATAAATGGAGGCGAAGGCAACGATGACATTTCTGGCGGTAAGGGTGCTGACCGGATCACAGGCGGTGAGGGCGGAGATGACATCGACGGTGGCCGCGGAAATGATACGCTGTTTGGTGGCGACGGAGCCGACAGCCTGACAGGCGGTGGCGGCCGTGACGAACTGACGGGCGGAGACGGAAACGACACTTTCGTCTTCGTTGGCGGCCGTGACATCATCACTGACTTCGACGAAGACGACGACCGTGTCGATCTGTCCTCTGTCAGTGGTATCAACAACTTCGGTGATGTCCTGGATGCAGCCAGCCAGTCCGGGAACAACCTGTTGCTAACCTTTGATGAAGGCGTCGTCGTTCTGCGCGGCATAGAAGAATCCGACCTTAGTGCGGGCGACTTCATCTTCTGACATAGCGCGCCACATACCTTCGCCCTGCCACGGTTTTTGTAGGGCGGAGGTGCATTGTTAACGCTTCCCTAACCAGTCTCGCGCAGGGTTTCGGCATGTCCCATTTCGCCGAACAACCACTACCTTTCGATCTGGACGAAGCAACACCTGTGTCCATACCGAAGGGACGCACGCCATCTTACATGGCCGATCACCGCAAGCGTCTGCGCACCCGGTTCATGGACGGTGGGGCCGGTGCAATGCCAGATTACGAGCTGCTGGAACTTGTCCTTTTCCGCGCAATACCGCGCCAGGACGTCAAACCGCTTGCGCATGCCCTGATGACCGAATTCGGTGACTTCAACCGCGTGGTGACCGCCCCGGTAGAGCGGCTGCGGACGTTGAAGGGTGTGGGTGACGCCGTGATCTGCGAGCTGAAGATTGTCGAAGCTGCCGCCCACCGTATGGCCCGCGCCAAAGTATTGAATACGCACGTGATTTCAAGCTGGGATGCGCTGCTGGACTACTGCCACACAACCATGGCCCATCGAGAGACTGAACAGTTCAGGGTGCTCTATCTTGACCGCAAGAACGTGCTCATCGCGGATGAAGAACAGGGTAAGGGCACTGTTGATCACGTGCCCGTCTACCCGCGCGAAGTGGCCAAGCGGGCGCTGGAACTGAATGCGTCTGCCCTGATCCTCGTGCACAATCACCCCTCGGGCGACCCGACGCCCAGCCAGTCGGACATCGACATGACCGCCAAGATGGAAATGGCCTGCGGCGCGCTTGGCATCACCGTCCACGACCACCTGATCGTCGGTAAAGATCGGGAACTCAGCTTCAAATCCGCAGGGTATCTTTAGCGGACCCAGACCTCGACCCGCCGGTTGGCCTGACGCCCCCACGCGCTGTCATCACATGCCATCGGCAACGCCTCTCCGAACGCATCAACGTTCATTTGGAAACGCTCGAAATTTGCCGTTTGCGCGGCTGTTTCGACCGCACGGCGCACGGCCTCCGCGCGACGCAGGGCAATGTCGCGATTGGCGGTGGCCGGCCCGTCACCGTCGCTGAACCCCACAAGCAGGATCTGTCGCGCATCGTATTTTCCCTGCTCGAGTGCCCGAGCCAATTGCTGCACGTTTGACCGCGACTGCGCGTCCAACCGCACCGATCCCGCCTCGAACCGAAAAGACGTGGTCAGCCGGGCCATGCCATAAAGTGTGCGGGTCATCCGCTGCAGTTCTTCCAACGACACCTCGGGTCCGGCAGACGTCACTGCATTGGCAAAGCGATAGCCCTGGTCGTTGATCGACACCTCTTCGGGGGCCTGGTCCACAAACCCCGCCCGACGGATCACGACCTGCGCTGACTGGCCGCGAGTAAAGGCCAGAAACTCGCGTCCGATCTTCGGCAACCGACGCGCGGGAAGGTATAGAAACATCGGTGCGGTAAGGGGATAGTCTTCGGTTTTGATCGTGCCGCGCGCCGCCGACAGGGAGAAACCGCAAGACCCGGTCAAGGTCAAAGCCCGCGCATCCCCTGTGTCGGCATAGCTTGCGATTCCGATGGCAAAGGGATCGCGCAAAACCGCATTCACCACCTCCAGACTGCGATCATGCCGCATGATCTCCTCAGCAAATGTGGATCGCGCCGGTCCCATTACATCATCTTCAACAGATTGCCCAAGTCCGGTGCGCGCGCCAGGCAGATGCAGGGCAATAGGAGCATCCGCGCCGCCAAGTGCCGTCCAATTGGTAATGCGGCCGGCAAAGACAGCGGCAAGGTCTTGGGGCGAAATCCTGTCGACCGGGTTAGACGGCGAAACGACTGGCACCATTGCGTCAAGCGCAAGAACGCGACTGCGGTTTGCCTCCGTCATGTCGCCCATGCCAGCGTCGCGCGCGCGCTGGCGTTCGTCCGGCCTGATCTCGCGCAGCGCCATGACGATGTCGGCGTCATTGGCCAACAGGTCTGCGAAGCCCTCATCAGTGGTGGACACGTGAAAGTAAAAGCGGGCGACCGGCTTGTCCGTTTCCGTATCTATCAACGTGTATATGAAGTTCCGCGAATCAACGCCGTCGCGCGCAGCGGTGTAATTGTTTCGCAGCGCGAACCCTTCGATCAATGCGGGCATCAAAACCGCACCCATCGTTGATGATCCGGACACGCTGATCTCGGCCACGAAATCCTGCAAGTTCGGGCAGGCAGGCCCTTCACAAAGCACGCCCGACCCGTCCACCGTCAGTTCACCATAAACGGTTTCAATGCGGTAGAATTCGCCGTCAAAGCCCAAAAGCGTCCCGCTCAACTCCACCTGCCCGTCGGGCGATGTGAGCGTGACGTCCTGCGCAAAGGACGCAATTCCCCAAAAGGAAAGTGCGGCGAAAATCGCCGCACGTATCAAAGCCATATCAAGCCTGTCGTCGCTGCGGTCAGTTGCTGGCGACTTTCAGGTCTGAGACCAAATTGTTCAACACCAGAAAGCTCCCAACCGCGTCACAACCGGGCACTGCCAATGTCAGATCCTGCGTTTTCACTGTACCATCCGTCATGATTTCAAGCGATTGGGCTTCAACCTCGATACCGCAATTGTCCAAGGTGACCTCTGCTTCGACGCTCAGGTCGATAGTGCCCGATTGGACCGAATGGCCAGACGGATAGGTATAGATCTCGGCAATAAGGGGCTCAGTTAGTTCTGTGTCCCCAAGCCGCATGACGTAGCCGTTGTCGCCACGCATCATGCCTGGAACATTTTGATCAGCGCCTGACCAGACGTGACCGTCCTGCCCGTAGTCGGCGCCAAATTCGCGCGCATGCAGTTCGAAACCTGCACGCCCACGCCATTGCAGTGTCGTCCGCTCGTATTGCGCAACATCGGACACAATGGCCTGCGCTACGGCACCGTCACCGTCGGAAAAGGCCATGATGAACACAGCTTGCTCTGTCAAAGCAGGGACAGTCAGGTTCAGATTGCCATTTGCGTCGGTTGTTTCGGTGAACATCATGCCGTTGTGGTGCACGGTCAACCGTTCGTTCACGGCGCATGGCGCGGTAAGGGACAGGTCGACCATCGCCGCTGGTCCGGCTTGGGCGCCTGCGACGATCGCGCACCCGTCGGCCTGCGGCAGAACGTCACTTTCGTCCGGCATGTCAGTGGCTGCAGGTACTGAGACGCGCTGCACGTTCGAATCGGCCTGTGGAACAGGTACTGACACCGGATCGGTGGCCGAGGTCAATTCAATCTCCTGCACTTCCAACAAGACATCCGCGTTTTCGGAGCCGTTGAACAAAGAGTTCACCGGTGCGGACACATTTCGCGCCGTTTCGCCATATCTTGCTTTGGCGGCTTCGCCGCTTTGCATGACAAAGCCAATGCCGACCGCAACTGCCAGCGTCGTTGCGCCGGTTGCGATCTCTTTTACATATCGCATCGTCCCATTCCCTTCCCACGGATTGGTTCAAGGGCAAGGTCGCACGAGAAACGGGCCGGGTTATGACAGCTGTTGGGAGTCTTTACGGCAGGAATACGGCACCGAGGGTGATGTCGATATCAGACAAATGCCCCATGACAATGCTTGAACTTCTTGCCAGAGCCACAGGGACAAAGGTCGTTCCGACCCGGATTTCCCCACGTGCTTCGATCATTCTCGTCAAAACCATTCGCAACCGCTTCCGCCGTCGGAGCAGGAGGCGCGTTTGTCTTGGCTGCATCGGCAACCTGTTGTTGCTGCGCCGCCATCTGGGCCAGCATCTGCTCGCGCTCTTCGTCCGTCAGCGGACGGATACGCGACAATTTGTTGGTCACTTCCGTGCGCAGGCTTTCCAACATGCTTTCAAACAGCTGGAACGCTTCGTTCTTGTACTCATTCAGCGGGTCGCGCTGCGCATAACCTCGGAAACCGACAACGGACCGCAGGTGTTCAAGCGTCAACAAATGCTCGCGCCACTTGCCGTCGATCGCTTGCAGGATCAACTGCTTTTCGATGCTGCGCATGTTTTCTTCGCCAAAGGCCTCGGCCTTTTCGGCGAGCATCTTGTCGCTCGCTTCAATCAGGCGTTCGCGAATTTGTTCATCGTCTACGCCCTCTTCATCGCACCAGGCCATAACAGGCGCATCAATGCCCAGGTTCTCAAGAACAGCAGCATAGAGCCCCTCGGTGTCCCATTGGTCAGCATAGCTATTGGGCGGCATATACTGGTCAATCAGGTCGTCGATCACCTCGTCTCGCATGTCGGACGTGATTTCCGAAAGATCCTGCGCTTCCATGATCTCGCGGCGTTGTGAAAAGACCACGCGGCGCTGATCGTTCATCACATCGTCGAATTTGAGAAGCTGCTTGCGGATGTCGAAGTTGCGCCCTTCTACCTTGGCCTGCGCACGTTCGAGGGATTTGTTCACCCAAGGGTGCACAATCGCCTCCCCCTCCTCCAGGCCAAGCGTCTTGAGCACCTTGTCCAGCCGGTCAGAGCCAAAGATGCGCATCAGATCATCTTCTAGGCTCAGGTAGAACGACGTGCGGCCCGGATCGCCCTGACGGCCCGACCGGCCGCGCAGCTGGTTGTCGATCCGGCGGCTTTCATGGCGTTCGGAGGCGAGGACAAAAAGGCCACCAGCGGCAAGCACCTTCTGCTTTTCGTCCTCATGCTCCGCCTCGATGCGCTTGCGCACTTCGTCCGGGTCCGCTTCGGGGTCGGCGGTGATCGCCTCAAGCACCTTCATTTCGACGTTGCCGCCAAGCTGAATGTCAGTGCCGCGGCCGGCCATATTGGTCGCAATGGTCACAGCGCCCAGCTTACCGGCGTCGGCGATAATCTGCGCTTCTTGCTCGTGCTGGCGGGCGTTCAGGACGTTGTGTGCAATCCCTTCGGCCTTAAGCGCTTCGGCAAACATCTCGGACTTGTCGATGGACGTCGTGCCGACAAGGACGGGCTGACCCTTTTCATGGGCTGCCTTGATCTCGTCGATCATGGCCTTGTACTTTTCCTGCCCGGTGCGGAACACTTGGTCGTCTTCGTCCAAACGCGCAATGGGCCTGTTGGTGGGCACTTCGACCACGCCCAGCCCATAAATTGTCTGGAACTCCTCGGCCTCGGTCGCGGCGGTCCCGGTCATGCCGGCCAGTTTTCCATACAGACGGAAGTAATTCTGGAACGTTACGGACGCCAGCGTCTGATTCTCCGGCTGGATTTGCACGCCTTCCTTGGCCTCGATGGCTTGATGCAGACCGTCGGACAGGCGGCGGCCCGTCATCATACGACCGGTGAATTCGTCGATCAGTACAACCTCACCGTTGCGGACGATGTAATCCTTGTCCTTCTGGAACAGCTTGTGCGCCCGCAGACCCTGGTTCACGTGGTGCACGATGGTTGTGCTCTCCGGGTCGTAAAGCGACGCGCCTTCCTCGATCAGGCCACGCACGCGCAGCTGCTCTTCGACGAACTCGTTACCATCATCGGTGAAGGTGACGTTCTTCTGCTTTTCATCGAGGGTGAAGTGGTCATCCTCGATCAACGGAATAACGCCGTCAATGGTCACGTACATCTCGGACCGGTCCTGCAGCGGGCCAGAAATGACCAGCGGTGTCCGTGCTTCATCAATCAGGATACTGTCGACCTCGTCCACGATTGCGAAATTGTGGCCGCGCTGCACCATCTCTTCGATCGAGGGCTTCATGTTATCGCGCAGATAGTCGAACCCCAACTCGTTGTTGGTTGCATAGGTGATATCACATGCGTAGGCCGCGCGCTTGTTTTCTTCGCCGATCCCGTTGATCGCAACACCGGTGGTCAGACCCAGTGCACCATAGACCTTGCCCATCCAATCCGCATCACGCTGGACAAGATATTCGTTCACGGTCACCACATGCACGCCCTTGCCTGACAGCGCATTCAGATAGGCGGCAAAGGCCGCCGTCAGGGTCTTGCCCTCGCCTGTCTTCTGTTCGGCGATATTGCCCTGATGCAGAAAGATCGCGGCAAGGAGTTGCGTGTCATAAGCGCGCAGACCTAACGTGCGCTTGGCAGCCTCGCGACAGTTCGCAAATGCCTCTGGCAACAGGTCGTCAAGGGCTTCGCCACCCATCGCCCGCTCAGCCAAAGCCTGCGTCTTATCCTTCAGACCATCGTCGCTCAGCGCCTCGAATTCAGGCTCAAGCGCGTTGATCTTTTCGACCAGCGGCCGCGTGCTCTTGATCTTGCGATCATTGGGGGTGCCAAACACCTTCTTGGTGAGTGTTCCGAAACCGAGCATACGTTCTCCAGCCGATCGTTTGTGTCTATGCAGCAACTGCTTGCCGGGCGCGCGCCAAGCCCATAATAACGGTGGGCGAAAATCGGCCCAGGCCGCGTCCATAGGGCGATGTAAGGGTCACGTGAAACCGTGTCAATGCGCGCCCCGGGTGGGGCGCATGAGCCCAAGGATTGTTACATGAATAAACGCTTCCTCTCGTTGCCGGCACTGGGTTTGATTGCGGCCCTGGCGACCCCAGCAACAGCACAAGACGCAGACACGGTTGTGGCGACCGTAAATGGCACGGACATCACGGTCGGTCACATGATCGTGGCGCGCGCCTCGCTGCCCCAGCAGTTCCAGCAATTGCCGAATGATGTTTTGTTCAGCGGTATCCTGGAACAACTGATCAACCAGACCCTTCTGGCCCAGTCCTTTGACGGTGACCTGCCCAAACGGACCATGCTGCAAATCGAAAACGAAACCCGTTCCCTGACAGCGGGCGAAGAACTGGAAACCCTGTTTCAGGAAAAGCTGACGGATGACGCGATCCAGGCCGCCTACGATCTGAAATACGAGGGCGTCACCCCGCAAGAGGAGTACAACGCGTCTCATATCCTGGTCGAAACCGAGGAAGAAGCCAAGGCTATCAAGACCGAGATTGACGGCGGTGCAGATTTTGGAGCGACCGCGCGTGAAAAGTCCACAGGGCCATCCGGACCCAATGGCGGACAGCTTGGCTGGTTCGGCGCAGGTGCGATGGTGCCCAGCTTCGAAGCGGCAGTCATCTCTTTGGAAGTGGGTGAAGTGTCTGAGCCGGTGCAAACTCAATTCGGCTGGCACGTCATTGTCCTGAACGAGACCCGGACACCCGATGCCCCGTCGCTTGACGAGGTACGCGAGGAACTGCTTCAGGAGGTACGCGACGCAGCTGTCGAAGACTACGTGGCTTCCCTGACAGCAGATGCGCAGATTGACCAATCCGGCGCCGGAGACATCGACCCTGAAATCCTGTCCGACCTGGGATTGGTGGAGTAACGGATGGCTGGCGCGCTGCCCCGGTCGCCACTGGCACCCGAGACGTTCCCAGACCTTCCCCAAATCGATGGCGTCACCTTTGCCGCTGCCGAGGCGGGTATAAAATATTCGGGGCGGCTGGACGTGATGCTGGCGATCTGTGCCCCTGGCACCAGTATCGCCGGGGTTTTTACCAAATCCGCAACTCGTGCGGCCCCGGTTCTGGATTGCCAAGCCAAGCTGGGCGGTGAGCAAGATGCCGGCGCAGCTATTCTGGTGAACGCAGGTAACGCCAACGCGTTTACCGGGCGTAACGGCGTCGATGCGGTCGCGGCAGTGGTCGATGCAACGGCAAGGGCAACCGGCTTGCCGGCAGATCGGGTGTTTACGGCATCGACCGGTGTGATTGGCGAGCCATTGCCGCACGGCCGGATCACAGCGCATCTGTCCAATCTCGTTACCCAACAGTCGGCGGATGCTATCGCGGACGCCGCGTCCGCGATCATGACGACGGATACGTACTCCAAGGGCGCAACGCAAACCATCGACGTCGATGGCCAACCCGTCACACTCGCAGGCATCGCTAAGGGCAGCGGCATGATCGCACCGGACATGGCCACAATGCTCGTGTACATCTTTACGGATGGGCAAATGACCCAAAGCGCGTTGCAGGACTTGGTGCGTGACACCAGTGACGCGACCTTCAATTGCATCACGGTCGACAGCGATACATCAACCTCTGACAGCTTGATTGTCGCCGCAACCGGGGCAAGCGGTGTTGATGTCACGGGCAACACTGCATTTGCAGAAGCCTTGTATGCCGTCATGCTTGATCTGGCGCACCAAGTTGTCCGAGACGGCGAAGGCGCCACAAAATTTGTTGAGATTGAAGTAACCGGCTGCACGGACAAGACTGCGGCAAAAACCCATGGATTGTCGATCGCCAATTCCCCATTGGTCAAAACTGCTATCGCTGGCGAGGATCCGAATTGGGGCCGCGTTGTAATGGCCGTCGGTAAATCGGGCGCCCCGGCAGAACGGGATACGTTGTCAATCTGGTTTGGGGAAACGCTCGTTGCGGAAAACGGTTGGGTCAGCCCCACCTACCGCGAGGAAGACGCCGCCGCCCATATGAAACAGGATCACATTTACATCCGCGTCGACTGCGGAATGGGAGATGCATCCGCGACAGTTTGGACCTGTGATTTGACCCACGGTTACATCGAAATCAACGCGGACTACCGGTCATGAAAGTCGTGCTGGTCTCTGCGGTTGCCCTGATCGACGTCGATGGTCGTGTGCTGATTGCACAGCGGCCCGAAGGCAAATCAATGGCAGGCCTATGGGAGTTTCCCGGAGGCAAGGTCGAAACCGGCGAGTCGCCCGAAGCGGCGCTCATCCGGGAGTTGAACGAGGAACTGGGAATCGATACGTGGGCGTCTTGCCTCGCACCTCTGACATTTGCCAGCCAAAGCTATGATAACTTCCACCTGCTGATGCCGCTGTTTGCCTGCCGAAAGTGGGAAGGAACACCACAATCCCGCGAGAACCAGGCTTTAAAATGGGTTAAGCCCAAGGATTTGCGCGATTATCCAATGCCAGCCGCTGACGTCCCATTGATCCCAATCCTCCGCGATTGGTTGTAACGCCGGGTAACAATCTTCTCAAAACGACAAAAAAAACAACAGTTTTGTGACATTGTTGATGACTTGTTAAACAATACACTTATAGTTGAGATATTACTTTCTTTTTGGGGAGGAAAGTCATGCTACGCACAATTGCTTTGGGCAGTGCCGTTTTGATCCAAGGGTTCTACGTGAAAACCCTTCCAGATGGACGGATGACTGTTCGGGTTGATGGAGCCCACTATTCCGGAACACCCGTTTCGCAAACTGCATAACACGACGATCTGAGTAAAAAAGGGGACGGTTCCACACCGTCCCCTTTCTCTTTTTCTATCCGCCTTGCTCAGTCGAGCGTGCGTGTGACCTCTTCTCGCTCGAAAATCTCGATCACATCCGACGGACGGATATCATCGTAATTCTCGAACGCCATACCGCATTCTTGCCCAGACTGAACTTCTGCCACTTCGTCCTTAAAGCGCTTGAGCGTTTTCAGCGTGCCCTCGTGAATCACCACGTTGTCACGCAGCAGACGCACACCGGCCGAACGGCGGGCGACCCCTTCGGTCACCAGACAACCGGCCACCTTGCCAACACCCGTCACCTTGAACACTTCCTTGATCTCGGCGTAGCCGATGAAATTCTCACGAATTTCAGCGCTCAGCAGACCGGAGGCTGCGGCCTTCACATCATCCACAAGGTCGTAGATCACCGAGTAATAGCGGATCTCTACACCCTTTTGGTTGGCTGTGTTCCGGGCAGACGCGTTCGCACGGACGTTGAAACCCATGATCGGCGCGCCCGACGCTTCGGCCAGACCCACATCGGTTTCGGTGATCGCACCGACGCCCGAGTGCAGTACGCGTACGCGTACTTCGTCGTTACCAATCTTCTCCATCGCCTGAACGATGGCCTCTGCAGACCCCTGCACATCCGCTTTAACGAGGATGGGCAGTTCGCTGACATTCTCGTCCGCCTTGGCGTTCGCCATCAACTGTTCGAGGGTCGTCGCCGCACCAGCCGCCGCGCGTTTGTCCTTGGCCGCTTTCTCGCGGTACTCGGCAATCTCACGCGCCTGGGCTTCGGTCTCGGTCACGTTGAGAACATCACCAGCCTCTGGCGTACCGTTCAGGCCAAGCACTTCGACCGGAACCGACGGCCCGGCCTCTTTCACGCGCTCGCCCTTATCATTGATGAGGGCACGAACCTTACCGTACTGCTCACCCACGACAAAGATATCGCCTTGCCGCAGCGTACCGTTTTGAACGAGAACGGTCGCAACGGGGCCACGGCCCACATCCAACTGCGCTTCGATCACTGCGCCCTGCGCAGCGCGATCCGGGTTAGCTTTCAGTTCCAGAATCTCGGCCTGAAGCGCGATGGCTTCCAGCAACTGATCCAAGCCCTGCCCGGTGATCGCAGACACTTCGACATCCTGCACCTCACCCGACATCTTCTCGACGATCACTTCGTGTTGCAGCAGATCGGTGCGCACCTTGTCCGGAGTCGCACCCGGTTTATCAATCTTGTTGATCGCCACAATCATCGGCACTTCAGCGGCCTTGGCATGGTTGATGGCTTCAACCGTCTGCGGCATTACCGCATCGTCCGCCGCCACAACCAGAACAACGATGTCCGTGACCTGAGCACCGCGCGACCGCATCGACGTAAACGCCGCGTGGCCCGGGGTGTCGAGGAAGGACAGCGTCACACCGTCTTCGGTTTTCACCTGATATGCACCGATGTGCTGGGTAATCCCGCCCGCTTCGCCCGCGACAACCTTGGCATCGCGGATCGCATCCAGAAGCGAGGTTTTGCCGTGGTCCACGTGGCCCATGATGGTGATGACCGGCGGACGACCCTGCAGGTCATCTGCCTCATCCTGAACCTCTTTGATCACGTCCTCGACGTCGGCATCCGACACACGCTGGACGCGGTGGCCGAACTCTTCGACGATCAGTTCCGCGGTATCGGCGTCGATGGTCTGGTTCTGAGTTACCATCATACCGTTGTTCATCAGCGCCTTGACTACGTCGCCGACCTTTTCGGTCATTCGGTTGGCAAGTTCGCTCACGACGATGGCTTCGGGCACCTGCACGTCGCGGACAACCTTTTCACGCTCAACGGAACCGCCCATTGCCTTTTGACGGGCCCGTTCCTGCTTGCGCTTCATGGCCGCCATCGACCGCTGGCGACCACCTTCGCCGCCCCTGAGCGCTTGGTTCAGGGTCAGCTTGCCAGACCGTCGACCGCCATCATCACGTCCACGGTTGCTGGGGCGCTGGTCGCGCTCACGATCATTCTTGCGCGGTGTCGCTGCAGGCTGTGCCTGGCGCTGGACCGGCTGCGCCTTTTCAGCAGGCGCCGCCGCAGCGGCCTGAGCAGCGGCAGCAGCCTCGGCGGCCTTGCGCTTCTCTTCTTCTTCCTTCGCCTTCAGCGCTTCCTCGCGTTCACGCTCGGCTTGCTCTTTGGCTTCGGCTTCAGCACGGCGGCGCTCGCGTTCGGCTTCGCGCGCTTTTTCTTCTTCGGCGCGTTTTGCGGCCTCTTCGACTTCGCGCGCCTTAGCGGCTTGCACGGCCTTTAGGCGGCGATCCATCTCCGCATCGGAAATGCCTGCGGGGCGACGGCTTGGATCACCCCCGGCAGCGCCTGCGCCACCAGCGGGTTTTGCGGCACCGGGCTTCGGCACCACAACGCGCTTGCGCTTGGTTTCGACGACGACATTCTTGGTCCGCCCGTGGCTGAAACTCTGTTTCACGTTGCCCGGACGCGCGCCGCTGCGCAGACCCAAAGTCTTCTTCCCGTCAGTATCGCTCATAAAGCTCGTCTATCCTTCCCGGCGGCCCTTGCCGCCGTCATTTTCGCGCCCGGTGGCGCCAGCCACCCTGTTTTCGCGGACTCCGCGTAAACGGTTGGCTTCCTCTACAACACGTTGCGTGAGTCCACCAGAGGCGAGCGCCCCATGTATCACAGTTTGACGGCCAAAGGCCAAACCCAACTCATCCGATGTCAGCCAGCCAATGTATGTGCCGAAATGCGGCGTACTCAGCTTGGACTTGCCGCGGCCCGACCCATCGACTGCCTGGATCAGAACATCCGCCTCTTCCAGCGCAAGCATGTTCTTGACCTTTTCATACCCCGCCACGGCGCGACCGCCCTTACGGGACAGCGCGATCAGGTCCACAACCCGCCGCGCCAGTTGCCGCTCGACTTCTTCGACCAAATCATCCGGCACCTGCACGGATTGCTTGGCCCCCCGCGCAAACAGCTTCTTCTTCACGGCCTTGTCCAAGGCCGCACGATCCGCCGCAACATAAATACCACGACCGGGCAACTTGCCCGCAATGTCCGGCACGATCTGCGCATCGGGCCCCACGACAAAGCGGATCAACCCATTCTTGGGCTGCACCTCGCCCGTGGCAATGCACTTGCGCTCCGGCCCATCCGACCGATCCTTTGAGTCGCCACCGCGTCCCATCAGGCTCACCCGAGGCCTGAAATCAGGCCTCGGCCTCCTCGGTCAGCTCTTCGCCGTCTTCTTCCGCTGCTTCCGCTTCCAATTCGGCAGGATCGACCCAACCCAGCAAAATACGCGCCGTCATAACCAGTTGCTGCGCCTCTTCCAACGACACGTCAAACGGTTCCAGTACGCCATCGTCCTTGTGACGTTCGCCATCGACGGTTGTCCAGCCACCGGCCAGTTCCCAGTCTGCGCATGTTGCAAAATCTTCCAGGGTTTTAACGTCATCCTTGGCGAGCGCTTCTACCATTTGGGGTGTAAGCCCGTCGAATTCAATAAGGCTGTCTTCGACGCCCATTGATCGCGCGTTGTCCAGCGCTGCCTTGGCCTGAGCTTCCAGCACGTCGCGGGCACGGGCTTGCAATTCCTCGGCTGTGCCTTCGTCCACGCCGTCGATGACCAGCAATTCGTCCAGCTCGACATAGGCCACCTCTTCGAGGTTCGTGAACCCCTCGGACACCAGCAATTGGGCAAAGAATTCGTCAAGGTCCAGATTGTCCATGAACAGCTTGGTGCGCTCTTCGAATTCGGCCTGACGACGCGCCGATTCGTCTGCCTCGGTCATAATGTCGATGTCAAGGTTGGTGAGTTGGCTGGCCAGACGCACGTTCTGACCGCGACGACCGATGGCGAGCGACAGTTGCTCTTCGGGCACGACGACTTCGATCTTGCCCGCTTCCTCGTCCAGAACCACCTTGCTCACCTCGGCGGGCTGCAATGCGTTCACAAGGAAGGTCGGCTGATCCTCATTCCACGGAATGATGTCGATCTTTTCACCCTGAAGCTCGTTCACGACGGCCTGCACGCGGGAACCCCGCATACCGACGCACGCACCCACGGGGTCGATGGAGTTATCATACGAAATCACGGCAATCTTCGCGCGAGACCCGGGGTCGCGGGCCACGGCCTTGATGTCGATGATGCCGTCGTAGATCTCCGGCACTTCCATCTTGAACAGTTCCGCCATGAATTCGGGCGCTGTCCGGCTCAGGAAAATCTGCGGCCCACGCTGTTCGCGGCGCACATCCTTGATGTAGCAGCGGATGCGGTCATTCGGGCGATACGATTCGCGGCCGATCTTTTCATTGCGGCGCAGGATCGCCTCACCGGCACCGACGTCCACGATGACGTTGCCGTATTCCTCGCGCTTGACCAGCGCGTTGATGATGGTGCCCGCGCGATCCTTGAACTCTTCGAACTGACGATCACGCTCGGCTTCGCGCACCTTTTGCAGGATCACCTGCTTGGCGGATTGCGCTGCGATGCGGCCCATCTCGACCGGAGGGACTTCCTCTACAAAAGTGTCACCGACGGCGGGGTTGTCGAGATACTGCTTGGCCTGCTCAACGGTGAACTCGGCCTGGTAGTTCTCCAGCTCTTCATCCTCGACCACGGTGCGGACACGGGTGAATGTCGCCTTGCCGGTCTTGCGGTCGATGGACACACGAATGTCCATCTCGGCCCCGTAGCGGGACTTCGCCGCGCGCGCGAGCGACTCTTCCATCGCCTCGACCACCAGACCGGGGTCGATCATCTTTTCACGGGCAACGGCTTCCGCGGTTTGCAGCAGCTCAAGCTGGTTTGCAGATGTAATGGCCATCAGCTGTCCTCCTCTGACCCTTCGGTCTGTATTTCGTCGAATTCTGTCTCTTTGATCACGCCAGCCGCTTTGCGCTGGCGTAACATCTCTTTGATCAACTCGTCCGTCAGGACCAGCTTGGCGTCGCTCAACCACTCGAACTTCAGGCCAATCGTGCCCTCGGCCACGTTGATCAGCACCTCGTCATCCTCGACACCTGCAAGCACGCCTTTGAAACGGCGCCGTCCGTCGATCAACTCATCGGTTTCCAGCTTGGCGTCATAGCCCTCGAACATGTCGAAGTCTTTCAGCCGGGTCAGCGGTCGGTCAATGCCGGGCGAGGATACTTCGAGCGTATAAGCATCGAGGATCGGATCCTCGACATCCAACGTCGCACTCACAGCGGTGGAAATCGCACCGCAATCATCCACCTCGATCCCGCCATCGGGCTTGTCGGCCATGATCTGCAGCGTCGTTTCCTTGCCGCTCATCAGTCGCACGCGCACCAGCTCATAGCCCAGATCCTCGATCACCGGGGTGATGATCTCGGCAAGGCGGCGGTCGATGGCAGCTTTGGCAATCAGGTCGTTGGTCATTTGATCCAAGCACAAAAAAACGGGCGCGCGGCCCGTCGATGTTTCCCGGTGGAGCGTCGGGTGTGGACCCCAGCGCGCCGCTGTTGAGGGGGATATACGCATGTGCCCCGGAGTCTGCAAGCCCCATGCGATTTGCCTCAGGCCATCCACCACCGTTCTGCCATGCGCAGGTTGTCGAGCGGCCAGGATTTGCCAACCGTTACGGGCACAGTGACCGAGCGGCTCACGATATGGGTTGCAGCGTGAGCATTCGGCAAAGCCTGGAAATCACGCGGATCGGCATAGCCGTCGAGGGCGATCACATCTGCCACATCCACCAAGCCATCGCGCAGCGCCTCGCCGCGCACGTGATCGGCACTGAACTGCACGAATTCGACCGAGTCGAACCAGCCTGCGCCTTGCTTCCAATGATCTGCGACACGCGTGCCGATAAAGTGCCGCCCGTCATCCAGCTTCTGGGCCTTGTACAGCCCCGTACCCGTTGCCCCACGGATTTCAAATCCGGGCTGCGCAAGCAGGTAAGGCAGGCTCGGGTTCGGCTGATCAAGATTGATTTGGATGGCCAGCGGATCCAACATCTGCACATCCCACGGCAAATGCGATACCGCGGACGCTTCAAACGGCTTGTTGTCGTGGAACGTCACGCCATCGCGCAGCGTGAACCGCCACACACGCGCATCGGGATCTGATGACCATTCGGTCGCCAACTCACCACGCAGCGTACCGTCGGCGGCAATCTCGGTCAGGTTGTCGTAGACAGTCGCGGCCACTGCCTGTTCAAACAATTCCGGTGACAACGCAGCGCGCAACCGTCCACCCCGCTGCGGCAAAGCCGATGCACCGGTGGCCGCCAGCAAGGCTGCGGCAGCACCGGACGCAAAAAGCGCGCGGCGGTCAATGCGGGTCATTTTCCTGCGATCCTGTCCATCGTGCGCACCAGTTCAGCCGAAATCCCCGGTTCAGACAAGGCATGACCGGCATTGCGGACCATTTTAAGTTCCCCCAGCGGCCACACCTTTGACAACGCATAGGCACTGTCGGGCGGGCAGATCATGTCGTAGCGGCCTTGCACGATAGTGCCCGGAATGTGCTTGATACGACCTGCATGAGCGAGAATCTGACCGTCGAACTCAAGGAAACCGGCGTTGGTGAAATAATGATTCTCGAGCCGGGCAAAGGCACGGGCATAGTCGCCAGGCGCCTCTCCACCGGCACCAGATGAATGGATCGAGGCCAATGCATTTTCCCAAGACGACCACGCGCGGGCAAAGCGGGTTTCCATCGCAACATCGCCAGAAAACAGACGCCGGTGATAGGCACCAATCAGATCTCCACGCTCATCTTCGGGGATCAGCCCTTCGAAGCGCGACCACACCTCGGGCCAGAACTTGCCCGCTCCACCGCCGTAGAACCAGTCAAGCTCGGCTTGCGTCATCAGGAACACGCCGCGCAGCACCAGATTGCGCACCCGCGCCGGGTGCGCCTCGGCGTAGATCAGGGCGAGCGTTGCGCCCCACGATCCGCCAAACACAATCCACGCGTCGATGCCCAGTGTCTTACGGATCAACTCGATGTCGTCGACCAGATGCCAGGTCGTATTGTTCATCACGGACGCGTGCGGGCGCGACCTGCCACAGCCGCGCTGATCAAACAGAATCACCCGGTAGTGTTCTGGATCAAAATACCGACGCATTGCGGGACTGCACCCGCCGCCAGGACCACCATGCAAAACCACCACTGGCATCCCGTTTGGATTGCCGCATTGTTCCACGTAGATACGGTGTCCTTGACCAACCTCAAGCATCCGTTGGTCGTAGGGGTCCATGGGCGGGTACAGATACTGTACCGCGCGCTTTTGATCGCTGTGTTTGTCCATTACTGACCTACATAGGGCTTAAAGCGCACATGAGCATACGGAGACGCAAATGCAAACGCATCAAACCACCGTTGACCCGTCGGAAATCGCGAAATTCGAGGCGATGGCGGCGGAATGGTGGGATCCGAACGGAAAATTCAAGCCGCTGCACATGCTGAACCCCTGCAGGCTGGACTATATCACCAGCCAGATCGCGGCGGAATTCGATCGGGATCTGACCGGCCCGGATGCGTTCGAAGGGCTGCGTATCCTCGACATCGGATGCGGCGGCGGTTTGTTATCTGAACCGATGGCGCGTCTTGGCGCCGAGGTGGTCGGCGCCGATGCGGCAGAGCGCAACATCCCCATTGCAAAGGTTCATGCGGAACAATCCGGCCTGACCATCGACTACCGCCACACTACAGCCGAAGACATGGCCGAGGCAGGTGAACAGTTCGACGTGGTGCTGAACATGGAAGTGGTCGAACATGTGGCCGACCCGCTCGGCTACCTCACTGCCTGCCGTCAACTTCTGAAACCGGGCGGGCTGCACATATGCTCGACCATCAACCGGAACCCGAAATCCTACATGATGGCGATCATCGGCGCGGAACATGTGATGCGCTGGTTGCCGAAGGGCACGCATGAATGGAACAAGTTCATAACGCCGGACGAGCTGTTTGATCTGATGCGGAACGCGGGCCTAGACCCCGTGGATCGCAAGGGGTTCGTGTTCAATCCGCTAACATGGGCGTGGAAATTGTCTGACACGGATCTGAGCGTGAACTACGTGACCGCCAGCCTCAATCCGGCTTAGGTTTGCTGGACAGCTGATCCCGCAGCTGGCGCAAAATGGGCAGGGTCGACCGCACGCGGTCCTCGCCGAGCTTGTCGATCACTTCGCCAACCATTGGCGCGATTGAGCTGAGCGCCTGATCGCGTGCGCGCATCCCCGCAGGGCTGATGGCGACCATCTTGCGCCGCGCGTCGTCCCAATCGGGTCTGATGTGGATGTATCCGGCCCACTCGAGGCGGTTGAGCGTATTGGTCATGGCGCCGCGAGTCACGTTGAAGGTCTCAGCCAATTGCGCCGGACTGCGCTCACCCTCATGCCAGGCCAGATGGTTCAGCACCGAAAAATGCGAGATTTCCATGCCCTTCGGCAGCACACGGCTCAGCCGGTTGCGGACCATCTGATCCGCCGCCAACACCTCGCTGAACAGCGAAATGGCCAATGCATTTTTGTCCGTGCTCATACGCCATCAGGGGGCTTCGAACGGGCGCGCATTTTCCCTTGATGGGATACGGCGGCGCGCCTCGGCCACCTTTTCCAAATCCAGATCAAAGACATAAATGCCGGGCGCGGTCCCTGCGTCAAGTACCACCTCGCCCCACGGATTGACGGCCAGCGAATGGCCGTAGGTGTCCCGCGTCTTGTGTTGTGCGCTGGAATGCGTGCCTGTCTGGGCCGGGGCCAGAACCCATGCCCCCGCTTCAATCGCGCGCGCACGCAACAAGCTGTGCCAATGGGCCGCACCGGTGACAGGCGAAAAAGCAGACGGGTAAGTCAGGATCTGAGCACCAGCAGTGACAAGGGCATCGGCCAATCGCGGAAAGCGCATATCGTAGCAGATGGCCATGCCAACCATCGCAAATTCAGCCCGGGCCAGCACGGCGCGTTCGCCCGGGCGATAGCCAGAGGACTCGCGATATGTCTCCGTGTTGTCGATCGCCACATCGAACATGTGGATCTTGTCGTAGCGCCCAATGATGTCCCCGCGGGGACAAACCAGAAAGGACCGATTGGCAAAGCGGCCATCGGGTTCACCCGTCTTGAGCGCGAGCGACCCAATAAGAATATGCACGCCCTTTTCAGACGCAATTTGGCGCACGGCAGCTAAGGTCGGTTCATCCTGTTCGAGAGACAGTACCGATTGCTGATGCGCGCGATTGGTCGAGACGCAATTCGTCACCTCCGGCGTGAGGATGAACGCCGCGCCCATATCGGCGGCCTGCTCGACCATCTCGACGGTCCGAGGCAGGTTGCCCAACGGATCGTCGGAGACATTGAGTTGCAGCAGCGCGGCCTTCATTCAGGACGCAAGAAGCGCATCAAGCTTGCCCGCGCCATCCAGGGCATAGAGATCGTCGCACCCGCCCACATGCGTGTCGCCGATAAATATCTGAGGCACCGTCCGACCTCCGTTCGCCCGCTGGATCATCTCGGCCTTGCGACCCGGTTGGGCCAGGACGTTCACTTCAGAGAACTCCACACCCTTTTCTTTGAGCAGACGTTTTGCGGCATGGCAAAAGCCGCACAAGGGCGAGGTGTAGATTTCGACGGCTTTCATGGCGCGGATCCTTTCGGCACGAAGTCAGGGTTGTCGATTATCTAGGCGTCTTTCGCGACGCGCGCCAGTACGGCCACGCACACGTCTGTGGCACCTGCCGCACGACACGCCTCGGCGCAGGCGGCGAGGGTTGCGCCGGTGGTCAGCACATCATCAACCAGCACGACAGATCGGCCCGCGATACGGTGATGGCGGCGCTGAGCAACACATATGGCCCCATTCAGAATGTCAGCACGCTCGTCTTTGGTTTTGCCATCAAGCGATGGCGTGCGCCTTGGGCGTTCGAGCAAGTCGGGGCAAACATCAAGTCCGGTCTTTTCAGACAAATGCCTCGCGATCAGGGCAGACTGATTATAGCGCCGCTTGGCCAGCCGCATCCAGTGCAACGGGACCGGAACAAGCAGGGCATCGCTGTTGGCAATCTCCAACACACCCTGACGCATCCATCCCGCCGCGGGTTTTGCGATCTCTTGCCGGTCGCCGTGCTTGAGCCCAAGGACCATCCTGCGGCCCATGCCCGTGTAGATCAATGCGGCGCGCCCATGTTTCCAGGGCTTGGGCGACTTGAGGCAGGTATCACAGTGAACAACCTCGTCCAAGGCGGAGCCCGGCAACGGCGTGCTGCAACTGTCACAGACCGTACCGCCAACAAATGATGTCTGCCCCCAGCACGCGCCGCACAGCCCAAAGTCACTGTCGACCATCTGGCCACAGCCCAGGCATCGGGGCGGATAAATGGCTGAAAGCGCCGTTTGTAAAAGACCCATTGCTGTCCTACCTATGCCGCCATGACCCAGCCGACACCCTTAACCGATCTTCGCGCGCTGGCCCGGCACCGCGCCCGCGCCGATATGTCTGCGCTGTTTCTCCAAGAAGCAGCACGCGATGAGGTTCAGGATCGACTGGTGATGGTTAACAAATCCTTTTCATCGGTTGGGATCGTCGCCGCTTTTCCGCAGCTATGGCAGGGACAGGTGGACGGCGCGCATATCGTTACCGAGCAAGAGACGCTGAACCTGCCGCAAGAGACACACGACTTGATGGTCCACAGCATGGGATTGCACTGGGCCAACGATCCGGTCGGGCAACTGATCCAGTGCCGCCGCGCACTGAAAGCTGACGGGCTCTTGTTGGCCGTCGCCCTTGGCGGTCAAACCCTGCACGAACTGCGCGCTTGTCTGGCAGAGGCGGAAGTATCTGAAACTGGTGGGCTCTCGCCCCGCGTTGCACCCATGGCCGAAGTCCGCGATCTGGGCGCATTGTTGCAACGGGCCGGTTTGGCGCTACCGGTCGCCGACACGGTCCCGCTGCGGGTGCGGTATCAATCCATGTGGCACCTCATGCGCGACCTGCGCACCATGGGAGAAACGAATGCGCTGAATGCGCGTCACCGGACCACGACGCGACCCGGCATCCTAAAGCGGGCAGCTGATATTTATGCTGCAAGTTATCCAGGCGACGATGGCGGCATCTTCGCCACATTTGAATTGATCGTGCTGACAGGGTGGGCGCCGGATGCCAGCCAGCAAAAGCCGCTCAGGCCAGGTGCGGCACAAGCCCGGCTGGCAGATGCGCTGAAGACGGACGAAACGTCGCTGCCAGATTGACCTGCACGCAAATCCGTTTATCTCAGGCGCATTGGCGACCAGGAAGTATCCAGATGCTCGACACCAGCAAGACAGCGACCCGTCCGGCCCATGCCGCAGACGACCACCCGGCCATCCCGCCGGCGCGCGTCGGGATATTGCTGGCCAATCTGGGTACACCGGACGGCTATGATTACTGGTCGATGCGCCGCTATCTGAACGAATTTCTGTCCGACAAGCGCGTGATCGACTACAGCGCCTGGATCTGGCAACCTCTCTTGCAGCTGATCATCCTGACAAAACGCCCGTTTTCATCCGGCGCTGCCTACAAGTCGATCTGGAACGAAGAGGCGGGCGAGAGCCCCCTGATGACGATCACCAAGGATCAGACAGCCAAGATAAAGGCGTCGATGCATGACAAATATGGCGATCAGGTGATGGTCGATTTTTGCATGCGTTACGGCAATCCGTCGACAAAATCCAAAGTGCGCGAGATGGTCGAGGCAGGGTGCCAGAAAATCCTGTTCTTCCCCCTTTATCCCCACTACGCCGGGGCGACATCGGCGACGGCAAACGACCAGTTTTTTCGCGCCTTGATGGAAGAAAAGTGGCAGCCGACCACCCGGACGGTACAGCCTTATTTTGAGCATCCGAAATACATCGAGGCGCTCGCGCAATCCATCGAACGTGCCTACGGCACCATGGATACGCGCCCGGACATGCTGGTGTGCAGTTACCACGGCGTGCCCCTGCGCTACCTCATGGAAGGTGATCCGTACCATTGCCAATGTCAGAAGACGACGCGACTGCTCAAAGAGCGTCTGGGCTGGCAAGACACTGAAATCAAGACGACATTCCAGTCAAAATTCGGACCGGAAGAGTGGCTGAAACCTTACACGGTCGAGGAAGTGGCGCGTTTGGCCGAAGCGGGGAAAAAGAACATCGCCGTATGTGCGCCCGCGTTTTCTGCCGACTGCATCGAAACGCTTGAAGAGATCAACGAAGAGATCAAGGAAAGCTTTGAAGAAGCCGGCGGTGAAACGTTCACCTATATCCCGTGCCTGAACGATGATGCGGCGCATATCGAAGCGCTGAACACGGTGATCGAAGAAAACCTGCGCGGATGGTTAGACTGACGGCACCGTACGCCGGGACAAATAAAAAAGGCGGCTCGCAATGAGCCGCCTTTTTCTTTTCATATTGCCTAGGACTTAGTCCGCAACAACAGCTGCAACTGCGATCAGGATCAGCAGGGGCAGAACAATGCCACCCGAAGAGCTACGAGTCTCTTCGACGATCACGGGTGCTTCGATGATCGGCTCGGCAGGTGCGCCAGCGAATGCGGTCGAAGCAGCAGCAGTCAGTGCAGCAGCGAGAACGAGTTTTTTCATATTAACCTCCAGTTACGCGCCCCAACAATTAGCGTTGGAACGCACCCAAGACTTACCTCGTGAGTCTGTGTAAACAGCAATACCGCGCGATTGCAAACCGTGTTTCAGGGACTTAGCCGCCGATCCGCCGCAATGTCGTCAAATTAGCAACACTTGGGTGCCGACGTTGGCCATCGCGTAAAGTTCTTCGATATGCTCGTTGTAAAGGCCGATGCAGCCGTTGGAAGATTTGCGACCAATCTTGCGCGTATCGTGGGTGCCGTGGATACGGTAATATGTCCAGCTGAGGTGCAGCGACCGCGTGCCCAGCGGATTTTGCGGGCCGGGGCCGATGTAGTCCGGCCATTCCGGGTTGCGCTTCTTCATGGACGGGGTAGGGCGCCAGTCCGGCTCCGGATCTTTCAGGATCACGCGGGTACGGCCCCGGCGGGTCAAATCCTCGGTCAGCGGCACACTGGACGGGTACAGCTTGTAAACCGTCTGCGCCTCATTCCAGTAGTGGACGGCACGGCTGTCGATATCGACCAGGATCGCACCGTTCCTCAGGTTGTCGAAATAGGGCTGCCAAGCCAATGACCGGAAGCTGGAAATGTTGCGGCGCACCGATTGTGTGGGGTCGCGCGAGGCTTGGCCAGCGGGCACGTTCTGGGCAAGCGCCGGTGCGCCGATCAGCGCAGCTGAACCCGCCAAAAATGCGCGGCGGCTGGGGCTGTTGAATGGTGATTTGGACATTGAATGTCTCTCCGTTGGTGTATTCCTGCCAGTTGCGCGAAGATTATTGCCTGAAAGTCGCAGTCGCAAATCAAACAGATGTCATCACGCAGCATCACGCCGATGTGGGTTTGTAATGCAACGTCCAAGCGGCTATCGAGTTTCAAACAACAACAGTGATGTGCGGCAACAATGCGTATTTTCCCGGTTCTTCTGGTCGCGATGATGACCCTTGCGGCCTGTGGCACCCCTCCGGCTCCGACGGTTGGGGAAGACGGACGTCCACTGCCAAAACTGTATCGCATCCGCGGCAATGACACTGCCAAACTGCAATTCCGTATGCTCGATTCCGTCAATGCGCTGCGCAGTGCGCAAGGTGCTGCACCTGTCGAGCTGAACCCGCAATTGAATGCTGCGGCGGCAACACATGCCCGCGATATGTCCGTTCAAAACCGTCCCTGGCACTTTGGGTCAGATGGCTCTTCTCCCATCGACCGGCTGCAGCGTGTTGGCTATGGCGGCAGCTTGATCGGCGAAAACATCTCGGAATCGTACGAGACGGAGTTGGAAACACTTGCGGCGTGGATGGAGCAACCTGACACGCGACGCACGGTCCTGTCGCCACAAGCCCGCGATATGGGATTTGCCTGGTTTCAAGAACAGAACGGCAAGATCTGGTGGACCATGGTGATGGGCAACCCGAATTCAACGCCCCTTGTGCCCGAAGCAAACCCATCCGCATCCCGCCTGGTGCCGGATCCAACACCTGATCCCGATGCAACCGCCACGACGGTTGATGATACGCAAGATGACGCGGTGATCATCACCACGACGCCTGCAACCTGATCAGGGGTTGATCTGGATAGGGGTGCCGTTGCGCACCATGGAATAGACATCTTCCATCTCGCGATTGGGTACTGCGATGCAACCCCATGTCCAATCCTTGCGCTTGCGCTTGAAGGGGCTGGATTCGCCGTGGATAAAAATGTCGCCGCCCGGCGGTTTGCCCAGCGCGGCCGCCTCCATCCGGTCCCGGGCGTTGGGATACGAGATACCCAGCGAGAGGTGAAACTGGCTGTTCGGGTTGCGCCGATCGATGATATACGTTCCCTCAGGCGTACGCCCGTCCCCTTCAAAGAACTTGTCGCCGATGGGGGCAAAGCCCAGGTCTATGTCATAATCCTTGAGCACCCTGTCATCGTGCAACAGGTACATGCGCCGTGCGTCCTTGTTCACCACGATATAGGTGACGTCGGGCCCACGATATGTCTTGAACTTGCTGGAGGATGAACAGGCGCCAAGGCTCATTGCTGCCGCTCCGCCCATCATCAGATGTCTGCGTTTCATGAAAGTCCTGTCCCAATAGGTCGTTTTTGTATTTTGATGAAAATACCACGACCGGCAGCGTCCAGCCTAGCGGCATTTTGCCCGGCCAGATCACCAGCGCGTGATCATTTGTCCCGCAGCTTCGCCTCGATCTGGTCCAGACGTTTGATCACCTCGTCGCGGTAGCTGTCGGTTGCTGCGTTCGATTCTTGGGCATGTGCATCCTGCATCGAATTCACGATCAGACCGACCAGCAGGTTCACCACAGCGAAGGTTGTCACCATGATGAACGGCACGAAAAAGAGCCAAGCGTATGGGTATACCTCCATCACTGGACGGACAATGCCCATGGACCAGGATTCGAGGGTCATTATCTGGAAAAGGGAATAGGCGCTGCGTCCCAAATCGCCGAACCAGTCCGGAAAGCTGCTGGAAAAGAGTTTCGTCGCTATCACAGCACCAATGTAAAAAATCAGCGCCATCAACAGGAACACGCTGCCCATGCCGGGCAGGGCGGTCACGAACCCCTCGACCACGCGGCGCAGGCTGGGCGCCACGGACACAACACGCAACACGCGCAGAATGCGCAGTGCCCGCAGAACGGAAAGCCCACCCTGACTTGGGACGAGGGCGATGGCCACGATGACAAAGTCAAAGACGTTCCAGCCGTTCCGGACAAAGCTGCCACGATAGGCAATGAGTTTCAGAATGATCTCGACCGTGAAAATACCCAAGCAGACACGGTCCACCGCAATGATCAGTCCGCCAGCAAAAGACATGGCCGCCTGCGAGGTCTCAAGCCCGAGTGTGATCGCGTTCAGAATGATGATTGCAATGATCGCATTCGTGACGCGCGGGCTTTCCAGCCAACGGGCGAGGGTGGTCCGGTCCATATGTCGTCTCCTTCACGCGGCGATATGGGCCAAACGGAAGGCACCGACAAGTTCCACATGGGCTGACCAGCGGAACTGATCCACCGGCTGCACCCAATCCAGCACATATCCCGCATTGCACAAGGTTTCGGCATCGCGCGCAAAGGTCTGCGGGTTGCAGGACACATGCGCAATCACCGGCGCCTGGGCGCGGGCCAACTCGGCCACCTGCGCAACCGCCCCTGCACGCGGCGGGTCGATCACGACCGCATCAAACCGGGACAGTTCGTCCGGCAGGAGGGGGCGGCGAAACAGATCGCGCGTTTCGGTTGTCACGCGCTTCAACCCGCTGGCCCCACGCCACCCGGCATCCAGCGCAGCCATCATATCGCGGTCCCCTTCGACCGCATGGACCTCTGCCGTTTCGGCCAAGGGCAGGGCGAAGGTGCCGCAGCCCGCAAACAAGTCGACCACCGACTTCGCCGGGCCGATAATGCCGCGTACCAGTTCGGTGAGCGTCTGCTGACCATGCGCGGTCGCCTGCAAAAAAGCCCCGGCAGGCGGCACAACGCGCGCCACTCCCATCGGATGAGCTGGAGGCACGCGCATGCCGATCTGCTCATCATCCCATGTCAGTCGGGCGATCCGGTGTTGTTGGCAAAACCCAGCCAAGGCCATCCGCAATGGGCCGTCCAACAGCTTTCCACCAGACACGGCAATATCCAGACCTTCGGGTGACTCGGTCACCGTGATCGACAGTGCCGCCTTGCGGCTGGCACCTGCCACCGCGAGATGTTCACATAGTGGCAGTGCCGCGCGCAGGGTTGGCGTGACAAGCATGCAATTCGGGACGGCGATGATCGTATCAGACTTGCGGCCATGAAACCCGGCCATGGCACCTTTCTTCGTCCGTCGCGCGGCGAATGTAGCGCGGCGGCGCGACTGGCTGGGGGACGTGACAGTGGGACGGATTTCAGTCTCTAACCCTGCGCTTTTCAGTGCATTCTGCACAATCTCTCGCTTCCAATCCGCCACCAGTGCGTCAGACGCATGTTGCATCTGGCACCCGCCGCAAGATCGGAAGTGAGGGCAAGGGGGTGCGACGCGATCAGGCGAAGGTGTTTCGATGCGAACATCAGTCAGATGCACACCGTCCAATACACCGCTCACCACCTCGCCGGGCAAGGTCATAGGGGCAAAGACTGGGCCAGGCGCAATTCCATCGCCCTGCTGCCCCAGTCGTTCAATGGTCACTGTCGTCATGCAGAGCGGCCTACCCGGATCGGCGACGGTGCAAAAGAGCTATTCCGCGGCCTGCGTGCTGATGAACCCGCCGGACTGCCGTTGCCAGTAGCGGGCGTACAACCCGCCCTTTGCGAGCAGCGCGTCATGCGCGCCTTCCTCGACGATGCGGCCCCGATCCATGACGACAATCCGATCCATCTCGGTAAGGGTCGACAGGCGGTGCGCAATCGCAAGCACGGTCTTGCCGTCCATCACCCGTGACAAGGCCGACTGAATTGACGCTTCGACCTCACTGTCGAGCGCACTGGTCGCTTCGTCCAAGACCAGGATCGGTGCGTCCTTGAGAATGGCGCGAGCCAGAGCAATCCGTTGACGTTGGCCGCCTGACAGTTTCACTCCGCGTTCTCCGAGATGCGCGTCGTAGCCTTTGCGCCCCTTGTGGTCCTGCAAGTCCAGGATGAAATCATGCGCCTCGGCTTTTTGCGCGGCGGCCATCATGTCCGCTTCGGAGGCATTTGGCCGACCATACAAGATGTTCTCGCGGGCGGAACGATTGAACATCGCCGTTTCCTGCGTGACCATCCCGATATTATGCCGCAAGCTGTCTTGGGTGATGTGATTGATGTCGTGGCCATCTATCAGAACACGGCCACTTTCGCCTTCGTAGAGACGCAAAAGCAGCGATACGAGGGTCGATTTCCCGGCACCAGACGCCCCGACGATCCCAACCTTTTCGCCCGGCGCGATACGCAGGGACACGCCATTGATCCCGCCGGTATCGCGGCCATAGCTGAAGCCCAGATTGTCGAAAACAACCTCCCCTGCAACAGCACCGAGAGATGTGGCATCGTGCGCGTCCTGCACGCGATTGCGTGGCGTGAGGGTGCGCATGCCGTCCTCGATCTCGCCCACATTGGAATAGATCGCCATTAGCGTGAAGCTGACCCAACCGGTCATCTGCGCGATGCGGATGGCGATGGCGCCCGCTGCGACGATGTCGCCGGGTGTCGCGATGCCCTGACGCCACATCAGGATTGTGCCGCCGAGAAGGAACACAGGCAGCAGCCCCGCAAGCGTCATGAGCGCAAAGCGGAAGCCCGCCGACAGGATACCGAAATCGACCGCCGTTTTGCGGAAGCTGCCCATCGCGCCCAGCGCCGCCTGATCCTCATGATCGTCATGGGCGAAGAGCTTGACCGTTTTGATGTTCGTGATGGTATCAACGACCTGACCAGACACCATCGCGCGGGCTGCTGCACGGGCTGCCGACCGCTTGCGAATGCGGGGCAAATACCAGCGGATCAATGCGAAATAGGCAACCAGCCAGACCGCAAATCCAATCGCCACACGCCAGTCGATAGCCAGCAAAAGCAGGATGGAGCCTGCAAGCGATGCCAGCGCAAACGCAACGACGTTGATGAATTCGGACACGACATCAGTAACTGCGCGTGCGGCCTGCATCTGCTTTTGTGCGATGCGCCCGGCGAAATCGTCGTCAAAAAACGTGACCGATTGCCCAAGCGTCCAACGGTGCAGCCGCGACAGGACAAGCGGGTTCACATTCGGCATCACTATGATCGAGTTGGTCGCCGAACTCAGCCCGAAAAAAAGCGGCCGCGCGATCACGAAAAAGACTAGCGCACCCGCAATTAGACCCACGTTAGAGACGGAAAAGAACCCGTCGGGGCCAAGCTGAACCGTCGCGTCGATCACGCGACCAAGGATCAGCGCAGTGCCTGCCTCAAGCGCGCCGGCAGCGGCAGAACAGATGGCGGCCAGCCAAAGTGCGGGCCACGCGCCGGACAGGCACCAGCGCATGAACGGCCAGAGCGATTGCGGCGGTGGCCCCTCTGCCCGCCGGAAGGAGTCGATCCAGTTGGAAATCTTCACTCTGCTGCCTCGGTCGCGATGAACCCGCCAGATTGACGTGCCCACAACTCTGCATATAGGCCGCCTTGGGCCAAAAGCGCGTCGTGGGACCCGTCCTCGGCGATTTTCCCGTCGTCGAGCACCAGAATACGGTCCATCTGCGCGATGGTGGACAGGCGATGCGCGATGGCGATCACCGTCTTGCCCTCCATCATCTTGTAGAGCGTATCCTGAATTGCTGCCTCAACCTCACTGTCGAGCGCGCTGGTTGCTTCGTCCAGAACAAGGATCGGCGCGTTTTTGAGGATGACGCGGGCCAGCGTAATCCGCTGCCGCTGACCCCCAGACAGCTTCACGCCGCGTTCACCGACTTGGGCATCGTACCCAGTGCGCCCTTCCGGATCGGCGAGATCCAGGATGAAATCATGCGCCTGCGCCTGACGGGCTGCAGCAAACATCTCCTCTTCGGTTGCATTGGGGCGACCATAGAGAATGTTGTCACGCACGGACCGGTGCAAAAGCGAACTGTCCTGTTGGACCATGCCGACGTTCAGGCGAAGACTGTCCTGCGTTACCTTGGCAATGTCCTGGCCATCAATCTCGATCCGGCCCCCTTCGGCGTCATAGAAACGCAAGAGCAGCTTAACCAATGTCGACTTGCCCGCGCCAGACCGCCCGACAAGGCCAACCTTCTCACCCGGATGAATGACAGCCGACACCGCCTCGAGCCCGCCGCTGTCCCGTCCATAGTGATGCGTCAGGTCGTGCAAGGCGATCTTACCCTCATGCATCTCCAGCGCTTTGGCATCAGGCGCATCCACCAGGGTGACAGGCTGGGCAATCGTCTCCATCCCTTCGGATATGATCCCGAGGTTCTGAACCAGCGACGTCATCGCCCACATAATCCAGTAGGTCATGTTGTTCAGGCGCAGGGCGATGGTCAAAGCGGCGGCCACCATGCCTTCGGTCGTGAAGCCACCAAACCAAAGCCAAATGGCAAGCGCACCCATCGACACGATCATTGAGGCGTTCAAGACGGTCAGGGCCACATCCATTTTCACGACGATGCGCATCTCTTTCATAAAGGTCTGGCGCGCGCCCTCGATCGCATCCTTGGCATAGTTGATCTCGCGATCATGGTGGGCGAACATCTTGACGGAATGGATGTTGGTATAGCTGTCGACCACACGGCCCGTAATCGCGCTGCGCGCATCCGAACTGGCCTTGGCCGCAGGACCTGCGCGGTGGATCACCCAGCGCAGCAAAAGCAGATATCCGACAATCCAGAAAATCAACGGCAATGCCAGCCACAAATCAAAGCTCATCAACAGGATGACTGCACCGATGACCGACACCGCAAAGAATGACCCGGCATCAAGCACCTGGAACATCGCCTCGCCAGCCGCTGGCGGCGTTTGCATGATGCGGTTGGCGATGCGCCCGGCAAAATCATCCTCGAACCAGCCGACCGACTGGCGCAGGACATGGCGGTGGGACCGCCAGCGGATCAACGTCCCAAGATTCGGCAGCAGGGTATTGTGCAGCAGGGCAACGTCCACAAACGCCATCATGGTGCGCAGCACCACCACCCAAAGAGCCACAAGCATGAACTCAAGGCCGTATTCAGGAATAATCGCTTCCGGCGTTCCTTGGGCCAGCAGATCCACGATGCGGGCCACATACCAGATCAGCAGGATTTCTCCGAACGCAACGACCGTGCTGAACACAAAGGTGATGGTCATTACCCAACGAAAGGGTTTCAGGTAATTCCACAAGAACGGCCACAGATTGGTCGGCGGCGTGTCGGCTTCGGTGTAGGACTGATAGGGATCGACAAGCGATTCAAAGAACTTGAACATGATGGGCCCGTAGAGAAATGGTGCAACAGGTACGTGACGCGGGCCAGGGCCACGCGCGCCACGAAGGACAATCAGCGACGATCAGGCGTCGTTCCAGGTCCTTGGTACCATTATGCTCTCCATAGCTTCAGTCGAGACATAATGTCAGAGACGCCGAATGTCACGAGGCGAGCAGAACATCTTTGCTCTTCGTCAGATCAGAGGCCAGCCAGAGCTGTTTCAACCGCTTGAGTTCTGTACCGAGCGCGGCGCCGGAACGGTGAGGCAAATCCTTGGCGGAAATCGGAAAAACAGCCTTGGCGCCATCATCGACCTGGCGCATGACGACATCGTCGATTGGTGTGCCTGCATAAGCAGCTTTCAGCAGCACCGCGCCACGACCCGCCTCTTCACCGCCGAGATGCCCGATCGCCTTTGCAGTGTCCGATGACATGGAAAGCGTGCGAACCGATTCGAGGTGCCGCCGATCACGGCGTGACAGTCGCAGCCGATCTTCGACCGCATCACCGCCCAGCGCCGCCAGGCGCGTAAGCGGGTCCGCTTCGGCACTCGCGAGATGTTCCAAATGGACAAGCGGGCCCAGAAAGGTGGGATCGGCGCCGGGCAGCAGACGCGCGAGGACCCCGGTTTGATGCATGACCGCAATGGCTGGCGATGGATCAGGCGCTGATAGCAACTTCATGAACTCCGACCCGACCCGTTCGGCGGACAGCGTTTCAAGCCCATCAAGGTTTTCGGAGATACCTGCCAAGGCTTCTGCATCCCAGCCGCCGGTTGGGTCGGCGTATTGGGCGGAGAAGCGAAAGTAGCGCAAGGTGCGCAGATAATCCTCGCGAATGCGCTGGCCCGCGTCGTCGATGAAACGGACACAGCGCGCATACGCGTCTTTGAGGCCGCCGACCGGGTCGGTGATCACGCCCTCCGCATCAGCGTAAAGTGCATTCATCGTAAAATCGCGGCGCCTGGCATCATCGGCAACGTCGCTGGCAAAGGCGACAACAGCGCGGCGCCCGTCCGTTTCTACGTCCTTGCGAAACGTCGTCACTTCGAACGGATGATCCTTTGCCACAACGGTTACGGTGCCATGTTCGATACCGGTCGGGATGCACCGAAACCCGGCGTTAGTGCACAGTTGGATGATTTGGTCTGGGGTCGCATCGGTCGCGATGTCGATGTCAGAAATCGGCACAGACATGATGGCGTTGCGCACGCAACCACCAACAAAAAGCGCCCGAAACCCCGCTTCGGCAAAAACCGCGCACAGATTTTGCGCCGCCGGATCGGTCAGAAACGCCGTCTTAGGGTCTAGTCTTGGGGAAGCAGGTCGGTCCATGCGCGCAATATACGCGCGGTTGCGCCCCAGATGTAATAGGGGCCGTATGGCACGGTGTAATACAGGCGTTTCTGCCCACGCCAGCGCCGTGCTTCGACAATAAAGTTTGCGGGTTGCAGAACGTGGGACAGGGGGACGCGGAACACCTCTGACACTTCGCCGACCTCCGGCATCGCATCGAAACTGCCGTTCACCAGCGCGACAACAGGCGTTACGGTGAAGGACGTGACGGTTTCGTGGGGCGCAAACGTGCCAAGAACTTCAACGTTTTGGCTGTGCAGCCCAATCTCTTCGCGTGCTTCCCTCAAGGCAGTGGCAACCAAATCAGTGTCGCCCTCATCCTGCTTGCCACCGGGAAATGCGATCTGGCCCGGGTGGTGTTTGAGCGCCGAAGAACGCTTGGTCAGGATCAGTTCGTAACCGTTCGGACCTTCGATAATCGGAGCAAGAACAGCTGCGGGGCGCAGCGTGCGCCCTTCGGGCAGCAAAACGCCCTTATTCAGATCGTAGTCGGACGAGGCGGCGCCGGATTGTTCCAGCGCCGCCCGCGTTTGGTCAATAAGGTCATGCACTGTCTTGCGATTCCGCCTCAAACCCCACCGTGGCAGGGTCCAGATCGTAATGCGCGCCGCAGAACTGGCAGTCTGCCGTGACCCGGCCGTCATCGGTCGTCATCTTTTCGATGTCCCGCGCGGAATAGATCGACAGGCTCTGACGCACCCGCTCTTCGGAACAGGTGCACCCAAAGCGGATCGGCTGGGTGTCAAAGACCCGTGGTGATTCCTCGTGAAACAGGCGCAGCAAAAGATCGTTTGGCGCGAGTTGCGGGCCGATCAGCTCCATCTCTTCGACCGTATCCAAGAGGATGTTCACACGGTTCCAGTTGTCGGATTCGTCCCCGTCCAGCAAATCATCTGAGCGCAGCACATCGCCATTGCCCTCAGATGTGGCGGCAAAGGGGGATGCCTTGGGCATGTGTTGCAACATCACGCCGCCAGCGCGCCAGTGTTCGGAGCCGCCAGCTTCGGTAGATTTGCCAAAGCTCAGCTGGAACCGTGTCGGCAGTTGCTCAGATTGCGCGAAATACGTCTCTGCACAGGCGGCGAGTGACGTACCGTCCAACGGCGTGATCCCTTGGTAGGGCGTCATACCGCTGCCTTGGTCGATCATGATGGCAAAGTACCCCTCGCCCACCTGATCAAACGGCGCGCCATCTGTCAGGCGGTCACGATCAAAGCTGGCGTAAGCACGGATACGGGCGATGTCGCCCTCCGCCTCGGGCCCATAGTAGTCGGTCGCGATCATCCGCACCGGTCCCTTGGACTGGACCTGCAGCGACAGCTTCCAACGCAGCTTGATCGTCTGGCCGATCAACGCGGTCAGCAGCGCCATCTCGGCGATCAGCGCCTCAACCTGCGGGGGTAGTCATGTTGTTTCAGGATGCCATCCAACACTCCGTCCAGACGCGCAACGCGTCCGCGGATGTCGGAAGCATCAAGTTGGAAAGGCAGGACGGTATCGTCCCACGCGAGTTGCGAACCGAGTGTCATTGGGGTTTCCTTTGGTGCCAGTCGTTGGCATATCGCGACTATATAGGATAGCGGGCAGAAACTGAAAGGGGGGCGCATGATCCGACGTTTCGGCGCACCGCCAGACCCCAATCGCAGATACAAGATGCGGCCGGGCGCATACGCCATTCTGCAGCGCGGGCCATCCGTCCTGCTGACATTTCAACGCCAGCCAGAGCCAGAGTTCCAGTTGCCCGGTGGCGGCATCGACCCCGGCGAAAGCCCGATCCAGACCCTGCACCGCGAGGTGTACGAAGAAACCGGCTGGCATATCGGGTCGCCGCGCAAGCTGGGAGCGTTTCGGCGGTTCACCTACATGCCCGAATACGACCTTTGGGCGGAAAAGCTGTGTCACATCTACGTTGCACGCCCGGTGATGCGCTTGAGTGAACCGTTGGAGCCAGACCACAGCGTTGTCTGGATGGATCCAGAGCTGGCGGCAGATGCCGTTTACAACGACGGTGATCGCGTATTCCTGCGCCGCTATTTCGACTGATCTGCACCGTGATATTCGAATAGAACACCAGACACATCGTCCGGAAATGTGGTTTCGCCAGCAAACTCGGTCAGCCGCCAAATCAGCGCTTCGAAAAAAGCGGGCCCGGATACCTGGGCCAAGTCCTGCATCAAATCCGCAAGTCCAGCTTCCTCAAGCATGTCGCCATCGACACCGGGGCACTCCGTCACGCCGTCAGACAGTAGCAGAAGGCGGTCACCTGGGTGCAACTGCGTCTCGAACTGAGTGAAAGAGATGCCAGACATCAAACCGACGGGGAAACCACCCGGTCCATACTGCTCAATCGCGCCATCCGCCCGCTGCACGGCGGGATGCGGATGACCGGCCTGCGCCATGCGCACATGTCCAGTTGTCAGGTCGACGTCTGCGAGAAGCAGGGTGAAGTAATGCTCTGTCTCCATTTCATCGAGGACCAGGTCGTTCAGCGTTTCAATCACCTCTTCCGGCGGCAGAAACGCATATGATCCATCGGGGCAACGCTGCAGAGCGACATTCTGGTCTGGCGCTGCTGCCGATAGGTAACCCGCCAACCGAGCGGTCATAAGTGCTGAACTGATTCCGTGACCTGATACATCAATGGAAAACAGTCCGAGGTGCCCCGCCTGCGCGGGAAAAAATCCAACAAGGTCACCGCCGACGTGACCGCTGGACTTGAGCATCAGGCTGAGATCACCGCTGTCAAAGGATTTGTGACGCTCGCGCACCAGAGACTGTTGCAGCTTTTTCGCTTCCAGCAAGTCACTGTCGAGCGAGTCATACAGGCGCTGCAATTCGTCCAGCGTGTCCGTGATCAGGCGGTTCTTTTCGGTCAATTCGCGCTGCATTTGCAGGATACGCTCACCGGCAGCGATACGAGCCCGCAACTCGTTTGCATCAACCGGCTTGGTGACAAAGTCGTCCGCGCCTGCCTCAAGCCCCATGGCAACTTCTGCCTTTTCGCTCTTCGAGGTCAGAAGAATGAAGTAACCATATTGATCTTGACTTAGTTCTCGAAAGGAAGCGCAAAATTCCAGCCCGGTCATACCCGGCATCATCCAATCGCTTAAAACCAGGTCCGGCAGCACGTCTTCACAGATTTTAAGAGCCTCTTCGCCCGATCCCGCCTCGAAAACCTCAAACCCCCATCGTTTGACCGAACTCGACAAGATCTTGCGTTGCAGGCGGCTGTCGTCAACGATCAGCACACGATGCGTCGCACTTGTGGCGTCGGGGGCAGAAGCCTCCTCCTGCTGGATCAATTCAACGTTCATGTACCGCGTATTCCAACTGCTCCGCCGTTTGATAGGTCGAGCCGCTTAACACGTGGTGAAGCTGGAACGGAGTTTACGTAAACCTTTAATAGTCACTTTTCGTTAACTGCACCTGTGCTGAAACACACCCATAGTGATCGGAGACAGCCATGATTGATTGGGAACGCGTCAGCACCTTACGCGCAGAAATCGGCGAAGAGGACTTTGAAGAGGTCGTTCCGCTGTTCATCGAAGAGGTGACAGAAATCATCAGCTCCTTGCGTGATGGGCCCGACCTGTCACGGTTGGAAGAAGACCTGCACGCGCTGAAGGGCAGCGCGCTCAACCTGGGCTTTACCGAGTTTTCGACCCTTTGTCACAAAGGAGAGGCGCTGTCCGCCAGAGGCAAAGCCGCAGAGGTGGACGTGCCTAGAATTCTGGACAGCTTTGATGCCTCAAAAACCGCGTTTACGTCAGGCCTGGCGGCGGGCCAAGCCGCCTAGATCACGAATTGCGCCAGTGTCTCGTCATTGGTGATGTCGGTATAGGTAAAGCCGCCGGCGTCCAGTTCTGACAGGAAGCGGTCGAAGTTTTCCGGGCGCTTCGTCTCGATCCCAATCAGGACAGACCCGAAATTGCGCGCCGATTTCTTGAGATATTCAAAGCGCGCAATGTCGTCGTCGGGTCCAAGAATGCTCAGGAAATCCTTAAGCGCGCCGGGGCGTTGCGGCATCCGCAGAATGAAATACTTTTTCACACCTGAATAGCGCTGCGCACGTTCTTTGACCTCGGGCAAACGTTCAAAATCGAAATTACCACCAGAAGTGACACACACAACGGTCTTGCCTTCGATCATGTCCGCGACGTCACGCAGCGCCTCGACGGCGAGCGCACCAGCAGGTTCAAGCACGATCCCTTCGACATTCAACATGTCGATGATCGTCGTGCAGATACGATCTTCTGGAATGTCGATCACGTCTTCAGGGCTTGCCATTTTCAATCGCGCGAACGTCCGTGCCCCGATGGTGGCCACCGCAGCACCGTCCACAAATGTATTGATGGGCGAGACATCAACAGGCTGACCGGCGGCAATTGCACGGGCAAGCGATGGGGCACCTGACGGTTCCACAAATGTATAGCTGACCCGATCTTCGAAGTAGCTGCGCGTGCCAGCCGACAGGCCACCGCCACCAACAGGCAGAATTATGTGATCGGGCGCCCGGCCCAATTGTGCTTCAATCTCAACCGCGACGGATGCCTGGCCTTCGATCACGTCCTCATCATCAAAGGGCGAGAGAAAATGCGCACCCGCGTCTGCACAAAACGATTGGGCCGACGCCAGCGTATCGTCGAAATAGTCACCGATCAGCCGCACCTCGACGTGATCACCTCCAAACATCTGGGTTTTCATAACCTTCTGCTGCGGTGTCGTGACCGGCATAAAGATCACGCCGTGCACCCCGAAATGCTTGCACATGAACGCAACGCCCTGCGCATGATTGCCTGCGCTGGCACAGACAAAAACCGCGCCATCGGTCATCACCTTGCGCATCGCATTGAACGCACCGCGCAGCTTGTAGGATCGCACCGGGCTCAGGTCCTCACGCTTGAGCAAGATGTCGGCCTTGTAGCGCTCGGACAAAACCTGGTTTCGAAGCAGGGGCGTTGGCGGAAAAACCGCGCGCATGGCCTGTTCCCCCGCGCGCGCATCGTCCTGAAAGCTCATTCATTCACCCCTTTGCGGCAATCCTATTGACCTAGCGGCGCGGCCATCACGGGTCAATCTTGCCCCTGTGCGCCAAAACGGCTATCGGCACCCAACTCTTGCAAGGGAAGACTGACGATGAGCGCACCCAAGAAAGTTGTGCTGGCCTATTCCGGCGGCCTCGACACTTCGATCATCCTGAAATGGCTGCAAACAGAATACGGGTGTGAGGTTGTGACCTTCACCGCCGATCTGGGCCAGGGTGAGGAGTTGGAGCCTGCCCGCAAGAAAGCCGAAATGATGGGCGCGACCTCAATCTACATCGAGGATCTGCGCGAAGAGTTCGTGCGTGATTTCGTCTTCCCGATGTTCCGCGCCAACGCGCTTTACGAGGGGCTGTATCTGCTCGGCACCTCCATCGCCCGCCCGCTGATTTCCAAGCGTCTGGTTGAGATTGCGGCCGCGGAAGGGGCCGACGCAGTCGCTCATGGTGCAACCGGCAAGGGCAACGATCAGGTGCGGTTCGAGTTGGCCGCCTATGCGCTTAACCCAGACATCAAGGTGATCGCGCCCTGGCGCGAGTGGGACCTGTCGAGCCGGACCAAACTGATCGACTTTGCCGAAAAGAACCAGATCCCGATCGCAAGGGACAAGCGCGGCGAGGCGCCCTTTAGCGTGGATGCAAACCTGCTGCACACATCGTCCGAAGGCAAAGTGCTGGAGGATCCGGCCGAGGATGCGCCGGATTACGTGTATCAGCGGACGGTCAATCCCGAGGATGCGCCGGACACACCCGAATACATCGAAATCGGGTTCGAAAAGGGCGATGCAGTCTCTATCAATGAGGAAACCATGTCTCCGGCCACTGTTCTGACCAAGCTGAACGAGTTGGGCGGCAAGCACGGCATTGGACGTCTGGATCTGGTTGAAGGGCGTTTCGTCGGCATGAAGTCTCGCGGCATTTATGAAACGCCCGGCGGCACCATCCTGCTGGAGGCCCATCGCGGGATCGAGCAGATCACGCTGGACCGGGGTGCGGCACATCTCAAGGATGAATTGATGCCGCGCTATGCCGAACTGATCTACAATGGGTTTTGGTTCTCGCCCGAACGCGAAATGCTTCAAGCCCTGATCGACAAAAGTCAGGATCATGTGACAGGGACCGTCCGCTTGAAACTCTACAAAGGGTTGGCACGCACGGTCGGGCGCTGGTCAGATCACTCTCTTTATTCCGAGGCGCATGTGACGTTCGAGGACGACGCGGGTGCCTACGACCAGAAAGACGCGGCAGGGTTCATTCAATTGAATGCCTTGCGTCTGAAACTGCTTGCCGCACGAGATCGGCGGCTCAAGTAATCTTGTGTGCGGCGAGCGCCTCGTAATTGGGCATCGCCGCATTCGCCAAATCGGCGTACGCCCCTTTCAATTCTGGCAACGGACCCTCGGCGGCGTCAAATCTGGTAGAAGCATGGACCGCGTTGTACCAATGCGCGGCCCAAACACCGTCAGCCGGATGTCCGCCCGCCGGCCACGAAAGCATGTTGGTCGTCCACGGAATGCCGATTGCATCGCAGAGCTTTTGTAACATTTCGGCCGGATTGGCGCGGATATCGCTGGAGTCCACAACGACACCCCCGCCGACATGATCAAAGATGTCTACCTGTTGACTAAACCCCAAATCCGATAGCACCGGGGCTTGTCTTTTGCGCGCGTAGCTCGACACGACGCGCGCGGGATGGCGGATAAGAAAGACATGTTTTACCCTGCGCATCCAATCGGAATTCCAATCGCGCAGCATGTGGTGTGTCATGTGTTTTTGGTAGAAAACAGGCTCTGACACGGGCGAAACCAGCGATTTTGCCACTCTATCCGGGTCCTGGTCCTGCGCCGACAAAACCTTATCCCGCATCGGGTGATCCGTGCCGGTTGCGGCTAGGTACGCGGCATAGAACGGCTCGTCCACCACGCGGCTATCACCGCGTGCAGCAAAGCTGTACATCATGGCCGTCGACAGGTTCCGTGGTCCGGACCACATGGCAATACGTATCGTCATGGCACAACGCTATGCAGCCGCGCTCGGATCGTAAACAATCTCACGCTTGCGCGACCTCTCTGTCCTGTGAGTTGAGCGTGTGTTTCTTCCGGTTAGTTTGGCCATGACAGAGGAGGAAGCGCCATGACATCCGCTCGCACGATTAAAACGGTATCCCTTGGTCTGATGATTGCCCTGGGATTTTTCGCGCAGGCCAAGACTGGCCACGCCCAGCAACTTGAGACGATCACCGTTGCCGGTGGCTGTTTCTGGTGCGTCGAAGCAGATTTTGAAAAGGTGAACGGCGTGACCGAGGCCGTATCGGGATTCGCCGGGGGAACCATTGCAAATCCAACCTATCGGCAAGTCGTCAACGGCGGAACGGGTCACTACGAGGTCGTCCAGATTACGTACGATCCCACCAAAGTGTCCGCTGGCACCCTGTACGATCTGTTTTTTCGCTCCGTCGATCCGACCGACGCGGGCGGCCAGTTCTGCGACCGTGGTGAGAGTTATCGAACGGCGATCTTCGCCACTCCGAACCAAAAATCAGCTGCCGAACAGGCAAAGGCCAAAGCGCAGTCTGATCTAGGTCAATCCGTTGTAACGCCGATCTTGGGCGCATCTGAGTTTTACCCGGCAGACGGCTACCATCAGGACTACTACAAGCAGTCCGGCCTGATCCTCACCCGGTTTGGACCGAAGTCCAAAGCCAATGCATACAAAGCGTATCGCGAGGCATGCGGTCGGGATGAAAGGGTCCGCCAGCTGTGGGGGGATGCAGCGCCGCTTGCAGGCAGCTAGCCCAGCTTTGCGTCCTCAATCTCTTTCAGATCGGGGATCACATCAGCCGTACCCAACCGGGTCACCATCAGCGCAGAGGCTTGCGTTGCCAGGTCCAGCGCCTGCCGTATGGGCAGTCCGCGATCCAATCCGGCGACAAGGTAACCGGTGAAGGTATCGCCCGCCCCGGTGGTATCCACCGTTACGACCTCGATCGCAGGCACACGCGTTTCCGTCCCGGATCCATTCAACCAACGGCATCCGTCTGACCCAAGCGTCACAACAACGTTGTCGATGCCCAGCGCATGAACGGGTTTGCCCAGCGCATCCTCGAGTTGTTCGGCCTCTACCTGGTTCAGGACCAGCAAATCGACAAGGTGAAGAACATCGCGCACCGCTTCCGCATCAAAGGGTGCGGCAGCATAGACAACGCGCAACCCAAGCTGCCTGGCCATCTCCGCGGCTTCTCGTTGACCATTTGTTTCGTTCTGCGTCAGAAACGTGTCGCCAGGTGACGCTTCGGTCAGGGCCGAGCCAACAGATGATGCCGAAATGGCCTTGTTAGAGCCGGAAAACAACACAATTTGGTTTTCGCCATCACGGGCCACCGCAATGTTTGCATGGCCAGTTGCCTGATCAGGCATCACTTGGATGGGGCGGGTGTCCACGCCGTATTCCATCAATCGCTCGACCGTCCATGCGCCGTCTTTGCCAACCGCGCCGATATGCGCGACGCGCGCGGCGGCGCGGGCAATTGCCACGGACATGTTGGCGCCTTTCCCGCCCAGACCCTGGCTGAACTGGGTCGCGGCCAAAGTCTCGCCCGCCGCGGGCAGATGCGGTACGCGGTAGACGTTGTCGATATTGATCGAGCCGAGGTTCCAGACCGCCATCAGCCCACCTTGCATGCGGCAAGGACGGCCATGTTCAGAATGTCATTCGCGGTTGAAACGGCCGAACAGATCTGGATCGACCCACCGACACCAGCAAGGATGGGACCAATAACCGTGGCACCGCCCATTTCCTGCATCAGCTTGACGGAAATGCTGGCGGAGTGCCGTGCCGGCACCACCAGGATGTTGGCAGGACCGGTAAGGCGCGAGAACGGATAAGCCGCTTGGGCCGTTGCATTCAAAGCGACATCGACAGTCATCTCGCCCTCATACTCAAAATCCACACCGCGTGCATCCAAAACAAGCGGCGCCTTGCGCATCTTCTCGGCCCGTTCGGACACCGGATACCCAAAGGTAGAAAAACTGACAAAAGCCACGCGCGGCTCCAGTCCCATGTTACGCGCTACTGTCGCCGCCTGCTCCGCGATATCAGCCAAATCCTCTTCATCCGGCCATTCATGCACAAGCGTGTCTGCCATGAACACAATGCGGCCCTTTTGGATCAGAGCCGTAATCCCAGCCGTCTTGCTTTTCGGCTGAACGTCAAAGACATGCCCAACACGGTCCAATACGTGCGCAGATTTGCGGGTCGCACCGGTGACGATGCCATCACCGTGACCGTGCGCAAGCATAAGCGCGGCAAAGACGTGGCGATCGCGAGCCGCAAGACGGTGGATGTCCTGACGGTCAAAACCGCGCCGGTTCAAACGCTCATAGAGATGCGATTTGTAGACATCAAGATGCGTGGTGTTTGCGGCGTTGACAACCTCAAGTTCGCGCACGGCATCATCAAGCCCAGCTTGCTCCAGCTTGTCCCTCACGTCGTCCTGTCGCCCCACCACAAGCGCTTTGCCAAAACCGTTGCGCTGATACATGACCGCTGCTCGCAAAACACGCGGATCATCGCCTTCGGCAAAGATCATGCGGGCCTGGGCGGCGCGGGCGCGGGCGTTGATGCCGGTCAGGATGCTCGCCGTCGGATCCATCCGGGACTTCAGGCTCAGCTCATAGGCGTCCATGTCAATGATCGGGCGACGGGCGGCGCCCGTATCCATCCCCGCCCTTGCCACAGCTGGCGGAATGCGGTGGATCAGACGCGGGTCAAACGGTGTTGGAATGATGTAGTCGCGCCCAAACGACAGTGACTTTCCATAGGCCAGCGCGACCTCATCCGGCACATCCTCGCGCGCAAGAGCGGCAAGCGCATGGGCGCAGGCAATCTTCATTTCGTCATTGATGGCGCGCGCGTTGATGTCGAGCGCACCGCGGAAAAGGTAAGGAAACCCGAGCACGTTATTGACCTGGTTTGGATAGTCACTGCGTCCGGTCGCAACAATGGCATCCATCCGCACCTCATGCGCTTCTTCCGGCGTGATCTCGGGATCGGGATTCGCCATTGCAAAGATCACCGGGTTGTCGCCCATGCTTTCGACCATCGCGGGCGTCACGGCCCCCTTGACCGACACGCCCAGGAACACGTCCGCGCCCTTCATCGCCTCTTCAAGGCTGCGCAGCTCGGTCTTGACCGCATGGGCCGACTTCCACTGGTTCATGCCTTCGGTACGGCCCTGATAGATAACGCCTTTGGTATCGCAGATGATGCAATTGTCGTGCCGCGCTCCCATGGCCTTGAGCAATTCGATACACGCGATGCCCGCGGCCCCTGCCCCGTTCAGAACGATCTTCACATCTTCGATCTTTTTCCCCGAGATATGCAGCGCGTTGATCAACCCCGCCGCACAGATCACAGCCGTGCCGTGCTGGTCATCATGGAAGACCGGGATATCCATCTCTTCCTTCAAACGCTGTTCAATGATGAAGCATTCGGGTGCCTTGATGTCTTCGAGGTTGATACCGCCAAAAGTCGGGCCCATCAGCCGGACCGCCTGACAGAAGGCATCGGGATCTTCGGTATCCAGTTCGATGTCGATGGAATTCACGTCGGCGAACCGTTTGAACAGGACCGACTTACCCTCCATCACCGGCTTGGAGCCGAGTGCGCCGAGGTTGCCCAAGCCCAGCACGGCAGTACCGTTCGAAATCACGGCCACAAGGTTGCCCTTGTTGGTGTAGTCATAAGCCGTTTCGGGGTTTTCAGCGATTGCCTCGCAGGGGACCGCCACGCCGGGGCTGTAGGCAAGGCTCAGATCCCGTTGTGTCGTCATCGGCACGGTGGCCTGGATCTCAAACTTGCCGGGTGTGGGTTCCATGTGAAACGCGAGGGCTTCTTCTGCCGTCACCTTTGTCTTGCTCATCTGCGATTGTCCTCCCGTCGCACCATGGCCTCTTAGCGTGCCAGGTTCCGCGCCTCAATCGACTTTGGCTTTTACTCGGCCCAGAGCGTTTGTAATGTCGCGCGACAAACGGGGGAATATCATGTCAGTCACGCCGATGATGGCGCAATATCTCGAGATAAAGGAGGCGCATCCCGGCGCGCTTCTGTTCTATCGCATGGGCGATTTCTACGAGATGTTCTTTGACGATGCCGTCGCCGCGGCCGAGGCTTTGGACATTGCCCTGACAAAACGCGGCAAGCACGACGGCGCAGACATTCCGATGTGTGGCGTGCCGGTTCATGCCGCCGAAGGTTACCTGCTGACGCTGATCCGCAAAGGGTTTCGCGTTGCCGTCTGCGAACAGATGGAAAGTCCGGCGGAAGCAAAAAAGCGTGGGTCCAAGTCGGTCGTCAAGCGCGATGTTGTGCGCCTTGTCACGCCAGGCACGTTGACCGAAGACACGCTATTGGAAGCGCGAAGGCACAACTTCCTCGCCGCTTTCGCCGATGTGCGAAGCGAAGGGGCGCTGGCCTGGGTCGATATCTCCACCGGTGCTTTTTCGGTCATGTCGCTTGATATGCCTCTGTTAGGGCCTGAATTGGCGCGGCTGGCACCATCGGAGTTGATCGTGACGGACGCCAAGGAAGCAGACCTGCGGCCCGTGGTCGAAGACTTCGGGATCTCAATCTCGACCTTGGGCGGTGCCGCATTTGACAGCACGGCAGGCGCGGAACGGCTGGGCACCTTGTTCGGGGTGAAGACGCTGGAGGCCTTTGGCACCTTTACACGGGCCGAGGTCGGCGCGATGGGCGCATTGGTGGAATACCTGGAAATCACGCAGAAGGGCAAACTGCCCCTTCTTCGCCCACCCAGGCAAGAGGTGCAGGCGCGGACGGTTCAGATTGATGCCGCAACACGCCGCAATCTCGAACTGACATCCGCATTGTCTGGCGGGCGCAGTGGATCACTGCTGTCCGTGATCGACCGAACAGCGACAGCTGCAGGTGCAAGACTTCTGGAACGGCGACTTGCATCGCCTTCCCGCGTGTTAGAGACGATTTCGGCACGTTCGGACGCTGTGGAATACAGCGTTGAAAACCCTGATTTTACATCCGCAGTTCGGGATGCCTTGAAACGCGTGCCGGATATGGACCGCGCCTTGTCGCGGTTATCACTGGACCGCGGCGGCCCGCGCGACCTCGCCGCGCTGCGCAACGGACTGGGTCAGGCGCAAGCCCTGTTCGACGCGCAACCGGACACCCTGCCTGATCTACTGGCGCGTGCGTTCCGCGATCTTTCAGGACATGGGGACCTGATCGACCGCTTGGAACATGACCTTGTGGCTGAACCGCCGCTCCTTGCACGCGATGGCGGGTTCATTGCTGCGGGCTGTGAGCCGGAATTGGACGAAGCGCGGCAGCTGCGGGACGAGGGGCGGTCCGTCATCGCAAAGATGCAGCAGGACTATGCGACGCAATCCGGGGTGCAATCACTGAAAATCAAGCACAACAACGTGCTTGGATACTTTATCGAAGTCACAACGACCCACGCCGACAAGATGATGTCGCCGCCGCTGAATGAGACGTTTATCCACCGGCAAACGACCGCGAACCAAATCCGATTCACGACCGTTGACCTGTCCGACCTCGAAACCAAAATTCTGAACGCAGGTAGCCGGGCGCTTGAGATTGAAAAGCGTCTCTACGAGGGGCTTAGGTCTCTGGTGTTGGATAATGCCGCGCTTATCAGCCAAACCGCGAATGCTCTTGCAGAGATCGACCTGTCCGTCGGTTTGGCGACGTTGGCCACCGCTCAGGATTGGTGCAAACCGCACCTCGACACATCGCGCAGCGTTGACATCACCGGCGGCCGGCATCCCGTGGTCGAACACGCGCTGTCCCAGCAGGGCGGCACGCCGTTCATTGCAAATGACTGCGAACTGAATGCGGAAGGTGGCGCAGCGGTCTGGCTTCTGACCGGTCCGAACATGTCGGGTAAGTCGACATTTCTGCGGCAAAACGCGTTGATCGCGATCCTCGCCCAGATGGGCAGTTTTGTCCCGGCGCAGGCAGCGCATATCGGATTGGTCAGCCAGATCTTCAGTCGCGTGGGCGCGTCCGATGACCTTGCCCGAGGGCGATCAACCTTCATGGTCGAGATGGTGGAAACCGCGGCCATCCTGAACCAGGCCGATGACCGCGCGCTGGTGATTTTGGATGAGATCGGTCGGGGCACTGCAACCTATGACGGGTTGTCGATTGCCTGGGCCACGCTGGAACACTTGCACGACGTGAACAAATCCCGCGCGCTTTTTGCGACGCACTATCACGAGATGACCGCGCTCGCCGGAAAGCTGGACGGCGTGGAAAACGCAACCGTCTCGGTCAAGGAATGGGACGGCGAGGTCATCTTTCTGCACGAGGTGAAGCGGGGCGCGGCGGACCGATCCTATGGCGTGCAAGTCGCGCAACTTGCTGGCCTGCCACCCGCTGTCATCACACGCGCGCGCGTGGTCTTGGATGCGCTGGAATCCGGTGAGCGTGAAGGGGGCGCCACACAGAAAACACTGATCGACGATCTGCCGCTCTTCTCCGCCACGCCGCCGCCTGCCCCCACAAAAACCAAAGCCTCGCCCGCATTGGAGATGCTTGAAACCGTTCACCCCGACGAACTCACACCACGAGAAGCGTTAGACCTGATCTACAAACTGAAAGACGCGGCCAAGTCCTGACCGCGCCTTCATTGTTCTTCAAGTATGCAAATAGCCTTAGCTTGCAGGTGTCGATGACACCCCAACCTGCGCCGGGCGCAGCAGTCTGTCGTGCAGCATGAAACCTTCGGCAGACACCTGAATGATGTCCCCCGCCTTGGTCCCTGGCACCGGCGCTTCGAACATGGCCTGATGCAATTGCGGATCAAAGGCGTCACCGACCTCGGGCGAAATCCGTTCGATCCCGTGTTTTTTAAACACGTTCAGCAGCTCGCGCATGGTCAGCTCAACACCCTCAAGCAGGGCTGCGGACACTTCACGCTGTTCATCCGTTGCTGATTCAAGCGCACGCTTCATGTTGTCGTAAACGGGCAGCATATCGCGGGCGAGTTTGGACCCGCCATAGTTCTCGGCCTCACGCCGGTCTTTGTCCGACCGTTTGCGCGCATTTTCGGCGTCGGCGAGGGCACGCATGAACCGATCTTTCAGTTCATCCCGCTCGGCGCGCAATTGATCAAGTTCCAGCGCCTCGTCATCAATCTCTGCCATCTCATCGGCATAGACTTCTTCCTCCGCCATATCGATGTCATCAAGGAATTCATCATTCTTCGGCTCAGCCATGTGTCACCTTTCATTGCGGTCCGTCAGCATCCGCCCGACCAGCTGGGCTGTGTAATCCACAATCGGAACGATCCGGCCGTAGTTCAGCCGCGTGGGTCCAATGACCCCAACCGCTCCGATAATCTTTCGATCCGCGTTCATATATGGGGAAACCACCAAAGAGGAACCCGAAAGTGAGAAAAGTTTGTTCTCTGAACCAATAAAAATGCGCACACCGTCGCCGTCCTGGGTCAGGTCCAGAAATTCGGCGATGTCACGCTTGCGTTCAAGATCGTCAAAAAGGGATCGGATGCGGTCCAGATCCTCTGCCTCAGACGAGTTGTCGAGCAGGTTGGCACGCCCGCGCACGATCAGGCGTTCTGGCGTGTCCCCCTCGCCGGTCCACGACGCAAGACCACTTTCGACCAGCGCGTGCGCCAGCGAATCGATCTCTTGCCGCCGGTCCGCGATCTCCCGCTGCATGATGGTTTTCACCTCACTCAGCGTGCGCCCTTCGATCATCGCGTTCAGGAAGTTGGCCGCCTCTCGCATGGACGACGGCGTTTGCCCGGGTGGCGGCTGAAACAAGCGGTTTTCGACATGCCCATCGGCAAAGACCAGAACCACCAGCGCTTGTTGGGGCCCCAAAGGTACAAAATCCAGATGCTTGATCGCGGCCTCGTGCTTTGGCGTCAGGACCAATGACGCGCCCTGGGTCACACCCGACAAAGCGGAGCCGACGCGATCCAGCAAACCGCCCACGTCACGTTCATTTGAGCCCAGTGTGGCGTCGATCTTTTCACGATCGGACTCGTCCGGCACCCCAACTTCCAGCAACCCATCGACAAACATTCGCAAGCCACGTTGCGTCGGGATACGGCCCGCGCTGACATGCGGGCTGTCGAGCAGGCCCATGAATTCCAAGTCCTGCATCACGTTGCGGATCGTCGCGGCACTGACCTTTTCACTGAAATCACGCGTCAGGGTGCGAGAGCCGACAGGATCGCCGGAATCCAGATACCCCTCGACCACACGGCGAAACACCTCTCGCGAGCGGTCATTCATTTCGTCCAGCAGTTTCTGCGTGTCGGTCATCTTTAGGTATTAAAGACCTCGGAAAACAAAGGTCAATCGGGGTTGCCACCAGTTGGGGCGCAGGGCTATCCCCAACACACACACTCAAAAGGACATCACATGCGCCCCTCTGGTCGAGAACTGAGCGAAATGCGGTCTGTTTCCATCGAAACAGGCTTTACCAAACACGCCGAGGGGTCCGCCCTGATCAAGGTGGGCGACACACATGTTCTGTGCACCGCAACAATCGAGGATCGTGTGCCGCCCTTCATCAAGGGGTCTGGGTTGGGTTGGGTCACCGCAGAATACGGTATGTTGCCCCGGGCAACAAACACCCGCATGCGTCGCGAAGCTGCGTCCGGAAAGCAGGGCGGTCGTACGGTCGAGATTCAGCGGTTGATCGGGCGTTCCCTGCGGGCGGGCGTGGACCGGGTTGCATTGGGAGAACGCCAGATCACAGTGGATTGCGACGTTTTGCAGGCCGATGGCGGGACACGCTGTGCCGCCATCACCGGCGGCTGGGTCGCGCTGCGGCTGGCTGTGAACAAACTGATGAAAGCCGGTGATGTCATCACCGATCCGCTGATCTCACCCGTCGCGGCGATCAGTTGCGGAATCTATGCGGGCCAACCCGTGCTCGACCTCGACTATCCCGAAGACAGCGATGCAGGCGTTGATGGCAACTTCATCATGACCGGTGACAAGCAATTGATCGAAGTGCAGATGAGCGCCGAAGGCGCGACATTCTCGCGCGATCAGATGAATGCCTTGATGGACTTGGCAGAAAAAGGGGTCGGAGAGCTGGTCGCTTTGCAACAAGGCGCCACAGCATGAGCCGGCGCTTTGATGGCGACAAGATACTGGTCGCCACACACAACGCAGGTAAGCTGGAAGAGATGGAGCAACTGTTCCACCCCTTTGGCGTGTCGGTCGTTGGAGCCAAGGACATGAATCTGCCCGAACCGGACGAGACCGAAACGACATTTGTCGGCAACGCGCGGATCAAGGCTCAAGCAGCAGTCAAGGCCACGGGCCTCCCTGCCCTCGCAGACGATTCCGGGATCGAGGTCGATGGCTTGGATGGCGCGCCCGGTGTGTACACCGCGGATTGGGCCGAAACACCAAACGGCCGCGACTTCATGATGGCCATGACACGCACAAATTCCGAACTGGTGGAACGCCAGGCGGCACAGCCTTGGACAGCGCGATTCTGCTCGACGCTCGTACTGGCCTGGCCGGATGGACATGAGGAGGTTTTCGCCGGAACGGTCGAGGGCACCTTGGTCTGGCCGGTCCGCGGCAAGCTGGGCCACGGCTATGACCCGATGTTCCAACCCATCGGCCACGACCGCACCTTTGCCGAAATGTCGGCGGACGAGAAAAACGCGATCAGCCACAGGGCCGACAGTTTCAAGAAACTGATCGCAGGTTGCTTTGGCTGAGGATTGGGAAGCCGGCGGTTTCGGGCTGTATGTCCACTGGCCGTTTTGTGCGGCCAAGTGTCCCTACTGCGACTTCAACAGCCATGTGACCAATGCAGTCGATCATGATGCGTGGCGTACAGCGCTGGTGTCAGAAGTAGAACGCGTTGGCGCCCTGACGCCGGGCCGTGTACTGCGGTCCGTTTTCTTTGGCGGCGGCACGCCAAGCCTTATGGCGCCCTCCACAGTCGACGCCGTCTTGAGCGCTGCCGCTCGAACATGGCCGATGGCCAACGATGTCGAAGTGACGCTTGAGGCGAATCCAACCTCGGTAGAGGCCGAAAAATTCGCCGCATTCCGAGCGGCTGGCATCAACCGCGTGTCGATGGGGATCCAGGCGCTCAATGACTCCGATTTGCGCGCACTTGGCCGTCTACATAGCGCGGCAGAGGGTCTGGCCGCATTTGATGTCGCCAGATCAACCTTTGATCGCGTGAGTTTCGATCTCATGTATGGGCGTCAGAAACAGTCTGTCATCCAATGGGAGCGCGAACTTCAGCAAGCGTTGGCGCTCAACCTTGATCATATCTCCTTGTATCAACTGACGGTTGAGCCGGGAACAGCATTCGGAGATCGGTACAAACGGGGGCAACTGCGCGGTTTACCGGACGACGACCTGTCCGCCGACATGTACGCACTGACGCAGGACATTTGCACAGCACACAACATGCCACGCTACGAAGTGTCAAACCATGCGCGCGACGGCGCTGAGTCGCGGCACAACCTCATCTACTGGAGATACGGAGACTATGCCGGGATTGGCCCTGGCGCGCACGGGCGACTTACTCTGAACGGTTCCCGCATCGCCACTGAACAACAGCGGATGCCGACAGCTTGGCTGCAAGGCGACACTCGTGAAACATCCGAGACGCTTTCGGGCGCAGATCAGGCGACGGAATACGTGATGATGGGTTTGCGTCTAAGCGAAGGTATCGACATGGATCGATACACCCAGCTGTCTGGTCGCAGTTTTAACCCAACCAAACTTGATGAGCTAATGGATATGGGCCTGATATCTGCATATCAGAACCGTTTATCCGTTACATATCAAGGGTTTAGCCTTCTGAATGGAGTGTTGAGGTCGCTCCTGGACAACTAGGTCGCACTAAGCCGGCGACACAGATCATCCAGTTGATCCAGCGTTTCGTACTGCAACGTCAGTGTACCAGATTCACCATCTGGCCTGTGCGCCAAAGACACTTTGACGCCCGTAGCCGCAGACAGATCATCTTCGAGCGCGCGAGTGTCCGCGTCCTTCTCGGCTTTTGGTTTCGCAGAGCCTGTGAATACCTTGTTTCCAGACGCCTCTGTTCCTTTTTTCACCAAGGCTTCGGTCGCCCGCACGGATAGGCCACCAGCGATGACCTTCTTGGCAAGCGCAACGGGATCATCTGCCGTGATCAACGCGCGCGCGTGCCCAGCGCTCAGCGATCCATCCGTCACGAATGTCTGAATGGCCTCTGGCAAATGCAAGAGCCGCAGTAGATTGGCAATATGACTGCGCGATTTACCCAGCGCCTCCGCCATCTTTTCCTGCGTATGGCCAAAGCGGTCCATCAGCTGCTTGTATCCCGCCGCCTCTTCAATCGGGTTCAGATCTGCTCTCTGGATGTTTTCAATAATGGCGACTTCCAGAACCTCAGTATCTGTAAAGTCGCGCACCAAGACAGGAAGTTCGTGCAGTTGCGCCTGTTGTGCTGCGCGCCAACGACGTTCACCCGCCACAATCTCGAACCCATCGCCGGATGGCCGGACAATCAGCGGCTGAAGAACGCCCTTCTCCTTGATCGACGCAATCAGATCTTCAAGCGGAGCGGCGTCGAACTGGCGGCGCGGCTGATTGGGATTCGGCTTGATCCTCTCAATCGGGACACGTTTTTCTCCCCCATCGGATGACGTCGTCGGCCCTGTCGGCTCATTCACATCAGCCATAAGGGCGGACAGACCACGACCCAGACCACGCTTTTTATCACTGCTCGCCATATCAGGCCCCTACTGCTGCATTGTTGGCGACCAGCTCCTTGGCCAGGTCGCGATAGGCTATCGCACCTTTAGAAGTGCTATCATACGCAAGCACCGGCACCGCAAAGGATGGCGCCTCGCTCACCCTCACATTTCGAGGAATCCGTGTCTTGAACACAATATCCCCAAGATTTTCACGTGCGTCCTGCTCAACTTGCTGAGACAAGTTGTTGCGCGCATCGTGCATTGTCAGCACCACACCTTCGATCCGCAAGTTCGGGTTGCCAGTTTGCCGGACCTCACGAATAGTGAGCATCAGTTGTGACAAGCCCTCGAGAGCGAAAAATTCGCTTTGCAGCGGAACAAGTATCGAATGTGATGCGATCATTGCGTTGACAGTCAAAAGGTTCAAAGACGGCGGGCAGTCAATCAGGATGAAATCGAATTCATAAGCATCCATGTCCGTCTGGCGCAGCGCGTCATGCAGTAGAAAGCTGCGCTTTTCATTCGAAATCAGTTCGATATCCGCTGAACTCAGGTCAACCGTTGCCGGGATGATCGCCAAATCCTCAATATCTGTGGCGAGGATCACATCTTGCAGCGCCACATCCTCCAGCAACAGGTCGTATGTCGTGCGTTCGCGGTCATCCATTTCGATGCCGAACCCGGTTGACGCGTTTCCTTGGGGGTCAAGATCTACAACAAGAACTCTGTGACCCAACTCCACCAACGCGGCCGCCAGATTGATGGTAGTCGTGGTCTTGCCCACTCCACCCTTTTGGTTGGCAACGGAAATAATCTTGGGCCCGGGCGGGCGCGTCGGATCAGACACGCTGGATATCCTTGATCTTTAGAACAACTGCTTCAACATCGGTTTTACTGGGCACAGCCTCATATGCAAACCGCCAGTTTTTTTCAGCTTCAGCCACTTCTTGCCGCCATTGGGCGCCCTTCTGAAAAATGCACAAGCCGTCTTCTGTAAGATGCCGCTGAGCAAACCCGAGCAACATGTCCAACGAGGCCAACGCACGAGCCGATATAGTATGAGCACATAGCGGCGGGATATCCTCGACCCGCTGCGCCATGACGATTATTGGAAGCTCCAACTCACGCGCACAGGTTCTAAGAAAAGCTGCTTTCCTCTGGTCGCTCTCGACAAGAATGCATTGCATTTCTCTCTTTTGCTCCTGAGCAAGGATCGCAACAACAACTCCCGGAAGGCCGCCACCGGTACCAAGATCAGCCCACACGCCTGGACGCTCTTCGAAAACTTGAGCGCTATCCCAAATATGTCTGACCTCCAGGTCAGCCAATGTGGACTTGGCGACAAGATTGATTTTCGGCGTCCACTTTCGGATCAGCGCAGCGTAAGCTTGAAGCTTATCGACTGTTTCACGTGAAACATTACGCGATGCCCAGTCCGGTATCGCGTTCATGCCGATCTCTTTTCCAAATAACGGATACGTCCCAGGATCAGAGCCAGTGCCGCTGGCGTCATACCATCAATCCGACCCGCCTGCGCCAAATCCGACGGTTGAACAGTCATCAGCTTACTTTGCAGTTCAGATGAGAGTCCTGAGATTGCGGAGTAGTCAAAACCCGCAGGGATCTTTAGCTGCTCGTCCTTGCGAAGTTTTTCAATGTCCTTCCGTTGCCGCGCGATGTAATTTGCGTACAAGGCGTCACGCGCAACCTGCTCCTGAATTTCGGACGCGTAGTTATCCAGATCCGGAACCAGGTTTTTTACATGATCGAAAGTCACATCGGGGAACGCCAAAACCTGAAATGGAGTCCGCTTCGTTCCATCCTGATTGATCCGGATTCCCTGCTCGGCAATTTGTTTTGGTGTGAATTGCTCCTCCTGCAACCGCGTCCGCAATCCATCCAACGCAGCCCTTTTTCGTTCAAAAACAGCATATCGCGCGTCAGACACGCAACCCAAGTTACGGCCCAACTCAGTCAGCCGTTGATCAGCATTGTCGGCGCGCAACGACAAACGAAACTCAGCGCGTGATGTAAACATCCGATATGGCTCGGTCACGCCGCGGGTCGTCAGATCGTCAATCATCACTCCGATATAGCTTTCATCGCGACGAAACCTCACAGGTTCCCGCCCGACAACTGAATGCGCTGCGTTTATCCCAGCGACAAGACCTTGTGCCGCCGCCTCCTCATAACCTGTGGTGCCGTTGATCTGCCCGGCCAAATACAATCCTTGAATGCCCCGCACGGCAAGATCCGCATTCAACGACCGAGGATCCACATAATCGTACTCAATGGCATAACCGGGCTGAAGGATTTTGGCATTCTCCAAACCAACCATGGAGCGGACGTACTCCACTTGAATATCTGCCGGAAGAGATGTCGAAATCCCATTTGGATAAATCGTATGGTCGTTCAATCCTTCCGGCTCAAGGAACACTTGATGACTATCCTTGTCCGCGAAACGAACGATCTTATCCTCGATCGAGGGGCAATACCTCGGGCCAACACCCTCAATATGCCCGCCATACATCGCTGACCGACCAAGATTTTCCCGAATAATATCGTGGGTTTCACTATTCGTATGCGTGATTCCACATGCAATTTGCCGTAGGGGGGCAAATGTAGACAGGAAAGAAAACAGGCTGGGCTCCGCATCTGCGTCCTGAACGTCAAGAATGTCCCAGCGGATCGTTCGTCCGTCCAGACGCGGTGGTGTCCCCGTTTTAAGACGGCCCATCGGCAGGGCGAAACTGTCCATTCGGTCTGCCAGCGGCACAGACGCTTCATCTCCCATTCGCCCACCGGAATATGACGAATCGCCAATATGGATCACGCCGCGCAAGAATGTGCCAGTCGTCAAAATGACCGCTGATGCCGAGATTTCGCTTCCGTCTCGCAGGATGACGCCTGAAACATCATCGCCGTCCATACGAAAATCAATGACCTCGCCTTCAACCACGTTCAAATTCGGCATCTCTTCGGTGATCCGCAGCATCGTACTCTGATAAACAGCGCGATCAGATTGCGTGCGCGGACCCTGAACCGCTGGACCTTTTCGGCGGTTCAGCAACCGGAACTGGATCCCCGACGCGTCCGCCACGCGGCCCATAACGCCATCCATGGCGTCGATTTCCCGTACGAGATGTCCCTTTCCCAAACCTCCGATCGCCGGATTGCATGACATCACACCGATGCCAGACCGTTTCATTGTTACCAACGCCGTAGACACACCCATGCGAGCGGACGCATGTGCAGCTTCGGTCCCGGCGTGTCCTCCGCCAATAACCACAACGCCAAAATGTTTCACGTGAAACACTCCATCACTTACCTAGGCAAAAACTGGAAAAGATTTCATCCAGCAGATTCTCAACATCCACACGCCCAACAACCGCCTCCAAGGATCGAATCGCAACGTGCATCTCATCCGCGGCAATATCATACTGATCTGGCCCCGCCGCCACCAATGTGGACGCCGATGACAAATCAATCAATGCGCGTTCCATCGCCGCGCGGTGCCGCTCATGTGTGACAAGGCCAGCTGATTGGCTGCGGTTTAGCAGTGCTTTTGTGACATCCTGGACCAAATCATCAACACCCACTCCCGTTGCTCCGGAAACAGCGGGCAAGTCATCGACTCTCAGATCAGCTTTGGGTGCACGCACCACGTCCCCATCCTGTACCGGGACCAGCAGTTCTTCACCGGGTTCCACGAGAAAAACACGCAAGTCCGCGTCCCGCGCCCGCGATATCGCCCGCGTAATTCCTTCGGCCTCAATCTGATCTTCGGATTCTCGAAGACCTGCCGTATCCAGCAAGGTGACAGGTAGGCCATCCAGATCCATCCGCACCTCGATGACATCCCGGGTCGTGCCCGCGATGTCCGATGTGATCGCTGCCTCACGCTGTGCCAGTGCATTTAACAAAGTGGATTTACCGACATTTGGTGCACCCACAATCGCAACGTCAAAGCCAACCCGGATCCGCTCTGCCGCCGAAAAACCCACTAGCTGTTTGCGGATGCCATATGTCACTTGCTCCAACAGGTCCTGCACCTCGGGCGTGACATCAACAGGTACGTCCTCATCCGCGAAATCTATCGTCACTTCAATCAAAGCTGCCGCTCGGATCAAAAGGCTGCGCCAGGTCTCGATCTGCGCCCCAAGCGCACCCGATACTGCTCGTAGCGCCTGTTGCCGCTGTGCTTCGGTCTCCGCTTCGATCAGATCACCCAAACCTTCGACCTGGGCCAGATCCATCTTGTTGTTTTCAAGCGCGCGGCGGGTAAATTCTCCGGGCTCCGCCATACGCGCTTCGGTTTTACCCAACTCCCGCAAAACGGCGGAAACCACAGCGACACTTCCATGAAGGTGCAGTTCAACGACGTCCTCACCCGTGAAACTGCGCGGGGCATCGAAAACAAGGATCAGGGCGTGATCGAGGGGTTGCGCTTTCGCGTCACGCAACACACGCGTCACCATCTGCCTGGACTGTGGCAGATCGGAACAAAGCCCCCGGGCAACACGTTTTGCTGCCGGGCCCGAAATACGGACAACCGCAACGCCAGCACGTCCCTGCGCCGTGGCGAGGGCAAAGATCGTATCCATCCCTCTTCCTCCGGCGAATGGATCAGGTGTTCATTGAGTCAAAGAACTCGCTGTTCGTCTTGGTCTGTTTCAACTTTGAGATCAGGAATTCAATCGCGTCGGTCGTGCCCATCGGGTTGAGGATGCGGCGCAGCACAAATGTCTTGGCCAGATCGACTTTGTCGACCAGCAGATCCTCTTTCCGCGTCCCGGACTTGAGAATGTCGATCGCGGGGAACACGCGCTTGTCTGCAATCTTACGATCCAGGACGATTTCAGAGTTACCAGTGCCCTTGAATTCTTCAAAGATCACCTCATCCATGCGGCTGCCGGTCTCGATCAGACCCGTTGCAATGATGGTCAGCGATCCACCTTCTTCGATGTTACGCGCAGCACCAAAGAACCGTTTGGGGCGCTGCAATGCGTTGGCATCAACACCACCTGTCAGCACCTTACCGGACGATGGCACGACAGTGTTGAATGCTCTACCAAGTCTTGTGATCGAATCCAAAAGGATAACAACATCTCGCTTATGTTCCACAAGGCGCTTGGCTTTTTCAATCACCATTTCCGAAACCGCCACGTGGCGAGTCGCCGGTTCGTCAAAGGTGGAACTCACGACTTCCCCCTGAACTGACCTCTGCATGTCGGTCACCTCTTCGGGGCGCTCGTCAATCAGCAAAACGATCAAGTAACATTCTGGATGGTTCTGTTCGATGCTGGACGCGATGTTTTGCAGAAGAACCGTCTTACCGGTGCGCGGCGGAGCCATGATCAATGACCGCTGCCCTTTCCCGATCGGGGCTACCAGGTCGATGATGCGTGCCGACCGATCCTTGGTTGTCGGGTCTTTCTTTTCCAATGTCAGCCGTTCATCGGGATAAAGCGGCGTCAGGTTGTCAAAGGCAATCTTGTGCTTGGCGCGCTCGGGCTCTTCAAAGTTGATCTTGGTCGCATTGGTCAGGGCAAAGTAACGCTCGGTATCGTCGGGCGCCTTGATCACCCCTTCAATCGTGTCGCCGGTGCGGAGTGAATATTGCCGGATCATATCGGGCGAGACATAGATGTCATCGGGACCTGGCAGATAATTCGCCTCTGGGGAGCGAAGAAAGCCAAAGCCGTCCTGAAGAACCTCCAGCACGCCATCGCCAGAAATTTCCCATCCCTCGTCCGCGCGCTCGCGCAGGATCTGGAACATCATTTCGCCCTTCCGCATGGTCGAGGCGTTTTCGATCTCAAGCTCTTCTGCGGTGGAAAGGAGGTCTTTGGGGCTTTGCGCCTTGAGGTCAGCAAGGGCGAGGCGTTCTGCGGTCATGGGAATACTCTTGGCCCGCAGTGTTGCAGCGGTGCGCGTCCAGTCAAATGTGAAAGCTGTGTGCGGTCCCCGGACGGGGTGCGAGGCAGCACATAAGTGCTGTGGCGGCAGGAGTCAATGAACTCAGAACTTCAGGACGACCGACAGTACGATCAGAACCATGAGAAGCGTCGGCACTTCGTTCATCATTCGGTACTGCCGCCCGGTCTTGACCGGCCCGCCCGCAGCAAATGCCTTGCGCTGCTTGCTCAGCCAGCCATGGAAGCCGGACATTGCGAGGATCCCGATCAGTTTGGTCCAGGGCCAGACGGCACCCCAGTCAATCACGCCGGGGATGGCGGCGAGTGCCAGCCCAAAAAGCCAGGTTGCGATCATGGCTGGGTTCATGATGACCTTGAGCAGCTTGTATTCCATGGTTTGAAACAGGGCGTGGGTTTCTCCTTCGAGACCGACGCTTTCTGCGTGGTAGACATAGAGGCGGGGGAGGTAGAACAGGGCGGCCATCCAGGCGATGACAGACATGATATGCAGCGCCTTGATCCAGGGATAAAGGGAGATGAGAAAATCCATGCGTTCGCCTGTCCGTGAAGTTCGGCGCCACCCTTATAAATAAATATAAGAAAGAAAAGAGATGATGATTTTGTAGGGGTCGGGATTTCTGTGGATTATCCGTTTATCCATGCAGTGTCCCATGGTGGGACATGTTTTGACATTTTGTTAACGTCTTCGGAAAAACAGTAAAAAACAAAATAAAAACAAACACTTGTTTAGGTCATCGGTAACAGTGGTTGTGGAAAAACATGTGCTTAACAAGTCATGAACGGACTTGTCCTCATGCCACGGTTTATTCTTACCCATGGGGTATGAACGCTTGGCAAAGTGCCTGATTTTGACCAAAGATCTCCGCTGTCGCCAGATGTGCCTTGCCTTCGCGGTTTTGATCCCACACTTCGACCTCAGCAGCACACAGGGATATCCACATGACCACCCCCATCGTCCTTGCGTCCGGTTCGTCGATCCGGGCACAGCTTTTGCGCAATGCCGGTGTGCCCTTTGATGCCATGGCGCCGCGTGTGGACGAGGATGCGATCAAGGACGCGCTGATCGCAGAGGGCGCCCCGCCTCGCGACGTCGCGGATGCGCTGGCCGAGATGAAAGCGCGCAAGGTTGCCGACAAGGTGCCGGGGGCCATGGTGATCGGGTGTGATCAGGTGCTGGCCTTTGATGGACAAATTCTGTCAAAACCTTCCGACCCAGAAGAGGCTACAGATCAGTTGCGCGCCATGCGCGGTGAACGGCACATGCTTTTGTCGGCCGCCGTGATCTATCACGAGGGAAAACCGATCTGGCGGCATGTCGGACAGGTCCGGTTGCGGATGCGGCAGGTGTCGGATGGCTACCTGAATGACTATATGGCCAGAAATTGGGATGACATCCGCCATTCAGTTGGCGCATATCAGCTAGAGGCCGAGGGGGTGCGGCTGTTTCACAGCATCGAGGGGGACTATTTCAATGTTCTCGGGATGCCACTGTTGGAACTGCTCGCCTTCCTGACGCTGCGTGGGGTGATCGACGGATAATCGAAGGCAGGTAAGAATGAGCGACAAAATTCCTTTGGCGGGCGTCATCGGAACGCCGATAGCGCATTCAAAGTCGCCGCAATTGCATCGCCACTGGCTCAGAACGCTTGGGTTGAAGGGCGATTACATCCCGATGGATGTTGCTGCACGGGATCTGGAGGATGTCTTGCGCACGCTGCCCAAAGCCGGATTTGTGGGGGTGAACATCACCATCCCTCACAAGGAGGCCGCGCTGGAACTTGCCGATCTTGTCACAGATCGCGCGACCCTCATCGGGGCTGCCAATACGTTGATTTTCCGCAGGGACGGACAAATTCATGCGGACAACACGGACGGGTATGGTTTCATCGAGAACCTGAAAGCCGGTGCGCCGCATTGGGACCCGGGGGCTGGACCGGCCACGGTGATGGGCGCGGGCGGGGCGGCACGGGCGGTCCTTGCGTCTTTGTTGGATGCGGGCGTGCCTGAGATTCTTTTGACCAACCGAACACGGGTTCGTGCGGAAAAACTGGCGGATGATTTCGGCAAGAAGGTGTCGGTTGTGGACTGGGTTCAGGCGGGCAATGTTCTGGAGGATTCAGCGCTTGTCGTGAACACCACGTCGCTGGGTATGATTGGAAAGCCCGCCATGCGCGTGCCACTGGACGGGTTGCGCGCAGGCACACTTGTGACCGATCTGGTTTATGCCCCGCTCAAGACCGATCTTCTTGCTGCTGCCGAAGCGGCAGGCTGTGTCACGGTCGATGGTTTGGGGATGTTGCTGCATCAGGCGGTTCCCGCCTTTGAGCGGTGGTTTGGTCATCGCCCTGTTGTGGACAGCGCAACGCGTGCGGCGGCGCTGCGATGACTTTCAAACTTGGCCTGACCGGGTCCATCGGGATGGGGAAATCGACGACTGCGGCGATGTTTGTCGAAGAAGGCTGTGCGCTTTGGGATGCAGATGCCGCCGTGCATAGATTGTACGATGTCGGCGGTGCCGCTGTGGCCCCGATGCAGGCGCAATTCCCCGACGCGGTGGCAGACGGTGCCGTATCCCGTGAAAGACTGCGGGTGATCATCGCAGACGACCCAACGGCCCTGAAAGCCATCGAAAGCATCGTCCACCCCCTTGTCGTGACCGACAGGCAGAATTTTCTGGCGGGGGTTGATGCCGACATTGTCGTCTTTGATATCCCGCTTCTGTTTGAAACGGGCGGTGACAAGGCCATGGATGCCGTTGCTGTTGTCCATGTGGATGCAGCCACGCAACGGGCCCGCGTCCTTGCCCGCGGATCCATGACGGACGCGCAGTTTGACGCCATTCTGACAAAACAGATGCCGAGCGCGGAAAAGTGTGAGCGCGCGGATTATGTCATTGAAACAGACACAGTTGAACATGCCCGCGCGCAGGTTCATTCTGTGGTTCGGCAGATCAGGGGCAGCGTCGCACATGCGTGAGATTGTACTGGACACAGAGACCACGGGATTTGATCCCGAAAGCGGTGACCGGATCGTGGAAATCGGTGCCATCGAGTTGATCGGCCACGTCCCGACCAGCAACGTGTTCCATGAATATATCGACCCCGAACGCGCCATGCCGCAAGAGGCGTTTGAGGTGCATGGGCTTGGCGATGATTTCCTGCGGGGCAAACCGAAATTCGCGGAATTGGGTCAAAAGTTCGTGGATTTCATCGGCGACGCAAAGCTGGTGATCCACAACGCGGCCTTTGACATGAAATTTCTGAATGCCGAGCTGAAGTGGATGGGCCTGCCGCAACTTCCGTTTGATCGCGCCATCGACACGTTGGATATCGCGCGCCGCCGGTTTCCCGGCTCGCCTGCATCGCTTGATGCGCTATGCCGTCGCTTTGGCATCGACAATTCGGCCCGTACCCTGCACGGCGCGCTGCTGGACAGTGAAATTCTGGCCGAGGTGTATCTGGAACTGATCGGGGGGCGGCAGCCCGATTTTGGTCTGTCCACCCGTGGCGGCAGCAGCGCCGACACCGTTGATATTGAGGCCTGGACCCCCCCGCCGCGGCCCCGCCCTCTGCCCGAGCGGCTGACAGCCGAAGAAGCGTCAGCACATGCCGCGTTTGTTGGCGGTTTGGGGGACGCGACGCTGTGGCACAAATAAAAAAGCCCGGTGCGGGCACCGGGCCTTTTTCAGATTGATCAGGGTCAGTTGACCGGTTCGGATGGCGCGGCTTCTTTTTGCCGACGCGCGATTTCGTTGCGGTAGAGCGATACGAAGTCGATGTTTTCCAGGTTCAGCGGCGGGAAGCCGCCGTCGCGGGTGATGTCGCTGACCACGCGGCGCAGGAACGGGAAGATCATGCGCGGGCATTCGATCAGCAGGAACGGGTGCATCTGATCCTCGGGCACGTTTTCGATGTGGAACATGCCGACATAGTCGATCTCCAGAACGAACAGAACGGTGTCACCTTCCTTGGCTTTGGAGGTCACGTTCAGCTTGATCGAGCATTCGTATTGGTTGTCCTGGGCGCGTTTCTTTGCGTCCAGGTTCACCTGAACCTGAACGTCGGGCTGCACGTCCGGTGCAGCACCTTTCTGCGACACGATGTTTTCAAATGACATATCGCGAATGTATTGACCCAATACGCGCATCTGCGGCGCAGCGGGCTGTGTGGCTTGTTCTTCGGCCATCTGTTTTCTCTCCGAGGCAAATAAAATGTCACCGCTGTCGTAGCAGCTTGGCCCGTTGGCCTCAATGCTTGGTCCAGCCGGAGGGGCCATGAACCTCGCGTTGGTCGGGATCAACCTCGGTATATTCGCCATCGACGATGTTGGGATCGGGGCGGGGCGTGCCATGCGTCGAGAACGTTGTGACCTTGATCCGCGACCGTGCCCAGCGGAAGACCGCAAGGCGCACGCCCGGCACCAGAAGCGCAAAGCCCACGGCGTCGGTGAAGAAACCGGGTGTCAGCAGCAGGGCGCCGGAAAAGAGGATCATGGCGCCGTGGGCCAGTGCCTCGCTGGGGTCGCGCATCTGGTTGAACGATGACTTTACCTGCCCGAGCGCCTGCATGCCTTGCGCCCGCACCAGCATCGTGCCGAGCACGGCGGTGATCACCACGATCAGCAGGGTCCAGCCCAGCCCGATCGCGCCACCGATCTGGATGAACAGGGCGATCTCGATCAGCGGAACCAGAAGAAAGGCCAAAAACAGCCACATCCAAGCAATCCTTTCGTTTTCCACAAGGGGCCGTACAGTGGACTTGCGCCCCTTGCGCACCTACATAAGGGTCCGACGGCGCAATCGCCACCCGACCCCGAAAGACGAGGATTGAATGAACTCTCCGCTTATCCAGTTACTGGTGCTTGCCGGCATCGCTGTTTTCCTGATTTTGCGCCTTAAAAACGTGTTGGGAACACGCGAAGGGTTCGAACAGCCCCCCGTTCCGAAACAGCCCAGTGATCGGTTGAACCGCCCCGACCTTGAGGTGATTGAGGGTGGGCCGGACTTGGACATCACCGACCACGTGGAAGAGGACAGCGACGCGGCCAAGGCGCTGGCCGAGATGAAGCGGGTTGAGCCATCGTTCCACGTGGCAGAGTTTCTGGGCGGTGCCCGTGGTGCCTATGAAATGATCGTGATGGGATATGAGAACGGCAACCTTGCCGACATCCAGCCGTTCCTGTCCGAAGAGATTTACGAATCCTTTGTCGACGGCGTCGCCGCGCGCGAGGATCAGGGACTGACCATCGAGGCGGAGTTTGTGGGTGTACGCGAGCTGAAGCTGACGGATGCAACATTCGATCCCGACACAAGCGAAGGCGAGTTGACGATCCGCTTTGTCGCAGAACTTAAATCTGCTGTTCGCGATCAGGGCGGAGATATCGTAGAAGGTAGTCTGACTGAGGTGAAGCGGCAGAAAGACACATGGGCCTTCTCCCGAACGATGGGTGCGGACGATCCGAATTGGATACTTGTGTCGACCGACGCATAGTCCGGTTTTGGGTATCGGTTGTCTGCGCAACCTTCTGGGCCATGACAGCCTCTGCGTCCGATATCAAATACACCGTACTTGATTTTGCGTCCCTCGACGGTTGGGCGCAAGATGACCATGCGGCGGCCCTGACGACCTTTCGCAACACGTGCCAAGACATGGATGATCCCGATTGGACATCGCTTTGTGCCTTGGCGGGCGACGTGCCCGACGCGCGCGCATTCTTTGAATTGTTCTTTCGCCCGGTTCTGATCGAAGATGGTCAGCCTGCCATGTTCACGGGTTACTTTGAACCGGAGCTGGACGGGTCGCTGACGCGCAGTGCGCGCTACCGCTATCCTGTTTATGCCATGCCACCCGAAGCACGGGCCATCCGCCCCTGGCTGACACGGCGGCAAATCCTTGAAGGGCCATTTCTGCAAGGTCGTGGGCTCGAAATTGCTTGGGTCGATGATCCGGTCGAGCTGTTTTTTCTGCAGATCCAGGGATCAGGGCGAATCCGCTTACCGAACGGCCAGATGATCCGCGTTGGATATAGCGGCTTTAACGGGCACGAGTATCGGTCCGTGGGTGCGGAACTGGTGCGGCGCGGCACCTATGCCGCGCATCAGGTCAGCGCGCAGGTCATCCGGAATTACGTACAGCGCAATCCCGATGTTGGAAAAGAGTTGCTGTACCACAACCCGTCCTATGTGTTCTTTCGTGAGGTGAGCGAAGTCCCCGCCGAACGCGGGCCATTGGGTGCCATGAACAGGTCGATTACAACCATGCGGTCCATTGCCGTTGATCCGAAATTCGTGCCGCTGGGCGCACCGGTCTGGATCGAAAAGGACGGGGCGGACCCGTTGCGGCGCTTGATGATCGCGCAGGATACAGGCTCGGCCATCAAGGGTGCGCAGCGGGCCGATGTATTCTTTGGCACGGGTGATGAGGCCGGGCGGGCCGCAGGGCGATTGCGTGATCCTGGTCGGATGATGGTGTTGATGCCGATACAGCGCGCCTATGCGCTGCTTCCCGAGGGTGCGATATGACCCGTCGCAAGTTACGGCCAGAGGAAGAGGACCTGTGGCGAAAGGTGGTGGATAAGACGGATCGCCTGCACCCGGAAAAGCCATTTCATCCGGATGACTTTGTGACAACGCCGTCGCCCGCACCCCGATCCAGACAGATATTCGAGGTTGCACCAGCCAGACCGAATGGGCGCCCGGCCGGATCAAAAACGTCCGTTAATCTTACACCATCCATCGTGGATCAGGTTGCCGCGCAACCGGTGCAGATGGACCGCAAGGCCTTTGCCCAGATGAAGCGCGGCAAATTGCAGCCCGAGGGTAAGTTGGACCTGCACGGAATGACGACGGACCGTGCGCACCCGGCCTTGATCCGTTTTATCCTGTCGGCGCATGGGCAAGGCAAGCGGTTGGTTCTGGTGGTCACCGGCAAAGGCAAGCACCGCGATGACGATGGGCCGATCCCGGTGCGCTTTGGCGTGTTGCGGCATCAGGTGCCGCAATGGCTGTCGATGCCGCCCCTGTCGTCGGTCGTTTTGCAGGTGAGCCAAGCCAATGTGCGCCATGGCGGTGGCGGTGCCTATTACGTCTACCTACGCCGGCAGCGGTAGCGTGCGCCGGGCGCGCGCGATGCCGGTCCACATGCTGCACGACGCCAAAATAAAATAGGCGGCGACGCCGATATATTGCGTGTTCAGCGGCACCCCAAGGTCGATCAATACGCCTGTGATCAAAGGCCCGATGGCCGAACCCAACACCATGACGGCGGCGGCCATCGCCTTGATCGACCCGATGAACCGCGTGCCGTAAAATTCGGCCCAGAATGCATTGGGAAAGGTTGAATTGGCCCCGGTGGTCATGGCGAAGAACACAAGGCCAAGCGCCACCATCCCCAGCTGATCTGCCCATGCAAAGCACAGGAACGCCGCGACGAGGGGCGCTTGGTAAAACGGGATCAGCCGCGCCGTGCCAAAACGGTCAAGCGCGAAGCCGGACAGAACCATCGCGCCGATGCCGACGCCCGTGTAAATCGGAAAGAGCGCGACAAGCGACAGGTGGGTCCAGCCATTGACCTGCGCATAATGCGCTTGTTGGAAGAAAAAGGCGGTGCCGAAGGCCGAGAGGCCGAGGAGTGCCGGGACCATGAACCAGAACAGTGGATGGTTTAGCGCCTCGCCCCGCGTCCAATGCCGGGCGCCCATCCCGGCGGCTTGGTCCTGCGATGCCATGGATTGTGGCGTGCGTTCTTCGCGCAAGAGCTTTGACAGGGCTGGTACACCCAGTAGGGCAATGCAGGCTGCAATCCCCCAAAGCAGGCGCCAATCCAGGACAGTCATCAACGATACGAACAGCACTGGCAGGATCGCTTCGCCAAGGGAAAACCCCAGTGTTGCAACGGCCAGGGCGCGTCCGCGCGTGGCGACGAACCAGCGCGCCATGGCCACGATGGCGATGTGGCTGGTCATGCCCTGCCCCATGAGCCGCAGCGCAAAGATGACGATGGGCAGGACAATCACGTAAGGGTTGATGGCCATCGCCAGGCAGGACAGGGCCAGCATGACCAGCACAGCCACGCCCAGCGTACGCGCGCGGAACTGATCCGTCAGACCGCCCGCCCACACCATGACCAGAGCCGAGGCCGTTGTGCCCAGCGCATACATCGCGCCCCAACTGCCGTGGGTCAGTCCGAATTCATCCTGGATCTGACCGGCGAAGATGGAGATGAAGAATGTTTGCCCGAACGAGGACAGAAGTGTCAGCAGCGCCCCCGCGGCGAGCCATTGCCGGTTGTCCTTGAGGAATGCACCGATGGGTTCGGGGTGGCGGTGGGTGCCTGTCACCGGGCGTCACTGGCCGTGGTTTCGGTTTCCCTTTGTCGGACCGGTGCTCTGATCCGTCGCGCGCCGGGGATTGTCAGAACCGTGCCGGGGCGCCCGCGCAGGAATTCGCGGTCCAGATCCGACGATCGCCTGAGCAGCTGGATCAGCGCGGGTGACCCCCCGGCGACAAAGTGGTTGCCCGATTTTCGGTCGGTAAAGGCGGTGACATCCACGACCGTGATTGGCAAATCCGCGACTGCGTCTGCGTTCTGGATGTTCCCAAGCTGCGATTTCTCGCCCCTGAGGCGCGAGGACACGCGCAGGATCGCATCCTTGCGCGACACCATCACCACGAACGGGTCCGGCGCTTTTTCGATGCGTGAGAATTGGCTGCGGAACACATCGACGTTGATGTCTGGAGACAACAGGATCACGGCGTTGATGTTGCGCCCGGTCCATCCGGGTTCGGCGATTTCAAGCTGCCGCAGTGTTTCCATGACCAGCGCACTTCCCATGGAATGCGCCACGAGGATGATGTCGGGCTGGCCTGCCGATCGGATCAGGCGCAGCATATCCGCGAGGCCGTCGCGGGCAAAGAGTGCGCTGTCTTGGTCGTATTCGTACCCCAAAGGATTGCCGCGGCTTGGCCAGGAATAGGTGACATGCGTGCCCGGTATCTCAAGATCCTCGGCCAATTGGGCGAGGCGAAAGGCCGAGTCGGTGAAGCTGTTGTTGAAGCCGTGGACGAAGAGCGTCACCTCGCGCTGGTTCGGGGGTTGGGACCGGATGTCCGCCTCAAGCGACGCGCGAAAGCTTTGGTCCGAGGGAAAGCGGTCGAGCCCTGCCATGACAAAGTCGCGGTCCGGTTTCGGTCGGTCCTGCCCGTCCGACACGGTGCCCAGCGCGCGACCGGGCGGCAGGGATACGGTGGCTTGCAACAGGTTCAGGGTCTTTGACCGGCCGATCCCGTATTCACCTGCGTCATTGATGCCGCGGGTGGTGCCGATGAAGACATTTCGATTTGTACCGATCTCGAGCGCCGCGGGAATGATGGGCGCCGCCGTTCTGTCGCTGCACGAGGCCAGCGCAAGGATCAGGACCAAAAGTAGTGCGCGCATTCCAAGCCCTTGCCCATTCGATACCCCGGATGTACCCGAGCGAATGGAAAACGGCTAGAGCACGTATCGGCTGACATCCGTGGATCGCGCAAGTTCGCCGAGATGGGTTTCGACAAAATCCGCGTCAACGGTGATGCTGTCCCCGGCGCGATCCGGTGCGGTGAATGACAGTTCTTCGAACACGCGCTCCATCACGGTGTAAAGCCGTCGTGCGCCGATGTTCTCGATGCTTTTGTTCACCTCGGCCGCGATGCGGGCCAAGGCGCGAATGCCTTCGGGTTCAAACGTCACGGTGACCTCTTCGGTCTTCATCAGGGCGGTGTATTGCAGGGTCAGGGCGTTGTCCGTCTCTTCGAGGATGCGGACAAAGTCGTCTTCGGTCAGGTCGCGCAACTCGACCCGGATGGGCAATCGGCCCTGTAACTCGGGTAGCAGGTCAGACGGCTTTGCTATGTGGAACGCGCCCGAGGCAATGAACAGGATGTGGTCCGTTTTGACCGGACCATGTTTCGTGCTGACGGTGGTTCCCTCGATCAAGGGCAGCAGGTCGCGTTGCACGCCCTCGCGGCTGACATCGGCGCCGCGTGCGTCGGACCGTGCACAGACCTTGTCGATCTCGTCCAGGAACACGATGCCGTTTTCCTGCACGGCCTCCAACGCTGCCTTGGTCACGATTTCATCGTCCAGCAGTTTGTCTGCCTCTTCGCCGATCAGCACCTCGTAGCTTTGCGCCACGGTCAGCTTTTTGCGCACGGTGCGTCCGCCCAGCGCTTTGCCAAAGATATCGCCAAGGTTCATCATGCCCATGCCGCCCCCCGGCTGTCCTGGGATGTCCATGGTCGGGAATGGGTTGCTGGTGTCGGCCACTTCCAGCTCGATCAGGGTGTCGTCAAGCTCACCCGCCTTCAACTTTTTTCGGAACATGTCGCGCGTGCCTTCCCGCGCGTCGGTCCCTGCAATGGCTTCGATCACGCGGTCTTCGGCGGCCTTGTGCGCGTTTGCTTTGACATCTTCGCGCATGTGGTCGCGTGTCTGCGCGATGGCTGCATCGACCAGATCGCGGATGATCTGTTCAACATCGCGCCCGACATAACCCACTTCGGTGAATTTCGTTGCCTCAACCTTGAGGAACGGTGCACGCGCCAGCTTGGCCAGACGGCGGCTGATCTCTGTCTTGCCCACGCCGGTGGGTCCGATCATCAGGATATTTTTCGGATACACCTCATCCCGAAGGTCGTCGCCAAGCTGTTTGCGACGCCAGCGATTGCGCAGGGCCACGGCCACGGCGCGCTTGGCGTCCTTTTGTCCAATGATGAAACGATCAAGTTCCGAGACGATTTCGCGGGGGGTCAGGTCAGTCACAAGCGGCCCGTTTGTTACAAGTGTCCCGCCTTACCTATGCGAAAACAGCCGAAACGCAACGATCGGTGCGCATTTCGTTGTCATTGCATCACTTGCGCGAGAGGCTGGGTTATTTTGTCGCGACGGCAGCGTAGGTTGGCGGCGTCACACGCATTACCGGAGATTTCCCATGACCAACCGCCGTTCCTTCTTGATTGGATCCGCCACGATTCTCGCCTCGACCGCCATGCCGTCCCTTGGATTTGCCGGGGGTCACGGGCGCGTCGGTGAATTCACCGGTAAAAGCAATCATGTCACCAAAGGTCGGGCCGAGGTCGTGACCAAGAACGGGAAAAGCCAGGTGATCCTGTTGGATGATTTCTGGTTCGATGGGGCGCCCGACCCCAAGGTCGCGCTGGGCCGCAACGGATATGACAAGGACACGCTGATGGGGCTGCTTAAGGCCAATGCAGGCCAGCAGACATTTGACGTGCCCGCCGGGGTCGATGCCGCCACGTATAACGAGGTCTGGATCTGGTGTGAAAAATTCAATGTCCCGCTGGGGGTGGCCAAACTGAATTGACCCTCAATCATCTGCATTGAAAAGGCCGCTGAGAGGTTCAGCGGCCTTTGTGTTCAGGACAAAATCTGTGTGTTCAATTCGTCCGTCATCATTGTGTCGAACCAATGAGGATAGCGCTTGTTGGGTGGCGCAATGTCAGACAATGCCTTCTGCTCATCCGGTGTCAGGGTCAGCCCCGGTGCCGCGAGCGCCGCATCCATATGGCTCATCTTCGATGCGCCAAAGATCACGCTGTGACTCCGATCCTGCGCCAGAATCCATGCCAACGCGACGGTCGCGGGATGCGCCCCATGCGCCTTGGCGATGTCGGTCAGTGTTTCGATCATCTTGCGTGCCGTGCCGGTGTCGATACCCAGAAAATCGCCACCCTCGCTCAGGCGTCCCTCACCGTCTTCCAGTTTTTCGGGATCGTACTTGCCCGACAGCAATCCACCGGCAAGCGGTGACCACGCCATCAGCCCGCCGCCCATGTCCGCCATCATTGGCAGCACATCCTGTTCGATGTCGCGGGACACGAGGTTGTAGAGGTATTGACCGGCTACAAACGGCGCCAGACGATGATCGCGTTGGTATTGCACAGCGCGCGCCACCTGCCAGGCGGGCCAATTTGACACGCCGAGATAACGTACCTTGCCGTGCTCGACGGCAGTCTGCAGCGCGGCGAGGGTTTCCTCGACCGGGGTGGTGAAATCGGTTTTATGCAGAACGAGCAGGTCAATGTGGTCAATGCCCATGCGGTCCAGGCTGCCGTCGATTTGCTTCAGCACATGGGCACGGCTTAGGCCCGCGTCACCGATCTGGTCCGACTGACGGAACCCCAGCTTGGTGCAAATGACCGCTTCGTTCCTGCGCTTTCCCAGCGCTTTGCCCAGGATCACTTCGGATTCGCCGCTGGAGTATCCATCGGCCGTGTCAAAGAAGTTCACACCAGACCCGAGGGCGTGGTGCACCATTTCGGTTGCGTCGTTCTGATCGACCTTTGCCACGCCGGGAATCCATTCCGAACCGGCGTTGAATGTCATCGTGCCAAAGCACATGCGGCTGACGATCAGACCGCTGTTGCCCATGCGGGTATAGGTCATCTCGGTCATTTCCTGATCCTTTCCACCGTCAGGTTGCCGTTGGTGTAAACGCAGATATCTGCGGCGATTTGCATTGCATCGCGCGCAACGGCTTCGGCATCCCTGTCGCTGTCCATCATGCCGCGCGCGGCGGCGAGCGCGTAGTTGCCGCCTGATCCGATGGCGGTTACGTCATGTTCGGGTTCCAGCACGTCGCCGGCCCCGGTGATCACGAACATGTCGGCGCCGTCGGAGACAATCAGCATCGCCTCCAGCTTTTGCAGGTACTTGTCGGTGCGCCAATCCTTGGCCAGCTCCACGCTGGCTCGCGCCAGTTGGCCCGGCGTCGCTTCCAGCTTTGCTTCAAGCCGTTCCAGCAGCGTAAAGGCGTCTGCGGTTGAACCTGCAAACCCAGCCACCACGTCATATCCACCGGGGCTGAGCCGCCGCACCTTGCGCGCGGTGCCTTTGATCACCGTCTGGCCCAGCGAGACCTGGCCGTCCCCGGCAATCACGACCTCGCTGTCTTTTTTCACACCAATGATCGTCGTCCCGTGCCATCCGGGAAACTCTGAGCTGGCCATGCGGCTCTCCTTGTTCAATTGCCCGATATATGGCGGTCTGGCCAAAGACGGGCAAGGGTCGGTTGCCGGTCGTGGTCCGGCTGCATAGGGTGCACACATGCCGCAGCCCAAACGCGTTCGCTTCTATTTAGACCCTGATACCAAGCGTCGGGCTGAAGCAGGCGAACACAATTTCATCCGAAAGATTGAAAATGTCCTCCGCCCCCGCGGGTTCGAGGTGTCCTATCATCGGAATGTGCTTTCGGAACGGCTGAAGGCGGTGTCGCGGCGGGGTTACTCTCTGTCCGAGATGACGCCACCACCGAACCTTCATGGCCTGACTTTTCGCCGCGTCTACCATTATCCGTTCTGGCAGATACAGCCGACGGAAAAACGGTGGCATTGGGATGTCGCGCGTGCCGATTTCCCCGCCGCGGATATTCCGATGGCGGAGGCGAAACGCTTCTATTCCTTCTGGCAAAAGCGTGTGGCGGGATCGTTGCTGGGTGACATCTCGGATGACGGTTTTGTCTACATCCCGCTGCAAGGTCGCCTGCTGGATCAGCGGTCATTCCAAATCTGTACGCCGCTCGACATGATTGCGCGGACACGTGCGGCTTGCCCGGACCGCGACATCGTTGCGACGCTTCATCCCAAAGAGACATACACGCAGGCCGAGCGGGCGGCGTTGGAGCGGCTGGCACAGACGGACACCCGTCTGACAATCCAAACGGGCGGTCGGGAGGTGTTGCTGCCTCGTTGTTCTTTTGTTGTCACGATGAACTCAGGTCTTGCGTTTGACGCGATGTTTTTTGGTAAACCTGCGGTCACCTTCGCCAGAACGGATTTCCATCATGCCACGGTGGATGGGCAGGATGCGGATGCATTTCAAGACGTCGAAACGCATTGTCCGAATTATGCGGCATATGTCTGGTGGGTGTGGCAGCACATGGCGATCAACGCAGGTCACGGCAGTGCCGAGGCCAAGATTGCAGCGAAATTGAAGGCTGCCGGTTGGCCGATGGCGTAAGGGCACCCGCACGGCGGATGCCCTTCGAAAGTCTTAGATGCTGTCTTCGATCCAGCTTTGCAGTGCGGCCTTTGGCGCGGCACCAGCGCGGTTCGAAATCACTTCGCCATTCTTGAAGATGAACAGCGCAGGAATACCACGAACGCCCATCTGCGCGGGCGCGTTCGGGTTCTCGTCCACATTGACCTTTGCGATCTTAATCTTGCCTTCCATCTCGGACGACAGCTCTTCCAAGGCTGGGCCGATCTGTTTGCACGGGCCGCACCATTCGGCCCAGAAGTCCACCACGACGGGGACATCGGAATTTTTGACTTCGGCGTCGAAAGTCGCGTCAGTGACTGCCACGGTTGCCATGTGAGTTCTCCTGCCAGGCTCAAGCGTAGGGTCGCAACCTAGGTATCGCCCGGAGTATCGTCAAGATATTGAGTGCGCTCGAGCGCCGCTGTCACGATATCGTGCGGAATGGGCATCAGGACGCATGTGTGGGTCCAAAGGATGCTGAGCCGAATGTCGCGATCCGGGTAAATCTGAGCGATTGCATACGCATAGGCGCCCATCTGGCGCAGCACGCCCTCCGGGGTTTCGGCCGGCTCGCGTGGCACGACGCGGTTTGTCTTGAAATCCACGATGTGGATCGTTGTCGGGGTGGTCTTCAGCCGGTCGATGGTTCCGTGCAGTCGGGCGTGGCCAAGCGGTGCTGTCACAGGCACTTCGGCCAACACGTCGCCAGTGAAAAGCCAGTCGAGATCGGGGTCGGACAGCACGCGCTGCGCTTGTTGTTCTGCTTGCGCCTCTAGGGCGTCGCTCAACTCGGCCTGTGCCAAAACCTGTGCGCTTGCGCCCGGCGTCTCAAGCAAGGCGTGCACAACCGTGCCGAACCTTTTTGCCGTCGCTTCGTCCAACCCATCACCGGGAAGCGCCTTGGCGCCCCCAAGATCGGAGGGAGATACTGTTTCCCGCTCTTTTTCTGCCGGTGGCGCGATGTTGTGGAAGTGCGGTGACATAGAAGGCGCGGCACTGGCTTGTGCATCGTCACCTTGCGCCGGGGTCAGTGCCCAGTCGCCATGCTCCACCCGCAATCCGGCACCGACGGGCGTTTCAAGGACGGTCGCGCCAGAGCCCTCCATCCCGGCTTGCACGCGTTGGTGCCAGTCGCTCCCATCTTTGCTCAGCTCACCGGCAGCACCGATGATCAGCCACTTTTCGGCCCGTGTTAGAGCCACATAGAGCAGTCGCAGGGATTCCTCGCGCTGGGCGGCCTTCATGTCTTCGAGACGGTTGGACATGCGCGCTGGCAGTTGGCCGGACGGCATTTTCCACACTGGCGTCCGGTCGATGTCGATAATCGCATCGCGAATTTGGACATCCCGCTTCCCGCATTCGGGCAGGATCACAACAGGCGCTTCCAGTCCCTTGGACCCGTGCACGGTCATCACGCGGATCTGGTTCGAGGCGCTGTCGATCTGGCGTTTGACTTCAAGGTCATCGGTTTCCATCCAGGTCAGGAAACCGGTCAGGCTGGGCACTTCGTTGCGCTCATAGGACAGCGCTTGAGACAACAGCGCGTTAATCCCATCCTCCGCTTCGGACCCGAGCCGCGCAAGCAGTCGCTGACGTCCCCGATGGCGGGTCAAAACGCGTTCGACCAAATCGTAGGGCCGCAGGAAATCCACATTGTTCCGCAAATCACGCAGAACCGCGACCGTTTCGGGGTATTCCTCGGTTTTTGTGCGCAACGCACGCCACAACTCATCCTCGGTTCGATGGTGTGCGAGGGTGAAAAGGTCCTGTTCTGACCAGCCGAACAAGGGGGATCGCAACGCGGTTGCGAGGGATAGGCTGTCTTCGGGCGTGGCGAGGAAGGCCAGCAGAGCGGCAAGGTCGCGCACGGCCGTTTCCGCGCCAACCTTTAGCCGGTCCGCTCCGGCAATGGGCAGGTTCAACTCCTTGCAGGCCCGGATGATGTCGGGAAAAATACCGCCACGGCGCTGCACGAGGATCAGAACATCGCGCGGTTGAATTGGCCGTGGGCCGTCCTTGTGCGGGATCAGAACCCCGTCATCCAGCATCTGCTTGATCTGCCCGGCCACTGCCATTGCGAGGGTGCGAAACTGGTGTTCGGGGCTGCGCCGGTCCACCGGATCGAACCAGTCGCGTTCCGGCGTCTTTTCCGGTTTCGGCACCAGCGGCCACAGATCGACGCGCCCGGGCAGGTCGGTTTTGAAGGCGATGTGTGGCCCCCCGCCAAAACCTGCATCCGCTTCGTCCTGAAACACCTTGTCGACCAGGTCGAGGATCGCCGGAGAAGAGCGGAACGAGAAATCCAGGCTTCTGTCCCACAGCTTTTGACCGGATTCGTTCAGTTTAGAGCCGAATTCGGTCTGCATACGGTCAAATTCCCGCGGGTCGGCGCCCTGAAAGGAATAGATCGACTGCTTCTTGTCCCCCACCACGAAAATCGTCCGCGTGACGTCAACACGCGCGCCCTCGCCGCTGGAAAACTCTTCGGCCAGCCGTCGGATCACATCCCATTGCAGCGGGCTTGTGTCCTGCGCCTCATCCACCAGAATGTGGTCGATCCCGCCGTCTAGGCGGTAGAGTACCCAAGCGGCGACGCGATCATCGCTGAGCAACTGTTGCGCTTTCTGGATCAAATCGTCGAAATCCAGCCACCCTCGCCGTTTCTTCGCCTCTGTATAAAGGTCGGAAAAACGGCGCGCGAAACGGTGCAGTGCGACGGTGTGCTCGGCCGCGTCAAGCGCCAGACGTGCGTCGCGCGCCGCCTCCACGCGTTCGATCAGCGCCTCAAGCTGGGGCAGCAGATGCGCGGCCTGGTTTTGCGTGCCTTTTGTTGGAAACCGTTTCTTTCGGGTGCCTGTCTGGGTCAGAAATGCCGCTTCGGCCATCGACACGCTTGATGGGTCCAACGCGATGATATCTTTGAGGATGTCACCAACCGCCTTGTCCGTTACGCCTTGCGCGGCCAAGATTGGCACCAGGTCCTCCAACATCTGCCAATCGGCGGGCGCAAAGGTCATGTCGACCAGTCGGTCGCGTGTGAGATCGCGGGGATGGCCAAGCAATTCCAGCGCATCACCCACGCCGAGGTCGCGGTAGCCGGAGCCACCCACGATTTCCCGGGTCAGGGACAGAAAATCCTCACCCTTGTACTGCCGTGCCATACCCGCCAGCACATCGGCATCCGGGCCATCTGCCATCTGATCCACCAGCTCGGCCCGCAACAGGTCGGCGGCGCGATCTTCGATCTCGGTGAACTGGGGGCTTACGCCCGCTTCGAGGGGAAAACGCCTTAATAGAGACGCACAGAATGAGTGGATCGTCTGGATTTTCAGGCCGCCCGGCGTCTCAATCGCGCGGGCAAACAGGGTGCGGGCCTTGCGCAACCCATCTGCCGTCGGCACGTGGGGCAAGCCCAACTCGGCCAGTTCTGACCGGAGTTTCTGATCATCCAGCATCGCCCATGCGCCTAGGCGCTGGAACAGGCGGTTCTGCATCTCGGACGCGGCGGCTTTGGTGTAGGTCAGGCACAGGATGTGTTGCGGTTCGACATCCTCCAATAACAGGCGGGCGACGCGGTCGGTCAGAACGCGGGTCTTGCCTGAGCCCGCATTTGCCGACAGCCATGTCGATTGCGTCGGTTGGGCGGCGTCCTGCTGGCGCAGCGTTGCATCGCTGAAGGTGGCGGTCATGTCAGCACCTCTGGCATGGGGTCCTGGGTGACATCCCATTCCCCGAAACGGGCAAGCTGGTCGTAATCCCGCGCTTCCCGATCCTCATACAGCGCCCGGCGCGAGGTGTAGCCTTTGTCGCCCTCCAGGTACGCGCTGAGCAGACCCACGAGATCTGCCAGAACCTGCCGCGGCGTCTCAACATCCAGCGGCGCGTCTTCGATCTTGGGTGTGCTGCCTATGCCGATGAACTGCGCCGCGCGGACGGGTCGGGGACCGAGGGCGGCAAATCCCCCTTCCTCGACCATCGCCGCCTCGATCAGAAGCTGTTTGTCGAAGTGCTTTTGCTGATCTTTTGTTGGCGGCGATCCGGTCTTGTAATCGTAGAGGATCACGGCGCCGGTTTCATCCACATCAATCCGGTCCGCGCGCCCTTCGAGTTCGGTGCGGATCGCGGGCAATGCCAGCTTTCCTTTGGCCTCTTCCTCGAACAGGATCGGCGTTGCGCGCATCTGGCGCAGGTGTTCCGTTTCGACAATCCAGGCGGCGGCGCGTTCAAACCGGGCCAGCCACAGCGCGCGTGCAGCGGGCCAGGGCACATCACGGTTCAGAACGTGCCGGGCGTGCTGCATCAGCGCGTCCGTGGTCAGATGCTCTGCGTTCTTCATCGTGTCGCGGACAAACTGCTCCATCACGTCATGCGACAGGATCCCGCGCAGCAGGGCATCCGGGGTTTGCACGAGCGGTCGCAACGCGCGCAGTCGCAGGACGTGTTTGGCATATGTCGCGTAGGGGTCGCGGATCAGGGTCTGTATCTCTGTCACCGTCAGGCGTCTGGGGCGGGTAGAGACCGGCGGGCAAGGTGAGGGGCGGTGCGCCTTTGGCATATCAGGGGCGGCATCAAGCTGTCGCGCCAAGGCAAGCCAATGGTCGCCACGCGCCCGCATCGTTTTCCAATGATCCGTATGGCCCGACGCGACAAGGCCCTGCAAGAGATTACGCAGTCGGTTCATCCAGCGTGACGGGACAGTTTCGGCGTCGTCCGACCGGATGGAGCGCGTCAGCCAGACTTTGGGCGCGGCGATGGCTTGTTGGAAGTCGTGGGCCGACAGGCCGATCCGCCGTTCCGGCAGCAACAGGCCCGCGTCGAAACGCATCTTTCGGTTCAGCCAAGGGTCAGGCGTTGGCGCTTCGGGCCATGTGCCGTCGTTGAGCCCGGCGAGGATCACCAGATCTGCGCCCTGCACCCGCGCCTCGAGCGTGCCCCAGATCATGATGTTCGGATGCGGGGTGTCGCGGTCGCGCACGTCATCCCCTTGGCGCAGGGCAGTGGCCACCAGACCGGCGTAATCACCTGCGGACATGTCACCGCCATGGGCCGCTGCGTCGGCAAGGCCCTCCATCACCTTGAGCGCGGCCTGCCCTGCCTTCTTTTGCCACAGCTCGTCCGCATCTGCGCCGTCGGGTCCTTCTGCCAGTGCTTCGGCCAATGCGCGGTGGCGCGTGACCCAGACCTCAAGCGGCAGCAGGCCGGTGGTTTCGCCATCACACAGCAGGTCGGCCACCCAGTCGGCCCAGGGCGCGATCTCTTCGACTTGGCGTGTCGCCTTTTGGGCGCAACGTTTCAGACTGTCGGCTTCGGGATATGGCAGCCCGTCCCTGCGCATCCGCAACTCAAGCCGCTGTGTGTTCAGTTGATGAAGATTGCGGTTCGCACCCGAGTGGGTCAGCGGATGCTTGAGCAGTGTCAGTAAAGCCTCGGCATCAAGCGTTGCTTGGAACAGGCCCGCAACATGCCGCAGAAAACGGCCCGGTGGCGACAGATGCAGCGGTGTTCCGGCGCTGTCATCCGGCACCAGCTCCCATCGGTCCAGCGCCGCCGTGACCTGACGGGTCAGCATACGATCCGGCGTGATCAAGGCTGCCTTTTGACCGTCTTCGGCGGCTTGCCGCAGGCGCATGGCAATGGCGATGGCCTCGGTACGTGGGGTATCAGCCTCGACCAAGGTGATCGCGTCGGTCGCGGCATCCAGATCTACAAGCTTTGGCCCCTCGTCCCGCCATGCGTCTGTGACGGGGGCGGGGCGCAATGCGAGGGAGACAAGCGCGTTGCGTGCATCTGACGCTGGCGGCAGGCCTGTCCATTGTTCAACATCGGATGGGTGCAGACCCAACGCCTCGCATAAGTGCAGAAACCGATATTGCGGGTGATCTTCCGCCGTTTTGTCCTCTGCCAGCGTGTTCCAGACATGGTGCGGCATATGATCGTCGAGGCCGGGCAGGATCACGGCGCCCTCGGGCAATCGCGCGACGGCTTCCATCAGGCGTAAGGTCGTGCCGCGCGATCCTGTCGAACCAACAATCAGGATCGGGTCGTGCGGCGGGGTCTGTGCCCAGTGTTCGGCAAGCCGTAACACCGTTTCCCGCTGCCGCGCTTCGGGATCCGGGGCGCTTTGACTGTCGTTGATATAGCGTTGCGCGATGGCAATGAACTGTTGCGCGCGCGCCCAGTGCCCGGACTGGTCAGATACATCAAGGCGCGCAATGTCATCGGCGCTGACGCCCTCGCCCTGCATTTCATCGAGCAGCGTTGCAAGGCTGTCGGCCAGATCAAACGGCCCCGCATCCGGGGCCAGTTCCGGCTGGTTTTCAATCAAGGTCTTGATCAGTTGCGCCAATTCCAGACGCCGGCGAAGGGGTGTCGCGGCGGGGGGCATCGGCGCGTGCGGGCACAGATCGTCAATCTGTGTGATCATCCGAATGCGGGGCAGCAAACGCGCCGGGCCCTGATCGAACAAGTCGCGCAACCGGCGCGCCATGCGGGTCGTGTTGACCAGAAGTGTCACGCGCGCCCATGCCTCGGGCGGAGCGGTTTCAAGCCGCTGTTCGAGCCCGCGCACCACCGCCAGCGGAAAATCGACGCCGGGGGCGCAACCAAACAAGCGTGCCGTGTCGCTTGGGTCAAACATGGTGGTGCCGCAAAACGTCTTCGGCAATGCGGATCCCTTCGGGGCGACCCACATCACACCACTGACCGGGATAGGTCACGCCATGCAGCCGTTCGTCTTTGGCCATGTCATTCCACACGACGTTGAGGGAAAAGGCCGTCTGAGGCACATCGTGCAGGCGCGCGGTTTTCATGATTTGAACCCCGCCATAGACCAGGTCGCCGCCCCGATGCAGCCGGTTGTTGTCATCGAGGTGAAAATCGCCATCGCCGTCCCGTCCATGCACACGCTCCATCGGAACACATAGCAGCAAGGCGTCCATGTGTGTCGGGTCCCACGCCCCAAGCGCGACCGCAAGTGGGTTCGGTCCGATCCAGATGACATCCGGGTTGAGCGTCAGAACCGGATCGCTTTTGAGAAGTGGCAGCGCGTTGCGCAGCCCGCCACCGGTTTCGAGTATGTCCGGCTCTTCCCGAACCGGTATGACCGAGGTGCCTTTCAGATGCGCCTCAAGCATGTTCGGCAAATAGTGTAGATTGACCACGGTCCGGGGTGGTTGCACCTCGGCCACAAGTCCCAGCGCACGGTCGATCAGTGGCAGCCCCGCAACCTTGATCATCGGTTTTGGCCGCGATTTCGTCAGCTCTCCCATCCGCGTTCCGAACCCGGCGGCAAAGACCATTATGGCAGGGGTATCGTTTTGCATTGGGACTTCAGGCTGTTGAGAATGTCGTGGGTCGGTTTGGGCAGATGCCGTTGGACAAGGTGGCCCACGTGGGACGCGCTGGGATGTGTCAGATTGGCTTCAATATGGCCCCAGACCCGTGGAATAAGATCGACGTAGTGCGGTTTGCCATAGGCCAGCGAAAGACGGGCAAAGACACCAAGGATGCGCAAATTGCGCTGCAAGCCAAGCAAAGCATAGGCATGATTGAATACGTCGGCGTCGATGCCTGAACCCGCAATGTACCTGCCCACCATGGCGCGTTGAGCGTCCGTCGACACATCGCGCCGCGCATCCTGCAGCACCGACACCAGATCATAGGCCGGATGTCCCAGCATCGCGTCCTGGTAGTCGAGCAGGCCAACCCGCTGCACATCTGATCGGTTTGGCAACCAGATCAGGTTCTCTGCATGATAATCCCGTTGGACCAGGACCGGCGTCGTCGCATCCAACGGTGCAAGCGCATCTTTCATTGCAGCGGCAAAGCTGCCCCGGGCCGCGGTATCCACCGCTCCGGTTGCGCCGCGCTGATACCAGTCAAAGGCGAGGCAGGCGACATCCGTCATGGCTTTGGCGTCATATCGTGGCAGATCAGGTGTCGCCGCGCGATGCAGGTGAAGAAGGACGTCAGTCGCGGTTTCATACAGGGGCGTTTCCAGCGACGGTGTCGCGTTGATCAGGCGGGCAAACAGATCGTCGCCCAGATCCTCGATTAGAAGAAACCCGTTTGAGGCGTCCTGTGCGAAGATCTCGGGCGCGGACAGTCCCGCACCTCGTAGCAGTTGCGTTACATCGACAAAGGGGCGGACATCCTCGCCCTTTTCCGGTGGCGCGTCCATGAGGATGCGCGTCTGTCCATTTAGCGACAGCCGTTCATATTTTCGGTTTGACGCGTCACCTGCAACAAGAATGCGTGGCGCTTCTGCCCAGCCGGTTCCGTTCAGAAAGCGGTCTTTGAGTTCTGCGCGATCAGGCACTGTGCGCCACCTCGTTCAGGCGGTTTGCCCAGCGCGGGTCTGTCCACGACAGCCGAGCAGATCGCGCATCGCCTTGCGTTTCGATGCTGATGGTAAGCGCATGTTTCGGGGTCATCATGCCCAGCCGATCTGGCCATTCGACCAGACACATCGCGGTTTCGAAAGCGTCGAACAAGCCCAACTCGTCAATCTCCGTATCTGCGGAAATTCTGTACAGATCCGTATGCCACAACGGCCCGTTCCTGGTGTCATAGATCTGCACCAGCGTAAATGTGGGTGACGGCACGTCTTCCGGCTCAGTCATAAGCGACTGGATCAGGGCACGGGCAAGGTGGGTCTTCCCGGCGCCGACATCACCCTCCAGCAAAATCACATCGCCGGGCTGCATGTTCGCGCCAATCGCGCGCGCAGCGCGTGCGGTGTCGTCCTCGGTCGGCCAATGCAGGGTCAGGGGGGCGGTCGTCATTTTGCCAACCTACCGCCATTGCCTGCCGCTGCAAGTTGGAATGGTCAGGTCAATTCGGCGACCGGGCTGGCCGCGATATGTGCGAACTCCGTGAACCGGATGAGCGTTGCACCGGATGCAATAGGCGAAACCTGTGCTCGGATCGGTCCCATGTCATGGTGTTTCAAATCCACATCCCAGGCGGCGCGTTCACCGCACTTCATGACGTAGTCGCGCATGTCGCCCCATGCGGGATCAGGTGCGCATTTTTCCTGCCATGCCTGCAGGCTGTCCACGATTGTCACGTCGGCAAAGCTGTTGTCGGGATCAAGTTTCCACATCTCGCGATAGGCCGCGTTGCAGAATGTCAGGACGCCCGCGGAGGAAAACACGACAAGTGCGTCGTCGAATGTGTCCATCAGGGACTGTCCAAGCTCCAACTCGGCACGGAAATTCCGGGTGAGTGAGATTTCCGCGGTGATATCCTCAATCAGAAAGGCTATGGCGCCGTCCGGGTGGGGCCGCCCGCTGACCCGGTATGTGTGCCCTGTGTCCAGGTTCCAGGTCTCGTGATAACTGCCATGCGATGCGGCATTGATCATTTCCGATATTTCCTGCCGCCAAGACCCATAATTCTTCGGTTCCGGCATCACGCGATTGTCGCGCAGACGGTCAAAGAAGGACAACATGTCTGGCCGCCCGCTCAGGAATTCGGCTGGCAGCGATGTCAGATCGACCAAGGCCGGGTTGAACAGCGCCAACTGCCCGTTGCGGTCAAAGATCGCCAACCCGATAGACAGCTGCGCAAAGGTTTTGGCCAGCGTTTGCACGAAATTGCGCTGGGCAACCTCGGCCTGAATGACTGCATTGATGTCGACGGCATGAAATACGGTGGACGTGCCTGCTTCGGTCGCTGTGACGGTGTACCATTCGGTCGTTCCGTTTCGGTCCATTTTGACCGGCACCCGGACGGAGGTTTTTCCACTTACGTCGCTTGGCGTGAAATGAAACACTTCGGTCTGGGCGTCATCATCAGTGCCGTGCATTGCGGCTTGAAGGGATCTGTAAGCCGTGTTGCGCCAGCAGATTGTCTTGGCATCATCGACCAGCCATATTGGGTATGGCGCTTCGGTCGCGGCCAGCCGCAATGTGTCCAGTTCGAATTGCAACATGCTTAGTTTGTGTTGCGCGGTTGGATCGGCGGGTGTCGTGTCGTCCAGCTCGACCCGCGTCATCTCGGCTTCACGGTGCAGGCGCAGGACGGCGTCGTCGCCATGGCTTGCGGCCGGAAGCGTCAGAACTTCGACATTGGGCAGCTCCGCCGCATCCGGCAAACCCGGAAACCGCGCGCCCAGCCCCGCTTTCAAAGCCTGCCAGTCCGTCTTGCCCGACTGCCTTTGCAGCGTCGTTTCTGCTTCGGGAGTGGCGTGATGTAGATCGACGCCGTCAAACAGCAGGCTCATCCCATAGGTTTGCGATCCTGGTTCGGACGTTGTTTCAAGCGGCGCGCGCCGCAAGAAAAGCACGCCGGCGGCGACCGCGCACAGGGCAGAGCAAACCACCACAATCAGTTCCAAGATTGCCATAACGCGACCTTTCGCCACCCAATGACACTATTAGGTAATGATCGTTAACGCGGACTTAACGCGTGTTTCAAAATCAATGGATTTCAGGTTCGGATGGGTTCGTTTTGACCTATAGTGATCGCGTTCTTGCCCTGACGCGCGTCAACGGTTTCGCGAGGCCACGTGACCTCGACAATTGCGCCGATATGCGTGTCGTTTGGCCGCCACGCGCCGTAAGGGTCCGCGCCGTTTGCAAAGGCCAGTTCGGCGCCAGACCGTTCCAGCAATGTCTTGGCAATGAACAACCCCAGGCCCATCCCCTCGTATTCCGGGCGCTGGGCGCGTTCCGACGACGTCTTGCGACGGCGGACAAAGGGATCACCGATGCGACCCAGAAGCTGTGGCGGGAACCCACGACCGTCATCCATGATGCGAATGGTGATTTGGGTATCCGTCCAATGCGCTTCGATCCAGACGGTGGAGCGGGCGAAGTCGACGGCGTTCTGAACAAGGTTGCGCAGGCCGTGGATGATCTCGGGTTGGCGTAGAATGGCAGGTTGGTCGATCTCGTCCCCGGCATCGGGGTCGTGCGTGTACTCCACGGCCTTGCCGCGGTGCGTGTGCGGTTCTGCTGCCTCTTGCACAACGGTCATCAAAGGCGCCTGCCGGAGGTGCAGGTCATCCTTCCCGGCGCGACCCATGTCGCGCAGGATGTCACGGCAACGATCCGCCTGCTCGCGGATCAACGCGGCGTCTTCTTTCAGTTCTGGCCTGTCGTCCAACTCTTCGATCAACTCGGCGCTTGTCAGTTTTATGGTGGCAAGGGGCGTGCCCAACTCGTGCGCCGCCGCGGCAACGACGCCACCCAGATCGGTCAGCTTTTGTTCACGGGACAGCGCAAGCTGCGTGGCGGACAGGGCGTCCGACATCGAGTGAATCTCTGATGTGACGCGGCGCGAATACAGGCCGATAAAACAGATCGCGATCACCAAGGCGATCCAGTTGCCAAAGACAAACAGGTCGGGGATGCGCAGGATGAACCCCTGCTGCGTGCGCAGGGGCAGGTGGTATTCGGACAGAATCGTCACGATCACGATGGCCGTGGCGCCGACAAGAAGCGTCGATCGGGTCGTCAAAACCGCGGCAGAGATCGTGACAGGCCCCAGCAAGAGCAATGCAAACGGGTTGTGCAGGCCGCCGGTGAGAAACAGCAGGAACCCAAGCTGCAGGACGTCGAAGAGGACCATCATCATGTTTTCGCCTTCGTTCAGGCGCTTGTTTTCAGGAAACACAAAGATGGCGATCAGGTTGCCTATGACAGAAACACCGACGGCGAGGTAGCACAGGCCCAGTTCAAGCTGCAGGCCGTAGAGCCGTTGTGCGACCGTCAGCGCCACAAGCTGGCCGACGATCGCCACCCAGCGCAGAAGGATCATCGTGCGCAGGCGAATCCAGTTCGATCTTTGCTGGCCGGTCAGCAGGCCAAAGTCGGGTTGCGCCATTGTGTCACTTCTTCGTTTATTGAACGCGTCGTTTATTGAACACGCGCCGCGGATTGTTAGCTAGGATACAACTCTAGCCCGGAGGCCGAACATGACCCGTATCATCGCACCCGTTGCAGCCCTTGTCGCGGCCCTTTTTCTTGGGGGGATCTGGTGGGTGACACAATCGGGGGGCGAGGACACGGCGTTTGCCCAGTGCAACGCGACCCAGGTGGCCGGTGACGGCAACGGGATCGGGGGTCCGTTCGAACTGGTCAATGCCGAAGGCCAGACCGTCACGGACCAGGATGTCATCACCGAGCCGAGCCTGATCTATTTCGGATACACTTTCTGCCCCGATGTCTGCCCACTGGATACCGCCCGCAACGCGGAAGCGGTTGATGTGCTGGCGGAGCGCGGCGTTTCGGTGACGCCGGTCTTTATCTCGATCGACCCCGAGCGGGACACGCCCGACATCGTGGGCGACTTTGCCTACAACCTGCATGAGAAGATGATTGGCCTGACCGGGTCGCTGGAACAGACCGATGCCGCAAGCAAGGCCTACCGGACCTATTACAAGGCACATGACAAATCGGACGAATTTTACCTCGTCGATCACTCAACCTTTACGTACCTGGTGCTGCCGGAGCATGGTTTTGTTGAGTTTTTCCGCCGCGACATCGGCGCGGATGCCATGGCGGACCGTGTTGCCTGCTTTGTCGAAAACGCCTGATATCGCCGGAAAAATTTGACCCCGCAGGCTCCGCGCGCCATATTCATCTTCAGCCAGAAAAATAAGCGGGAACTGGAGAATTCGATGGCCGAAGCGGCAATGCGTGACTTGGGCGCGGACAAATCGCTCTTGTTGGTTGACGACGATGAGCCGTTTCTGCGGCGGCTGGCCAAAGCGATGGAGAAGCGCGGTTTTGAGATTGAGACCGCAGACAGCGTCACCGCTGGCAAAGCCATCGCGACCGCCCGCCCCCCGGCCTATGCCGTGGTTGATTTGCGGCTTGAGGATGGCAACGGCCTCGACGTGGTCGAGGTGTTGCGGGACAAGCGGCCCGATGCGCGCGTGGTTGTTCTGACCGGCTACGGCGCCATTGCGACGGCTGTCGCAGCGGTCAAGATCGGGGCCACGGATTACCTGTCAAAGCCTGCGGATGCGACCGACATCACCAACGCCTTGCTGGCCACCGGTGACGACCTGCCGCCGCCACCGGAGAACCCGATGAGCGCCGACCGCGTGCGGTGGGAACATATTCAGCGCGTCTATGAACTGTGCGATCGCAACGTGTCCGAAACGGCGCGGCGGTTGAACATGCACCGGCGGACCTTGCAGCGCATCCTGGCGAAACGTTCGCCGCGTTGAGAGCTCAGAGGGGGGCTGTCTGCCCCCCGGCCTGCGGCCTCCCCCCGAGGATTTTTCAAACCAGAGAAGTGGACCGCAGACGATTTTGTGGTTGGATATAGTTTTCAGTTTTTGAAAACTGCCGGGATATGAGCCGTGTGCACAACCCGTACACCGAGTGTGCACACCCCGTGCACCGTCTTGGTGCACATCCGGCTTAGAGGTCGTAGCGCTTGAGGATCTTGTCCACGATCTGGCCGTTCGCCATCTCGTACCCGTCTAACCTGCCATAGTCCTGAAACCCGCGCGACTGGTAGTAGATCAGCCCGCCCTCGTTATCCGCGCGGATGTTGGCGTTGATCCAGGTGTAGCCGATGGCCTTGGCCGCCTTGCGTGTGGCATCGAACAGCTTTGACCCGATGCCGAGACCGGTCTGGCCCATTTGCACGAAGGTCGCGATCTCTGCTGCCTCGGGCGGGAGGTAGTTGGCGCGTTCGATCCATTGGAAGCCCACCACCTGTTCGGCCTGGTTCACGGCGACATGCCACGCGGCCCGCCCATCATTGGCGGCCATCCAGTCAGCGAGGTCCACACCGGAGACCTTGGTGGTCAGTGCGGTCGTTCCGCCCCTGTCGATGATGGCGTTGAGCAGCGACGCCATGGACGGGGCGTCAAGTGCGATGGCGGGGCGGACGTGGATCATGTGCAATCCTTGAGCAAGCTGGCATGGCGGGCGGTGAAGGCATTGCGCGTCTCGACCGGTGGGCGCAGCACGATGTGCAGGCCGTGGGTCAGTGCCGTGTCGGGTTTGCCGAAGAATTTGCTGGCTTCGGCCTCGGTAAAGCCGGCGATCTGGGTCGCCTCCATCCAGGCGCTGATGCGGTCCGCCTTCTTGATCTGGCGCTTGATCGTTTGCGGCACCTTGGCGGGCAGGCCGAAGCGGATGTGCACGGCGGCCTCGAGCCGTTCATCGAGCAGTTTGTAGTCGGGACCTACAGCCGCCTTGACCGGTGAAATCATGTCGCCGATCACGTATTCGGGCGCATCGTGCAGCAGTGCCGCCAGCCGCCATTTCGCTGGTGCGCTGGGTGCGATACGGCCAAAAAGCGTCTCTACCAAAAGCGAATGTTCGGCCACGGAATAGGCGTAGTCCCCCGCTGTCTGTCCGTTCCAGCGCGCGACAAAGGCAAGGCCGTGGGCGATGTCCTCGATCTCGATATCCATGGGGGTGGGGTCCAGCAGGTCCAGCCTGCGGCCCGATAACATGCGCTGCCATGCACGGGGTTGTTTTGCCATTTCTGTCTCCGGTCTTGCCCCGTGCTTAGCGCAGGGGTGCGCAGTGGGGAAGCGGTTGCGTGGATGCGCGCGGCAGTCGGGACCGTGTTGGGGTCGGGAACACAATCCGGAGTTTGGCGTTTATCTGACATGCAACACGTTCTGAAAGCCCTGGTTCTGACATCTCTTGCACCGCTCGCGACCGCGACCGCAGTGCTGGCCAATCCTGTCTGTATGGAGGCCGCCGAAATGGAGGCGGCGTTGATCGACTGGTATGGCGAGACGCCTGTTGCAGGGGCCTGGGCCGCGGATCAGCAATTATGGGCGTCCGAGGCGACCGGCACATGGACGTTGATGGAGTTGGGCAGCGACGACCGCGCCTGCGTTCTGAGTCAGGGTGAGAACTGGAGCGCGAGCGATGATCCCATCGTGGCGTTTGAGCGGATCTTGCGGGAGAAGGGTGATGCGGCGCCCCGCTCGGCCCTTGCCTTTCTTGACCTTTTGACATCCGACGCGTCCTGACCCTCAGGGCGATTGCCCCGGAGGGGGGTCAGTGCTATCTGCGCGACAACCGGATTTGAAAGGACAAACGGATGTCGCAGGATTACATCGTCAAGGACATTGCGCTGGCTGATTATGGCCGCAAGGAATTGGATATCGCCGAAACCGAGATGCCGGGCCTGATGGCGTGCCGCGTGGAATATGGCGAAAGCAAACCGCTGAGCGGTGCGCGCATTGTCGGGTCACTTCACATGACGATCCAGACGGCTGTTCTGATTGAGACGCTGGTAGAGCTGGGCGCCGATGTGCGTTGGGCGTCGTGCAACATCTTTTCGACACAGGATCATGCGGCGGCGGCCATCGCGGCGGGCGGGACGCCTGTCTTTGCCATCAAGGGGCAGTCCCTGGAAGAGCATTGGGATTACCTGGACCGGTCGTTCCAGTTTGCCGATGGGCCGAACATGATCCTGGACGATGGTGGCGATGCGACCCTGTATGTTCTGTTGGGTGCGCGGGCCGAGGCGGGCGAAGAGATCATTCCCGTGCCCACGTCGGAAGAAGAGACCGTTATCAAGGCGCAGATCGCCAAGCGCATGGAGCAGAGCCCCGGATGGTTCACCAAGATGCGTGACCAGATCAAGGGCGTGTCCGAAGAGACGACCACCGGTGTGCACCGCCTGTATGATCTGGTGAAGCAAGGGCAGCTGCCCTTCCCCGCCATCAACGTGAATGACAGCGTGACCAAGTCGAAGTTCGACAACAAGTATGGCTGTAAGGAATCGCTGGTCGACGGTATTCGCCGCGCGACGGACACCATGATGGCCGGCAAGGTTGCTGTTGTTATGGGGTATGGTGACGTGGGCAAGGGTTCGGCCGCCAGCTTGAGCGGTGCGGGTGCGCGCGTGAAGGTGACAGAGGTTGATCCGATCTGTGCGCTTCAGGCGGCGATGGACGGGTTCGAGGTTGTTCTGCTGGAAGAGAACCTGGACGCCGACATCTTTATCACCACCACTGGCAACAAGGACGTGATCCGCATCGAGCACATGCGCGAGATGAAGGACATGGCCATTGTCGGGAACATCGGCCATTTCGACAACGAGATCCAGGTGGCCAGCCTGAAGAACCACAAGTGGACCAACATCAAGGAACAGGTGGATATGATCGAGATGCCTTCGGGCAACCGCATCATCCTGCTGTCCGAGGGTCGTTTGCTGAACCTGGGCAATGCGACGGGTCACCCGTCGTTCGTGATGTCCGCGTCCTTCACCAATCAGGTGCTGGCGCAGATCGAACTGTGGACCCGGAACGAGCATTACGAGAATGACGTCTACATTCTGCCCAAGCATCTGGATGAAAAGGTGGCGCGCCTGCATCTGGACCGCATCGGCGTCAAGCTGACGAAGATGGATCCGGACCAGGCCGCCTATATCGGTGTCGCACCCGAAGGTCCGTTCAAGCCGGAACACTACCGCTACTAAAGAAAAAGGGCGGGGAATGCCCCGCCCATTCAATTGATCAAAGGTCGCGCAGTGCGCGGCCTTTTTAGCTTCCGTCGAGTGAGTTGCCCACGCCGACAACCGATCCGATCAGGCCAAAGATGGTGCGGACCGAGCTGATCGGGCTTTCGGTGGCAAGGACAAGGTCACCTGGGTTGATGTTGAATTTGCGCGCGGCAAAGAGCGAGTCCGCCGATGTGAGGTCGATGGCAAAGACCACTTGGGTTTTGGTCGGTCCGGACCCATCTGCACGCAGGTCCTGGCGGGTGTAGTCGCGCAGGATCAGGACGCCTTTGGGGTTGCCGCGTGAATCATTGATGCCGTTGACCAGCGCCAGCGCCTCAACCGCGTTGATGCGTTCCTGGGTGAAGGGGACAATGGTTTCGGTGCCTGTGGCACCCAGCGCCACGAAATACCGTTCGTCTTCTTCGGCAATGATCTGGTCGCCACCGCGCAGGATGACGTTGGCCGAGGGCCGCTTGAACAAGTCATCGGCGCGGATGCCAAAGGTCTGGCCGCCGCGGGTCACACGCACGAGCGGGTTTTGCAATTCCGGAGAAATACCGCCCGCTGCCGAGATCAGGCTGAGGATGGAGAAGTTCCGGTTTGGCAGCGGGAAGTTTCCGGGTGCGTTGAAGCCGCCCACGGCATCAACCGAGTTATCGGGTCCGGACAGAACGGACAGCTGCACCTGCGGGTCGGGCACGACAGACCGCAGCTGTTCTTCGATCTGGCGCCGTGCGGCGTCGGGGGTTGATCCACTGACGCGCACTTCGTCGATATAAGGTACAAAAATCATACCGCCGGGCGATACGATGATCCCCTCAAGCGCAACATTTTGTTGCTGGAGGCCGGTCAGAAGCGAGTTTTCCTGGTTGTCCCAGATCACCAGGTTGATGCTGTCGCCGGGGCGGATGACGTTGGACTTGGGGCCGGGGTTGCGGGTGAACCAATGGTATTGCCCTTCCCATCCGGTTACGGGCCATGTCGCCAGCTGCGCCACGTTCTCCCGTGTGATCGGAACGACCGAAAATGCCGCGTCTTCGTTGTTCTGATTGCGGATCACTTCGCCTTCGATGGCGGCGCCGCGCGGCAGGGTACAGGCCGCCAGGACAAAAAGAAGCACGACTGACGCAAGAAAGCGAAATGGATTTTGCACGATTTGTCCCTCTGAGCCTGTTGGGGCGTCATGTTTAAAAATGGTCTAGCCGGAAATAGCGGTGGTACACACAAATTTTTCATACACGGGCGGTCAATCGCCCAAAGCGTTGCCCAATGACAATAGGGACAAACCGCAAAATCAAGTGTTTTTGACGGTTGGGTTCCCCATATCCTCGGCCTCGATCACGTTGGCCTCTTCGACCACCGCACCTTCGTTTTCGTCCTTTGTGCCCTCTGGCGCGCCGACCAGGAGGGGCAGCATTTCACTGCCACCGGGAAGCGCAAGTTCCGCGTTTGGTGGCCGTTTCCACGTCAGCGTGTCAAAGGCGCCGCAGTTGCTGCAGGTCGGTGCCCACGCCGTCATGATGTTTTGGCAGTTGTCACAGACCCATTGCGGACCGCGCGACGCCGTCACGGCGCGGGCCAACCAGCCCTGAACGACAGCGTCGCTTGCGCCCTCGCCCCGTTCAATGGCGGCCATCAGCGTCAGTGAGCGTGTTGTCGGATCGCTTTGCGCGAGGCCGCCAAGCGCACGGCGGGCTGCCGGGAAATCCTCATCTGCGATGTGCAGTTCACTCATCAGCATCTTGGTTTCAGCATGGTCTGCGGTGGTCTTGGTCAACGCTGCAAAGCGCTTGAGCCGTTCGGCCGACCCTTCGTTCGGTTCAATCCCGGCAAAGGCGGCGGCGACGTCCGGGTGCGGCTGGGCATCCCACGCCTTTTTCAGGATGCGGGTGGCGTACCGTTTCTGGCCTTTTTCGATGTAGCCTTGCGCAGCCATCACGGCCGCGGGGATCAGGTCCGGGGACAGGCGGTTTGCTTCGATCGCGGCTTCGCGCGCCTCGATCGTTTCATCCTCTTCCAGCACTTTGCGCGCCTCGCTCAGCGCCAGCACGGCGTCCCGGCGCTTGTGCACGTCGCGGGGCAGGTTGCCGTGTTTCAGTTTGGCGCTGAGGGTCGCGCGGGCACCTGTCCAGTCTTCCTTGTCCGCTTGAAGTTTCAGCAGGATGTCCTGCGTCTCTTCATGCTTGGGTTTGATGGCGAACGCCTTTTCCGCCAGTTGCAGGGCGGTGTCGGTGTCCCCGTCCGCCAGCTTTTGTTTCATGATGCCCCGCACGCCGACAAAGCGCGTGGCATCGTTCGTCACCAGTTTGCGATATGTTTCTTCTGCTTTTTTGCGGTCGCCGGCCATTTCGGCGGCCTGTGCCGTCAGCAGGCTGGTCAGTTCGGGCCGGTCCAGGTAGCGGTCGGCCTTTTCCGCCTTGGCCAGCGCGGTCCGTGCCTCACCCGAGGCGAGCGCCATCATCCCTTCGGCCAGCGCATCGAAGCCCTTGGAATACTTGCGGCGCGCGAAAAAGCGCGAGATGGCCGTGTCGTCGCCGTTCAGGAAATGCCAGACGGCAATCAACAGGCCCAGCAGCTTGAGCAGCACCCACACGGCAAAGACAAGCGCAACAAGCGCAATGACCGATTGCAAGGGTCCGAGCGTGAATTCGGTGCCCGCCACGACAATCTGAATGCCGCCCTCGCTTTCCAGAAGCCACCCGGCGCCCAGGGCCAGTGCCGCGACCGCGACAACGAAAATGACGATTTTTACCAATGACCAGATCATAAAAGGCCCCTTCAGAGTGCCGACAGGCGTTCAGCCAATGCGTTTGCGGCCGTGACCGCGTCGTGACGCAGTTGCGCCTGTTCCAACCAAGGCCCGAGGGCCGCCTTTGCCGCGTCCGGCAGCGCGTCCGCTTCGGCCAACGCGTCGCCCAGGCGGCCATCGCGTGTTGCCGCTTCGACACGTGACAGGACGGCGTCGGGGTCTGACCCCTCTTGCGGCAGGATCGACCGAGTGCCCAGTTGCCGTTCGAAGAAGGCGCCAAGGCCGCCGGACCCATCCGCCTGCCGCGCCGCTGCAAGCGCGTCGCGCGCCGCATCTGGCACGGCCGTTTGCAGGTCTGACAGGGGTTGAACGCCGTCGGCGGCCGCGCTGCGCAGAACCTCCGGAATGTCCGAGACACCGGCCTGTTCCAGATCACCCAGCGCCGCCGCAAACGGCCCGCCATTGTCCACGGCGGCCATCACCCGGTTCATTGCAGCGCGTGCGAGCGTGGCAGAGGCTGCGATTTCGGCGTTTTCACTGGCCAGTCGCGCATCGGCGAGCAGGCGGTCGATTTCTTCCTGTTGTGCGGTTGCGGTTGCACGCAGGTCCGCCAGTGCGGCGTCAATCGCTTCGTCCGGGACGACGGCAGTCGGGGCAGGCTGGTCTGCCAGCTCGTCTAAGCGCTCTGTCAAAGCGGTGAGCTGCTGTTCCAGTGGCCCGAGGTCGGCGGGCGCGGCTGTTGGTTGGTCCTGCACCTGCGTTTGCAAGGCGGCTAGGTCTGCCGTTGTCTGTTCCAGGCGCGCGGTCAGGTCCGTCACCGTGTCGTTCAGTTCTGCCACCCGTTCCGGGTCTGCGGATAGGCGGGGCGGAAAGATCGGGTCGAGGATGTCGGTCCGCCCGGCGATGAAGCCCGCCAATGCGGTGATTATGCCAGCAAAGACCAGCGGCAAGGCGCTGCGCCGTTCGGGTTGGGGTTGCGGCGGCGGAGGCGCCGGCACATTTTCAGGCTCAGGCTCAGGCTCAGGCTCAGGCTCAGGCTCAGGCTCAGGCTCAGGCTCAGGCTCAGGCTCAGGCTCAGGCTCAGGCTCAGGCTCAGGCTCAGGCTCAGGCTCAGGCTCAGGCTGAATTATGGGTTCGTCCTGCGCATCGGGCGCATCGGTTGCGGTTTTTGGATCGACCTCTTCCGCTTCCAGGTCGATGATCTCTGTTGCAGCAACGTCCGCGGACACCTCTGTGCTGCCCGTTTCCGTCTCGGTCTTCGGATCAGCAGTGTCTGTGGCGTCTGCTTCCGTGTCTGTCTGGGGCCCCTTATCCGGACTTTTGCGTTTGGCCAAGGAACTCCCCTTCCGATTCTTCCGTGCGGTTTGACACCGCGTCAAAGTCTACAGCGCGCCCACGCGCCTCTCAACCCGCACTGATGGCCTGCCGGATCGCATCATACATCGCAGCGGCATCTGGGCGTGCTGCCAAATCGTGCACGGTGAGAGGATGCGCCGCCTTTGCCACCGCCCCGCTGAGTGCGATCACATGGACGCATGTGGCGCGTGGGGCCTGTTTGGCAAATTCCAACGCCGTGCGGGGAGAGAAAAGTGGGACAATCGTCGCGTCACCCCCGATCAGCGCGGCCTGTGCCGCTTCGTTAAGCGGTTGCAGCACCTGATCATAGACAATCGCCTCGGTCACGGGGTGACCGGCTGCGCGCAAACGGTTGGCGATATCGCCGCGCGTGTGACGACCGCGCATGTGTACCAGCACCACATTGGGAGGATGTCCCGCAATTTGGGTCACAAGCGCATCCGCGTCCTGCCCCGCCATCTGCGCCGACCATCCGCGTGCGTTTGCTTGCGCCGTTGTCCGTGCCCCAACGCAATAGGCCGCGCGCCCGGCCCCGTCCGGTCCATATTGCACGGCGTTTGCCGATGAAAAGATGACCACCACGTCCGGGGCGAGCGACGGCGCCTCTGCCATCGGGTCGATCCGCAAGAGCGGGCTGAAGACGGGCGTGACCCGCGGTGCCAGATCTGCTGGCATCTCCTGGACGAAGCGTTGCGCTGCGGCCAGCGGGCGGGTCATCAACAGGGTGACCGGAGGAGGAGGTGCATTGTTCGCCACGGCTTATGCTGTTACCCCGCACGCGCCTTTGGTGCAACGGATGGGCCATGACGCAAGCCGTGACAGTTCTGGGGATCGAGAGCAGCTGCGATGATACGGCGGCGGCTGTGGTGCGTGGCGTGCCCGGCGATATGACGGTGCTGTCGTCGGTCGTGTTCGGTCAATCCGACCTGCATGTCGATTTCGGCGGCGTCGTGCCAGAGATCGCGGCCCGCGCCCATGCAGAGCGCCTGGATGTCAGCATTGCCCGCGCGTTGGACGCAGCGGGCGTGTCCCTGAGCGGTGTCGATGCCATTGCTGCCACGTGTGGTCCGGGTCTGATCGGTGGCGTGGTCGCTGGCGTGATGACGGCCAAGGGGCTGGCGGCCGCGACCGGCAAACCGCTCTATGGGATCAACCACCTTGCCGGGCACGCGCTGACGCCGCGCCTGTCGGATGGCATTTCGTTTCCTTATCTGATGTTGCTGGTGTCTGGCGGGCATTGCCAGTTCCTGCTGGCCCATGGTCCCGACGATTTCACCCGGCTTGGCGGCACCATCGACGACGCGCCGGGAGAGGCGTTTGACAAGGTGGCGCGGCTGATCGGTCTGGGCCAGCCAGGTGGTCCGGCGGTCGAGACGGCCGCACGTGCGGGCGACGCGGCGCGCTTTGCCTTTCCGCGCCCGTTGTCGGGCAAGGCGGGGTGCGATCTGAGCTTTTCCGGGTTGAAAACAGCCGTTTTGCGGGCGCGCGACGACATTGTGGCCGGGCAAGCGGGTCTGACGGTGCAGGATCAGGCGGACCTTGCCGCCTCGTTTCAGGCGGCTGTTTCGGACAGTCTGGCGGGCAAGACGCGGCGGGCTTTGGAGGTTTACCTCGACCTTGAACCGGCGCAGCCCACGCTTTGCGTTGCGGGCGGTGTGGCTGCAAATATGGCCATTCGGTCCAAGTTAGAGACTGTTTGTGCCGATGCGGGCGTTGCCTTCAACGCGCCACCGCTGTCCCTGTGCACTGACAACGCTGCGATGATTGCCGCCGCCGCCATCGAACAGATGCCCTACCGCGATCCTGATGGCATGGACCTGTCCGCCCGCCCGCGTATGCCGCTTGATACCAAAAGCGCGGCGATGCTGGGATCCGGCAAAAAGGGGGCCAAGGCGTGAGTGTCGGCATCATCGGTGCGGGTGCGTTCGGGACGGCGCTGGCCGTCGCATTGGCTGAGAAGGGGCCCGTGACCCTGCGGGCGCGGAGCGACCAACAGGCAGTCGAGATGGCGGATACGCGGCAAAACACGCGTCGTTTGCCCGGTGTGGAACTGCCGGGCAACATCGCTGTTACGTCCAAGTTAGAGACTGTTTTGACGTGCCGCACCCTGTTGTTTGCCGTGCCGACGCAACGGTTGCGTCGTTTCGTGATTGGATTGGATTTGTCCGATCACACGGCAGTTGCCTGCTGCAAGGGGATCGAGGTTACGACAGGTGACGGTCCGACGTCCATCCTATCCGAAGCGCGACATGCCGCGGTCCTGACCGGGCCCAGCTTTGCCGATGACATTGCGCGGGGATTGCCCACCGCGCTTACGCTGGCCTGCGCTGACAACACGGTGGCAGAGGCGCTGCAAACGCAGCTTTCCACGTCAAAATTGCGCCTTTATCGCACGGCGGATGTGACCGGAGCAGAGCTGGGTGGCGCGCTGAAAAACGTGATCGCCATCGGGTGCGGCGCGGTCATGGGTGCCGGTCTGGGTGACAGCGCCCGTGCGGCCCTTCTGACCCGTGGATTTGCCGAGATGCAGCGCGTTGCCGTGGCGCTGGGCGCGCAGGCCGAGACGTTGATGGGCCTGTCGGGTCTGGGCGATCTGACGCTGACCTGCACATCGGACAAGTCACGCAACTACCGGCTGGGCCTTGCCCTTGGGGCGGGAAGGGAATTTGATGCGGCCGTGACGGTCGAAGGTGCCGGGACGGCGCGGGCCCTGCGCGGTGTGGCCGCCCGGCATGGTTTGGACCTGCCCATTTGCGCCACGGTCGCAGACCTTGTGGATGACAAAGTCGATGTACCGGGTGCGATGGCCCGTTTGATGGCCCGCCCGCTGAAGGAGGAATGAGATGCTGTTTGCCTTGATGGCTTATGACAAGGAGGGCGCGCTGGACGTGCGGAAGGAGAATCGGCCCGCGCATCTGGACTATCTGGACAGCACGGGCGTCGTGAAACAGGCGGGGCCATTTCTGGACGCGGATGGCAATCCCTGTGGGTCGCTGATTGTTCTGGATGTGGCTGATATGGACGCGGCCCAAAGCTGGGCCGACAATGACCCCTATGCCAAGGCGGGCCTGTTCCGCGATGTGCAGATCAAGGCGTGGAAACAGGTGATCGGGGCATGAGGTACTGGTTGTTCAAATCCGAACCGTCGACCTGGAGCTGGGATCAGCAGGTCGCAAAGGGGGACGTCGGCGAAGAATGGGACGGCGTCCGCAACTACCAGGCGCGCAATTTCATGCGTGAGATGCAGGTGGGGGATCGCGGGTTCTTTTACCATTCGCAGACGGAAAAGGCGGTTGTCGGTATTGTCGAGGTGATCGCCGAGGCGCATCCTGACAGCACCATTGATGACGATCGCTGGGAGTGCGTGGACATCAAGGCGATTGGCCCTGTGCAGACGCCGGTGACGCTTGAGATGGTGAAGGCTGACCCCCGGTTGGAAGAGATGGCGCTGATCCGTAACTCGCGCCTGTCGGTGCAGCCCGTGACCGAAGCCGAATGGGCCGTGGTCTGCGAGATGGCGGGTGTTGCGCCGTAAGCGTTTTGGATTTTGCCCATCCTCTGGCAAGCTGGCCGTACCAATAGCCAATGACGGAGGGACAGATGGGGTTTTTAGCGGTTTTGGCGGCAGGTGTCGCCGGGTTCATGTTTGGGGCGATCTGGTACACGGTGCTGGCCAAGCCATGGATGGCGGTGTCGGGCGTCCCGTTGAACGAGGCGGGGGATGCGCCCGCCAATCAATCCAATCCGGTGCCGTATATCACAAGTGCCGTTGGTGCGATCCTGGTTGCGGGCATGATGCGCCACGTCTTTGTCCTGAGCGGGATAGATGCGTTTGGCGAAGGGCTGGTGTCCGGTTTCGGCATCGGACTGTTCCTTGTCACGCCGTGGATCGCGACCTTTTATGCCTTTGGCGCGCGGCCGTTTCGCCTGGCGATGATTGATGGCGGGTACGCCACGTTCGGGTGTACGGTCATCGGTGCGGTTCTGACGCTGTTCTGAAAAAAGGGGTTCTGACCCGCCTTGGTCAGAACCCCCGTTTCACCCCGGCGCGCACTCCCATGGGCCACCGTACGTCAACAGAATATCGGGTCTGACCTTCTGGTCGGATATGCCATGGCGTAGCAGATCGGCCCGGAAATCTCAATTTCATAGTCCGTCTGATTGGACCCAAAAAAGAAACACCCGCTTAAAGCGGGTGTCCGGTTCGTTAATGCTGCAACGGCGGAAATCAGGCGTAGACGCCTTCCTTGCCGAAATGCTTGGTCAGCATGTAGTAGACGACGGCGCGGTATTTGTTGCGCTCGGACTTGCCATAGGTCTCGATAACCGATGCGATCGCCTCGTCCAGCTTCGGGCCGTCCGCGAGGCCCAGCTTCTTGATCAGGAAATTGTTCTTGACGGTTTCCAACTCAGCCGGCTGGCTGGATGCGACGGTGGACGCGTCTGCGTCATAGATGGATGGGCCGCAGCCAATCGTCACCTTCGTCAGCAAATCCATGTCCGGTGTCATGCCGCACTTGTTTTTCAGATCATCTGCATATTGCGCGATCAGATCGTCTCTTTTGCCCATATTCTCTCTCCCACCGTTTGGACTTTGGCCGCCCTTCGCGACCTTGGACGGGAGCGTAGTGCAGCAAACGTGCCAAAACAAAGGAAAAAGTTGACACGTTTTCCCCGTAGGCGAAAAATAAAAAAGGGGGCCGCAGCCCCCTTCTCTTTCAGCGATCGCACGCGCTTTAGAATTGCGCTTCGATCTGTGTTTCATCCGGCAGGCTTTCGACGCCGGTCTCGTCAAACTCCGGCAGCGCCTCAAGCTCGGTCTCGGTGTACTGCGACAGCTTCAACTGCTCGTCCTCGGTCATTTCGAACTCGCTCACGTCGATTGCCACAGTGTACTCACCCAGGCCAAGGAAGCCGCCGATGCCGATGACAGCCGCTTGGCCGTCAAGGGAATTCACGACATAGTCGATCTCGCCAATAACCTCGTCATTTGCGGACACGACATTCATGCCCAACAGATCGGCCACCGTCATTTCGGTCGTGGCTGCGGCCATGCCTGTGTCAGTCACAGGTGCGGTCGGCGCTTCGGTTTCCGCGGTCACGGGCATGTCTTCGGCTGTGTCAGCCGACGGGACTGCATCGCTTTGCGTTGTGGTCTCGGCCATGTCCTCGGCCTTGTTCTCATAGGTCCCGGCATATGCGGAACCGGCAGCCAGAATTGCGGCCAGAGCGGCCGACATTTTCAATGATTTCAGTGTCATAACGTCCTCCAATGGTTGCTTCGGAGGGTTAACGGGCGAACCCCGCAACGGTTCCCGCCCGGCGCGCACTTATTCGATCAGCGTATCGAAAGGATTTCGTTCAACGGCTTCTTGATCTTGGCCACGGCTGGCACCGTGGCATCCTCTGCCGCATGGCCGACGGCGATGATCATCGTTGCCTTTTCACTGTCGGGCCGGTTCAGCAGATCACCAAGGAACCTCATCGGGTTCGGCGTATGCGTCAGCGTGACCAGCCCGGCCGTGTGCAGGGCCGTCAGCAATATGCCCGTGGCAATGCCGACGCTTTCGGGGACGTAATAATTCTTGTACCGCGTGCCATCGTCAAACAGGCCGTAGCGCTGGGCAAACACCACGATCAGCCAGGGCGCGTCCTCAAGGTGGGGCTTGTCGGCGTTGGTCCCGATGGGCTCCAGCGCCTTGATCCACTCGTCGCTGGCACCGCCGTCGTAGAACTTGCGCTCTTCTTCTTCCGCCGCCTCGCGAATCTGCCGTTTGATCGCGGGATTGCTGATGGCGACAAAGTGCCAGGGCTGGTGATTGGCTCCGGACGGGGCCGTGCCCGCGGCGGCGACGCAGGCCTCGATCACTCCTTGGGCCACAGGGCGGGTGGAATAGTCGCGCACCGTATGCCGCTGGGCCATGAAGTCGCGAAACGCATCAACGCGTTTCAGCATCTCTGCATCATCGAGATCTTGCCGGTCCGGCAGAGGCAGTTGGCTGTATTCCAGCTTGTCCTTGGAGAACACGGTCAGAAATCCAGGTTTTCCACGCTCAGCGCATTTTGCTGGATGAACTCGCGGCGCGGTTCGACCACGTCGCCCATCAGCTTGGTGAACAGATCGTCGGCCTCGGCCATGTCCTCGACCCGCACTTGCAGCAGCGTGCGTGCATCGGGGTCCAGCGTGGTTTCCCACAGCTGGTCCGGGTTCATCTCGCCCAGACCCTTGTAGCGTTGCAGCGACAGGCCGCGCTCGCCTTCCTCGAGGATCGCGTCGAGCAGGTCCATCGGCCCCATGATCGCCTGCACCCGGTCCTTGCGGATCAGGGTGGCGGGGGTGCCGTAGACATCTTGCAGCCCTTGGGTGAACGACCCGGTCTTGCGCGCCTCGCCCGACCGCAACATGGGCCCATCGAGCGTACGCACCTCTTCAACGCCGCGCAGGATGCGCGCCAGCCGCACGCCCTTGTCCTGCGTGATCCGGCCCTGCCAGCCGCGTTCCCATTCCAGCGCGATCAGGTTCAGCCGTTCCGCCACCTTGTCGGCGACGCCTTGCAGGTCGCCATCGACGGCGCCGGGCACAAAGGCGCCCGCAATGGCCGCCTGTTCAAGAATGTGGCGGGGATAGTGGGTGGGGAAGGCTTGCAGTACCCGCTTTAGCTGGCGCGCGTCATCGACGACGCGGACCAGATCCTGGCCCACGATTTCCTCGCCATTGCCCTGCCGCAGCATGGCCCCTTCGATGCCCTGCTGGATCAAGTAGTCCTGCATCTCGGCCTCGTCCTTGAGGTACACCTCGGATTTGCCGCGGGCGACTTTGTAAAGCGGTGGTTGCGCAATGTAGAGGTAACCGCCCTCGATCAGTTCGGGCATCTGGCGGTAGAAGAAGGTCAAAAGCAGCGTGCGGATGTGCGCGCCGTCCACGTCCGCGTCGGTCATGATGACGATCTTGTGGTAGCGCAGCTTGGAGATGTCGAACTCGTCCCGGCCAATGCCGGTGCCAAGCGCCATGACCATGTTGCCGATTTCCTGGCTGCTCAGCATCCGGTCAAAACGCGCGCGTTCGACGTTCAGGATCTTACCCTTGAGCGGCAGAATGGCCTGCGTTTTCCGGTCACGACCGGTCTGGGCAGAGCCCCCGGCGCTGTCACCCTCGACCAGGAAGATTTCGGTGTTGGCGGGGTTCTTGTCCGAACAATCCTTCAGCTTGGAGCTGAGGAAATTCATATCCATCGGGTTCTTGCGGCGGGTCAGTTCGCGGGCCTTGCGCGCCGCCTCACGGGCCAACGCGGCTTCGATGATCTTGCCGACGATGATCCGCGCCTCGTTCGGGTTTTCCTCGAACCATTCGGCCAGCTTTTCGTTCACCAGCCCTTCGACTGCCGGGCGCACTTCGGAGGATACCAGCTTGTCCTTGGTCTGGGAGCTGAACTTGGGGTCCGGCACCTTGACCGACAGCACACAGGTCAGCCCCTCGCGCGCATCGTCGCCGGTGAAGTTCACCTTTTCCTTCTTCGCGATGCCGCTGGTCTGGGCATAGTTGTTGATCGTGCGGGTCAGCGCGCCGCGAAAGCCCGCCATATGCGTGCCGCCGTCGCGTTGGGGGATGTTGTTGGTGAAGGGCAGGACGTTTTCATGGTAGCTGTCGTTCCACCACATCGCGACCTCGACCCCGATCTCGTCCCGTTCACCGGTGATAAAGATCGGCTCGGGCATGACAGAGGATTTGGACCGGTCGAGGTACTTCACGAACTCCCTGACGCCCCCCTCGTAGAACAGTTCGGACCGCAGGTGTTCGACAGGCCGTTCGTCCACCAGAATGATCCGCACACCCGAGTTCAGGAAGGCCAGCTCGCGCAGGCGCTTTTCCAGCGTGTCGAACGAGTATTCGAGGTTTGAAAACGTCTCGGTCGAGGCAAGGAAGCGCACCTCGGTTCCGGTGCGTCCATCCGCGTCGCCGACCACCTTCAGATGCTCAACCGTGTCACCATGGGCAAAGCGCGCGACGTGTTCCTTGCCATCGCGCCAGATGCGCAGGTCCAGCTCGACCGACAGGGCGTTCACCACCGACACACCCACGCCGTGCAGGCCGCCCGACACCTTGTAGGAGTTCGAGTCGAACTTCCCGCCCGCGTGTAGTTGGGTCATGATGACCTCGGCCGCTGACACGCCTTCTTCCTCGTGAATGCCCACCGGAATCCCGCGCCCGTTGTCGCTGACCGATACGCTGGAATCCGCGTGGATCGTGACGGTCACGGCGTCCGCATGACCGGCCAGCGCCTCATCAATTCCGTTGTCCACGACCTCGTACACCATGTGGTGCAGGCCGCTGCCATCGTCGGTGTCGCCGATATACATCCCCGGACGCTTGCGTACAGCTTCCAAGCCCTTGAGAACCTTGATGGAATCCGCGCCGTAATCTTCGGGGGTTTGCTCGTTATCTGCCATTTATGGGCCCCTTGAGTGGTTGCCCAAAATATACCGTTTCCCACAGGGTTTGTCACGCAACTGACACAAGATTTTGTGTGTCAGGTCAGGGGGATGATGAGGCCAACGCAGATCAGCAAACCGCCTGCAATCAGGTTCATCCGCCGCAAGCTGCGGGGCGAAGTCATGAGCCGCCGCGCCCGGTCGATAAACAGTGCCATGACCAGATTGCCAGCGAGCGGAACCACCATCGACAATCCCACAATCACCGCCACATCCCACGCTGTCAGCCGCGTCAGATCGAAAAAGCCGGGCAACATTCCCATGTAGAACAGGATCGCCTTGGGGTTGCCCAGGATCACGGCCAGGCCCGCCAGAAACCCCGCCCACATGCCCGGTCGGGTGAGGCGGTTGTCGGTGCCGATGCTCTTGTCCGCGCTGCGGATGACGAGGGCGCCCATCAGCAGGAAGATACCGGCAGCCACCCATTTCAGTGTCTCAAGAAACCCGCCATAGACCGACAGGATCCACGTGATCCCGAAGATGGCGAGCAGCGACCACAGCACATCGCCGACCACCACACCCAGCGCCAGCGGCCAGGCGGCATGAAACCCGCCCGACAGGCTGCGCGCGATCAGGCCCACCCATACCGGTCCCGGCGTCAGAAACAGCACCGCCAGCGCGCCTGCATAAAGCGCGATGTCCCAGGGGCTGAGCGTCACTGTTGAAGCACGTCGCTTGTGCCAGCGGTTTCGCGCACTTCGATGTATTGTGCCCGGTCGCCCAGGCTGTCAAACAGCGCCGTCTCCGTGCCGGTCATCCAGGCCTGCGCCCCCAGCGCGCAGATCTCGTCGTAAAGCGCTGCGCGCCGATCCGCATCCAGATGGGCGGCGACCTCGTCCAGCAACAACAGCGGCGGCGCCCCGAAATCCCGCGCAAGCGCCCGCGCATTGGCGAGGATCAAGGAGACGAGCAACGCCTTCTGCTCGCCCGTCGAACACTCCTTGGCGGGAACATCCTTTGTCGCATAGACACCGTATAAATCTGCCCGATGCGGCCCGATCAACGTCCGCCCCGCCGCCAGGTCGCGGCCGCGGCTATCCGCCAAGGCATCGCGCACATCCTCGACCGTCTCGGGCATTCCCAACTCACCGGGTTCCAACGTCAGATCGGCGGCAGGAAATGCGGTCTGCGCCCCGGCTTGCGCCTCTGCCAACTCTGTCAAAGCCCGCAATCGATTGGCATGTATAGCGGCACCGGTTTCGGCCATGCGCGTTTCAAGGGCGGCGTACCAATGGGCATCCCGCACCATGTCCTTCAAGAGCCGGTTCCGCTCGCGCATCGCCTTTTCATACTCCAGAGACACCTGCGCATGATCGGGGATAAAGCTCAGCGTCATGCGGTCCAGAAACCGCCGCCGCCCCTCGGCCCCTTCGATCCACAGCCGGTCCATGGACGGGACAAGCCACAACACCCGCGCAATGCGCCCCAGCGCGGTCTGTGCAGCGGCCTTACCGTCAATCTTCACCTGCCGGGCTGCGCCACTCTCGGACCAGGTTTCAACCTCATGCACCTGTTCCAGCGACCGCAAGACCCCAGACAGCTTCCAGCCCAGGGCCTCGGGCCGTCGCGTCATGTCCTCGGCTGACGACCGGCGCAGTCCACGCCCCGGCGAAAACAACGACACGGCCTCAAGGATGTTCGTCTTGCCCGCGCCATTGGGTCCAAAAATCGCAACCGGCCGAGCGTCCACCTCCAACCGGGCCACCTTGTGCGAGCGGAAATGAGACGCCGTCAAAGAAGAAAGGGACAGTGTCACCCCTGCCCCTCGTTTCTTCTGACCAAAAATACCACCGCCGGAGGCACGAAATCTCAGACGCGCATCGGCATGACGACATAGACCGCCGATTGGTCGGTGCCTTCCCGCATCAGCGTTGGATCGCCGGACGAATTGAACATAAAGACAGCGTTTTCGCGGTCCACCTGGCTTGCAATCTCAAGCAGATACTTGGCGTTGAACCCGATCTCCAGCCGCTCGTCGCCATAAGCGACGGCCAGCTCTTCTTCGGCCGCGCCGCTGTCGGGCGCATTCACGGAAAGGATCAACCGATCCTCGTCCAATTGCAGCTTTACCGCACGAGACCGTTCAGACGACACTGTGGCGACCCGGTCCACGGCCTTGGCAAAATCGCTGGCATCGACTTCCAGCTTGCGGGTGTTGCCGACGGGGATCACGCGCGTGTAGTCGGGGAACGTCCCGTCAATCACCTTCGATGTCAGCGTGATGTCCGGGGTCGCAAAGCGCACCTTGGTTTCGGACACGGACACGGCGATCTTCATGTCATCATCGTCCAGCAGCTTGCGCAGCTCGCCGACGGTCTTGCGCGGCACGATCACGCCGGGCATGTCGGCCGCCCCTTCGGGCAGATCACTGTCGATCCGGGCCAGCCGGTGGCCGTCGGTCGCCACACAGCGCAGCGCCTTGCCATCATCGCCATCGGCGATGTGCATGTAGACGCCGTTCAGATAATACCGTGTTTCTTCGGTTGAGATGGCAAATTTCGACTTGTCGAACAACCGCCGCAGCTTCGGTGCGTCGACCGAGAAGTTCGAGGCGTATTCCGACGACGCCATGACCGGAAAATCTTCCTTGGGCAGCGTCGCCAGTGAAAAGTTCGACCGGCCTGCATCCACCGTCAACCGCCCCGCGGCGGTGTCGGCGGTCAGCGTGACAAGCGCGCCATCGGGCAGCTTGCGCACAATCTCGTGCAGGGTGGTCGCGGCCACCGTGGTTGATCCCGCCCGCTCCACTTGCGCGGGCGCCTTGTCCACCACCTCGATGTCCAGGTCCGTGGCGCGGAAGGTCACGTCGGATCCTTCGGCTTCGATCAGCACATTCGCGAGGATCGGAATGGTGTTGCGACGCTCGACCACGGACTGGGCCTGGCTCACCGCTTTCAGCAGCACACCGCGTTCGACACTGATCTTCATGGTCCGTCTCCCCACCTTGGCACCGGGACGGGCAGCCTAGCCCAACCACAGCACTTCACAAGCATTTTATTGCTTGTCGGGCGGGCAGGCACCGACGTCAAGACAAGGGGGCGCCGAAAACGAAAAAGGGCGCCCAATGGACGCCCCCTGTGATTCAATTGCGGCAGGTTCAGGCCTCGAGCGACCGGCGCAGCAGCTCCAGATCCTCGGCAATCTGACCATCGGATTGCTTCAGCTCTTCGATCCGCTTCACCCCGTGCATGACAGTGGTGTGGTCGCGACCGCCAAAGCGGCGCCCGATCTCGGGCAGGCTGCGGGATGTCAGCTGTTTGGCCAGATACATCGCCACCTGACGGGGCCGGGCATAGGCGCGCAGACGCTTGGGGCCGATCATGTCGCTCAGGCGGATGTTGTAGTGCTCCGACACCTTGCGCTGGATTTCCTCGACCGTGATCTTGCGCTCGGACGCGCGCAGCACGTCGGCCAGACAATCCTGCGTCAGGTCCATGTCGATCTTGCGGCCCACGAGAGACGCAAAGGCGAAGAGACGGGTCAACGCCCCCTCAAGCACGCGCACATTGGTCGAGATGCGGTGGGCCAGAAACTCCAGCACGCCATCCTCGACGCGCAGGTCGGGATAGGTCTCCATCTGCTGCTCGACCTTGGACTGCAGAATGCCCAGGCGCAGTTCGTAGTCGGTCGGGTGCAGATCCACGACCAGCCCGCATTGCAGGCGGGACTTCACACGCTCTTCCAGGTCCTTGATCTCGCCCGGCGCACGATCGGCGCTGATGATGATCTGCTTGTTCTGGTCTACCAGCGCGTTGAAGGTGTGAAAGAATTCTTCCTGCGTGCTGTCCTTGCCCGCGATGAACTGCACATCATCGACCATCAGCACATCGACCGACCGGAACATCTCCTTGAAGTCCATCATCTTGCGGTCGCGCAACGCTTGGACAAAGCGGTACATGAACTGCTCGGCAGACAGGTACAGGACATTCAGGTCCGGGCGGCGGGTCTGCAACTCCCATGCAATGGCGTGCATGAGGTGCGTCTTGCCCAGACCTACGCCACCGTACAGAAACAGCGGGTTGAAGGTCACGGGACCACCCTCGGCCACGCGCTTGGCTGCGGCATGGGCCAGTTCGTTTGGCTTGCCGACCACGAAGCTGTCAAAGGTAAACCGCTTGTCCAGCGGGGCGGCGGTCAGTGCGGACTGCGCCGATTTTCCGGCTGCGGGCATGACGCGCTGGGCCGTGGGCGCATCCACGGCAGACGGTCGGGCACCTGAATTGGCAGCGACAGCAAAGCTGAGGCGGCGGATGCTGTCATCCTCGGCTTTCAGCTCGTGCAGGATCAGGTCCGAAAAATTCTGGCTGACATAGTTGCCCATGAAGTTCGTGGGCACATCAAAGGTGGCTATCCCGTCTTGCAGACCCCGAAACTGCAAGGGCTCGATCCATGTTGTATAGTTGTTCTGGCCTACTGTCTTGAGCAGCCGTTGTCTCAGCTGTCCCCATTTTTCTTGTGTCATGCGCGTCCAACCATCCCTTCTGCCATTTTTACCACCGGCGATTCACATTTCGCCAGCCCGTCTCAAATCTCAGGGCGACCAAAGCCATGCCACTGCCAACGGCGTGGTTTTGATCCGTTCGGATATCTACAGATGTGGCGCGCGCCGTGCCCGAAAGTATCGGGTTTTCCGCACGTGCCGTCCGCACACCAAATTATATGACAGGTCGGACAAGCGTCGAAACGCATGCTCCAAATCGGATCAGACTACGCAAGCCATCCCCTATCCAACCACCACGTGCATACAGTGCGAACGCTGTGCTTGGCCTGTCCCCCCAAGGCGATTCCAAATCGCAGAATAGGGGTAGCAAGTTCGTGAGCAGGCAGTCCAGACAAAGTAAAACTTGACTCAGGAATCCGCCGAAAAGAATCTGCGCATGCCTTGTTTTCATAGGGAAAACAAAAAAAGCGCCGCAAAATTGCGACGCTTTCGGTGTTGCACGGAGAGCGCGGTTTAACCCAGCGCTTTGACCCGCGCGGACAGGCGGGACATTTTCCGCGATGCCGTATTCTTGTGGTAGACACCCTTGGTCACACCGCGCATCAGCTCGGGCTGTGCGACTTTCAATGCGGCCGTTGCCGCGTCCTTGTCACCCGAGGCGATTGCCTCTTCGACCTTGCGCAGATGCGTCCGGATGCGCGAGCGACGCGCCTTGTTCACTTGGAAGCGTTTTTCGTTTTGACGGGCCCGCTTCTTGGCCTGAGGCGAATTTGCCATGTTATCTCGTCCCAATCTATTGGTGCGGTAGTTTCAGAAGCCGTGCACGTAGGCGGTTTGCGGATCAGAGTCAACGGCCCCGCAGCCAATCCTGCACACCTGCCCCGGATGTGCTATGATGCCCCCACTCAGCTGCCACCGGAGGACGACATGACCCAACCAATGGCCACTGTTCAGCACGCCCGTGCGCTCTACCGCGCGCATGGCGACAAGGCCGAAGCCCACGCCGCCCAGCACGCTCGCGCCGCCGCGCAAGCGGGCAATCAGACGGAAGCGGAAGACTGGCAACGGATACGCGCCACGATTCGCCAGCTCAGAGGCGCGAACCAGACCTAACTGTCCGCAACACACGCAGACCGAAATCCCTTGTGCCCTAAGCCACAATCGCAATGATCGTGGCATTGGTTAAGGGTTTTCGGATGCCGGACGTATTTGACAAGATTGCGAATTGGCTGACGGACCGCGCCCTCGAAGGGGCGGACCTTGAAGAGACGGTGGAACAGTTGATCGACCGGCTGATCAAACTGGGCATACCTCTGTCCCGCTTTGTCATTGGCCGCACCATTCTGCATCCGGTGATCGGCGCCTATGACCTTACCTGGACGGCGCGCAGCAACCGGATCACCGTGACAACCATCCCGCGCGACAGGATCGTTGAGATTTCCACCGGCGCACCAACCCCGTTTGCACGGCTGGCCCTGGGGCATGACAAACACATGCGCGCCGACCTGACCAACCCGAAACACGTCGAACGCTTTGCGGTCTTTGCCCGACTTGCTGCCGAAGGTGCCACGGACTATGCCGCCTGGGGCCACCTCGTCCGCGAGGCAGTTGATTACAGCGACAGCGAATATCCCGTCGGGGCGGCCTTGTCGATTTGCACCAACCGCGTCACCGGATTCTCGGCCACCGAAATCGCAAACATCGAGAAGCTGATCAAACCTCTTTTTATACATGTCCGTATGTCGACCGAGATGTATCTGGCGCAGGTTTTGCTGGAAACCTATCTGGGCCGCGGCGCGGGCAAGAAAGTGCTGGATGGCCAAAGCGCGCGGGGTATGGGCGAAACGATCAACTGCGTTCTATTTTTCAGCGACATGCGCGGCTCGACACGGCTGTCTCAAGAACTGGCGCAGGATGATTATCTCGCGGCAGTGAATCAGTATTTCGATTGCGTCGCGGGGGCGGTGCAGGATCACGGTGGTGAAGTTCTGAAATTCGTGGGCGACGGGGTGCTCGCCATCTTTCCCATCGACGCCGACCTGCGCCCGGTCGAGGCGATGTGCACTGCGGCGCTGTCGTCTGCCCGCGACGCCTATGCGCGCGCGGCCAAGTGCCAGAACGGCCCGTCATTCGGCGTGGCCCTGCATGTGGGTGAGGTGGTGTATGGCAATGTCGGCACATCAGACCGGCTCGACTACACCGCCACTGGCCTCGCTGTCGCGGTCGCCTGCCGATGCGAGGCGCTGACGCGTACGCTCGAAACACATATCATCGGCACATCGGATTTCACTAAATCCTGCACCCAACCGGCCACCCCGCTGGGCACGCACACATTGCGCGGTCTGGACGATACGGTCGATCTGTCCGGCTATGGGCTGACCTAACGATCCCGGAACTGCGCCTCGCGCTTTTCAAGGAAGGCGGCCATGCCTTCCTTCTGGTCCTCGGTCGCGAACAGCGAATGGAACACGCGGCGTTCGAACAACAGCCCCTCACGCAGCGGCATCTCGAAGGACCGGTTCACCGCTTCCTTCACCGCCATGACCGAAATCATCGACTTCTCGGCGATTTTTTCTGCCGCTCCCATCGCCTCATCCATCAGCTTTTTGGCGGGCACCACGCGGCTGACAAGGCCGGATCGCTCGGCCTCTTCGGCGTCCATGAAACGACCCGTCAGGTTCATGTCCATCGCCTTGGCCTTGCCCACGGCGCGGGTCAGACGCTGCGTGCCGCCAATGCCGGCCATCACGCCGAGGTTGATCTCGGGCTGACCGAACTTCGCGGTATCGGACGCAATGATGAAATCACACATCATCGCCAACTCGCACCCGCCGCCCAGCGCATAGCCGGACACGGCCGCGATGACAGGCTTGCGGACGCGCACAATGGCGTCGGTCTCTGGGCCAAACAGATCCTCGGTGAATACCTCGGTAAACGACTTGTCCTTCATCATCGCGATGTCGGCACCGGCGGCAAACGCCTTTTCCGACCCGATGATGACGATGCAGCGCACCTTGTCATTGGTCTGGCAGCCAGCCATGGCATCAGACAATTCGGACAGCAATTGATCGTTCAGTGCATTCAGCGCATCCGGCCGGTTCAGTGTAACCTTTGCAATATGGTCTTCCACGTCGACGATGATCGTCTCATAGGCCATGGGTTCGCTTTCATCAGTTGCGGTTCAAGGGGTCAGGGTTAACACGGGCACGCCGCGTTTCAAGTCAAGATTGGCACGACCTGCAGTAGAAAGACGACCGCCCCGACTGCACGATCCGCACCACGTCCCTGGAACATCCGGGCGTGCGACAAGGTTCCCCTTCGCGCCCATAAACATCGAACCGATGCTGGAAATATCCAAGCTCTCCATCGGCTTGCCGGAAATCGCGCAAGCTTGATCCGCCTGCCTCGATCGCCTCTGCCAGAACATCGCGGATGATCGGGACAAGGGCACCGACGCGCCGCGGCGCGATTCTGCCGGCCTTGCGGGTGGGCGAGATACCCGCCCGATAAAGCGCCTCGCAGACATAGATATTGCCCAATCCCGCGACGATTCTCTGATCCAGCAGCGCGGATTTGACCGGCGTGTTCTTGCCGTCAAAGGCGGCGATCAGGTGATCTTCGTTGAATGCATTGCCCAAGGGCTCCGGCCCCAGCACCGCCAACAGCTTGTGCTGGTCTGCCGTCGCCGTCTCCATCAAGTCCATCGCCCCAAAGCGCCGCGGATCATTGAAGGTGATGCGCGCCCCGTTGTCCATGTGCAGCACCACATGGTCATGTTTTTCGGGCATCGGATGCTCATGCACGAACTGCCCCAGTGGATCACCCGAGACAAGCATCCGCCCTGACATGCCCAGGTGGATCAACAACGTCTCGCCCGACGCCAGATCCGCCAAGATATATTTCGACCGCCGCCGCAGCCCCAGCACCTGCTGCCCGCTCAACCGCTCCGCCATACCAGCAGGAAACGGCCACCGCAGATCGGGCCGGTTCACATCCGCCTGGGCAATCACGGCGCCCTCCATCGTGGGGGCAAGGCCCCGACGGACGGTCTCAACTTCGGGCAGTTCGGGCATGGAAGGCAGACTCCTGCGACGAAAGGGTCACGTTGTGTATGCCCACCAGCGGCCTATAACAAGGCCTGAGAAAACAGAAAGACGCCCCCGCCCATGACCGACGACAAGACCACGCATTTCGGGTTTGAAACCGTCCCAGAGGACGAAAAGGCCGGGCGCGTGCGGGGTGTGTTCGGCTCGGTCGCCTCCAAATACGACATTATGAACGACGTGATGAGTGTCGGCATCCACCGCATCTGGAAAGAAGCGATGATGGATTGGCTGGCGCCCCGCGCAGGTCAACAGCTGCTCGATGTGGCGGGCGGCACCGGCGACATCTCGTTCAAGTTCCTCAAACGCGCGGGCCATGGCCACGCCACCGTGCTGGACCTGACCGAGCCGATGCTGGTCGAGGGGCGCAAACGGGCCGAGGCAGCGGCGATGCAGGACAGCCTCGACTGGGTGGTCGGCGACGCGATGGCCCTGCCCTTCGACGACAACACCTTTGATGTCTACACGATCAGCTTTGGCATCCGGAACGTGACCCGTCCGCAGGAGGCACTGAACGAGGCGTTCCGCGTGCTCAAGCCCGGTGGCCGCCTGATGGTGCTGGAATTCAGCCAGCTGCCGAATGACGGCATGCAAAAACTCTATGACCTTTACAGCTTCAACGTGATCCCGCGCATGGGCCAGATGATCGCCGGGGACCGCGACAGCTACCAGTACCTAGTCGAAAGCATCCGCAAATTCCCCGATCAGGACACGTTCCTGTCCATGGTCCGCGCCGCCGGGTTCGAGAATGCGAAGTACCGCAACCTGTCGATGGGCATCGCCTGCCTGCATTCCGGGTGGAAAATCTGATGATTTTTCAATATATTGTGGTTAAGAGTGCGTTAAGCGCAAGTGTCCCTGCGGGAACACTGCAGAATTGTCCGTTTGTCCCCGCGGGGACAACCCCATGAAGGGCCCCCACAACATCATCCGCCTGATCCGCACCGGCGCCACGCTGGAACGGGCCGGCGCGATGAACGTCGTCCTCGACGCGTTCGAGGCCCCGCCAGCGCTGCGCTTCGTCGCCAAGGCGCTCGCGAAACCCTTCCGCTGGCTGGGGTACAAGGGTGATCCCACCATGCCCCCTGCCATCCGCGCGATCACAGCGCTGGGCCCCGCCTACATCAAGTTCGGCCAGATCCTGTCGACCCGCCCCGATGTCGTCGGTGACGAACTCGCGGTGCAGCTGCGCGTGCTCCAAGACAAGCTGCCCCCGTTTTCCGTCGATCAGGCAAAGGCCGAGGTCGAGCGCGAATTGGGCATGCCCACGGACGCGCTGTTCTCTGAATTCAGCGAACCCGTCGCCGCTGCCTCCATCGCGCAGGTTCACAAGGCCAAGCTGGCCCAAGAGGACAAGTTCGTCGCCGTCAAGGTCCTGCGCCCCGGTGTCGAGAAGGCGTTCCAGAAGGACATCGACGCCTTCTATTTTGCCGCCTCGATTGTCGAGCTGTTCGCCCCCAGTGCGCGCCGGCTCAGACCCGTTGATGTCATCAAACACTTCGACGGCGTTGTGCAGGGTGAGCTGGACCTGCGCCTAGAATCCTCTGCCGCCGGTGAATTTGCCGCCAACACGGAAAAGGACGAGGGGTTCAAACTGCCCAAGATCAGGTGGGAATTCTCAGGCCGCCGCGTGATGACCCTCGAATGGGCCGACGGCGTGCCGATGGGCGACAACATTGCCATCGACACAGCGGGACACGATCGCGTCGACCTCAGCGAACGGGTACTCAGGCTGTTCCTGCTGCACGCTTTGCGCGACGGGTATTTCCACGCCGACATGCACCAGGGCAACCTCAAGGTGGCGGCCAATGGCGACATCATCGCCTACGATTTCGGGATCATGGGGCATATCGACGAATACACCCGCCGCGTCTATGCCGAGATCCTTTTCGGCTTCATCCGCAAGGATTTCAAGCGCGTGGCCGAGGTCCATTTCGAGGCAGGCTATGTGCCCGCCGACAAGGATGTCGATGAGTTTGCCCGCGCTCTGCGCGCCGTGGGCGAGCCGATCTTTGGCATGGACGCTTCCAAAATCTCGATGGCGCGGCTGCTGGCCTACCTCTTCGAAGTCACCGAACGGTTCGGTATGGAAACCCGGACCGAGCTGATCCTGCTGCAACGCACCATGGTCGTGGTCGAAGGGGTCGCGCGCTCGCTTAACCCCAACATCAACATCTGGCAGGTCGCGTCACCCGTCGTCACCGACTACATCCAGAAATCCATCGGCCCCCGCGCCGTGGTCAACGACCTTTACAAGACGGCGCGCGTTCTCACCCGCTTCGGTCCGCGCCTGCCCCGGCTCGTTGAGCAGGCCCTGATCGCGCAGTCCAACCCACAGCCGCCGAAACGCAACGGATTCTGGCGGTGGATCACACTGGCTGGCGTCATTGGGCTTCTGGCCGGGGGCGGCCTCACGCTCCTCATCGAAGTACTGGCTTAGTCTTCTTCTGACCGGAAATACCACGGGGTCTGGGGCAGAGCCCCAGTCAACGCCAGCCTCAAGCCATCCGTTCAATCGCCAACGCAATCCCCTGACCACCCCCGATGCACATGGTGATAAGCGCCTTTGACCCGCCGATGCGCTCCAGCTCGTACAAGGCCTTCACAGTGATGATGGCACCGGTCGCCCCAACCGGATGGCCAAGCGCAATGGCACCACCGTTGGGGTTTACGCGCGCCGGATCAAGGCCCAGGTCGTTGGAAACAGCGAGCGCTTGCGCGGCAAAGGCCTCGTTCGATTCGATCACGTCGAAATCGCTGGGCGACAAACCGGTGCGATCCAGCAGATTGCGCACCGCAGGGATCGGGCCGATGCCCATTACCTCTGGCCGGACGCCCGCGTGGGCGTAGCCAAGCACGCGCGCCTTCGGTTTTAGACCGGCCTTTTCGGCTGCATCTGCCGTGGCTAGAACAACAGCGGCTGCGCCGTCATTGATGCCCGAGGCGTTGCCTGCCGTGACCGATCCGTCCTTTTGGAACACAGGGCGCAGCCCACCAAGCGCGTCCATGTTGGTGGCCTTGGGGTGCTCATCCACCTCGAACGCGACGACGTCGCGCTTCACCTTTACCTCGACCGGCGTGATCTGGCTGGCGAAACGCCCGGCGGCGATGGCGGCGGCAGCACGCTCTTGGCTTTGCATTGCAAAGCGGTCCTGGTCCTCGCGTGTGATCTGGTGCTCGGCGGCGACATTCTCGGCCGTGATACCCATATGGCCGGTGCCGAAGGGGCAGTTCAACGCGCCCAGCATCATGTCGAGTGTCTTGACGTCGCCCATCTTTGCCCCCCAACGCTGCGAGGGGATGATGAAGGGCGAGCGCGACATGTTCTCCGCCCCGCCAGCCAGGCCAAACTCCGCATCGCCCAGCATTAGAGACTGAATCACGCTCACAATCGCCTGCACGCCAGAGCCGCACAAACGGTTCACGTTCATGGCCGGGGTCGTGTCGGGCACGCCTGCCTGCATCGCGGCGACGCGGGACAGATACATGTCGCGGGGTTCGGTATTGATCACATGGCCAAAGGCAACATGCCCGATCTGGCCGCCCTCGACCCCGGACCGTTCTAGCGCTGCCTTGGCGGCGGTGGTACCGAGGTCGATGGGTGTAGTCCCGGCCAGCGATCCGCCGAATGTGCCTATGGCGGTGCGGGCGCCGTCCAGAATGACGATGTCTTGGGTCATGGTGTCTCCTCCGTTTGGGACTGATATGACAACGGGTTGCGGTCATGTCACCCCGTGCTTGACTTCGACGTGACGGCATTGGCATCACTCCGGTATGACGGAGAATGATGACGCTATATTGTCGCTGCTGCCCACGCGCCTGAAAGAGGCGCGGCGGGCACAGGGCCTTTCGCTGGATGCAGTGGCGAAATTGTCCGGCGTGTCCCGGTCGATGGTCAGCCAGATCGAGCGGGGCGAATCCTCGCCCACCATCGCGACGCTGTGGAACCTGACGCGGGCGCTTCAGGTGGATTTTGCCGGCTTGCTGGACGACGGCGCCGCCGAACAGATTGAGGTGCTGCGCACCGCTGACGTGCCCAGCATCGAAAACCGCGGCGCGGGCTGTACCATTCGCATTCTCAGCCCGCCGGAAGAGGCGGGGCGGCACGAGGTGTACGAGTTGCGGTTCAACGAAGGCGGCGTGCTGGACAGCCAGCCACACGCCCGCGGCGCGCGCGAGCATCTGACCGTGATTGATGGCAAATTGAAGGTCACGAGCGGAGGTGCCACCGAGAAAGTGGGGCAGGGCGACACGGCCCGCTATGCTGCCGATGTCCCGCACCGGATCGAGGCGGACCGCCCTGCGCGTGCGTTCCTTGTGGTGCAGGACGCCTGAGCAAAAATCCGCTGTAACGGATTTTTGTCCGTAATTATGAAATCCACTCTACCGGAATACTGTCCGATATGTTAGATGCCTCTGCAAAGGAGCATCGACATGACCCACGCCTTTCTGACCCATGTGACCGACACGCTTGCCCAGATCGAGAGCGACGGGATGTTGAAACGCGAGCGCGAGATCACGTCGCCCCAAGCAGGTCAGATCGAGGTGGGCGGGCGCGCGGTTTTGAACCTGTGCGCGAACAACTACCTCGGCCTTGCTGACCATCCTGACCTGATTGAAGCGGCTAAAAATGCAATGGATACCAAGGGGTTCGGCATGGCGTCGGTCCGGTTCATCTGCGGCACGCAGGATCTGCATCGCGATTTAGAGCAACGTTTGGCGCGGTTCTTGGGCAAGGACGATGCCATTCTGTTTGCCGCCTGTTTCGATGCCAATGGTGGGCTGTTCGAGCCGCTTTTAGGGCCTGAGGATGCGATCATTTCGGACGCGCTGAACCACGCGTCGATCATTGACGGCATTCGGCTCTGCAAGGCCAAGCGCTATCGCTATGCCAACAACGATATGGACAGCCTGGAAAAGCAGTTGCGCGCGGCCAAGGCGGATGGCGCGCGGCATATCATGGTTGCGACCGACGGTGTGTTTTCCATGGATGGCTATTTGGCGAAGCTGCCCGACATCACTGATCTTGCACGGAATTTCGGTGCGCTTGTGATGGTGGATGATTGTCACGCCACGGGTTTCATGGGGCCGAAAGGGGCAGGAACGCCTGCGCATTTCGGTGTCGATGTGGATATCCTGACCGGCACCCTGGGCAAGGCGCTGGGCGGGTCCATCGGGGGGTACATTGCCGGGCCGCAGCCGGTGATTGATCTGCTGCGCCAGCGGGCGCGGCCCTACCTCTTTTCGAATTCGTTGCCGCCGTCGATTGTCGCGGCTGGGATCGAGGCGATCCGGCTGGTTGAGGAGGGTGACACGCTGCGGGCGCAGTTGTCGGGCAATGCGGATTACTGGCGTAAGGGACTGGAATCGCTTGGGTTTGAGCTGTTGCCTGGTGAGCATCCGATCATTCCCGTTATGCTGGGCGAGGCGCAGTTGGCGCAGGATATGGCGGCGCGGTTGTTTGACGAGGGCGTCTATGTTTCCGGCTTTTTCTTTCCTGTCGTGCCGCGCGGGCAGGCGCGGATCCGGACGCAGATGAATGCGGCGTTGACGCGTGATGATCTGGATCGCGGGCTTGCCGCGTTCGAGGTCGCGGGCAAGGTGGTGGGGGTGATCTGATGCGTAACACGATGATTGCGCTGGAGAAAACGCACGCGCGCGAGGGGCTGTGGCAGGTCGAGGCACCAGTGCCGGAGATTGGTCCCGATGATGTGCTGATCCGGGTGAAGAAGACCGGGATATGCGGAACGGATGTTCACATCTGGAATTGGGATGAATGGGCGGCAAACACCGTGCCGACGCCGCTGATTACCGGGCATGAGTTCGCCGGAGAGATTGTTGAATTGGGGCGTAACGTCAAGGACTTGGCACTTGGTCAGCGCTGCTCTGGAGAGGGGCATTTGATCGGCACAACCTCGCGTCAGAGCAGGGCGGGTAAGTTTCACCTGGACCCGGCGACGCGGGGGATCGGAGTGAATGAGCAGGGGGCGTTTGCCGAGTATGTGCGCCTGCCTGCGTTTAACGTGGTGCCGCTGCCGGATGAGATTTCGGATGATATCGGGGCGATTTTGGATCCGTTAGGGAATGCGGTTCACACCGCCTTGTCCTTTGATCTGATTGGGGAAGATGTGCTGGTCACAGGTGCTGGCCCGATCGGGATCATGGCGGCGGCTGTGGCCCGGCATGCGGGGGCGCGGCATGTGGTGATCACGGATGTGAATCCGGACCGTTTGGCCCTCGCCACTCGTGTGGCTGATGTGGTTCCTGTGAATGTGGCGGAGCGGGAGCTGTCTGAAATCATTGGACAACTTGGGATGCTTCAGGGATTTGACGTGGGGCTGGAGATGTCGGGAAATCAGGCTGCACTTGACCAGATGGTCGAGGCGATGACGATGGGTGGGCGCATTGCGATGCTTGGGATTCCGCCCGGTAAAAGCCCGGTGGATTGGAGCCGGATTGTGTTCAAGGCCATTACGATCAAGGGCGTTTACGGGCGCGAGATATTCGAGACCTGGTACAAGATGATTGCGATGTTGCAGAATGGGCTGGATGTGTCCGGGTTGATCACGCACCGGTTCCCGGCGGCGGAGTTCGAGGCCGGGTTTGCGGCGATGATGTCGGGGGCGTCAGGGAAGGTTGTGCTGGATTGGACCTGAGCGGCGTAGGCTGCGTTAACCGGGGGATTTGCGTGGGATCTGGGACCGTTATCTGGCGCGGTTTTGGGTGGAATTGCGCATTTTGGGGGGTAGCTGGCTGAAGCCCGCCCTACCGCGATGACAGAGCGCTTTGGGTTTGGTGGGGTGAAACCCCGCCTTACGGTTCGAGGGGGTGGCGGCCCTGGTTGGTGAGGGTCCAAGCCTTGCCCCCGTCGAACACCGCTGCCGTCAGCAGATGATCATAGCCTGCGGCGGTGTCGAGGTTGACGCGGTTGCCGTAATGCGTGGCGGCCCTGACGGGCGTGTGTCCATGCACGATCAGCTTGGGGTGCGGGCCGGTGTGGTCGTGGAACTCGTTCCGGATCCAGAGCAGGTCTTCTTCCCGCTGGTCCTTGATCGGGATGCCGGGGCGGATGCCTGCGTGGACGAACATCAGATCGCCTGTGACGTGCATCAGACGCAGGTCGCGCAGGAAGCGGAGGTGGGACGTGGGCACCGCCGCGCGGGCGTCGGCCTGCACGTCCTGTTCACGGCGCTGGCCGCTGGCATCGACGCCGTAGGACGCGAGCGTCGTGTTGCCACCGAGCCGCTCATGAAGCCAGTACAGTTCCACCATCATGTGCGGGTCGTGCCGGATCGGGTCGGCCATGAACCATTCGAACATGCGGTCGTGATTGCCCTTGAGGAATGTCCAGTTGCGGCCCGCGTCCCGCCCGTCGACCAGGGTGTCAAGCACGGCGCGGCTGTCGGGGCCCCGGTCGGTGTAGTCGCCCAGAAAGACGATATGCGTGTCGGGCCCACCGTCGGCTTCGATCAGGGACAGAGCGTGGTCAAGCCGGGCCTTTTGCCCGTGGATGTCGCCGATGGCGTAGATGGGATTTTGCATGGGGGCCTTCGGACAGGGCGGACGACACGTCCGCCTTACGATGATTTTGCCGTGCTGTGAACCTTAGCGGTCGAGGGCGACGGTCACGCCCAACCCGACGAGGATTGAGCCGCCCAGCGCTTTGGCGCGAGCCGTTACCTGACCCGTACGGGCCAGCAGGCGCGACATGCGGTGGGCGAGTGCCACGCACATGAAGTCGGCACTTGAAAACAGGATGTTGACCACCGTGCCGAGGATCAGGAGCTGCGCCCAGACGGGGAAGGCTGCGGTGGGATCCGAGAATTGCGGCAGGAAGGCCACGAAGAACAGCGCCGTTTTCGGATTCAGCACCTCGACCAGCATGCTTTGCCGAAAGGCGAGGACGGGGTCGCGGCTGCCTTGGGGTGTGGCGTTGATACGGGCGTTGCGGGTGCGGACCATCTGAATGCCCAGCCAGATCAGATAGGCGGCGCCGATCAGTTTGAGGGCCACGTAAAGCGGCGGGACCAGTTCGAACAGGAGCGCGAGGCCGAAGGCAGCGGCAAACACGTGGACATAGCCGCCGATATGCAGTCCAAGCGCTGCCATCAGCCCGCCGCGCACGCCCCGCGCCAGCGTTTGCGCGGTGGCATAGAACATGCCGGGGCCGGGGATATAGGCAAAGATCGCGGTGGCGATGATGAAGGCGAGAAGTGTGTCTAAACCGGGCATTTGCACACTTTAGACGCTGGGCGGCGTCATGCAAGCGTGTCGGCTTTGAACCGGGCGATCCATGTGGCGCTGATGTCGTCGGACAGTTTTGCCACAGCCGGGCGCGGTGGGGCGCCCGGTGGCAGGCCGAGATAGGACAGGGTTTGCGCCAATGTGCTGGACGGGTCCGCAGACAGGTTGTCGTAGTCGAGCCGCAGGGGCGTGAGGTTCTGGGACGTGAACCACGTTTCCCATTCGGCGTCGTAGATTTGGAGAGTTGCGACCTCTTGCGCGATGGCCACGGGGTCGTAGTGCGGGTCTTGCGCTGGGGCGGTGCGTTCCAGTTCGGATCCATCGGCGTTGCGGTGCCAGAGGCCAGATTGCCTGGCCCGAACGAGGGAAACGGCTTGGGCCACTTTGTCGGCGCGGTGCAAATAGATGTAGTGTGTGGGACCGAATTGGGCGGTGATTGCGTCGGCATCCGTGGCTGCATCGGGGTGCAAATCGCGCAATTGGCCGAAGAAGAACGGAGCGCTGTGGCGTTGCAGGCGCAAGCCGAAGATGTCTGTGCCGCCGCGTCCCTTGCGGGTGGCTTCGGTGAAGATGTCCGCGCGCGATGTGTCCGGGGCGAGGTCGAGACCCGCGCGCCAGTCGGCCAGTGACGGTTTGTGGAAATAGGATTTTGGATGCCCTGCCACGCCGCTGTCCCGCAGCATCGCGCACATGAGTGTGCTGCCGCTCCGCGGGCTGGTACATAGCATATAGGCTGTGGGAGGTGGCATGGGCGTTCCGTTATTGGTCGCCCATGCGTTTAGGTCAGTTCGGTGACAATCGTAAGGCGGAGGTGTCCTCCGCCCTCGTCCCTTTAGGCGACGTCGAATTCCAGCGGTTTGACCTGGGTGAACTGCCCGGTGCCTTCGAGCGTGTTCAGCACATCCGCCGGGATCGGGTCGTCCACATAGAGAAGCGCGATAGCTTCGCCGCCCACTTCGGCCCGGCCCAGCGTAAAGTTCGCGATGTTCACGCCGTTCTTGCCCATCGTGTTGCCCAACAGGCCGATGATGCCGGGCACATCCTCGTTCGTGGTGTAGAGCATGTTGGCCCCGATCTCGGCGTCGATGTTGATGCCCTTGATCTGGATGAAGCGCGGTTTGCCGTCGCTGAACACCGTGCCCGCGACGGAGCGTTCGCGTTTGTCGGTGACGACGGTGACTTTGATGTACCCTTCGAAAGCGCCGGACTGGTCCTGGTTCGTGGTCGAGATCTGGATGCCGCGTTCTTTCGCGATGACAGGGGCGGAAACCATGTTCACGTCCGGATTGGCGCGCTTCATGATGCCCGCGACCACGCCGCAGTTGAGCGCGTCGAGGTTCATGTCCGACACGACCCCGTCATAGAGGATGTTGATCGCCTTGATCGGCTCGTCCGTCATCTGGCCGATGAAGCTGCCCAGGTGACCGGCGAGTTTGACCCACGGGCCCATGACCTTCGCCTCCTCCGCCGTGACAGACGGCATGTTCAGTGCGTTTTCGACGGCCCCTGTGAGCAGGTAGTTGGCCATCTGCTCAGCCACTTGCAGGGCGACGTTTTCCTGCGCTTCGGTTGTGGCGGCACCGAGGTGGGGTGTGACGACGACGTTGGGCAGGTTGAAGAGCGCGTTTTCCTTGGCGGGTTCTTCGGCGAAGACATCGAAAGCTGCGCCTGCGACGTGGCCGGATTTGAGCGCTTCGGCCAACGCGTCTTCGTCCACGAGGCCGCCGCGGGCGCAGTTGATGATCCGCACGCCGGGTTTCATCATTGCGATGCGTTCGGCGGTGATCATGTTGGCCGTCTGCTCGGTCTTGGGCACGTGCAGGGTGATGAAGTCGGCGCGTTTGATCAGGTCGTCCAGTTCGACCTTTTCGACGCCCATCTTGTCGGCTTTTTCCTCGCCCAGGAAGGGATCGTAGGCGAGGACCTTCATTTTCAGGCCGCGGGCGCGGTCGCAGACAATGCCGCCGATGTTGCCTGCGCCGATGACGCCGAGCGTTTTGCCCGTCAGTTCCGTGCCCATGAACTTGGATTTTTCCCATTTGCCTGCGTGGGTGGAAGAACTGGCTTCGGGGATTTGGCGGGCGACGGCGAACATCATGGCGATGGCGTGTTCGGCGGTCGTGATCATGTTGCCGAAGGGCGTGTTCATGACGATCACGCCCTTTTTGCTGGCCGCGTCCTTGTCGATATTGTCGGTGCCGATGCCGGCGCGGCCGATGACCTTGAGATTGTCGGCGTGTTTCAGGATCGTCGGTGTCACCTTGGTCGCGGAGCGGATGGCGAGGCCGTCATATTGGCCGATGACTTCTGCCAGCTTGTCCTTGTCCTTGCCGAGGTCGGGCTCGAAGTCGACCTCGATCCCGCGGTCGCGGAAGATCTGAACGGCGGCGTCGGAGAGTTTGTCGGAGATGAGTACTTTGGGCATTCTTGGTGTCCTTGGGCGGGTGGTGCGCAGTGAATGCGCTCCCTACGGGTTGGGGTAGGGTGTGCCTTTACGGCGCACCGATCATGCGTTGATTGCGGTCTCGAACGCGTGGGCGAGCCAGGGCAGCATCGCTTGGATGTCTGCCGTTTCCACTGTCCCGCCGCACCAGATGCGCAGGCCCGGAGGGGCGTCGCGGTAGGCGCCGATGTCGAGGGCGACGTTTTCGTCCGCCAGCCGTTTGGCGATGGCCTTGGCAAAGGCGGCGCCGTCAGTGATGCGGTCGTCGGTGAACTTGAGGCAGACGGACGTCGTGGACCGTGTGGCCGGCTCAACGGCGAGGTTGTCGATCCAGTCGTGCTGGTCGCAGAAGTCGAACACCGCTTGGGCGTTGGCGTCGGCGCGGGCGATCAGCCCTTGCAGGCCGCCCACTTCGCGTGCCCATGCAAGCGAGAACAGGTAATCCTCGACCGCGAGCATGGAGGGCGTGTTGATGGTTGCCCCTTCGAAGATGCCGTCGATCAGCTTGCCGCCCTTGGTCAGGCGGAAGATTTTGGGGAGCGGCCATGGGGGCGTGTAGCTTTCCAGCCGTTCCACGGCGCGGGGGCTGAGGATCAGCATGCCGTGGGCTGCTTCGCCGCCCAGCACCTTTTGCCAGCTGAATGTCGTCACATCGAGCTTGTCCCAGGGCAGGTCCATGGCGAAGGCGGCGGAGGTGGCGTCGCAGAGTGTGAGGCCAGCGCGGTCCGCCGGGATCGCGTCGCCGTTCGGCATCCGCACGCCGGAGGTCGTGCCGTTCCAGGTGAAGCAGACGTCATGGTCGTAGTTCAGGGCAGACATGTCCACGATATGCCCGTAGTCGGCGGTGTGAACGGTGTGTTCGATTTTCAGCTGCTTGGCCACGTCGGTGACCCAGCCCGTGCCGAAGGATTCCCAAGCGACCATCTCGGCGTGGCGTTCGCCCAGCAGCGACCACATCGCCATCTCATAGGCGCCGGTGTCGGAGGCGGGGACGATGCCAATCTTGTAGTCCGCGGGGACGCCGAGGATTTGCCGCGTCTCTTCGATTGCTTGCTTGAGCTTGGCTTTGCCCTCGGCGGCGCGGTGCGAGCGGCCAAGGGGCGCGTCGGCGAGTGCGGTGAGTGCATGAGTGGGGGGTTTGGCGCAGGGGCCAGAGGAAAAACGCGGGTTTGCCGGCCGCGTGACCGGAGCAGTAGTAGCCATCTGATGTTATCCTTACAGATATGCGCCCTTCGTTGGGGAAGGGTGTCCCACCGCCGCGTTTATGGGGGTCTGCGGGGTGGTGCAACCGGGAATCCGGGGCTATAGCGCCGCTTGACCATTTATTTGCGACATCTGCGTCGCGTATCGGAAACGGATATCCATGTTTGTTTGTACCTTGTTAACTGACCCTGCCAATCCGTCGCTGGAACCTGCGCTGATCGACAATCTGCGCAATGCGTGGGGTGGCGGGGATGTGCAGTGGTTGGCCGTGGATGAAGCGGCGGCGTTTTCTTTGGAGACTGTGCCTGACAACCGTTGGGAAGTTTGGGCGGATGTGCAGAAGCTGGGTGTGGATCTGGTGATTCTGCCCATGGCGGGCCGTCGTAAGAAGATGCTTCTGGCCGACATGGACAGCACCATGATCCAGCAGGAGTGCATTGATGAGCTGGCTGATGTCGCGGGCGTCGGTGACCGGGTGAAGGACATTACCGCGCGGGCCATGAACGGCGAGCTGGATTTCGAGGCCGCCATTCGTGAGCGCGTTGGGCTTTTGAAGGATTTGCCAGAAAGTGTCATCGGCGATGTGCTGGCCACGCGGATCACCATGATGCCGGGCGGGTCCACCGTGCTCGCGACGATGAAGGCACATGGGGCCTATGCTGCGCTGGTGTCTGGTGGTTTCACCGCGTTTACGTCCGCTGTGGCCGCGCATCTGGGGTTCGATGAGAATCGGGCGAACACCCTGTTGGCTGAGGATGGGGTGCTGACAGGCGACGTGGGCGTGCCGATCCTGGGGCAGCAGGCCAAGGTGGATGCGCTTGAAGAAATTACCGCTCGGCTTGGAATTACCGAGGCCGACGTGCTGGCTGTGGGCGATGGGGCCAATGATCTGGGTATGTTGGACCGCGCCGGGATGGGCGTGGCCTTGCACGCCAAGCCTGCCGTTGCCGCGCAATGTGATGTGCGGGTGAATTTTGGGGATTTGACGGCGCTCTTGTATCTGCAGGGCTATGCGCGGTCTGAGTTTGTGAGCGCATAAGGGGGCTCTGCCCCCGGCGCTGTGCGCCTCCCCCGTGGTATTTTTGGTCAGAAGAAACGGGTTGCGCTTGCTCTGTTACAGCAGTGCGGGAGCAGCGCGCATGTGGCCCGTTTCGAGCCCGTCCCAGTTTTTGATCGGGCTTGCGGTGTAGGCCAGTGCTTCGGGGTGGTTGGGGTCGAGTGCGCCGAGCCGGACGAGGATTTGCGCGATGGCACATTCTGCCGCGCGGGTGGCGCCGTCGGTGATTTTGAGAGCCACGCCCATGCGCTGTTCGGGCAGGATGGCGATAAAGAACCCTTCGGCCCCTGTTTTCAGTGCGATCTTGCCGCCGCCGGCGCGCATGAGCCTTGTGCAGGCGCGCCCCTCGCCTGCGACGAGATCGGGGTGGGCGGCCATGGCGTGACGCAGGTGCCCTTCGGCGCTGTCGGCGTCTGCGCTTGCGAAATGGGCCATGGCGCGGGCCATGCCGTTTAGCGTGCAGGCGAAGTTCGGGGCCGAGCAGCCGTCGATGCCGAACCCGGGGGAGGTTTCATTCGTGGTCCGTTCAAATGCGTCAAGGCAGGCGCGTTGCACCGGGTGGTCGGGATCGACGTAGTCGGGCCCCGCGCCAAGGTGTTTGGCCAGTGTGAGGAAGCCTGTGTGTTTGCCGGAGCAGTTGTTGTGGATCCGGCAGGGTGTTTCGTTTGCGCGGATCATGGCATCGCGCAGGTCTGGGTCCCGCGATTCCTGAGGGCCGCATCTGAAGTCGTCATCGCCCTTGCCGATGGCATTGAGCCATGCGCCGACCTTGTCGATATGGATGGGCGCACCCTGGTGCGAGGCGCAGGCGAGGGCCAGATGTTCGGGTGTGAGGTTGTGCGCGTGGGCGGCGCCACTTTCGATCAAGGGGAGGGCCTGGATCATTTTTGAGGAGGAGCGGGGCAGGACCAGGGTGTCGGGCGTACCCCAGGCTTCGACGATCTGGCCTGTGTCGTCGCAGACCACTGCGTGACCCTGATGTGCGCTTTCAAGGAAGGGGCCGCGCCAGATTTCGGCCAGGGTTGCGGCGCCATGTGCCGGATGTGTCATCTTTTGCCTCACAACTTGGCGATTTCCTGCCAATTCATCTTTCCTGCGTCGCGCCTTTCGCGCTAATGTGCCACTTGTCGAGAAGAAAGACCGCTCTTGCAAGAGAATGCGCTGAAAATGGCGCACCCGGGGACGGTTCAGGTATTGAGGTTTCGAACAGCTTGGAGGCTGTGGCTATGGCATTTACGAAGACAATGATTGGGCTGGTCGGCGCACTTTCGCTTATGGCAGGGGTCGGCATTGCGCAGGAGCAAAGCACGAACCGAGTGGCGGCCAAGACGGACTGGAGCGTGTTTGTCGAGGATAATCCGACCGAGTGCTGGGGTGTTGCGACGCCCAAGGAAGTGGTCAACACCCGCGAGGGCCGCGTTGTGGCGGCGACCCGTGGCCAGATCTTGCTGATGGTGTTTTACCGCCCGAGTGCGGATGCCAAGGGGCAGGTGGCCTTTACTGGCGGCTATCCGTTCCGGTCGGGATCGACGGTCAACGTCAACATCGGCGGCAACGAGTTTGAGTTGTTCACCGAGGGCGAATGGGCCTGGCCAGCGACACCGGCGGATGACGCCAAGATCGTCACCGCCATGAAGCGTGGCGCCGACGCCGTTGTGACCGGCATTTCGAGCCGTGGGACGACGACGAAGGATACGTTCTCGCTACTTGGCTTTACGGCGGCGGTCGAGGATGCCGAGGCGCGCTGCGGCGGGTAACGCTGCCGTCAAGGCAAATCACGAGGGTGAGAGGGGCTGTGCAGCGGTGCACGGCCCTTTTGTGTATTCGGGCAGTTTGGAACTCTATGGTTCCTTATTAGGTGAAGTGGCGTCACACACCGAAAAGGAGATCATCATGGTCACCACGACAGTTCACACGCTCGACACCGCCCCTGACGCGTCAAAACCGCTTTTGGAAAACTCGATCAAGGCCTTTGGCCGGTTGCCCAGCCTGCATGGCGTGATGGCGGAGAGCCCCGGCCTGCTGGAAGGCTATCAACACCTGCACCGGCTTGCCATCAGCGGCACCGCCTTTACCCCCGAAGAGCGCACGGTGGTCTGGATGACCATCAACGTCGCCAACGCGTGCCACTACTGTGTCCCTGCCCACACGGGCATCGCGAAGATGGAGAAGATTGACGACGGTATCGTCAATGCGCTGCGGGATGAGACGCCCCTGCCTGCAAAGCTGGAGGCGCTTCGCACCTTCACCCTGGCCATGCGTGATACCCATGGGCGTCCAGGCGCCGACGCCATCGCCGCGTTTGAAGCGGCGGGATATGGCGAGCGTGCAATTTTGGATACTGTTTTGATTTATGCGCAGAAGGTGATGTCGAACTTTACCAATGCGCTGTTCGAAACGCCGACCGACGCGGCCTTTGCCCCGTTTGCATGGGAGCCGAAATCGGGCGTTGCTGCTGAGTGATGGGCTGGACTGGGGCGCTGCCCCAGACCCCGAAGTATTTTTAGCCAGAAGAAAGGGCAGTGGTATCATACCGCTGCCCTTTTTCTGTTCGGGCGAATCCTTTTGATTGCTGCAGCTTTTCCTATATAGGGGCGCATCACCCCATGGATGGATAGACCGATGGCTGATGCGCCGATCACGCAGGATGTTTTGACGATTACCCGAAAGCTGCCGGAGGGGCCCGTGAACCTTGTCGGGTTGACCCGTCCGCAATTGCGCGACGTGCTGATTGCCCATGGCACGCCGGAGAAGCAGGCCAAGATGCGCGTGGGGCAGATCTGGCAGTGGATTTACCAGTGGGGGGTGCGTGACTTTGAGGTCATGACGAACCTGTCGAAAGTCTATCGTGCCGAGCTGGCCGAGACGTTCGTGATCGAAATCCCGGAGGTCGTGTCGAAGCAGGTGAGTGTGGATGGCACCCGTAAGTGGCTGGTCCGCATCGCGGGCGGGCATGAGGTCGAGGTTGTCTACATCCCCGAAGAGGATCGGGGGACGCTGTGTGTCTCGAGCCAGGTAGGCTGCACGCTGACCTGTTCGTTTTGCCACACCGGCACCCAGAAGCTGGTGCGCAACCTGACGGCGGCGGAGATTGTCGGGCAGGTGATGATGGCCCGCGATGATCTGGAGGAGTGGCCGGTGCCCGGTGCGCCGAAGGATGAGACGCGGCTTTTGTCGAATATCGTGCTGATGGGGATGGGCGAGCCGCTTTATAATTTCGAGAACGTGCGCGATGCGATGAAGATCTGCATGGACGAGGAGGGCATTCAGCTCAGCCGTCGGCGGATCACCTTGAGCACCTCGGGCGTTGTGCCAGAGATTGAGCGGACAGCGAATGAGATTGGGTGTCAGTTGGCCGTGTCCTTCCATGCCACCACGGATGAGGTGCGCAATAAGCTGGTGCCTATCAACAAGCGGTGGAACATTGAAGCGCTTCTGGAGGCGTTGAAAGCCTATCCGCGGGGGCGGAATTCGGAGCGGATCACGTTTGAATACGTGATGCTGGACGGTGTAAACGATACCGATGCCGATGCGCATCGGTTGGTGGCGCTGCTGGAGGGCATTCCGGCCAAGGTGAACTTGATCCCCTTCAACGAATGGCCCGGTGCGCCCTACAAGCGGTCGTCGAACAATCGCATTCGCGCCTTTGCCAACATTATCTATCAGGCCGGTTATGCCAGCCCGATCCGCACGCCGCGGGGTGAGGACATTCTGGCCGCCTGTGGCCAGTTGAAGTCGGCGACCGAACGCGCGCGGAAGAGCCGCAAGGAGATTGCGGCGGAGGCGGGCCTGCAGTGACCTTTGAGGTCATGACGGACGTGCGGTGCTTTGACTTTGACCGGATCGTATCGGCCATTCAGGACAGCTATTGGGGGCAAGGGCGTAGCGATGCGGACATTCGCCTCGCATTTGCCGGCTCCGCCGTGGTCGGCGTGTTCGAGGACGGACAGCAGGTCGCAGTGGCGCGGGCGACCACCGATACGGTGTTTTACGCCTATATCTTTGATCTGATCGTTTTTGAGTCGCATCGCGGGCGTGGACTGGCGCGCGTGCTTATGGATGCTTTGTTTGCGCATCCGAAGCTGAAAGAGGTGTCTGGCTGGATGCTGTCGACCCGCGACGCGCATGGGTTGTACACCCAATACGGTTTTGCGCCCGTCGAGCCGGGTCGGACGATGTGGATGCGCCGCACTTAGGGTTCGTTCCCGCCCAGCGGGTATTGTTCGCGAAATCGTCACAATCTTTTCTCGTTTGCGCACCAATGGCGCCTTGGTGCGCGGGCATTACACGCTCAGGGAAAAGGAAATGGAGTGATGAATATGTCCGTGTTTTTTGGAAATGATCCATTTATCGAAGCACAGGTTTTGGATCTGGTGAACCGGGAACGCAGCCATGCGCTGTCGCGTCGCGAGTGGAAACATCGTTTGGCCGGTTATGGCTATTCGATCCGCGAAACGACACGGGGCGACGTTGTCGAGACGCTGCCGCACCGGGTGGCTGTATGCGTTCTGCCCGCCAAGCTATCGGCCTGAAGAGGCGCTATCTGCTGGGTTTGGTGGCCTGACGGGCGGCCATGCCTTGTTGGAGCCCATCGAGAAAGGCCAGCATTACGGGCGTCATGGCCGATGCAGGTGGGGCAGTTTGTGCAGTGTTTGTCGCCGCGACCGTATGGGATTTGCCCGGTCGTGACAGGCCCACAAAGACCAGACCAAGACCGGAAAAGCCGCCGCCAATGATAAGGCAGGCCGTGATCGGATCGGTTTGTGTCAAAAGATATAGAAACAGTGCCGCGGTCAGAAAGCCGACCCCGGCCAAAAAGCATACGCCGCTCAAACCCCCGAGCGCTGCGCGCTGGGCGGTCCGAGCAACGTTATGTTTGATCTGCGCCAGCATTACGCGCGGCGTGTGGCCAGCAGGCCAATCAGGAAGCCGACGCTTGCTGCGATCCCCACAGCCATGGCGGGTTGTTGGCGAATGGCCTCTTCGGTTTTGGCATATCCATCTTCGGCGGCAGTGCGCGCCGATGCGCCCATTTCCTGCGCGCGTAATTGGGCCAATGTGGCCTGATCTGCGGCGGTTTGTTTGACCTTGTCCGCCATCCCTGCGGCGTTCGCCTTGGCGCCTTCTGCCCTTTGCGAGGCCATATCACCCATCAGGGCGGTCAGCGCTGCGATGTCGGATTTGATGACTTCAATCTGTGCTGTCACGTCGGACGTGTCAGTCTTGCCGTTCTTGACCTGTGCCATGGCACCCTCCGTTTCGGTGCGTATTCAACTGGACAACGGGTGAGGCGCCTATGGGTTCCGAAATTATCTGCCCGGCACCTCGCCGCGTTTGCCCGTGGGGCCCCAGGTGTTGATCACCTCAATGGCTTCCTGCGCGCTGTCGACGAAGCGGAACAGGTCCAGATCGTCGGCCGAGATTGTGCCGGCGTCTGACAGCGCGTCCCAGTTGATGATCTTTTCCCAGAACGCCTTGCCGAACAGCAGGAAGGGTACGCGTTCCATCCGGCCCGTCTGGATCAGGGTCAGCGATTCGAACAGTTCGTCCAATGTGCCGAAGCCGCCAGGGAAAACGCAGATGGCCCGGGCGCGCATGAGGAAATGCATCTTGCGGATCGCAAAGTAGTGGAAGTTGAAGCACAGGTCGGGTGTGACATAGGCGTTGGGGGCCTGTTCGAACGGCAGCACGATGTTGAGCCCGATGGAGTGCCCCCCGGCATCGACGGCGCCGCGGTTGCCCGCCTCCATCACGCCGGGGCCGCCGCCGGTGACGATCACATTCTCGGTGCCGCCCGTTTCCATCGACCTGAGCGTCATGAGACGCGAGAACTCGCGCGCTTCGTCGTAGAAGGACGACAGGTCAGCCAGGGTTTGGGTGCGTGCCTCGCCCTTGTTTTCCGGGTCGGGGATGCGGGCGCCGCCGAAGAGGACAATCGTACTTTCGATGCCCTGTACATTCATCATCATCTCGGGCTTGAGCAATTCGAGCTGCAGACGCACGGGGCGCAGTTCTTCGCGGCACAGGAATTCGTCGTCTGCAAAGGCGAGACCGTAGGCCGGTGACCGCGTTTGCGGGGTGTCGGGCAGGCCCTCGGCCGCTTTGCGGTCGGTATAGGCATCGCGGAACGGGCTGCGGTGATCGTCTTTCATAACAAACTCTCCTGTCGGACCCTACAGGCCTAGCGCGCTGGGCGGGCATTGCCCAGATATGATTGCAAGGCCCCGCCGATTGTTGTCTAAGCGCCGCGATCAATGAGGGGAGAGACCGATGTCCAACGCACAGCTTGAAACTGCCATCGAAGCCGCGTGGGAGGCTCGGGACACCATCACCCCCGCGACCACGGGCGAGACGCGCGAGGCGATCGAAGACACGCTGAATGCCCTGGACAGCGGTAGCCTGCGCGTGGCCGAGCGGCAGGACAGCGGCGACTGGCATGTAAACCAGTGGGCAAAAAAGGCTGTGCTGCTGGGGTTCCGCATCAAGGACATGGAACAGCAGGATGGCGGCCCGCAGGGCGGCGGCTGGTGGGACAAGGTCGACAGCAAGTTCAAGGGCTGGGGCGACAATCAGTGGAAGACGGCGGGCTTTCGTGCCGTGCCGAACTGCGTCGTGCGTAAGTCGGCGTTCATCGCGCCGGGTGTTGTTCTGATGCCATCCTTTGTGAACCTCGGCGCCTACGTGGATGAGGGGACCATGGTCGATACATGGGCCACTGTTGGATCCTGTGCGCAGATCGGCAAGAACGTACACCTGTCGGGCGGTGTGGGCATCGGCGGTGTGCTGGAGCCGATGCAGGCCGGTCCGACCATTATCGAAGACAATTGCTTTATCGGCGCGCGGTCCGAGGTGGTCGAGGGCTGCATCGTGCGCGAAGGCTCGGTTCTCGGAATGGGCGTGTTCATCGGCCAGTCGACCAAGATTGTGGACCGCGAGACGGGTGAGATCATGTATGGCGAGGTGCCCAGCGGGTCCGTCGTTGTCGCCGGATCGATGCCGTCGAAGAACGGTGTGAACCTCTATTGCGCCGTCATCGTGAAGCGCGTGGACGAGCGCACCCGGTCCAAGACGTCGATCAACGAGCTGCTCCGCGACTGATTGGAACCAAGCGTTCAGGTCATATGTTGTCCCTGCATGTTGGCACATTGGAGATGAGCTATGACTGGACTGGGTTGGTTTGCGGCGATCATCGTTGGCGCTTTGGCCGGTTGGATTGCTGAAAAGATCATGAAGACGGATCATTCGCTGCTGTTGAATATCCTGTTGGGTATTCTGGGTGCGGTGGTGTTCAACGCGATTTTGACCTTTGTTTTCGGCGCGACACTCGGTGGATGGATTGGACAGTTGGTCGCTGGTATTGTCGGGGCCTGTATTCTGATCACGCTGGGCCGTGCCGTGCGCAGCGCCTGACGCTTTCGCCGCCAAGTCAATTGGGATAGGGCTGTTGCAATTCAACTGCGGCGGCCCTTTTTCATGTCTGACACCAAGAAGTCCAAATCGAAGCCCGCGTCGCGGCAACAGGTGTTTACCCTGATGGTCCAGATCGGGCGCAAGGCTGGCGATGGATTGCCAGATGGGGCGACGGGGGCTGCGTTGATGTGTTTTGCCAGCGGTGTGGACGAGGCCGAGGCGGTGCGCGAGACGGTGGCCCTGCTGAAACAAGCAGACACTGCGCCGCTGGACGTGACCGGCTATGGCACGCTGGATGAGCGGTTGGCCGAGGGGCACGAGATCGAAGGCGAGGAGCGCGCGTTGATGCAGCGTGCGCTGGACGAGAACGCGGTGATCGTGGCGCAGGTCACGCCGTTTTTCGACAAGGATTAGGGTCTGCTTACGCCTTGCGAAAGGCGATAAGCAGGGCGGTGTCCCGGGCATGATCGCCGGTCGCGGCGGGGCCATAGATTGCAACTTCGGTGGTTGTCAGATCGTCGATAGCAGTCTCTAACCGGGTCAATTCTGCATCAAATCCTGATGTGGCGTAGTGTTGGGCGTTCACCGAAATCACGATCCGACCGGCGGACCTGACCGCTGCCAAAAGGGGTGCGATCCCGTCCGGTCCCACATGTCCGTTTGTGAAAGTGCCCGAGCTGACCGCCCCTTGGTACGGGCCGTCGGGTGTGGCTAGGCCATTCAGGATGTTTTCAACGCGGGTGGCGCGGTAGATGCCCTTGGCGCGTGCCACTTCAAGCATGTCGGCGGAGATGTCGGTGCCGTCGATATTCTCGATCCCGCGGGCTTGGAGTGCAGCGCCGCAAAGGCCGGTGCCAGCGCCCACATCGAGCACCGGGCCGAACCCGCCGATGTTCACGAAATGCCGGGCCACCTGTTCGGGCAGGATATAGTCACTGTTGCGGGCGAAATCGCTGTCATAGGTGCCCGCCCATGCCGCGTAGAGCCGTTTGGAATCGTCCGGCGTTTCGAGGGCGTAGGCGGCGTCGAGGGAGGGATCCTTGGTCATGCGGGGATTAGGCGATGACGCCCCGCGCTTGGCAAGGGGCTTGTACGTTTACGCCCGGCGCGCCACCTATGGGCCATGACCAAAACACTTCTTTCATTTGGCCACGGCTATTCGGCCAAGGCGTTGTCGGCGCTGCTGATTCCGCAAGGCTGGCGTGTGATCGGCACGACGCGCAGCGCCGACAAGGCCGAGGCTTTGCGGGCCACGGGTGTGGAGCCGCTGATCTTTCCCGGCGATGACGTAGATGCCGCGATGGACGCGGCGACGCATGTGCTGATTTCGGCCGGACCCGATGCCGATGGCGATCCTGTTCTGCGCGCGGTTGGTGACCAGATCCGGGCGCGTGCCGGGCGGTTTGACTGGGTCGGCTATTTGTCGACCACCGGCGTTTATGGCGATCATGGGGGCGGTTGGGTGGACGAGGAAACACCCCTTGTTCCATCGACCAGGCGCGGACAGTGGCGCAGGGACGCCGAGGCCGCTTGGGCCGCGATCCCAGACCTGCCGCTGCATATCTTTCGGTTGGCGGGGATTTATGGGCCGGGACGCGGCCCTTTTGCCAAGGTGCGTGCCGGCACGGCGCGGCGCATCATCAAGCCGAACCAGGTGTTTTCGCGTATCCATGTTGAGGATATTGCGCAGGTGTTGGCGGCCTCCATCGCGCGGCCTGCGCCCGGCACGGCCTATAACGTCTGTGACAATGACCCGGCCCCGCCGGAAGACGTGATCGAGCACGCGGCGCATTTGCTGGGCCTGCCGATCCCGCCCGCCGAAGATTTCGAGACGGCGGAGATGACGCCGATGGCGCGCAGTTTCTATGCCGAAAGCAAGCGGGTGCGGAATAATCGGATCAAGGACGCGTTGGGGGTGGAGTTGATCTATCCCAGCTACAAGGAAGGGCTTGCGGCGTTGCTGCGGCACCCGGAATGACCCTTGATGATGAGCGCACGCTCAATAACCTGCTGGATGCGCTGAACGAGGCGGGCGAGGGTGACGACGTATCCGTTCAGGATATCTTGGACGAGATTGGCGAGCGGTCGATCATGCCGGTGGTCCTGGCTGTGTCGATCCTGCTGGTGTCACCCTTGTCCGGTATTCCGGGGATGCCGACCTTGTCCGCGATCATTTTGCTGCTGCTGGTGGGGCAGGCGCTGGTCGGGCGCAAGCATTTGTGGCTGCCTGGGGTGTTGAGCAGGCGGCGATTGGCCCGGTCGAAATTACACAGGGCGACGTCTTGGCTGCGCCGCCCGGCCACGTGGTTTGACCGGCATTCCCATCCGAGGCTGCGGTTTCTGGCCTTGAATCCGTTGCGGCAGGTCACGCTGCTCATGTGCATGGCGATTCCCCTGACGTGGCCGTTTCTCGAGCTTTTGCCCTTCGTGACGTCCTTTGGTGCGGGGGCTGTCGCGCTTCTGTCCTTTGGCTTGCTGACGCGGGACGGGTATTTTTTGATCGCGGGGTATGTCGTGACCTTTGGCATTGCGGGCGTGGTTCTGACGGTGGTTCAGGCGGCGACCTGACGGGGCCAGAGCCGGTTGAGCAGCGCGCCGGTGATCCCGAACACCACCAGCAGCCCGAGCGCCGTTGCGACGTTGATGCCGTAGAACGTCGCCCGCTCCGCCCATTCCATGGAGTTGAGGAAGGGGTAGGGCAGGCCGCTTGTGACATCCCCCACCGGCTTGCTGTTGAACCGCTGCACAAAGAGTTCGGCCCAGGCGATGTACGCCCCGATAATGGCCAGCAAAGGCAGCGCGGCCCGCCAGACCCGGCGGAAGACGGCCCCGATAAACAGCGCGTCAATGATTTGCAGTGCGGGGCCAAGCGCGTGCAGGTAGTATTCCAGCCACCAGACGATCGGATTGCCCCCGTTCACCAGCGACGGGTCCGTGAGGTAAAGCCGCCAGTACAGGAACACGACCATCACGTTCAGGACAGCGGCGCACATGGCCGTAACCTCGTGCCTGCGCGTGATCCGATGTTCGCTGAGCGCGAGCATCCGGCTGGCAGCGTAGAAGGACAGGAACAGCGCCCAAATCGTCAGGTAGCGGAAAGGCCCGCCCGGCCCGGTCCATAGGCCGCCGATCATCTGGTAAAGGCAATAACCCGCTGCCAGAAGGAACACGAACCAGCGGTAGGTCAGGACGGGGCGGCTGTGGATGTCCATGGTTTTGGCCTTTGGATATGTGACCCTAACATTGGCCGAAACGGCCTGCGCCGCGCAAGGTTTACGCGCGCGCCTCACCGATTGACGTGACGCCAAGGACGTTCAGCACCTTGGCCTCGATCTGTTCGGCGTTCATGCCTGCGACCGCGTACATATCGGCTGGGCTTGCCTGGTCGATGAAGATGTCGGGCAGGACCATGGAGCGGTACTTGAGCCCGGTGTCGAACACGCCCTCTTCGGCCAGAAGCTGGGCCACATGGCTGCCGAAACCGCCGACGGCACCTTCTTCGATGGTGATCAGCGCTTCGTGATCCGCCGCCAGTTGCAGGATCAACTCGCGGTCGAGCGGTTTGGCAAAGCGGGCGTCTGCAATGGTGGGGACGATCCCCTTGGCGGCTAGGTTTTCGGCAGCCTTCTGCACCTCTTGCAGGCGGGTGCCGAAAGACAAGAGGGCGACGCCCTTGCCCTCTTGGATCATCCGGCCCTTGCCGATCTCGAGCGGCGTGCCGCGTTCGGGCATGTCGACGCCTGTACCCTCGCCTCGCGGGAAGCGGAAGGCAATGGGGCCGTCGTTGTGGGCGGCTGCCGTCGCGACCATATGGGCCAGTTCCGCCTCGTCCGCGGCAGCCATCACGGTGAAACCGGGCAGGTTCGACAGGTAAGCCACGTCGAACGCGCCCGCGTGGGTCGCGCCGTCGGCGCCAACAAGCCCCGCGCGGTCGATGGCGAAGCGGACGGGCAGGCGCTGAATTGCCACGTCGTGCACGACCTGGTCATAACCGCGCTGCAAGAAGGTCGAGTAGATCGCGCAGAACGGCTTCATCCCCCCAGCCGCCAGCGCGGCGGAGAAGGTGACGCCGTGTTGTTCTGCAATGCCCACGTCAAAGCAGCGACTGGGGTAGCGTTCGGCAAAGAGATTGAGGCCAGTACCGTCTGGCATGGCGGCGGTAACAGCGCAGACTTTATCGTCCGCCTCGGCCTGTTTGATCAGGTGCTGGGCAAAGACGGATGTGTAGCTGGGCGCGTTGGAGGGCGACTTTTTCTGCTTGCCAGTGACCACGTCGAACTTGGCTGTGGCGTGGCCCTTGTCGCGGGCGGTTTCGGCAGGGGCGTATCCCTTGCCCTTTTTTGTGAGCACGTGGATCAGGATGGGCCCAGTGGCGCGCGCCTTTACGGTGCGTAGTACGGGCAGCAACTGGTCCATGTCGTGGCCGTCGATGGGGCCGAGATAGCTGAACCCGAGTTCCTCGAACAACGTGCCGCCCACAGCCATGCCCTTGAGCATGTCCTTGGCCCGTTTCGCCCCTTCGCGGAAGGGTTCGGGCAGCAGGCTGACGGCGCCCTTGGCCGCCGCCTTGAGGTCTTGGAACGGGTTTTGGGCATAGAGCCGCGACAGGTACGACGACATGGCGCCGACGGGCGGGGCGATGGACATTTCGTTGTCGTTCAGGATGACGAACAGCCGTTTGCCCAGGTGGCCCGCGTTGTTCATCGCCTCATAGGCCATGCCGGCGCTCATAGATCCGTCGCCAATAACGGCAATGGCGTCGCCGGACCCTTCTGGCGGTTGGCCGCCCAGATCACGCGCCACGGCGAACCCGAGCGCGGCGCTGATCGACGTAGAGGAGTGGGCGGCGCCGAACGGGTCATAGGGTGATTCAGAGCGTTTGGTGAAGCCGCTCAGCCCGCCCTTCATCCGCAAGGTGCGAATGCGTTCGCGGCGTTCGGTGAGGATCTTGTGCGGGTAGCATTGGTGCCCCACGTCCCACACCAGCTTGTCGCGGGGCGTGTCAAACACAGCGTGCAGCGCGACGGTCAACTCCACAACGCCAAGCCCCGCTCCCAAGTGGCCGCCCGTGACTGATACGGCGGAAACGGTTTCAGCTCGCAACTCGTCCGCCACCTGTCGCAGCTGTGCGTCCGAGAACCGTTTGAGGTCGGCAGGCCGTTTAACGGTGTTCAGAAGCGGTGTGTTTGGCTGGTTTGACATGTGCGTCTCTAGCTGTTGCGGGTCACGACGAAGCGGGCGGCGTCCCGCAACGTGTCGGCGTCCGCTCGGTATACATGTAAGGCGTCGCACGCCTCGGTCACCAGTTCATCCGCGCGGCGTTTCGCCTCGTTCAGCCCCAAGAGGGACACAAAAGTCGCTTTGCCCGCGTCTGCGTCCTTGCCCGTGGCCTTGCCCATGGAGGCGGCATCACTGGTGACATCCAAGACGTCGTCGGCGATCTGGAAGGCAAGACCAAGGGCGCGGGCGTAGGTTTGCAGGGGGCCGATGTCGCCCCGCGCCATGCGCGCGCCGGCAGTGGCGGACCATTCTATCAAAGCACCCGTTTTGCCCCTTTGCAGAGCCGTAATTTCGTCGAGGCTTAGGGGCGCGTCTGCGGTTTCCGCGGCAATGTCGAGCGCCTGGCCCAGCACCATGCCTTGCGCACCCGAAGCCTTGGCCAGCGATTGCGCGAGGTCGGCGCGCGCGTTGCCGTCGCCCGTATCGGGATGGGTGCACAGCTCAAAGGCCAGAGTTTGCAGTGCGTCACCGGCCAGCACCGCTGTTGCCTCATCCCATTTGACATGCACCGTGGGTTCGCCGCGCCGAAGATCGTCGTCATCCATGCAAGGCAGATCATCGTGGATGAGGGAGTATGCGTGCAGCGCCTCGATTCCGGTTGCGGGCCAAATCGCCTGATTAGGGTCTATGTCGTGCAGCCGCGCGCTTTCCAGCACCAGAAACCCGCGCAACCGTTTACCGCCGTTGGTCGCGTGAATCATGGCTTGCACCACGGGCACGTCATCCAGCGCACCTAGCACGGCGTCGAACCGCGCCTGGATGGCGGTGGCCGCGTCACTCAGCCTTTGGCGGAACATATTTCTTATAGGCCTTCGACCGGTTTCAGCCCGGTGGGATTGCCGTCGGCGTCGGTGGTGATGGCGGCGACCTTCTCCTCGGCCTCGCGCAGCTTGGTCTCGCACCGCTTCTTGAGCAGCGCGCCGCGTTCATAGAGCTTGATGGAATCGTCCAGCGCCACGTCGCCCCGTTCCAACTGGCCCAGCACCTGTTCCAGTTCGGCCATCGCTTCTTCGAAGCTCATTTCGTCTACGGGGCGGTCGGTCATTGGGTGGCCTTCATCAGCGATTGGACGTGGGCGCGGGCGCATGCGGCCAGCGCGTCCAGATCATAGCCCCCTTCCAGCACCGACACCACCCGGCCTTTGCACACGTCTTGAGCAGTTTGCGTCAGCATGTCGGTGAGGGTCGTGTAGGTGTCTGCCGTCCAGTTGAGTTGCGCCAGCGGGTCATCCTGATGCGCGTCGAACCCGGCAGAGATCAGGATAAGCTCGGGCTGGTGTTTGATCAGGGCCGGAATCACTTGCCGTTCGTATTCCGCGATGGCATGGGTGCTATCCGTATGCGGGGCAAGCGGGATGTTCAGCACGGTGCCGTGCGGGCCGCGGTCGGATGCCTGACCGGTGCCCGGCCAGAGTGGTATTTGCTGCGATGTGACCACCAAGGCACGGGGGTCATCTTGCAGCAGCGCTTGGGTGCCGTTGCCGTGATGGACGTCGAAATCGACCACGGCGACACGCTCCAACCCATGCACTTCGAGAGCATGTTTCGCAGCGATGGCCACATTGCCAAAGATGCAAAATCCCATTGGTAGAGACTGTTCCGCATGATGTCCGGGCGGGCGCATGGCGACGAAAGCGTTCTGCACTTCGTCGTCCAGAACCATGTCGACCGCCTTGACCGCGCCACCTGCGGCGCGCCACACGGCGTTGTAGGATGTGGGCGACAGGAAGGTCTCGGCGTCGGTTTCGCGGTCGAGACCGGCGAACCCATCGGTGGGTACCTTGGACCGGACGAAGTCGATGTAGTCCTGCGGATGGCACAGCGCGATGGAGGCGTCATCGGCAATCGGTGGATCAACACGGATCAGGTCAAGGTCGGCCAAAGCGCGCTGGATGTAGTCGAGCCGCGCCTCCTGTTCGGGCATGCCCGGGGGTGTGACATGCAAAAGGCCGTCGCGATGGGTCAGCAGTGCTGTGCTCATGGCTTCATTGTTCCAAAAATATGCAAACCCGACGGATCAATCCGGCGCCAGCATGTAGCCTGCGCCGCGCACGGTCTGCAGGTAGCGGGGTTGCTTGGGGTTGCTTTCGATCTTGCGCCGCAGCCGCGTGATCTGCACGTCCACCGCCCGTTCCTGGGCTTGGCCCCGGTCGCGGCCCAGATCCTCGACCAGCTTGGCGCGGCTTATGGCTTCGCCGGGTTTGGCGGAAAACAGCTTCATCAACTGCATCTCGGTGGCGGTCAGCCGGACGAGGTCCTCGCCCTGCCACATCTCGCCCCGTTCCATATCGTAGCGAATGGGGCCGAGGGTGAGGATTTTGGGCGCGGCCTCTTCCGGGGCCACGTCGGGCACACGGCGCAGGATGGCGTTGATGCGCAGCAGAAGTTCCTTGGGCTCGAACGGTTTGGGCAGGTAGTCGTCGGCGCCGGCCTCCAGCCCTTCGATCCGCGCGTCGGTTTCGCCCCGGGCGGTCAGCAGCAGGATCGGCGTGGCGTGGGTTTCGCGCAAGGACCGGCACAGGCTCAGCCCGTCTTCGCCCGGCATCATCACGTCCAGCACCATCAGGTCAAAGTCGAGGCCTGCGAGAACCCGCCGCGCATGGGCGGCGTCGCGGGCGGCGGTCACAAGAAACCCGCTCCGCATCAGGAATTTCTGCAACAGGCTCCGGATCCGTTCGTCGTCATCGACGATCAGCAAATGGGCGTCAAAGTCACTCATGCACCGCTCTCCTTAAGTCTTTGATAGGTGCGATGCATTTCCGTGTCCATCATCGCCTCGAGCACGGTGCGAAAGCCCGCCACCGCCTCCGGCCCTGCGTCGCGGAACGCCGTGCGCATCCGTGCGCGTTGTGCGTCGGACAACCGCCCTTCGAGCGTACGGCCGTCTTCGGTCAGAAACAGGTGACGTTCCCGTTTGTCGGATTTGCCGACCCGGCTTTCGACCAGCCCGTCCTCGATCAAGGTACGCAGGACGCGGTTCAGGGATTGCTTGGTGACGCCGAGGATGTTGAGCAGGTTGTTCACCGTGGTGCCTGGCGCGCGGTTGATGAAGTGGATCGCCCGGTGATGCGCCCGGCCATAGGCCATGTCCGACAGGATGCGGTCCGGATCGGCGGTAAAGCCGCGATAGGCAAAGAACATCGCCTCAATCCCTTGCCGCAATTGTTCGTCGGTCAGGAAAAGAAGGTTTTCTCCACCTCTGGTCGTGGTTGCCCGTCCGTCTTCCATAACCGCCCCCGCTCAAGCGTCGTCTTTTGTAGCAGTTTAAGTCAGCCTTGTTGACATTCCAAGGGCGAAGCGATATCGAATCGCAGGTTTTACGCAACTTTATGACCGCATCGGTCTTATCTGCGCAATAAATGCAAATCGGGAGGGCGCCATGGCTGGCTACGATGATCGCGACGGACAAATCTGGATGGACGGCCAAATGGTCGATTGGCGTCAGGCGAATGTCCATATTCTGAGCCACGCCATGCACTATGCGTCGTCGGTGTTCGAAGGCGAGCGGGCCTATAACGGCAAGATTTTCCTGAGCCGCCAGCATTCCGAGCGCCTGCATTTTTCAGCGGGTGAGCTGGATTTCCAGATCCCCTACACCGTGGACGAGATCGAAGCCGCCAAGCAGCAAGTCCTGACCGCCAATGGCCTGACCGACGCCTATGTGCGTGCGGTGGCATGGCGTGGCGCGGGCGAGGACATGGGTGTCTCATCCGCCCGCAACCCGGTGCATCTGGCCATCGCCGCTTGGGAGTGGGGCAGCTATTATGGCGACGCCAAGTTCAAGGGCGCCAAGATCGACATTTCCAAGTGGAAGCGCCCGAGCCCCGAGACGATTCCGGTCCACGCCAAGGCGGCGGGTCTGTACATGATCTGCACCACGTCCAAACACGCGGCAGAGGCCAAGGGCTGTTCGGACGCGCTGTTCATGGATTACCGCGGCTATGTGGCGGAGTGCACGGGCGCCAACATCTTTTTCGTCAAGGATGGTGAGGTGCACACACCCAAGGCGGACGTGTTCCTGAACGGCCTGACCCGGCAGACGGTGATCGGCCGGTTGCAGGACAAGCAGATCAAGGTGCACGAGCGGGTGATCATGCCCGAAGAGCTGGAAGGCTTTGAGCAGTGCTGGGTGACCGGTACCGCAGCCGAGGTGACGCCGGTCGGCCAGATCGGGGACTATAACTTCGAGGTTGGCGCAATGTGTCGCGATGTGGCCGAAGATTACGAAAAGCTGGTGCGCAGCTGATATGGACTACGACGCCTTCGCCATCGCGTGGGAGGCGGCGTGGAATTCGCACGATCTGGACCGCATCCTCGGGCACTATGCCGAGGACGTCGTCTTTCGCTCGCAAAAGGCGATGCGGCTGGTCGGTCATGGTGAGTTGCATGGCAAGGCCGCGCTTTGCGCGTACTGGTCCCGCGCGTTAGAGGCCCAGCCAGATCTGTCGTTCATCGTGGTCGATGTGCTGCATGGGCACGGTATGATGGTGATCACGTATCGCAACCAGCGCGATGTTCTCGCTGCAGAAACACTACGCTTCGGGGCCGACGGGCTGGTGGTAGAGGCGTCGGCTTGTCACAAGCCTTAACCCTTCGGATCCGTCACCGCCCGTGCCCTGCTGCGTCCGCCGCCCAATTGGCGTTCGCGCCAGATGATAATCACACCGCCCAGTATGACGAGCGTTGCGCCGATCACTGTTTCGGTTGTCGGCAACTCGGCAAAGATTAGGTAGCCGATAAGGGCGGCGAAGATAAGCGATGTGTAATCGAACGGCGCCAGCATGGAGGCGGCGCCGAAGCGGTAACTGGCCGTCACCAGGATCTGAGCAATCCCGCCGATCAGGCCCGCGCTCACCAGTAGGATGATGTCCGTGGTCGTTGGAACGATCCAGCCGAAGGGCAGGCTGAAGAGGCTCAACACAGTGGCCGTCACCGAGAAGTAGAAGACGATGGCGGCGGTGTGCTCGGTCTTGACCAGCGTGCGGATGTGAATTTGCACGACGGCGCGCAGGATCGACGCCCCCAGCACCATCAGTGCGCCGATTGTGCCTGCGGTGCCAACCGTTGCAACATCCACCGACAGGCGTGGCCACATCACGATCATCACCCCCACAAGTCCCAGCGCAACCGCGCTGATCCGGAACAGGCGCACCTTTTCGCCCAGCATGATTGCGGCCAGGATGACCGTGAACATCGGCGTGGCGTAGCCGATCGCCGTCACCTCGGGCAGGGGCAACAATGCAAGGCCCGCGAATGTCAGTGCCATGGCCGAGGTCCCGAACAGACCGCGCCAGATGTGACCGGTCAGGTTGTTGGGTGTCAGCGCTTCGCGCATCTCACCGGCCCGCCAGATCCAGGCCATGATGATCGGCAGGGCAAAGAATGAGCGGAAGAACACGGCCTGGCCCGAGGGGACGTTTTGCGTCGCGGCCTTGATCATCGCGGCCATGACCATGAACAGGAACACCGCCACGAGCTTGAGGCCGATGGCGGTGCCGGGCTTGTTCTGGGTTGTGGGGGCTTTCATTTCCCCCAATCCTTGTCGGGTTGGGGCAGGATTGGCAAGCCGATCAGTTCAGTTTGGCAACGCCGAGCGGAACGCTGAACTTTTCGCACCAGATATAGACTTCGTTGAAGTCCGAGACGTCTACGCCTGCCGGAATGACAAAGGATTGCGCGCCGGTCAGATTGCCCAGCACGCCCGCATCGGTACGGCCGTCATATTTGCCGTCCTTGCCCAAGCCCACGCGCGGGTCGGGCGCACCATCGAGGCTGAAGTCTTCGCCCAGCACGATGGTATGGCTGCCGTCGGCATTCTTGATCACGTCAACTTCGCCGGTGGTGATGTGGTCCGACGCGCCGGTGAACGTGCCGCTTGCGATGGTGTCGGCGGAGGCTGGGCCGGTGGCAAAGCCAATGACAATGGCGAGGGTCAGGGCGATGGATTTCATGAGGGTGAGCATTGCTGTCTCCATTGTGGACTGTATGGTTCCTAATATGTGGATAGCAAAAGGAACCGAATGGTACAAAACACAAACTTGTGAGTTCTGGACTATATGGTTCCAAACACTATATTGAAGGTCAGACATCGGAGACAGCACATGGCCAGACCACGATCATTCGACATTGACGACGCGCTGGAAAAGGCGATGCACGTCTTTTGGGAACACGGGTACGAGGGGGCGTCGCTGCCTGACCTGCTGGATGGCATGGGGTTGACGCGGGGCAGTCTCTACAAGGCGTTCACCGATAAAAAGACGCTCTTTCTGCAGGTCTTGCAGCGCTATGAGCGACAGGCGGTTCAGGCGGGTGTTGCGATGCTTGCCGATCCGTCCATTCCAAATGGGGCGGAGCGTATCATGGCGATGTTCCAGGGCTCCTATCAGAACGTCGTCAATGGCGATGCGCGCGGGTGCTTGCTGTGTACCGCTGCGGCGGGGCCAAGCAGTTACGACGATGATGTTGCCAAGGCCGTGTCCGAAGGATTGGGTGCCTTGCGCGATGGGATTTATACGGCGTTGGGCGCGTCACCGAAGCATGCCGTCTTGAACCCAGCGGAGCGTGGTGCCCTCGCCGATATGATCATCGCGCAGTATGTTGGTCTGCGCACCATGGCGCGGGCGCGCATTGATCACGACACACTGCACAACATCGTCCGCTCTGTTGGCGTGATGCTGGCCTAGCCGATCTTACCGCGCTCGCCGCCAGTCTGACCGCGGTCGAGCAGCAGGTGGTCCAGGATGACGCAGGCCATCATCGCCTCGCCCACCGGTACTGCGCGGATACCGACGCAGGGGTCATGGCGGCCCTTTGTGATGATTTCGGCCTCTTCGCCGGATTTGGTGATCGTCTTGCGGGTTTGCAGGATCGACGACGTCGGCTTGACCGCAAAGCGCGCAACGATGTCCTGCCCGGTCGAGATACCGCCGAGGATACCGCCCGCGTGGTTGGAGGAATATTCGGGCCCGTTTCGTCCCATTGTGATCTCATCCGCGTTCAACTCGCCAGTGAGCATGGCGGCAGACATGCCTTCGCCAATCTCGACCCCTTTGACCGCGTTGATCGACATCATTCCCGCCGCAAGATCAGTGTCTAACTTGCCGTAAACCGGGGCGCCGAGACCTGCGGGCACGCCGCGCGCGACCACTTCAATCACGGCGCCGACCGACGAGCCGGATTTGCGCAGACCATCGAGGTAATCGGCCCATGTCGTGGCTGCTTTGGCGTCGGGCACCCAGAACGGGTTCTGGTCGATCTGGTCCCAGTCGAACTTGTCCCGGTCAATCTCGTGCGCACCCATGCGGGTCATGTAGCCCTTGATCTCGATCCCCGGCACCAGCTTGTCCAGTGCCGCGCGTGCCAGACCGCCTGCGGCCACCCTCGCTGCCGTTTCGCGGGCAGAGGACCGGCCCCCGCCGCGGTAGTCGCGGATGCCGTATTTCTGCCAATAGGTGATATCGGCATGACCGGGGCGAAACTTTTCGGCGATATCGCCATAGTCCTTCGACCGCTGGTCGGTGTTTTCGATCATCAGCTGGACGGGGGTGCCTGTGGTCTGCCCTTCGAACACGCCCGACAGGATTTTAACCGCGTCGGGTTCACGCCGCTGCGTCGTGTATTTGTTCTGACCGGGTTTGCGCTTGTCCAGCCAGTGCTGGATCATCGCCTCATCAACCTCGACCCCCGGCGGGCACCCGTCGACCGTGGCCCCAAGCGCAGGTCCATGGCTTTCGCCCCATGTGGTCACGCGGAAAAGATGGCCAAAACTGTTGATCGACATGGGGTTGCTCCTTTGCCGGACCCGTCTAGCGATGCGATGCGGCACGCTCAAGGCGTTTTCCGCTTGCAGGGGCGGGGCGCGGGCCCTAGCTTCCGCCCTACCTCGGGGTGCCTGGAAACAGGCTGAGATGCGCACAGCGAACCCGTTGAACCTGAACCGGTTAACACCGGCGGAGGGAAGGTTTGGCTCATCCCAAGATCCTTATCCCGCCGCCTCTCTGATTGGAGGATGCGATGAAATACGCTTTGACTTTGGCTGCCACGCTTGGCGCCACGACGGCATTGGCCGACACGCCCGTTCTGACTGTTTATGCGGGAGACTATTTTACGTCTGAATGGGGTCCGGGACCCATCATCGAGACGGAGTTTGAAAAGATCTGTGCCTGCGATCTGGAATGGTCCACCGGCGATCTGGTGCCGCGCCTGTTGCTGGAAGGGAAGCGGACCAAAGCCGACGTGGTCATTGGCCTGACTTCCGACGTGACGGCCAAGGCGCGCGCGACAGATCTGTTTGCCCCGCACGGTCAGGACAACAGCGCACTGACGCTGCCGATTGAGTGGACAGATGACACGTTCCTGCCGTTCAACTACGGGCACACGGCGTTCATTTACAATGAGAATACGATGGACGCGCCGCCCGCGAGTTTTGAGGATTTGCTGGCGCTGCCCGACGACGTGAAGATCGTCATTCAGGACCCGCGCACGTCGATTTCCGGTCTGGCTTTGGTGCTTTGGGTGCAGGCGGTTTATGGCGACCGGTCGGCAGAGGTGTGGGAGGCGCTGTCGGACAACATCCTGACCGTGACCAAGGATTGGTCGGCGTCCTACGGCCTTTTCACTGACGGTGAGGCCGACATGGTGCTCAGCTACACGACCTCGCCCGCGTATCACATGTTTGCCGAAGAGGACTTCACCAAGAAGGCGGCGATCTTCCCCGAAGGCCACTATTTCATGGTTGAAACGGTGGGCAAGATTGCGGGCACGGACCAGCCTGCGCTGGCGGATCAGTTCCTGGCCTATGTGATGTCGCGCGACTTCCAGACCATTATTCCCACCGCCAACTGGTCGCTGCCTTCGGCCTTGCCGCAGGCCGATTGGCCCGAGGGGTGGTCGGAATTGCCGCTGCCTGAAAAGGTGCTGTTCTACTCGGAAACCGAGGCGGCAGAGCTGCAAGCGGACGCGGTCGAGACATGGCGCGCCGCGCTCAGCCAGTAAGCCAAAGGGCTGGCATCATCGCGGCGGCGTTCGTCGTCGCGGTGGTGATTGCAGCCTTTGTCGGCATCAGTCAGAGGATTGAAACCACCACTGGCTTGCGCGCTGCCGAATGGCAGGCGGTGCGCTTTACCGTGTGGCAGGCGTTTCTGTCTGCGCTGATTTCCGTGGTGTTGGCGGTACCCGTGGCCCGCGCCTTGGCCCGGCGGCGGTTGCCGGGGCACACGCTGTTGGTGACGCTGTTGGGCGCGCCGTTCATCCTGCCGGTGATCGTGGCTGTTCTGGGGTTGCTCGCGATCTTTGGGCGGAACGGGTGGCTGAACACAGCGCTGGGCGTGGTCGGATTGCCGGAGGTGTCCATCTATGGCGCGCATGGCGTTGTTTTGGCGCATGTTTTCTTCAACATGCCTTTGGCCACACGGTTGATCCTGCAAGGTTGGCAGTCCGTCCCGGCAGAGCAGTTTCGCATTGTGGGTCAGTTGGGACTGCCCCCGCGCATGGTGTTTCGCGTCATTGAATGGCCCATTCTGTGGCAGGTGGTGCCGGGGGCGTTTGCGCTGATCTTTGTCATTTGCCTGACGAGTTTTGCAGTGGCGCTGACTCTGGGTGGCGGTCCACGCGCGACGACGATTGAGTTGGCTATTTACCAAGCGTTTCGGTTCGACTTCGACCTCGGGCGGGCTGCTGTCCTGAGCCTGTTGCAGCTTGCCGTGGCGGGGGCTGCGGCGGTGCTGGCCCTTTGGATTCTGCCGCCCATCGCGTTGCAAACCGGGCGCGACAGGGCGGTGCGCCGGTGGGATGCACCTGCGCCATGGGGGGATGCTTTTTGGATCGTGCTTGCTGCCGGGTTCCTGTTGTTGCCGATGCTGTCCATTGCGCTGTCGGGCGTTGTGGGCCTGTTTTATATGCCTGTTTCGGTGTTGAGTGCGACCTGGACGACCGTCTGGGTTGCTTGCGTGAGCACCGTCGTTTTGCTGGTTCTTGCCCTGCCGATGGCGGCGTGGTTGGCGCAAGCGCAGTGGGGCGGGGCCGAGGCATTGACCCTTTTGGGCCTGGTCGCATCGCCCCTGATGATCGGGACGGGGTGGTTCATTCTGATCTTTCCATATGTCTCGCCCACAGCCTTTGCGTTGCCTGTGACCGCGCTGATCAACGCGATGATGGCGCTGCCATTTGCGGTGCGCATCCTGCTGCCTGCGATGCGGCAAGTGTTCAGTGATTACGGGCGTTTAAGTGTGGGCTTGGGACTGCGTGGGGTGTCGCTGTGGCGCATTGTCATCATCCCGCGCCTGCGTCCGCAGATCGGGTTTGCGGCGGGCTTGACGGCGGCGCTGAGTGTCGGGGACTTAGGCGTTGTGGCGCTGTTCGCGGACCCGGATGTGGCGACGCTTCCGTTGCAGATGTACCGGCTGATGGGCGCGTATCGGACCGAAGCGGCGGCGGGGGCGGCGTTGGTGCTGGTGGCGCTGGCCTTTGGGATGTTCTGGGTCTGCGATGCGTGGGGGCGGCGACATGCTGCGGGTTGAGGGGTTGCGGATCGCTCAAGGAGATTTTGCCCTGAGTGCGGATTTTGAGGTCGCGCAAGGCCGCCGGGTGGCGGTGATCGGGCCGTCTGGCGCGGGAAAGTCTACGCTTCTCAATGCGTTGGGTGGGTATGTCGACATTGCAGGTGGCAGCGTCGAGGTGGATGGCCGGGACGTGACCGATGCGGCGCCGGACAAGCGTGGGATCGCGATGCTGTTTCAGGACGGGAACCTGTTTCCGCATCTGACGCTGGCGCAGAATGTGGGCTTGGGGATACGGCCTGCGCTGCGGTTGAGTGAAGCCGAGACGGCGCAGGTGCATGACGCGCTGGGCCGTGTTGGGTTGGAAGATTTTGCGGATCGTAAGCCCGGTGATGTGTCGGGAGGGCAGCAAAGCCGGGCGGCTTTGGCGCGGGTGTTGGTGCAGGCCAAGCCGTTGCTTTTGCTGGATGAACCCTTTGCGGCGTTGGGGCCTGCGTTGCGGGTTGAGATGCTGGATTTGACGTCGCAGGTGGCGCGGGACGCGGGGGCCACGGTGTTGATGATCACCCACGCGCCAGAGGATGCGGAGCGCGCGGATGATCTGATATTTGTCGACGCGGGCCGCGTGGACCCGCCTCAGCCGGTGGCAAAAACCATGGTTGATCCGCCGCCGGCCTTGCGGGCCTATCTAGGCCGCTGAGCGCAGGTCTGCGCGTGTTGCGGTGATGCCCAGCGCGGCTTGGGCCGCTTCGCGCCCTTTGAGAACGAAGTGGTCGGCGTAGATGCCGAGGTGGTGCTCGGTTTCCTGGAAGTGGTGCGGGGTGAGTGAGACGGACAGGATCGGTATTCCGGTTTTCAGGCCCACTTGCATCAGGCCATCGACCACCGCTGAGGCGACGAAGTCGTGGCGGTAGATGCCGCCGTCGACCACGAGGGCGGCGCAGGCGATTGCGTGGTACTGACCGGTTTCGGCGAGGGTCTGGGCCATCAGCGGCATCTCGAACGCGCCGGGCACGTCGAAGACATCCACTTGATTTGACGCGATTATTTCGGTGAATCCCTGCAAAGCCTGATCGACGATGGCGGCGTGCCACTGGGCTTTGACAAAGGCGAAGCGGGTGTGTGTCACGGGTTTTCTCCTTTAGGTTCAGACACTTAAACACCCAAGGCGATTGCGCATGCGACAAGACGCACCCGTATGGATGCTGTCGCCTGCGTTCTCTTTCATCCGGACTGTGACCGTCGGCTCAGGCGTCTCACCTGATCTGCTGGACCCCCGGCTTGCCGGGGCGCTCGTGGGCTCTTGCTGACGCAAATACCACCGGTGGGGAATTTCACCCCGCCCTGAGAACAGCGTCAGGTTGCCAAGCCGCAGCGGCAGAGGCAAGAGGGACGCGACGTATCATGGAGCAGACACGTGCACCCGAACCCGATCTTTCACACCGAGACCGCCGACCGGAACATTGCGTTTGCGCGCGAGCGTGCGTTTGGCGTGCTGGCCGTGAATAGCGAAGACGGGCCGATGATGGCGCATATCCCCTTTCTGATTGATGAAGAGGGCGCGCAGCTGGACCTGCATCTGGTCCGGTCGAACCCGATTGCGCGGGCTTTGAAGGTGCCGATGAAGGCGAAGATCGCGGTGAGCGGGGCGGATGGGTATATCTCGCCCGACTGGTACGAGGTGCCGGATCAGGTGCCGACGTGGAACTACGTCGCCGTCCATATCACCGGCACGTTGGAGATGCTGCCGCACGAGATGATGCGCGACATGCTGGACCGGCAATCCAAGCATTTCGAGGATCAGTTGTTGCCCAAGACCCCGTGGACAACGGGCAAGATGACGCCCGAGGTGCTGGAGAAGATGATGCGCCAGATCGTGCCCTGTCGCATGGTGATCGAGGCGGTGGACGGCACCTGGAAGCTGAACCAGAACAAGCCGGACGAGGTGCGGTTGCGGGCGTCGGATTATGTGGATGCCTATGGGATGGGGCAGGAGACGCGCATCCTTGCTGCGCTGATGCGCGGGGCCTAGGCTGCGCGCGAATTCACGGGAGAATCGCGATGAAGCTGTTGATGGCGGGGCCCAGCCCCTTTGTGCGTAAAGTGCTGGTTTTGCTGCATGAAACGGAGCAGGCGGATGATGTCGAGACGGTGACGGTGACCGCAGCGCCCGGTGGCACGGATGCCACGCTGAAGGCGGCGAACCCGGTCGGCAAGATCCCGGCGCTGGTGCGCGACGAGGGGCCGACCCTGTATGACAGCAGGGTCATTTGCCGCTACCTTGATGCGCGGGCCGGGGCGGGTCTGTACCCCGACAAGGGGTGGGAGACATTGGTGCTGGAGGCCACGGCGGATGCGCTGATGGAGGCTGCCGTGCTGATGGTTTACGAAAAGCGGTTCCGGGAGGAGGCCATTCAGTCGGCGGACTGGATCGAGGCGCAGTGGGGCAAGGTCGAGGGGGCGCTTGACGCGCTCAATGCCCGCTGGATGGGGCAATTGGCCGGGAAGATGGACATCGGCCATATCGGTGTGGGCTGTGGTCTGGGCTATCTGGATTTCCGGCATGGGGAGAGGGACTGGCGCAAGGGGCGTGATGCGCTGGCCGCCTGGTACGAGGTGTTTGCGGCCCGTCCGTCGATGCGGGCGACGGCACCGGAAGGGTAATATTGCGCAACGTTCGGTGGGTGTTTCGTGCCGAACGGGCGCGAATCGGGGTTAACGCCAGCAAAACAGGGCGAATGAGCCATGCACCGGACGTACACATCCTGTGCACAGATCGTACACCGGAGATGCACCGCCCGGCCGGTTAACGGACCGCACGGTCGCGAGTCTTATCAACGGGTTAATCAAGCACCCTGCGACCACGTGTGTCAGTTTGCGTGCTGGACGTGAGCGGGTGACCCGGCTAGATAGCCCGATGAACAGGCCGCGTGTTTGCGTGGCTTGCGTTGTTATTTGACCCCTCGGGGTCGCTGGAAACTGGAGAAGTCCCCCGTGTCCCACGTTGAAGAAGACCACGAAGGCTCCCGGCGCGATTTTCTGTACTACGCCACGGCTGGCGCAGGTGCGGTGACGGCGGGTGCAGCGATCTGGCCGCTGGTGAACCAGATGAACCCATCGGCCGATGTTGTCGCGGCGAGCACGATGCGCGTCGATGTTTCGAGCGTTGGTCCTGGCACCCAGCTGACTGTGCTGTTCCTGGGCAAGCCGGTGTTCATTCGCCGCCGGACCGAGGAAGAGATCACGGCGGCCCGCGAGGTGTCGCTTGACGAGTTGCCCGATGATATCGCGCGCAACGAAAACCTGGGCGATGTGCCCGCAGATGACGCCAACCGCACGCTGGACGAAGCGGGCGAGTGGCTGGTGATGCAAGGCGTGTGTACGCACCTGGGCTGTGTGCCCTTGGGCGACGCAGGGGACTTTGGCGGCTGGTTCTGCCCCTGTCACGGCTCGCACTATGATACTTCGGGCCGGATCCGTCGTGGACCTGCACCGGAAAACCTGCCGGTTCCTGTTGCTGAATTCGTGGACGAGACCACGATTTTGTTGGGTTAAGGGAGAGATAGACCATGGCTGGAATTCCTCACGACCATTATGAACCGAAGGCTGCCTGGGAAAAGGGCCTGGCCAAGCGGTTGCCGATCGTTGGCCTGATGTACGACACGCTGATGATCCCGACGCCGAAGAACCTGAACTGGATGTGGATCTGGGGCATTGTCCTGACCTTCTGTCTGGCGCTTCAGATCATCACCGGTATCGTTCTGGCGATGCATTATACACCGCACGTGAACGAGGCGTTCGCCTCGATCGAGCACATCATGCGCAACGTGAACGGTGGCGCGATGCTGCGGTATCTGCACATGAACGGCGCATCGCTGTTCTTTGTCGCAGTCTATGCCCACATCTTCCGCGGCCTGTACTACGGATCGTACAAAGCGCCGCGCGAGGTGACGTGGATCATTGGTATGCTGATCTATCTGTTGATGATGGGTACGGCATTCATGGGCTACGTTCTGCCCTGGGGTCAGATGTCCTTCTGGGGTGCGACCGTGATCACCGGCCTGTTTGGTGCGATCCCGTTCATCGGTGAGGCGCTGCAAAGCTGGCTTTTGGGCGGGCCTGCCGTGGACAATTCCACGCTGAACCGCTTTTTCAGCCTGCACTACCTGCTGCCCTTCGTGATCGCCGGTCTGGTCATCGTGCATATCTGGGCCTTCCACACCACGGGCAACAACAACCCGACCGGTGTTGAAGTGCGCCGCACGTCGAAGGAAGAGGCCGAGAAAGACACGTTGCCCTTCTGGCCCTACTTCGTGATCAAGGACCTGTTCGCGCTGGGGATCATCCTGGTGGTGTTCTTTGCCATCGTGGGCTTCATGCCGAACTATTTGGGCCACCCCGACAACTATATCGAGGCGAACCCGCTTGCGACGCCCGCACATATCGTGCCGGAATGGTACTTCCTGCCGTTCTACGCGATCCTGCGTGCCTTTACCCCTGATGTGTGGCTCGTGCAGTTCACGACCTTCATCAGCGGTGGCATCATCCAGGCCGATTTCTTCGGTGTGCTTGCGATGTTTGGTGCGATTGCCGTGATGGCGCTGGCGCCTTGGCTGGATACGTCGTCCGTGCGTTCGGGTCGCTATCGCCCGATGTTCCGGTGGTGGTTTGCCCTGCTGGTTGTCGACTTTTTCGTGCTGATGTGGGTGGGTGCCCGCCCGGCGGAAGAGCCGTACAACACGATTGCGCTGATCGCGTCGACCTACTGGTTCGTGTACTTCCTGGTCATCCTGCCCCTGCTGGGCGTGATCGAGAAGCCAAATGCGCAACCGGCGACCATTGAAGAAGACTTTGCCGCGTCGATGAGCAAGGGGGACAGCGGGTCTGCTGCGCCTTCGGCTCAGCCTGCGGAATAAGGAGAGAACTGCAGATGTTTAAGAAACTTGCAGTGAGCATGGTGGCGGCGTTCGCGCTGGCCACCGCTGCCTTCGCCGCTGGCGAGGCCAAGAATGTGCCCAATGTGGACTTCAGTTTTGACGGTCCGTTCGGGTCATTCGACCAGAACCAGCTGCAGCGCGGCTTGCAGATCTATACCGAGATTTGCGCGGCCTGCCACGGTCTGCAATATGTGCCGATCCGGACATTGGGGGATGAAAGCGGTCCCGGTCTGCCCAGCGATCAGGTGCGCGCCTATGCCGAGTTCTACGAAGTGTTCGATCCGGCCATTGACGATTTTCGTCCGGCGATCCCGAACGACCACTTTCCTGGCTCGAACCTGGAAAACGCGCCTGACCTGAGCCTGATGGCCAAGGCCCGCGCGGGGTTCCACGGCCCCTATGGTCTGGGCATCAACCAGCTGTTCAACGGTATGGGGGGCGCGGAATACATCACTGCGCTGCTGAATGGTTATACCGGTGAGGAGAAGGAAGAGGCCGGTGCGGTGCTGTACGAGAACACGTATTTCCCTGGCGGCTGGATCGCCATGGCGCCGCCGCTTTACGGTGACGACACGGAGTTTGCCGATGGTGCGGCCACCGATCTGCAGAGCCTGTCGGAGGATGTGTCCGCCTTCCTGATGTGGACGGCTGAGCCAAAACTCATGGCCCGCAAGCAGGCCGGGTTTGTTGGCGTAATCTTCCTCACGATCCTGTCGGTGCTGCTGTACCTGACCAACAAGCGTCTGTGGGCGCCGGTCAAGGCGCGCTACAAGAAGAAATGATCGCTCAGCATTGAGTGATGAAAAGCCCCGCCTTTTGGTGGGGCTTTTTCTTTGGCGCAGGACACCTGCGCCTTACAGGCTGGTGCGTTGAATACATACTGTCGCGGGATGGGTTTCGTGGAAGGGGGCTCTGCCCCCGCGGCTGGCGCCGTCCCCCGCAGTATTTTTAGCCAGAAGAAGCTGTGAGCGTGGTCGCTGAGTGGCCGGTGATCTGCGCCGTGACGATCCGGCCCTCGGGCTGGGCTGTGTCGAATGTGACTTCGGTGAACTGTTCGGTGCGGCCCATATGCGGGTTTTCCATCAGGATGTGATGGGTTTTGCCTTGTTGCGCGGTGAGGTGTTTCGCCACTTGGACCTGACCTGCGGTCCGAAGGCGGGCGGCGCGGTCCTTGATCGCTTTGCCGTTCACTTGCGGCATCCGCGCGGCGGGCGTGCCGGGGCGCGGGGAGTAGGGGAAGACGTGCAGCCAGGTCAGGTCGCACTCTGCGACCAGACGCATGGAGTTTTCAAACATCGCCTCCGTCTCGGTCGGGAAGCCGGCGATGATGTCGGCGCCGAAGGTCATGTCGGGGCGGAGCGCGCGGGCTTGTTGCGCGAATTGGATGGCATCATCGCGCAGGTGGCGGCGTTTCATCCGTTTCAGGATCAGGTCGTCGCCATGTTGCAGCGACAGGTGCAGGTGGGGCATCAGCCGTGGTTCGGTGGCGATGGCTTGCATCAGCGCCTCGTCCACCTCGATTGAATCGATGGAGCTGATGCGGAGGCGGGGCAGGTCGGGCACCAGCTTGAGGATGCGCATGACCAGATCGCCAAGCTGCGGTGCGCCCGGCAGGTCGGCGCCCCATGACGTGAGATCGACGCCTGTCAGCACAACCTCGTTAAAGCCTCGGTCCACCAGCCGCTTGATCTGGTCCACCACGACGCCTGCGGGGACCGAGCGGGAATTGCCGCGGCCGTAGGGGATGATGCAGAAGGTGCAGCGGTGGTCGCAGCCGTTCTGGACCTGCACATAAGCGCGGCTGCGGGTGCCGAAGCCGTCAATGAGGTGGCCCGCCGTTTCGGTGACCGACATGATGTCGTCGACCTGCACCGGTTCGGTGCCGAAGCTCCCGGCGAGCCCGGACCATGTGTCGGCCTGCATCTTTTCGGTGTTGCCGATGACGGCGTCGACCTCGTCCATGGCTGCAAACGTGTCGGGTTCGGTCTGGGCCGCGCAGCCTGTCACGATCAACTTGGCGTCGGGGTGCGTGCGGCGGAGCTTGCGGATGTCCTGGCGGGCCTTGCGCACCGCCTCGGCTGTGACGGCGCACGTGTTCACGACCACGGCATTGGTCATACCGGCCTGCGCCGCCAGCTCTTCCATCGCCTTGGTCTCATAGGCGTTGAGGCGGCAACCGTGGTTGGAGAAGACAGGCGCGGTCATAGGCTGTTCAGGAATTCGGGTGTGAGTGTGCCGTCGAACACATGGGCCGTTGGGCCGGACATCCAGACGCCATCGTCGCGCCAGTCGATATGCAGCGTGCCGCCGTCGAGGTCGATCTGTACCGTGCGCCCTGTCAGGCCGCGCCGGGCAGCGGCGACAGCCGTGGCGCAGGACGACGAGCCGGAGGCGAGGGTGATGCCTGTTCCCCGTTCCCAGACGCGCATACGAATGTGGTCGGGGCCGATCACTTGGGCGAACTGCACGTTGGTCCGCTCCGGGAAAAGCGGGTGGTGTTCGATCTGCGGGCCGATGGTGGCGAGGTCCACATCCATCACATCGTCGACGAAGAAGGTGCAGTGCGGGTTGCCCATGCCGGTGGCCACCGGGCTTCCGTCAATGGGCAGCGCGAGCGTATCCGTGTCTTGCGCCAGCGGGATGTCCTGCCAGTCAAGCTGTGGGTGCCCCATGTTGACGGCTGTGGTGCCGTTGGCGGTTTGCATCGCTTCCAGCGTGCCACGCCCGATGATGTCGATTCGAATGCGATCCTTGCCGCTGTGCGCCAGCTCACGGGCCGCGATGCAGCGGGTGGCGTTGCCGCAGGCGGCGGAGCGTGAGCCGTCGGCGTTGTAAAACGTGATGGTCAGGTCCGACCCTTCGGTGATGAGGGCCAATTGATCGAACCCGACGCCGCGGTGCCGATCTGCCAGCGCACGCACCAAGGGTTCCGTCAGCGTCACAGGCGCCTCACGCCCGTCGATCACGACAAAGTCGTTGCCTGCCCCGTGCATCTTCATGAAGGGCCAATGAGAGGTCGCCGTATCCGCCATGGCGGGCATATAACCCCAGGTTTTTTGGGAATCCAGTATGTCGCAGGAAAACATGCCAGAATCGGCTTGACCCTTTGGCTGACCCTTTCTAGATAGGCCGCCTAGTGGGCCGTTAGCTCAGTTGGTAGAGCAACTGACTTTTAATCAGTGGGTCGCAGGTTCGAACCCTGCACGGCTCACCACTGCACAATATGTGATAAAAATCACCGCGCCGGCGCTTGAGGTTCTTGCGGTCCCCACGCTGCCGCTCAACACTTAAAACCAACCGGAAGATTCTGGATCAACCGGGCTCTCATCGCGGGGGAAGGTCACAAACGCTGATGCCCGCAAGATCAGTCGCGAAGAAACTGAAAATGCCCGCCAGGTTGAACGCGAGATCGCCAAGACCCGCCAATACGACATCGCAATGAAGCTGCGGAAGAAGGTCGAGATGCCGCGTACGCATCCGAAACGCATCCTCGGCTTGGGACGGTTGCGACTAGGCGGCCGATGCGGCGCAAATGATGAATTCCTCCTCGCCGCAACGGCTCAAAACCTCCGCAAACCAGCCAAGATTTTCCCAGCACCGCAGCAAACGCGCACAGCCTGACCAGAAAGGCACGCGAGCGCAGTTCAGCGCATCACGTTCTGCGCTTGCAAAATGTTGTTTTTCCACAGGATCGGCGTGGTTAGCCTTCATGTGTCGGTTCCAGCCATCCGCGATAATGGACCAGCGATCCGATGAATGGAGCACGAAGCCTGACATCGAACCGAAAGCGCCCATCGCCATCAATATGTTCGGTCGTCTCGGAACGAGGGGCAAGAAACCCGGGCAATGGAAGCTTTCCGATGCACCAATGCCTCAATGGCATTTGGATACCCTTTGCGTTCTGTTCAAGCTTCAGCCCGAAGGTGAATGGTGCGAACCGTTCCAACATCAGCCCACCACCTTGACCGCTTAGAACGGAGGTCATGGATTTACCTGCAAACCTGCGCGTCCAAACTTCGATTGGTCCCTCTTGCGGCGTTCGCGTCCGGTCTATGCTGACGGTCACGGGCACGGACTGCCCTGATTGGGGAAATCTGAAAATCCACCCGACCAACCGGGACAAAGCGCCTGCGCCGCGCGTGACATCTGCCTGACCTGACCAAAGAACCGGCCCGGATGCCCCATGAAACTGCCGCAGTTTTTGGGGCAGAGCGTTCATCCCCTGCGGGCCAAGGGCGGTTTCAAATATGCTTTTGTGTGTTTTAACCAACGACGTTGCAGTCTTGATGTCATAGGCATGCATTTCGCTTTGGATATCTGCCAGCGATAATGCAGCGTGCGCGAAATCAGCACCTTGTTTTGCAGACCCTGACAGGAGTTTGCGGATGGCTGCTGCTGCCGGGAGGATCGGAATGTTCGGCCCATGATCTTGGTGAGCGACAAGTGACCATTTCGCCTCTGTCGTAATCCCGTCAGCATCAAGACCACATATTTTAACCAACATCCCACCCGATGTTGACGTCGGGATACGGGTGATTTGGCGCGCTTTCAAAAGCAACGGGATCAATGCGTTGACCGAGCCAATGATCCTGCGTTTGCGTAGCGCAGCGATGGCTTCGATCCCGAGTTGCTCAACCCGGGATTCCAGACCGGCCGAGAAAGACACTCGAGACTGTACATCCAGAAGCGGGCCAAGGTATTCCGCATCATATGTTTCGACCGCAGCCACACGTCTGTGACCAAGGCCGGGTATGTGGATCCTTCTTGCGCTTTGCCATCCGATTGTTTTGGACAGCCTACCAGTAACCCACGACGGCACGTCTTTGCCTGCATAGCTAAAAATGGCCTTTATGACCGACTGGCCGACTTCGCTTTTGCCGCCAGGCGTGATAGCGATATCGACCGTATCGACCCGCTGCCATCCTTTGGTGAGATGCCGCGCCACACATGTCGACACTGTCGGAGTTGAGCTGGCGCCCGTTAATGCGCTGACACTGTTTTGCCGTGCGGTGACATCCAGTGCATCCGCAAACCCGGCAAGATAGTCGCGCGCATCGGCAAGATCAATGAAGTGCGCGCCAGCGGACACTGCTGCCTGCGCGGTTTCGTAGCCCGCGCCTTGAAACGGGCCGGAGCAATCCACAACGATGCGAGGTCTGATGTTATCAAGCTGCTCGTGCAAGTTTACCGACGTGTCCAGCGTCACGGGACGCAATTCGGCTTGCGGACGTTTCAGCGTCTTGATGAATGTCTCAGCTTTTGCTGCACTTCGGGATGACACATAAAGGGCAAGACCGGGCTGTCCGGACAGGTGGCGCACCAGCCGTTTTCCGAATACGCCGGTGCCGCCAATGATCAGGATGCCATGTGCCGTCACAGCACAAACCTATGGCGCTGTTCGGCGGTTGGTATGATGCACTGATCGACCCTGCCAAACAGATTATAGCGATTGCGTGCAATCAGCTGATACGCCGCATCGCGAAAGCGTCTTGGGACAATCCGGCATTGCCTTGCGATCCACCCCAAACCCTTCAAATGCTGTGCCAACGCGATCACGGCGTCCGAAGCGTCCAATGCAACCCCATCTTCGATGAACAGGAAGGTGGATGGATCGTCTGGGTCGATGTCGTGATCCTGGGCCAGCGCACGGCCTTCGCCTGATTGTATCGCCACAAATCGAATGGTTGCCGCTTTTTCGTGACGCAGCGTGTATTGCACACCGCGGCTGCACAGCACGCAGTGGCTGTCAAAAAGCCAGATCGCAGCGCGTTGCATGGGCGTTATTCCTTTGCATCCTGGAATTCAGCATCTTGGCTGAGGACGTTGCCAAACACGACATGCCGCAGCTGCATCGAGAACCGAAACCGACCGGCGCCCAGGTCATGATGGCCAATGGTAAGTTGACCGGGTGCGATGAGCTTTGGCATCTTGATGCGCTTGCCAAGGACGGAAAGGAAATAGTGATCGCTCTTGAACAAGAGGGCCCCGTTTTCCTCGACAACACGCAGGGCCATACCGATCCCGTACCCGATGTATTCCTCGATCCCAGTGACACCGGCAAACCGTTTAGAGCTGTGGATCATCTGCGGAAACCCCGAGGCACGCCCATATTGGCGGATCCAGAATTGGCCGTTGCCCGCGATGTCTTCGGTGACAATCACGACGGCAGGTTTCCCGACACAGCTGCGGTCATAAGGCAGTGGAGCGCCAATCAATCGGGTCACCTGCGTCAAAGCCCAACCGGACCAGTTCATGTGCATGTGGGTCACGACACCTTGATAGGCGACGCTGGCACCTCCGCGCACGCGCTTGCCAAAGCGGCGCCGGACAGCTGCGGGGAGTTTCATCCAGCTTTCTTGCCCCAGCAGATCACTGAAACGGTGATCCGCCAGGGGCAGATCGGGGTGAGGAACAGGGCGGGCTTGCATAATCGTAACTTTCGAGAAGAGTGAACGCGACAGGTGATGTGCGCCTGCTACTCAGACTTTTTCCCGGTGATGGAGAGGAGGGAAATCACTTTGTTGCCCATCTTCATCAGTGTCTTCAGCTTGGACTTCGGCACAGCCAGCATCTGATCATACCAGGTGTCCACAACATTGAGAAATTCCTGCATTTCCTTCATGCGCGCGAGGGCGATGGGGTCCGGGTCTGCTTCTAATTCAGCAGCGGCAACGCAGTCGGACAACACCCGCATCGCGGGATCAATCTCACGCTCTTTGCGCCCTTGCGCAACGCGGGTCGCAATTTCCCAGACATCGCATTCAGCCTCGAAATGTTCACGCCGATCGCCGGGAATTGGAACACGACGGATCAGTTTCCAACCGACCAGTTCTTTGAGCGAGTTGGACACGTTTGAACGCGCAATTCCGAGCCGTTCGGAGATCTGCTCGGCATTCAGAGGCGCCGCACTCAGGTACAACAGCGCCTGGATCTGCGCCACGGATCGGTTCACTCCCCACTGGCTGCCCATGTCACCCCAGTACAGGATGAACTGAGACTGAGCCGGAGAGTCGTTTATGTCTCTTATTTCTGTCATGACAGAAATGTCGGATAGAACAGTCAGGAAGTCAATAGATGTCGGCCCAAACTGTGCATCCGCGCGACGCAGTTTTTGCCGCGTTATCGGCTAACACATTGCGAAACCGAAGGTATTTGCTTCTGTCTGTTCGGGTATTTTCCCTGGCACGACCGCAAAAGCCATGGGTTGCCAACCGTGGACAGTGGTTGATGTGGCAGGTGCAGCGAATGCCCGCAGCATCCAAGCTTCTCGGCCGACGGCGGCTCAGGGCCGCCCGCCGAGACGGCCCTGGGCTCTCAGATTCCAATGGCTTCAGCAGTGGCCAAGGCATCCTCAAGTTCAATACCAAGATACCTGACCGTGCCGTCCATTTTGCGTGTCCTCACCCGACGTTGACCACGACGACATATCACAGGATGCTGCATTACCACCGAAGGCAGTAGTAAGAAAAATCTACAGATGGTGCAGTTGTAACCAGTGTCTGCTAGAGAAACTCAAACCGCGCGAAAAACTCCAGACAGGCCTTCATCACACCGTAGTCCAGCGCGCTTTGACGCAAATGGACGCCTGCCTCTCGCCGTGGCAAGCCCTGTTGGGTGCGGCGCATAACCAGTCCCTCGACAGACACACGCGAGGCCAGTTGCAGAGGGGCCGACATGATGAACGGTCCTTCTCGGACCAACTGCAAGCCCGTTGTGAACGACGTTGTGCGAACGTCAATGACATCTTCGGTGGCGGCACCCGGTTTGAGAAGTTGGCGAAGCGTGTCCTCGGTTTCGGGATCGCTGCCGAAGATGACCCATTGCTGTCCAGCAAGAGCGCAGACGTCGATCGCAGCGTGCCCCGTCGCCGCGTGATCCGGTCGCATGACGACACCATGCTCCACTTCGGTCACTGTGGTGGACGAGATTTCTGCCTCGACGCCCGCGCCATCCAGCACACCGAGGTAAAGATCGATCTCGCCGGTCAACAAGGCGTCGCGCGCCAGCTGGGTCATGTCGGTTTTCAGATCGAGCCGAAGGTCGGGAAAGCGGGACTTGAGTTCGATGAACAGGCTGGCGACGCAACTGAGGTGAAAAAGTGGACCCGCACCGACACGCAGGACGGACAGGCCGGGCGACGCGATAGCTCCAATCTTCTCGCGCGACAGCCGATACTCCAGTGCGATCCGTTCTGCGTTCTCCAAGAGCATCTTGCCAGCTTCGGTCAGGCGCATACCGCGCCGGTCCCGCTCAAACAACAGCGTGCCGTAGCTCGCTTCGAGATTGGCGATCCGTTTGGTAACGGATGGCTGCGTCACGCCAAGCGCATCAGACGCATCCGTGAGCGAGCCGTGCTGCGCGACGGCGAGAAAAGCGGCCAGATTTCGTTCCATGGTATTCGTTTTTCGAATGCATTCAGTCGATAGTTCGATTTTACAGAATTTCTAAGATCGCGCAATCTAACCCTCACCGACAGACAGTGCTTTGGGAGGGGCAATGCGCACGGTTTTTGTCCTGTTTGACTCGCTCAACCGTCTCGCGCTTGGCGCCTATGGCGGCACGGCCATCGCGACGCCGAATTTCGACCGTTTTGCCAAACGATCCGTGACCTTTGACACGCATTACGTCGGCAGCCTGCCCTGTATGCCTGCACGTCGGGACATGCACACGGGCCGGCTGAACTTCATGCATCGGCATTGGGGCCCGCTGGAGCCGTTCGATGACTCCTATGCCCGCATCCTCAGCCAAAACGGCACGTACACGCACCTGATCTCGGATCACCTTCATTACTTTGAGGATGGCGGCGCGGGATACGCCAACGCATTTGACAGTTGGGATTACATTCGCGGTCAGGAGTATGATCCCCTGAAGGTTCTCGTGTCACCGCCTGTCGAGCGGCTGCGAGAGACTTATGATGAACGGCATTACCCGCTCGACGGCCTACCAGACGGGACGGCAACACGCGGCAATACATCGAAAGTTGCGTGGAAAAAATCCCGGGCGGCGATCAACGCCCGGTTCCTGGAGACCGAAGCGGATTTTCCGACGGCGAAGTGTTTCTCCGCCGCCTTCGAGTTTCTCGACCTGAACCGCGACGCCGACGATTGGTTTTTGCAGCTCGAATGCTTTGACCCGCATGAGCCATTCGTGGCGCCCGAGCGCTTCAAGGACGCATACCGGAGCGGATATGACGGCAAGATCCTTGACTGGCCGATCTATGAGAAGGCGACAAATTCCGCCGAAGAGATTGCCGAGATTCGCGGAAACTACGCGGCACTCGTCGCTATGTGCGATGAGTATTTCGGCAAGCTGCTCGATTACTTTGACGCACATGGCTTGTGGGACGACACCTGCCTGATCCTGACCACCGACCACGGCTTCCTGCTGTCCGAGCATGACTGGTGGGGCAAGAACCGGATGCCCTACTACGAAGAGATCGCGCATATCCCGCTGATGATCGCGCATCCGGACGGCGACCGGGATACGCGCCGTGCGGCACTGACCCAAACGCCCGATCTGATGCCGACGATGCTTGATTTACATAGCTGCCCGGTTCCGCCCGGTGTCACCGGAACGTCACTTGTCCACTCCCTGACAGGTGACGTTCCGGGACACACATCCATTGCGCTGGGTATGTTCGGCGGTCCGGTCTGCGTGACCGATGGGCGCTACAGCTATTTTCGCTATCCCGACGATCAGACCGGTACGGACCTCAGCATCTACACGCTGATGCCCAGCCACATGACCGGCCCATTCGATATCGGCGAGTTACAGTCTGCGGAACTGGTCGAACCGTTTGATTTCACCAAGGGCGTTCCGCTGCTGAAGCTTCAGCTTGCGTCGAAAAACAGTCAGGTCGGACAGGACGGCCAAACGCTCGAAGACTGCGAAACTGCGCTTTATGACCTGCAAAACGACCCGGGCCAGACCTGTCCGATCGACGACCCGGCCTTGATGGCGCGCCTCACGGCGCTGATCGCCGCGCACTTCCGCGAACACGACGCACCGCCAGAGATTTACGACCGGTTTGGGCTGGCGACATCCGAACTGCACGAAACGATCCATCAAGGACGTTGAACTATACCGACAGGAGGAGACCTGAGATATGAAACCGACACTGAAGATGCTGACATCCGCAGTCTTTGCAGGGTTCACCGCAACCGCTGCCATGGCAGAATTCCCGGACCGCACGATAGAACTCATCCATCCGTGGGGACCAGGCAATGCGATGGCCGTCAGCCAGATCATCGCCAAGGCGATGGGAGAAGAGCTTGGCGTCGACATGCCGGTTCTGTCCGTACCGGGTGCCGCAGGTACGAAGGCGCAAACCACGGCTATGGGCAAACCGGCCGATGGCTACACTGTCTTTGACGGCTACGTCGCACCATTGGTCTTGCAGCCGATCCTGGGGAATGCGGATTGGGATTTCTCGGAGTTCGCACCGCTGCACTCCGCCGTATCCAACGCCTTTGCCATCGGTGGACGCACAGACGAAACCCGTTGGTCGACATTTGAAGAGATGATGGCCTACTGCCAGGAGAACCGCGGCGCGCTGCGCTATTCCTCGGGCTCGCGCAACAATCTGCCGCACATGGTCATCGCGAAGGCGTTGCAATCCTACGATTGCGTTGCCCAGAATGTGCCGTACACGCAGGATGGGAATGCTGTGAAGGACCTGAAATCCGGCGTGCTCGACTTTTCGTTCATCAACGTGGGGAACTACAAGTCCGACCCGTCTGCCTTCAATATCATGCTGGTCCTGTCCGAATTGCCCGGATCGAAGGCGTCCTTTGACGGCGCACCGACGATTGCCGATCTTCAGGTCGATGTCGGTTTGTCCAAACTTGGCCCGATGGGTTGGACCTGGTGGATTGTCAATCCGGACACGCCGGATGACGTGACCGATGCGCTGCGCACGGCCATGGGGGCTGCGATGGCGCGCGAAGACGTCAAGGATGCCATTGCCAAGATCGGTTTCGTGCCTCTGGAGTGGGATCACACTCAATACGAAGAAGTCGTCGGGTCGGTTCAGGATCAGCTTTCCGCCATGGGCAATGCGCTCACTTGGGAAGAAGACGAGTTGAAAAAGCTTCAGTAGGATCGGGAGATGTCGTCCAAGGGTGCAGAATGGGCGGCACTTGCGTTCTTCGGAGCACTTGTCGCCCTCGTCTTCCAGCAGATCGCAACGTCGATGTCGGAACAAGGGATCGCCTCCGGCGGTCCCTATGACAATGCGGCCAGCTATCCCCGCAGTGTTGCCGTTTTCATGATGGGCCTGCTGGCTGTGCAACTGGTCCGTGCGTCTTTCCTGGACACCGAGCCGCAAAGTGAACTGCGAACCGTGGCAGGATTTCGGCGCAGTGTGGGTTTGCTGGCGGTGTTCGCACTCTATCTCGCCTGCCTGAACTGGCTGGGCTACCACCTCTCGACGACACCAATGGCCGCGGCCGTCATGTGGCTTTGCGGATTGCGCAACGTCGTGAAAGCCGTTGGCGTCGCTTTTATCTTGGCATTTTCGCTGGCATTCGCCTTCGAAAAAATTCTGAACGTTGTGTTGCCGAGCGGGGTCTTTTCTCTGAATATCCCATGGTAGGCGTGCATGTTTGAAACCATCATCGGCGGCTTTGACCTTTTCTTTTCGCCTCTCGCCATAGCGCTCACATTCGCCGGTATCCTGATCGGCCTTCTTGTCGGCGCACTTCCCGGTCTCGGCCCGCTTATGGGCATCATCCTGCTGCTGCCCGTGGCCATCAGCCTGCCGCCGCTCGCTGGTATGGGGTTTCTCATATCCATCTTCGTTGGCGGGTCCTGCGGCGGTGCGATCTCGGCCATCCTGTTGCGTATACCTGGCACGCCCATTGCGGCGGCGACACTTTTGGACGGTTATCCGATGGCCCAGAAGGGCGAGGCCTCCAAAGCCATTGGTATCGCGCTTGCGGCCTCTTCGCTCGGGGGCCTGGTCGGAGGCGTCGTTCTGATCGTTGCCGCCCCTGTCCTTGCCGGGTTTGCCAGCCGATTTGCCCCACCGGAATACACGATGCTCGCCATCACCGGGCTGCTCACCATCTCGCTGATCTCAGAGGGTACATTTGTCAAAGGGCTGCTGGCCTGCTGTTTCGGCCTCCTCTTGTCGACGATCGGCACGGATGAATTTTCGACAGGGTACCGTTTCACATTTGGATCGCACCACATGCTGAACGGGTTTCACATCGTGGCCGTGGTTGTCGGGCTCTTTGCTATTTCCGAGATGACGTTTCAGATGGCACGTGACGATCTGATGGACAAACCGAAGCTGGAGATCGCCAGGCCAAGCCTCAAGGCGGTGGTTCAGACGTTACGACATTGGAAAAATCTGCTGCGCTCGTCTGCGGTCGGCGTGTTTTTTGGCTCCCTTCCCGGTGCGGGTGGCGACATCAGTTCCTTCAGCTCTTATGCGGTCGCCAAATCCTTTGCCAAACCGGAAGAGAAGTACGGCGAGGGCGCCGAAGGCGGCGTCGTTGCCACGGAGGCCGCGAACAACGCGACGGTTGGCGGCACGTTGGTCCCGACGCTGGCGCTCGGTATTCCTGGCGACGCGTCATCTGCCATGCTTCTTGGCGCATTGTTGATCCTCGGGTTCATACCGGGACCCGAGATGTTCCTGATGCAGCCCGATTTCGTTGGCGGCCTGTTTCTGGTCTATATGGCGTCCAACGTGATGCTGTTTTTCGCAGGTATTCTTGCGGCTCCTTTTTTCATCAGGGTTTTGCTGATCCCGAAAGCGTACCTGATTCCGACAATCCTGATTCTGTGCTGCATCGGAACGTTCGCCCTGCAGGGATCAGTCTTCGACTTGATGGTCATGTTGGGCTTTGGGCTGATCGGCATCCTGTTTCGCTTGGCGAAGTACCCGCTTGCACCAATCGTATTGGGTTTGATCTTGGGGCCAATCCTGGAGGCCAACCTACGCCGGTCCCTGTTGATCTCCCGAGATGGCTATTGGATCTTCGTCGACCGTCCGGTCGCCGCCGCGCTCATTGTGATTGACGTTGTGATCCTTGTCGGGTTCGCCGTGGTCTCCGTTCGGCGCTGGCGCGCGGCGAAACAGTCGTGCGGGTTGGATCCACACATGCGGGACTAAGTTGCAGTGATTTCGGCGACCTCGAATGCAGATGTCGATTTTAGCGGGGACCGTCGATTAAAAGCGTCCCTTTCTGCAAACCGAATGACGTGACACTTAATCCCCGACACACTCATTCATCACCTTCCAGATTTTGCGCGTGCGGCGAATGGCAAGAATGCCAGCTATCCAGTCGTTCGCCGCATTTGCGAGATGGACCGGGCTGCTAGGGTGCAAGTCGCGGGACAGGGTGTTGTTGCGCTGCGGCTGCGCCAATGTCGGCGTCCAACATTCAGTGCGGATCATGACCCAGTGCGATCATCGTGTGGTGTTGTTGGTGGTGCGCACCAATGGTCATCAATCCGTGAAAGCCAAGCCCTGTGATCTGCGATACGGCGTCCTTGTCTGATGACGTGACCGACATCTGAACGCCATCAGCAATCTGCTGGATATCAACCTGCCATCCGGTTTCAGTCTCAAGCATCGGCGCATGGGCCGTCGCCATTCGCTGGGCCGACAGGACCGTTTCCCCATCACCAGTGACAATGAATGAGACGGTCTCACCCGCGATCATTGTTTTAACCGAAGTACGCGTCGTCACGTTGTCCATGTCGATCAGATGCTCACGCAGTGTGTCGATCTTGACCCGGGACCAATCCGTCAAAGGGTCTTCCCGCAGCAGTGCAACGATCTCGGCGATGGCGGCGAATTGCGACTGGCCTGTTTCCAATGCTCCGCCGCCTTCGTGCATGTGCTGTGCGGCTGCCGTTGAAGTGGCTATGATACAGGCGGCGGTTATCAGATATGACTTCATGAAGAACTCCGGTTTTGTACAGGCTATGCAAGGACGCGCAGACCAAATATGATTTCGATCATATGTTGGATGAAATACTGACGGCGTTGCCCAAGAGTGCACTCAAGACCATCACGGCCAAGCGTGGTGATACCCTGTTTCGGCAGGGTCAACGGACACACGGTTTCTTTCGGGTCAAAAGCGGCGGCGTAACGCTTCAAAGAATGACGGAAACAGGCGACGTATTGGTCATTCATCGAGCGACTGAAGGTGATTGCTTCGCCGAAGCATCAATCTTCTCAGATGCGTATCATTGCGAAGCGGTGTGTGTGAGCGACAGCGAAGTCACTTGCTACGACCGAGGCACAGTCCTTGATTTGATGCGCGCTGGATCGGATTTTTCCATCCGGTTTTCACAGCATCTGGCAACCCAGGTTCAGCGGTATCGGGCGCACTCAGAAATTCTTGCCATTCGATCTGCAAAACACCGCGTTCTCGCTGCGGTGCAGGCTGGCTACAATCAAGGTGCGGTGACCGAACTTGCTGGCCGTATCAATCTGACCCGCGAAGCGTGTTACCGCACACTCACAGACCTCTGCACGGAAGGAAAGTTGCAGCGGGTTGGTCGTGGCAAGTACGTCGTATCGGAGCGCACAGATGGCTCCTAAGATGCCGAGCAGATACATGTTGGTGATCCACCGCCATCGCTTCAGTGCGGCGGGTTGCGGCCGGCTTGCAGTTGTTGCACCCGCTCAGGCCAAGTCGATCTGATATAGGCAAGAATATCCCAAATCTCGTCGTCCGTGGTCACGCCCTCAAAGGCAGGCATGCCGCTGTTGAAATCATCCACACCACGGGCGGCCAATGCACCTCTTCCTCCAAGTTTCGTGTATTCAAACAACAACTGGTTGTCGTGATGCCATGTATGCCCTGTGTCGTCGTGAGGTGGGGCGGGCAGTGTTCCATCTTCGTTGGGAGACCGCCAGTTTGGTTGCCCCTCAAGACTGGCTCCGTGACAGGCTGCGCATTGCTGTTGGTAGAGCGTTTGGCCTGCGTCGATGTCGCGGTCCAGGAGTTCATGGTCTGCCAAGGCTGGCGCCGCCAGAAGCATCATTGCCAGCAATGGTTTTCTCATGTGACCTCAACCCATGTGCGCATTCCGCCAAACGCATGGCTGAGCATGTGACAGTGCAGCATCCATTTTCCGGGGTTATCGAAGGTGCAAAGAATGTCGCGGTTCTCCCGTGCATTGACGAGCGTCGTATCGCGCAGATCGCCGATGCTGCCATCGGCCCCGACTTCGTAGAAATGATGGCCGTGCAGGTGGATGCCATGTGGGAATGAGGTGTCATTCACCAGTGTGATCCGTGCGGTTTCGCCTTTCCGGAAATACGCAAATGGGTCGGACTGCAGGTCGGAAATGTCGTTGAAAGCCCAGATGTTGGCTCCACCATGGCGCCCTCCCATGGCTCCACCCATCATGTGAAGGGTCAGGTGCCGGTCGGGATTTGATGGAACGGGAATGGCGTGGGCGGGCAAGGCAGCGATCGGTGTCGCCTTGCGGAGCCCGTTCTTTCCGGATGCCGCAATCGTCCCAAGTTCATAGGGGCCCTGGCGGCTCATCATGTCCAGTTTCACGTCTGCCGCCACGTCCAGGATCAGATCAACCCGCTGTGCGGGCGCCATCATGATCTGCTCAAAATCACGTGGCTCTGATAGTGAGATGCCATCCAACGCAACGATCCTGCCAGAGGCCCCGCTGACAACGACCGGGAAAATCCTGTTCGTCGCCGCATTGATGAGCCGCAACCTGATTCTATCTCCGGCTTTCACCTCACCGCGCGAAAAGAAGGCGCGCGCAAATGTGCCAAGAAGCCCCGCATGGGCGACGCTATGGCGATCTGTGTATTCTTCGATCAACGTCCCGTCCCGCTCCATCCGCCAATCGGACAGGATTGCCGTTATGTCGTGATCTACGTCGATAGGTTCATCGTCTTCGATGATCAGCGGCCCCATCAGGCCCCGCGCGACTTGTTCGTGAGAAATGTAATGCGAGTGGTACCAGAACGTCCCGGCATCAGGGGGCACGAAGCTGTAGGTCTTCGTGTCACCCGGTTCGATGATGGTCTGGGTCAAGGCAGGCACCCCGTCCATGCTGTTCTCAAGCCGTATGCCATGCCAGTGAACGGCGGTGCCTTCGTCAAGGCCGTTCTCAACATCGACGCGCACCCGTTCGCCCTGCCGCACCCGAAGCTCTGGGCCAGGCATGGAGCCGTTAAAGCCCAGCATCCGCGTGGCCCCGTCCCCCAAAGGCAGGATTTGTCCTGTGACGTCTTCAGCCCTGAGGCGATAGGTGGGCGATGCAGACGCCGCAGAACGGGGCAGCAGACCCATCGCGGCAGAACTGGCAAGGAATTGGCGTCGGTTCATGGAAAGCCTCATGATGGTAACGTCAGAGCGGATGTGAGGACGGCTGTGGTGAGTAAAATTATTATCACAGCGACCCATTCAAACGAAATCGACCGTGACAAGTGTTGCGCTGCATGGGCGTCCCCGTTCATCAGCTTAGGGACAAAACGCAACTTGTTCAAAGCGGCGAGCCCAAGCAGGACAACGACAACTGCGACTTTTACAATCAGGGCTTGGCCATAACCTGTGCCGACCAGTGAGGCGATTGATCCAACCAACACATAGCTCATCACCAGACCCGCCAGAATGAGCAAAGGAACAAAGACCACAGCCATGCGGCCAAAGCGGTGTCCGAGGTCGGCGGCCGCTTTCGCAGTGGATATATTGGCCAGCCGCTTCAAAGGGGTCAGGATGCCAATCCACACTGCAATGGCAGCAAGATGGATCAGCAAGAGCCCATCCAGCCAGAATATGTCGCGGTCCGGGATATGTCCGACACTGGCGAAAGACCAAAGGGCAAGACCTCCGCCTATCGCAGAGACCCACAGGCCAGAACGACCGAGCATCAGTCCCAAGATCAACAGGGCCAGGCCAACCAGACGATAAGCCAATGCGGTTCCGACAGGCGTGCTCCAAAGCAGCCCCAGCATCTCGGGGTCTGTCATGCCGCCCATATCACCCGTTAACGCAGCCCCACCCAGAGAAAAACCAATGATGGTGGCAATGAGAGCAAGCATGGCGAAGACGACCGTTAAGCGCCGGATGTTCTCCACCTGGAACAACAGCGCCACAAATACTGTTCCCGTGGATGTCATCACCCCAAGGTATAGGGCAAACTTGGTGGCAATCGCACCCAGTCCCCAGATGTCTGGCACTATTCCTGAACCGTGAAGCTGAACGTGCCGCTCATCGGATGACCGTCGTCGCCAAGGCCGCGCCATTCGATCTGATAGGTTCCTGCACCCATAGATTGCATCGGGATTGTGTATTCAGAGATAAACCCGCTGAACCCATCCAGATCGAGATCAGCTTCATGCACCGCGTGGGTCATTGCCACACGTGTGAGGCGAATGTTGCCCTTGAAACCCAACACGATCTCACTTGGCACCTCAGCAACGATCGCTTCGTTGGCTGGAACCGTGGCGTTCAGCGGCGAATGCGCAAACGCCGATGTGGCCCAAAGCACCATCAGACTGGTTAAGATTGGTCTTGTCACTGGTGGTCCTTTCAATGCCATCTGGTGACCACGTCGGCCGCTTCTGAACGCGAACGGAAGTGGACTGCCTTGATAGGCTCCAGAGTTATAGCCGGTAAATGACGGGTGCGGCCAGTGCGATTGCCGACAGGAAGGCCTTTGGGCCTCTGTTGTAGCGGGTTGCAACATGCCGCCGATCCGTCCGCCTGCCGAATGTGATCTAGATGGGGTTTCGGCGCTTGTAGCGATGCCTATCGTATTTCACTGGCTGTCGCAGATCACGTGCAGCTTGGCCCCTCTGGGCCATTTTGCAAATCCCCTGCCGGGCAATGGATCAGATGCCTGGACTCTCTCTTGTGTGGACCATACCCACCGGGCGCGTCCGGCCAGTGTAAGCCATTGCGAGTGATGAAAATAACACCGCTCGGCACCCGTTGACGCTGTCTTTATCGTTTGTCCACAATCCGCACCGCCTTGCCTTGGGATCGCGCAACGCTGCCGGGGACGGCCACATCGACGGCGACGCTGATCCCGATGCTTTGCTTGATCCGGTGGGCAAGCGCGCGTGCGGCGTCCGTATGGTCGCCGCCAGTCGTCGCCTCACACAGGACGCGCATTTCGTCCATACGATTTGGTTTGGTCAGCTCGATCTGGAAGTGGGGCGCGAGGCCGGGGGTGGCCATCAGGCATTCCTCGATCTGGGTCGGGAAGACGTTGACGCCGCGCAGGATGATCATGTCATCGCTGCGCCCTGTCACTTTTTCCATGCGTCGCATGGACCGCGCCGTACCCGGCAGCAACCGGGTGAGGTCGCGGGTGCGGTAGCGGATGATCGGGAACGCCTCTTTCGTCAGTGAGGTGAAGACCAGTTCGCCCATGTCGCCGTCGGCCATTGGTTCGCCTGTATTAGGGTCGATGATTTCGGGGAAAAAGTGGTCTTCCCAGATGTGCAGGCCGTCTTTGGTTTCCACACATTCCATGGAGACGCCGGGGCCGATGACTTCGGAGAGGCCATAGATGTCGACGGCGTGCATGTCGAAGGCCTGTTCGATTTCGGTCCGCATGGCGTTGGTCCAGGGTTCTGCGCCAAAGATGCCAACGTCCAGGCTGGAGGCGCGGGGGTCGAGGCCCTGAGTGTTGAATTCGTCGAGGATCGACAGGGCGTAGGACGGGGTGACCGTGATCCCCTTGGGTTTGAAGTCGTCGATCAGGCGGACCTGGCGGGGGGTCATGCCGCCAGAGATGGGGATGGTGGTCAGCCCCAGCGCGTCGGCGCCCAGGTGGATGCCGAGCCCGCCGGTGAAGAGACCGTAGCCATAGGCGTTGTGCAAAAGGTCGCCGGGTTGAAGCCCTGCGGCGCGTAGCGATCGTGCGACCACGTTGCCCCAGTGTTTCAGGTCGTTTTCGGTGTAGCCCACCACGGTCGGTTGCCCGGTGGTGCCGGATGACGCGTGGATGCGTTTCACGTCCGTGCGCGGGACGGCGAACATGCCGAACGGGTAGTTTTCGCGGAGGTCCTGTTTGGTGGTGAACGGGAATTTCGCAAGATCGCTGAGCGACTTGAGGTCACCGGGGCGGAGACCTGCGCCGTCGAAGGCGGCTTTGTAGTGGGGGACGTTTTCGTAGGCGTGGGTGAGCGACCATTTGAGCCGGTCGAGCTGCAGCGCCTCAATCTCGTCCCGGCTGGCGATCTCGATGGGGTCGAGGGTGTGCTTGGCGGGCGTGAGGTCTTTCATTCCGTGTCCTCTTCGAAATGGGTGCCTGCGATTTCGCGGGAGAGGCCGCGGAAGAGGGCAATCTGGCGGCCGTCCTGGCCGATGACCGTCACGTCGTAGGTGCCGGAGCGGCCTTGCCGCGCAACCTCTGTCGCGGTCGCGGTCAGGACCTCGTCCGGTTTGCCGGGGGCGAGGTAGGTGATCTGGTTCGATTGGGCGACGGTGAGCCGGTTGTAGCTGTTGCAGGCGAAGGCGAACGCGCTGTCGGCCAGCGTAAAGATCATGCCACCGTGACACATGCCGTGCCCATTGAGCATGTGTTTGCGCACCTGCATGGTAAGCGTGGCCGCCCCCGGCGCGACCTGCGCGATGCGCATACCGAGCGCCTGGCTGGCCTGATCGGTGGCCCACATGGTGTCGGCGCAGCGCTGGGCGCGCTGTTGTGGTGTCATCCGGCATCCTCCCCTATGCGTTTCAGACTGTTGGAACCTTGCCGGTATTCTGTAACGCTTTCAAGCGTGTTGGTTGCACTCTTGAAATTGTGCGCCCGCCGGGCAAGTGTGGGCTATGACGCTTCAGACGCCACCCCCGTCCAATCTTCGCGAAATGCCGAGCCCGCAGGTGGCTTTCCACCGGACCGAGCTGTCGGTGATCCTGTCACTTTATGGGCGCATGGTGGCTGCGGGGGAGTGGCGCGATTACGGCATTTCCTGCCTGCGCGACGTCGCCGTGTTTTCAGTGTTCCGTCGGACGGCGGAGAACCCGATGTACCGGATAGAGAAGCGTCCCAAGCTGCGGGGCAAGCAGGGGATGTATGCGGTTATCGGTATGGATGGGCAGGTGCTGCGCCGGGGGCAGGATCTGAAGACCGTATTGCGCGTGCTGGAGCGGAAGCTGATCCGGGCCGTTGACTGAATTGTCCGCTTGCGCGGATGCTGTTCAGTCTTGCTGACGAGGGGGCTGTCTGCCCCCTCGAGCTCCCCCGAAAGTATTTTGAGCCAGAAGAAGGGGCTTAGGGGCGTTTGTGGCTGGTGATGTCACCGTCGCCGTTGGCTTTGATCCGTTTTGTGGCCGATGCGATCGGCTCTTCGACCACTGACATGTGGGTGGCGTTGGCGTGGATCATGTGGGTGGCGCTGGTGACGAGGGCCACGTGCCCTTTCCAGAACAGGAGGTCGCCGGGGTGGTGCGGGCCGGTGGCGGTCTTGAACGCCGCTTCCTGTTGATCGCTGTCGCCGGGGCAGGGGAGTCCGGCGGTTGTCAGCGCGATTTGGATCAGGCCCGAGCAGTCGATGCCTGTCCGTGTGTTGCCGCCCCAGAGATACGGCGTGCCGAGGAAGAGCCGCGCCGTGTCGATGGGGTTGGCGCTGTAGGGGAGCGGGGACAGGTTTGCCTTGGGCACGTGGCCAAAGCTGGTTTCGATGAAGTCGGGGGTTTCGGACAGAGCGGTCAGTTTGGTGCCGAAGGTGAGGCTGGCCGTGTCGGGTGATTTGAACGTTGCCCGTTCGTAGCTGTGTGCGGCGGGTGTCGTGATCATGTGCGTGGGCTCCGCGACCGGCCCGATGGCGTTGGCCGGGACGAAGCCGATATAGCCGTCGAGATCGGCCCGGACATAGGCGTGCCCGTCCGTTTGACCCAGCACCGTGACCCTTGCACCGGCGATCAGTTGCCGGTCGCGCGGGCCGCTTGGGGCCCGGAGCAGGTCGACATGGGGTGCTGCGATTTGCCCCGATGCTGTGCCGTCCACCAGATGCGGGTCCGGGGTGGTGCGGCGGTCGGTCATAGCTTGAGCATCTTTGGCAGGGCGTCGAGCAGGGCGCGGGTGCCCTGGCCCACGCCGCCCTTCGGCCGCGCCGGGGCGCTGGAGGGTTGCCAGCCGTAGATGTCGAAATGGATGTAGGGCGCGCTGTCCACGAAGCGGCGGAGGAACAGGGCCGCCGTGATGGAGCCCGCGAACCCGCCCTTGGGCGCGTTGTCGAGGTCTGCGATGCCAGGTTCGATCAACGCCTCGTACGGGGTGTGGAAGGGCATGCGCCAGACCGGGTCGGCGGTTGTGGCGGCTGCGTTTTCCAGTGCGGCGGACAGAGGCGCTTCGTCTGTGTAATAGGGTGCCAGGTCGGGGCCGACGGCGACGCGGGCGGCGCCCGTGAGGGTCGCCATGGAGATGATGAGGTCGGGCGTGTCCTCGTCCGCGAAGGCCAGCGTGTCGGCCAGCACAAGCCGCCCTTCGGCGTCGGTGTTGTTGACCTCGACCGTGAGGCCCTTGCGGCTGGTCAGGATGTCCTGCGGGCGGAAGGCGTTGCCCGAGACGCTGTTTTCAACTGCCGGGATCAGGACGCGCAGTTGGATGGGCAGGTCCGTCGCCATGATCATGTGGGCAAGGCCCAGGACGGACGCAGATCCGCCCATGTCCTTTTTCATCAGGCCCATGGACGCGCCGGGTTTCAGGTTGAGCCCGCCGGTGTCAAAGCAGACCCCCTTGCCCACGAGCGTGAGTTTCGGGCCGGTGTCGCCCCAGGTCAGGTCGATCAGCCGCGGTGCGCGGTCGGCGGCGCGGCCCACGGCGTGGATCATCGGCAAGTTCTGCGTCAGCAGGTCGTCGCCGGTTGTGACGGTGATCGTGGCCCTGTGCTGTGTCGCAAGATCGCGCGCGGCCTGTTCGAGGTCGGGTGGCCCCATATCGGCGGCGGGCGTGTTGATGAGGGTGCGCGTGAGCGCCTCGCCCTGCGCAATCGCTTCGGTCCGCGCGGCGTCGATGCCATCCGGTGCGACCAGCAGCGCGACCATCGGGGATTGATCCTTGTACCGGTCAAAGCGGTAGGTGGCGAGCAGCCAACCGAGCGCTTCGATCTGAAGCTGATCGGCTGGCAGGTCAGTGACAAGCCGGTATGTCCCTTTGGGCAGCTTGGCCGCCGCTGCCGCAACGTGGAAACGGCCACGCGCACGGCTGCTTTCGCTGCCGTAACCGATCACCGCATCGCGGCCACCGGGCAGTAAAAGCGCCTGACCAATAGCACCGGTAAAGCCGTGCGCGTCGATCCAGGCCTGTACATCTTGCGCTTGTCTGGATCGCCAGTCCGGCGTGGCGCTTTCTGCCAAAAGGTGGACGGACCGGGTGGCATCATCCGGTGTGGCAAAGCTGAGCGTCATGGTGGTGCGGGTCCTGCAAGTTCACGTATGGCAAACCCTAGCCTGTTTGGCCTGTGCCGCAAGAGTGCCCTAGATCTGAATGTCTTGCAGGTCCCAGATCGCCGTGAGCGACCCTTCGCCCGTGCGCAACAGTCGTCCGAGCGTGGCCGCAAGCGCAACCTGGTCACGCACCTCGGTACAGGTCACCACATCCTTGGCCACGCTGGCGAGCACATCCATGCCGATCTGGTCGGCGATGGCGATCAACGATTTGGCCGAGCGCCGCAACTCTTCCAGTTCCCCCTTGCGGTAGAGCCGGTCGCAATGGGCCATGCGCAGGGCCAACTCTTCCATCGCGCGGCAGACGACATCCTCGGCATTGGCCGGGTCCATCTCACCATAAAGCGCATGCAGGCGGTCATGATTGACCTGCACGGATTCGTGCAGTTGAATTTGTGTTACTGTTGACAAAACGTCACCTCTTCTCACCCAAAAGTCGTCCGCCCCCACGGCTGGCTTCAGCTATAGGTCACAGACCCTTCCCAAATCGTTATGCGCGGGCTGTCTTTTCGCTCGAATTTGCTGCGAAATCGGGATAACCACCGCCGTTAACAGACGTGGGACAGACGCACCGGGGACGCACATGCACAGGATGAAGCCGCTTCCGAGCTTTCTTTTGCAACGCTATCAAGGGTGGAAGGCAACGACCTATGCCGAGAACGGCGCGTGGTACAAACGCCTGGCGACCGAGGGACAGCGACCGCGTGCCATGGTCATTTCCTGCTGTGACAGCCGTGTGAACGTCACATCGATCTTTGGCGCCGATCAGGGCGAGTTTTTCATTCACCGCAACATCGCCAACCTTGTGCCCCCTTTTGAGCCGGACGGAGAGCATCACGGCACCTCTGCTGCAGTCGAATATGCCGTCAACGTGCTGCAGGTCGCCCATCTGGTTGTGCTGGGCCATTCCCGGTGCGGCGGTGTGCAAGGGTGCCTGGATATGTGTGAAGGTCGGGCACCGGAACTGGAAGAAAAGGGCAGTTTCGTGGGTCGGTGGATGGATATTTTGCGCCCCAAATTTCCCGAAGTGGCCGATCTGGCCACGCCCGAAGACAAGGCCGAGCGGCTGGAGCAGCTCGCTGTCATCACGTCGATGGAGAACCTGATGACTTTCCCCTTTGTCGAGGCGCGGGTGAACGATGGATCGCTGAGTATTCATGGCCTGTGGACCGACATTGCCGAGGGCGGTTTGAAGCAGTTCATGGGCAAGACGCTTGATTTTCAGCCGGTGTAGACCGGGCGACCTAAGGGGACAGAGTTGGATCAGATCCTGAGCCTTGCGGCGACAAACCTGCTGTCGCCCATCATCCTGAGTTTTGCCCTGGGCGTGGCCGCGTCGCTGGCGCGGTCTGACCTGAACATTCCCGAGGCGGTGGCCAAGGGGATGTCGATTTACCTGCTGTTTGCCATTGGCTTCAAGGGCGGGGTCAGCGTGGCCGATCATGGTATCGATGGGACGCTGGCGGCGTCGCTTTTGGCCGGAATCGTGTTGTCCGCCGCCTTGCCGATCGTGGCTTTTGGCTTGTTGCAGGTGATGGGGAACCTGAGCCGGTTGGATGCGGCGGCTGTCGCGGCGCATTACGGCTCGATCTCTATCGTGACCTTTGTGGCGGCGACATCCGTTCTGAACAGCAGTGGCATCGCGTCCGAAGGGTACATGGTGGCCGTCGCGGCGGCCATGGAGGCGCCCGCGATCCTGTCGGCGCTTTGGCTGATCTCGCGGGGTGGGGACAGTCGGCGGATGGATCCCGAATTGCTGCGGGAGATCATGCTGAACGGGTCCATCGTGCTGCTGGTGGGCAGCTTTTTCATTGGCTGGATTACCGGGACCGAGGGGCTGGCCAAGATCGAGGCCTTTATCGTGTCGCCGTTCCAGGGGGTTTTGTGCCTGTTCTTGCTGGACATGGGGCTGGTGGCGGGCCGGGGCTTGCGCGGCGGGTCCGGGGTGTTGAAGCCTGGTGTGCTGACCTTTGGCGTGGTGATGCCGCTGGTGGGGGCCACGTTTGGCTGTATCGCGGGGCTGCTCTTGGGTGTCAGCACGGGTGGCGTGGCGCTGTTCATGGTGCTGTCGGCGTCGGCCAGCTATATTGCGGTGCCCGCGGCCATGCGCGTGGCCTTGCCCGAGGCGAACCCGTCGATCTATCTGACCCTGTCGCTCGGGGTTACCTTTCCATTCAATCTGACGCTGGGGATTCCGATCTATATCGCCGTCGCCAGCGCGCTGACCGGGGGATAAGCGGATGCAAACGCACAAGGCAAAACGTGTCGCCATCATCATCGAACAGGTGATGCAGAGCCGGCTGACCGACGCGATGGAAAGGGCCGGTGTGACCGGTTGGACCGTGCTGCCCGTGCTGGGCGGATCCGGGGATTCCGGGACCTGGAGCCGGGAGGGGCAGGTGAGCCGCGGCACGGGCATGGTGCAGGTGCTGTGCGTAATCAAGCCCGAGCGATTGGACGGATTGCTGGATGCTGCCTTTGCCGTGGTGGAGCGGCATATCGGGATTGTCACCGTGAGCGATTGCGAAGTGCTGCGCGCCGAACGGTTCTGAGCGGGAAAACGGGCGACGCCTCCCACCGGATGCGCCGCCCTGACCACTCGTTACCCCACTGATCCGCGCGCCACTCACCCCATTCACTGGTTCCTTCTTCGCGCGAATATGACTGGCTTATGCCGGTTTTCCATGTGCGTGTGTGTTGCGGGCGCACCTTGTCGAACCACCCCAGGGTCGGGGCGCGCTGCGTTGCTGCATGGAAGTTGGCATTCTGCCGTATGTCGGACGCTTGCACCTGTGATTGCGTCCTGCTCGGTGGATCAGCGTGTGTGCTGCGGTCCGTCCGATGGCTTAGGTATGACAGGCTGAAATTACTAATTTCTTGCGCTGAAAGACCCAGATTTAACGAAGTGATGAATCGATATGTTTATCTTTTCAAATCAGTATATTATGGATTGCGGGCAGTTAGATAAACTTCGATTTATCGGCACGGAAGACGTGGTATCGGTGTTCTGCGCGTCGTCATGGAAAGACGGTGGCAACCATGTTCGACGGAATCGGCTATCGAAGGACCTTGCCTTCGGGCCAGGTCATCTGGGTTTCAACGCTTATGATCTGCGTGTCGCCTGCCTCCAGCGATATCAGCCATTCGAGGATGCCACGCTGATCCTCCACGGCTTGTACATCCGGGCGGGGTGTCGCGGACCACTCGATGACGAGGTCCTCTTGCTCGGAAAACGGCACAGCATCGTGCACGGACACGTCCCAAGTTCGGTCCGTCAGGTTGTCCACCTCGATCCGCACGTTTGTCGTTTCTTCATTCGAGCGGTTGATGATCCCGCGATCACCCTCGTTGCGGTCCAGCACAGTGCGGTTCAGGCGCAGCCCGTCGATACGACCAAAGAACATCTCGGCCTCGGCGTTTGGCGGCAGGGCTTCGACGGCGGTTTGTCCGACAAGCTGACCATCGACAAAGAGTGTCGCTCGTCCCGGGAGCAGGATTTCGGGCGTTGTGTTTGTGACATGCGCCAACCGGAACGCGGTGTCGTCAAAGCGGGGTACTGCGCGTGCGCTAAGCTTGGCAGTCATCTTAAGTGTATCCAGTGCAATCTCAAGCTCTTGGCTTTGTGCGCGGATCGTGACGGGCTTGGGCAAGGTGTAGGAGACGCCGATTCCGTCGAAGTCGGCGGTAGCGACCTCTTCCAAGATCACGGGCGCTTCGATGATCGGTTCTGCCATGCCAATGGCGCTGTCGGCTTGAAGCCGCGACAGGTCGCGTTTCTGGGCCGCTGGATCTTCGATCCGGCGCAGTTGCGGCCACAGGCGGCTGGGTTCCGATTGGGCCAAGGGTTGGAGGGTGGACAGGGTCAGCTGGATATCCGTCCAGTCCTCCGACGTATATTGCGAGACAAGGGCGCTACGCGCGATGGACAGCGATGCGTCGTTCAACAGGTCAAAGGCATAGGACGGCGCCCACGTGACACGATCTATAAGGTAAGACAAATCGAGCGCAGCCTCGACCGCTTCCGGGACGGTAATGTTCAGCGCAAGCGTGGCGGGCGCGGTATTGCGGGGTGTCACCGCGTCAAGCGCAGCCTGTGCCTGAGCAACGTCAAATTCCAGATCGGGTCGCTGGCGGCGCAGGCGTCGCGCCGTCGCCTCCGCCTCGCGCATGGTTGCGCGCGCCGCGGTTCCATCACTGGCGATAAGCTGGCTGATGGCGCGCAATGTTGCCACGTCAATCGTTCCGCCATCGGGTATGGTCAAAGCATTCAGAAAGCTGAGCTGGTCTTGCGCCGCTTGAGCAGCGGCCAGAGTGCGCGCGATGTCGTCGTCAAGTGCAGCCAAGGTTTCGCTGGCTGCGTCTAACGCTGCCTTGGCCATCATCCAGTCCGGGGTACGCGGCGCGCGGTAGGGCGTGTCTGGCCTTGGGATCCAGCTGCGCGCGATGATCGTCGCGCCCTCGAGCCTGATGTCCATTGCTTCAAGCGCCAAGGACGGGTCCATGTCGCGAAGCTCCAGCCGGTGCTCGCCCGCGGGGAGTTCCAGGCTGGTGGTGCGCGACACCAACGCGCCTTGAGCATAAATCGTTGCGGCCACTGGCGGGGCCTGCACCACGATGATGTCAGCGATGGCAGGCAGCGGCAGCAGGGCAAGTATCAGCGCAAAACGCATGGGGGCACCTTTTGTTGGGTGCGTTCACTCTGCACCGTAGCCAACAAAAGAAAAGGGGCCGATTGGCCCCTTGTTCCCCTCAAAACATGTTTTGGCTTCAGCCCTTTTTCAGCACGCGCGTGCCCAGCACTTCGGCGATCTGCACGGCGTTGAGCGCTGCGCCCTTGCGCAGGTTGTCCGACACGCACCAGAAGTTCAGGCCGTTGTCGATTGTGCTGTCCTGCCGGATGCGGCTGATGAAGGTGGCAAAGTCGCCCACGCATTCGATCGGCGTGACGTAGCCGCCGTCTTCGCGCTTGTCGATCACCATGACGCCTGGTGCTTCGCGCAGGATGTCGCGGGCTTCATCTTCGTCCAGGAAGTCTTCCGTCTCGATATTGATCGCTTCGGAGTGGCCCACGAAGACTGGCACGCGCACGCAGGTTGCCGTGACCTTGATCTTTGGATCGACGATTTTCTTCGTCTCGGCGACCATCTTCCACTCTTCCTTGGTCGAGCCGTCGTCCATGAAGCTGTCGATATGCGGGATCACGTTGAAGGCGATCTGCTTTTGGAACTTCTTGACCTGGATGTCGGATGTCGGATTGTAGACTGCTTTGGTCTGGTCCCACAGTTCGTCCATCCCTTCCTTGCCCGCGCCGGACACGGATTGGTAGGTGCTGACCACGACGCGCTTGATCCGGGCACGGTCGTGCAGCGGCTTGAGCGCCACGACCATTTGTGCGGTCGAGCAGTTGGGATTGGCGATGATGTTTTTCTTGGCATACCCCTCGATCGCGTCGGCGTTCACTTCCGGCACGATCAGCGGCACGTCGGGGTCGTAGCGGTAGAGCGACGAGTTGTCGATCACCACGCAGCCCGCCTTGGCGGCTTTGGGCGCGTATGTCTTGGTCGCGTCCGATCCAATGGCGAACAGGGCGATATCCCAACCCGTGAAGTCGAATGTGTCCAGGTCCTTCGTCTTCAGCGTCTCATCCCCAAAGGACACTTCCGTGCCCAGCGAACGGCGGCTTGCCAGAACGGCCAGCTCGTCCACGGGAAACTGGCGCTCGGCCAGGATGTTCAGCATTTCGCGGCCCACGTTACCGGTGGCGCCCGCGACGACGACACGATACCCCATTTGAAACTCCTTTTCGGGTAGGTGCGTGGCCCTTACACCCAATGCCCCGTGGGGGAAAGGGCGTCAGTCCGTGGAGTCGCGGCTGAGTGCGTAGATCGCCACACCCATTGTGAGGGCCACGGCGAAAAAGCCGAAGATCGCGATGTAGGGCGCGGTTGGATCGCTGCCTGCGGTTGCGGTGTGGATGCGGCCAGATATGGTCTGCATGACCCCCACGCCGCCGATGCCGAAAAGGTTCATCAGCGTAACGCCCCGCCCCGTCAGATGCGGAGGGAAGAAGCTGCGCGCGTGTGCGATGATGACGGGGAACGATGCACCCAGGGCGCCGATGGCAGCAAAGAGGGCGATGGCCGTCCAAGGGCCTGCGTCGATCCAGAAGATAACGAAGGCCAGCATCGCGATGGTGAGCACGTTGCCGGTGAACACCACCCATTTGCGCGTGCCAAAGATGCGGTCGAGCGGGCCATAGGCGATGGTGCCGACGATCATGGCGAGGCTCATCACCAGTGTCGCAATCCCGATCTGGGCGGTGGTCTGGTCGAACACGTCGCGCAGATATGGCCCGATCCAGAGGCCCCGGACGGCCGCGACGGGCGCGTAGTTCACGAACATGATGGGAAAGATGACCCACAGGACCGGCATGCGCATCAGATCCAGCAGGGATCCGGTGCCTGCGTCGTGTGCTTTCGCCGGGTCGCGCACGCTAAACAGGACGCCCAGAGCAACGATGGCGGACACGGCGGCGAGGGCCCACATGGCGTTGCGCCAGCCCATCGCCTCGACCGCGAAGGCCAGAGGCGCGCTTGAGATCAGGTTGCCGATGGTGCCGATCCCGATCATCAGCGCGGCGAGGGTGGCAAAGCGGGCCGGGTCAAACTCGCGGGCGAAGATGTAGAAGCTGGCCATCAGAACAGGTGAGCAACCGATGCCGATCAGTGCCATGGCCGCGTGGATGTAGAACGGGCCCTGGGCCACGGCGAAGAGCGCGGCGCCCCCGGCGCCGCCGATCAGGAATAGCCAGCCGCCCGTGCGGCGGGGGCCAAGCGTGTCGAGCGCCTTTCCTACTGGCAGTTGCATGAGGGCGAAGGCGAGGAACCAGTAGCCCGACGCTGTCGCCAGCACATCGGGCGTTACGCCGAGTTCCGCCTCAAGCGGGCCGGTCAGAACGGCCAGGAAAGCGCGAAAGAACTGGCTGAGCACATAGGCCAGCGCCAGCAGGATCAATCCGGTTTGCATGGGGTCCTCACTCCTGCCGCTTGCGTGGCACGGGGTGCGGGCAGGTGCAAGGCGCATTGTGATGGGGCGGCCCCGTGTTAGGGTTGCGATGAAGGGGTGTGAGATGTTTTACGATGATCTGCCGCGGTTGACGGTTTTCGGGGATGTGGCGGATCTGGGCCACTACACGCCCTTGCCGGAGGATTGGGTCGTGGGTGTGTCCGACATCGTGGGGTCCACTGACGCGGTGGCGGCGGGCAAGTACAAGACGGTGAACATGATCGGGGCGGCTGTGATTTCGGCCCAGATCAATACCGCTGGGGGTCGGGCTTTTCCTTATGTGTTCGGCGGCGATGGCGCGGCCTTTGCCCATCCGCCGGAGTTTGCCGCAGAGGCGGCGCAGGCGCTGGGGGCGGTGCAGGCCTGGGCGCAGGCGGAGTTTGGCATGGGCCTGCGCGTGGGGCTTTATTCCGTCGCCGACATTCGCGCGGCGGGGCTGGATGTGGCCGTGGCGCGCTATGCGGTGTCGGAGGGCGTGGATTATGCCATGTTCGCCGGGGGCGGTGTCAGTTGGGCCGAGGCGCAGATGAAGGCGGGGGCCGAAACGGTGCCCCCTGTCCCCGCGGGGACGCAGCCGGACCTGACCGGCCTGAGTTGCCGGTGGAGCCACATGAAGGCGCGCAACGGGACCATTCTATCGCTGCTTTTGTCGCCAGAGGACGGTGTGGAGCCGGACCGGTTTGGAACGGTGGTCGAGGCGGTGCTGGCCGAGGTGGCGCATCTGGAGCGCGGCGGGCACCCGGCGCCGCCCGAGGGGCCGGGCACCGGATGGCCGCCTGCCGGGGCGACGCTCGAGGCCCATGCGAGCCATGGCGGCAGGGGTGTAGCGGCCCGCAAACGGCAGGTGCTGTTCGAGACGCTGATTGCCTGGATATTGATCAAGACAGGGATCAAGCTGGGTGGGTTTGATCCGACGCATTACCGGCGGACCGTCGGTGGCAATGCGGATTTCCGGAAGTTCGATGACGGGTTGAAAATGACCATTGATTGCGACGCGGGCACGGTGTCGCGCCTGCGCTCTGTTTTGGAGGACGCACGGGCGGATGGCATCGCGCGCTACGGCATCCACACTCAGGACGAAGCGATGATGACGTGCATCGTGCCGTCCATCATGGACGACACCCATGTGCATTTCATCGACGGCGCAGCGGGTGGCTATACGCAGGCGTCTGTCGAGTTGAAGTCGGGGTAAGCAGGGCCACCCTTAAGGCATAGGTGTCCGCCGCCTATTTCACCCAGCGCTGGGCGAGGTCACGCAGGCTTTTGGCAAGGATCAGAAGGTCGAGCCCCGTGGCGACGAAGCGCGCGCCCCAGTCGAGCGCGTCCTGGGTAAAGTCCGGTGTTGTCGTCAGGATGCCCGGGGCTTTACCTGCCGCTTCGATCCGGGCGATGGCGCCTTTGATTGTCGCCTGCACCTCGGGGTGCGTCAGTTGCCCCATGTACCCCATATCCGCGGACAGGTCCGCGGGACCGATGAACACACCGTCGATCCCGTCCACGGCGAGGATGTCGTCGAGATTGGCGATGCCTGCGCGGTTTTCGACCTGGATCAGCAGGCAGATCTGGTCGTCCGCCGTCGGGCCGTAGTCAGTTATGGCGCCGAACCGGCTGCACCGTGCGCCGGAATAGCCCACGCCGCGCCCGCCCGTGGGCGGGTAGCGGACGTCGTGGACCAGTTGTTGGGCCTGTTCTGCTGTTTCGACCATCGGCACCAGCACCGTTTGGGCGCCCGCATCGAGGACCTGCTTGATGATCCATGTTTCGCCCACCGGCACGCGGACGGCGGCGTGGCTATCAGACGCTTCGAGTGCCATGAGCTGCATCCGCATGCGGGAGATGTCGTAGGGTGTATGTTCACCGTCGATCAGCAGCCAGTCAAAGCCCGCCGTGCCCGCGATTTCAGTGGCCAGCGGATCGCCCAGGCTGAGCCAGCAACCGATGACGGTTTCGCCGTTATTGATCGCGGCCTTGAACGGGTTGGTAGGGGCGGGCATTTGCGGTCTCCTTCGTCTTTGGCTGCACCCTAGACCTGCGGTCGCGCCCGTGGCTACTGGTGAAATGAGGCGCATGCGCGCCACGTGATTTTATCCATCTGCTTCCAGCAGATGATGTCTTGGGGCGCTGCCCCAAACCCTGAAGTATTTTCAGCCAGAAGAAGGGGAGAGTCAGAGCACCTTGATCACGTCCTTTTCCACGGCCAGCATGTAGCCGCGGCGGGCGATGTTCTTGACCAGAAGTTCGCTGACGATCTGGTTGCCGAGGGTGTCGCGCAGGCGCTTGATGCGGGTGGCGCCCGCGGCCTCTTCGCAATCGGCGGCGCTGCGGCCTGAGATGACACCTTCGATTTCCGAGCCGGATAGGACGTCGTCGTCCATGCGGGCTTCGGCCAGGACCGACATGGTTTCCATCGCCGCATCCGTCAGCTTGAAGCCGAGGTTGTTGAGGTAGACCGTGTTTTCCTCGCGGCTGATCAGGAGGGAGTTGACCTGGATCCCCGCGCGTTCAATCTGCGCCATGCGGCGGTTGAAGCCGACCAGCAGGATCACGAAGACGAGGGCGGCGATCATCATGGCTGTGGCAAAGACCAAGAGCACGAAGATGACGAGCCGGTAACTGGCGAGGGTGTCCGCGAAAGCGGTGCCGGATTGGGCGAGGATTTCCAGCAGTTTGATTTCGGCCTGGCTGGTGAGGTCGGCATTTTCGATAAACATACGCTCGACCCGCGCGTCGAAGGCGCCCGCATCGGGCAGGGTGAAGAACAGCAGGGCGGCGGCCAGGATCAGCAAGAGGACGATGCCCGCGATCCCGAAGGTCACGAGCCGCCCGCCCGTGCGCCGCATGTCAGAAGCGGAGGTAGTATTGTCCTGCACTGGCTTTCCTTTGATCGAGACCTTCGGGACCAAACACGGACTGAACCTGGAGCAATGTCCAGCCCTGCGCCGCGAGGCGTGATCGGAGTTGTCCTGTGGCGTTGCCCGGCGCGCAGGCGCCCGAGATTTGCGCAACACCGTAGTGCAAGCGCAGCGGATTGTCCTGTTTGGCCTTGTAATCCGCATAGCACTGGGCGTGCGCGGCGCTCGCGAGGGCCAGTGTCAGGGCGAGGGAGATGGCGAGGTGTTTCATGGCCCCAACCTGCGCCGTGCGTGCGGGATATTCAATAACCACAAGGGTCTGCGGGCCGGGTTATTCAATAACAGGGGGGCGTTATTGCGTGTCTTTCGGGGTGCGGCCCAGGTTGGGGACAGCACCGGCACAAGTCTGGTCTGCCTCGTATTTGTTTTCTTTGGAAAGGACGCCCCATGACCCTTCGTATTCACCGCCAGTTCATAGGCCTTGTTGCCGCCGCTGCCATTGCCATCACCGGTTTTTCTGCGGCACCGGCCCGTGCAGGGGACGATGAAGTGGGTGCGGCCCTCGCCGCCCTTTTGGGCTTGGCCATTGTGGGGGCCGTTATCCACGACAGGAACAAGGACCGGAAAAAGCGCCATACGGTGCACACGCCTGTGCACCCCAAGCCCGTGCCCAAGCGCGTGAACCGCAAGCTGCTGCCGCAGCAGTGCCTGCGCAGTTTTCACACCAACCAGGGGCAACGTCGCGTCTTTGGCCAGCGCTGCCTGCACAACCATTACCAATTCGCGCACAGCCTGCCCCAGACCTGCCGTCGTGAGTTTTACACCGACCGCGGCTGGCGCCGGGGGTATGGCGCGCGCTGTATGAGCCGTCATGGATTTCAGTTGGCCCGTCGCTAAGAACGGGCGGTCGGGCCATGCCCCCATGGCCCACCTGTGCAGGGGCGGTGTTCGGGCACCGTCCCTTTTTCAATGCGTCGCCCTTCGGGCGACACGTGATGTTTGCACTTTCCGCTGGAAAGTGCGTTTTTGCCTCCGGCGGTGGTATTTTGGGTCAGAAGAAGCGGATGGGCAGTGCCAGATTTTGAATTGGAAGTTCGAATTGGCGGGCGTGTGGCCGGAGTTGACGAAGTAGGTCGCGGACCGCTTGCCGGGCCTGTCACGGCGGCGGCTGTCGTTCTGGACCCGGCGTGCATTCCTGACGGCCTGGACGATTCGAAGAAGCTGACCGCGCGCAAGCGCGAGGCGGTGTGGGATGCGATCCTGGACAGCGCGGACGTGTCGGTGGCCCATGCTTCGGTGCGCGAGATTGAGGAGATGAACATCCTGCAGGCGTCGCATCTGGCGATGGTGCGCGCGGTGGCCGGGCTGCGCACCCGGCCCGATCATCTGCTGATTGACGGGACCATGCTGCCCCGCGGCCTGGCCGTTCAGGCGACGCCCGTTGTGCGCGGCGATGCCCGGTCGCTGAGCATTGCGGCGGCCTCAATTGTGGCCAAAATATGTCGCGATCGGATCATGGTGGATTTGGCGCAACAGCATCCCGGCTACGGCTGGGAGACGAACATGGGATACCCGTCAAAAAGCCACAGATTGGCGTTGGAAAATCTCGGTCCGACCCCACACCATAGACGTACTTTCAAACCTGTCCACAATATGTTGTATCAAGAAAAAATCGTAAGTAGCTGATTCAAAATATAAATTGACCGCGAATCGGCGACGTTCCACATTGGCTGCAACCAACGAGCGCACAAAGCGCCGGGGACAGAGGCAGACAATGACGAAACACGTAAAGGGCGCCGAGGCGCTTCCCTTGAACCAAATCCTTGAGGGTGACTGCATTGATGTCATGAACAGCCTGCCTGCGGGCAGCGTTGATCTGATCTTTGCCGATCCGCCCTATAACCTGCAGTTGAAGGGTGAGCTGCACCGCCCTGACAATTCTAAGGTTGATGCGGTGGATGATCACTGGGATCAGTTCAATTCCTTCCGAGCCTATGATGAATTCACGACGGCGTGGTTGAAAGCGGCCCGGCGGCTGCTGAAGCCCAATGGCGCGATCTGGGTCATTGGCAGCTATCACAATATTTTCCGTGTTGGCGCGTCCTTGCAGAACGAAGGGTTCTGGATTCTGAACGACGTGGTGTGGCGCAAGTCGAACCCGATGCCGAATTTCCGCGGCAAGCGTTTCACGAATGCCCATGAGACGATGATCTGGGCGGGCAAGGATGAGGCCAGCAAATACACCTTCAACTACGAGGCGCTGAAGGCGCTGAATGAAGGCATTCAGATGCGGTCCGACTGGGTGCTGCCGATCTGCACTGGCCACGAGCGCCTGAAGGATGAACAGGGCGACAAGGCGCATCCGACGCAAAAGCCCGAGAGCCTGCTGCATCGTGTGCTGGTTGGCTCGACCAACCCTGGTGACGTGGTGCTGGACCCGTTCTTTGGCACCGGAACCACCGGCGCGGTGGCCAAGATGCTGGGCCGCGAGTTTATCGGGATCGAGCGCGAAGCGGCCTATCGCAAGGTGGCCGAGAAACGCATCGCCAATGTGCGCAAGTTCGACAAGGAGGCGTTGACCGTTTCGGCGTCCAAGCGCGCGCAACCGCGGGTGCCGTTTGGCCAGCTTGTTGAACGCGGCATGCTGCGTCCGGGCGAAGAGTTGTATTCCATGAATAAGCGCCACAAGGCCAAGGTACGCGCCGATGGCACGTTGATTGGCGACGATATCAAGGGGTCCATTCACCAGGTCGGCGCCCATCTGGAAGGCGCGCCCAGCTGCAATGGCTGGACCTACTGGTGCTACCGGACCGAGGGCAAAATGGTGCCCATCGACGTTCTGCGCCAGCAGATACGGTCGGAAATGCACGACTGATTCACGAGACACCGCCAGGTGCCTGCGGCCTTACCCAAGGCCCAAAAAGGGCACTTCACCTATGCCCCGCCTTTTTGGCGGGGCTTTTTTGTTAAGAGTGTTTACATTGGGAGGAAGAAGCCAAAAGGGCAGAGAGCATGGTGGATGCAAGCAGCGCGTTGCCGGTGTCGCGACGCAGTGATCGCGAAGACGAAGTTCCCGCGCATCGGCACGCGCAAGAAGCGCTGGCCCGCAACAAGCGCGAGGGCATGGATCTTGCGGTGAAAGCACGTATCGGGGCCCTGTCGGTCACGGCGGTCATGCTGGTGTTTTTGAACCCGTACTGGGACGTGCTCTGGTATCTGTTCCTGCTGTTCTGCCTGGTTCTTGTGGGTTTGGCGCAGCGGCGTGTGGGCCGCGTGGGGCAGTCGCGTGCCGAACTGGCACTGCTGTTTGCCGATTTGCTGTTGATGACCTTGGCCTTGCTGGTGCCCAACCCGTTGCAAAGCGCACCGATGCCAACCGCACTCATCTACAATTTCGAGGTGTTTCAGTATTTCTTTATCATTCTGGCTGCAGGCGTGCTGACCTATTCTTGGCGGACCATCATTGCCATTGGCAACTGGACCATGGCGTTGTGGCTGACCGGCACGTTATGTGTTTGGTGGTTTGGGCGCACCTTTCCCGAGCTGACGGAGGCCGCAAATGCGATGTTTCCCGACTATCCCGATCTGGCCCGGCAATTCGACCCGAACAATGTGAATTGGGATCTGCGCTTTCAACAGGTCGTCGTGTTTCTGGTCGTCGCCCTGATCCTGGCTGTGGCCGTGCGTCGGTATCAATTGCTGGTCCTCGACAGTGCCGAGATGGCCCGCGAGCGGACGAACCTTGCACGCTACTTTTCCCCCTCGATGGTCGAGGAGTTGTCGACCAAGGACGAGCCATTGGGCCAGATCCGCAGCCATGATGCTGCGGTGCTGTTTGTCGATATCGTTGGGTTCACCGCTTATGCGGATGGGCGTCCTCCGCAAGAGGTGATCGAGACCTTGCGCGCCTTTCACGCCCGGATGGAAAGCGAAGTGTTCGCCCATGGCGGAACCCTCGACAAATATCTGGGCGACGGGCTGATGGCGACCTTTGGCACGCCCTTGCCGCTTGCGGATGACGCGGCCCGTGCTGTTGCCTGCGTGCGCTCTATGGCGGACCGCATGGATGCGTTGAATGCCGACCGGCGTGCCGATGGGCTGCCCGAGATCGACGCCCGCTTTGGCCTGCATTTCGGCCCTGTTGTTCTGGGTGACATCGGTGCAAACCGCTTGGAATTCGCGGTTCTGGGCGACACCGTGAACGTCGCAAGCCGGCTAGAGGCAATGACCCGCGCCGTGGGTGTTCGTGCGATCGTCAGTGACGCCACAATGGAGGCCGCAGGCGGATCCGACGGGTTCCGCCGCGCGCCGGATCAGACGGTGCGCGGCGTGGCCGACCCGTTGGCTGTCTGGGTGCTTGATTAGCGCGGCAGCGGGTTTGCCGCCTTGTTATAGGCCGTCCAGTCGGTGATTTCGGGATAATACATGTCCCGCCACTTGCTCACTCGCGGGTTCATCACGCGCTTCCACACCCGTGGCATCATCGCGGCGATGGTCATCACCGGGTAGCCATAGGGCAGTTGGGGCGCGTCCGCTTCGGTGTAGGTCTGCAGGACGGGGAAGCGGCGGTCGGGTTTGTAATGGTGGTCCGAATGGCGTTGCAGGTTGATCAGCAGCCAGTTCGACGCCTTGTGCGCTGCGTTCCAGGAATGGCGCGGCTGGACGTGTTCGTATTTGCCTTCGCCCAGATGTTTCCGGGTCAGCCCGTAATGTTCGATGTAGTTGACCAATTCCAGCTGCCAGATGGCCACGCCCGCTTGCAGGAGGAACAGGCCAACACCGGCCCAGCCGCCAAGGGCAAAGGCCAGAAGGAAACAAACCAGTTGCAGATAGGCGTATTTCCAGAACGGGTTTGAGCTGTCGGTCGCGGGCAGGTCCTTGCGCGCGAGCATCGCCTTTTCCGCATTCCAGGCGGATAGGAAGCATTGTTTCAGCACCCGCGGATAGAAGCGATAAAAACTCTCTCCCATCCGCGCCGTGACCGGATCGCGGGGGGTGGCGACGTAGCGGTGGTGCACCAGCAGGTGTTCGGACCGGAAGTGGGAATAAAGAACCATGGCCAGCAAAGCGTCTGCCAGCCAGCGTTCCAGTTTGTTCTTCTGGTGCATCAACTCGTGGCTGTAGTTGATGCCGACCGTGCCGGTAATGACGCCGACGCCAAAGAAAATCGCCAGCTTTTCCAGCGTATTCAGATGATCGGCCGGCGCCACATAGGCAATCAGGCCAAACAGCATCAGGAACTGCGCAGGCACCCAGGCAATGGTGATGGCCCGATACCAGAAAAGATCATCATCCGTCGCCTCAAGGTCGGCGTTGTCCGTGTTCAGCCCCACCGCCAGATCAAGGATCGAGAACATGTACCACGTCACCACCGGCAGCAGGACTACGGTCCAGCCGCCATAGATGGCCGTCACGATGGCCAGCGGGATCAGCAGGAAAGACATGGCGAAGGGCAGGGCGTTCTGCACCTTGGCGACAGTTTCCGGGGGCAATGTCATGCGTTTTCGGTCCTTTGATTGCGCGCCAAAGTCTAGGCGCAGTGCCGTACACCTGCCAAGCGTGACGCTACGCCGCGTTCTTTCAACTCTGCGCCAGATCAAACGCCTTGCGCATCACGGTGGGCAGGTCCGAAGGACGGAATTGGTCCCGTGGCAGGAAAAAGCCCCTGTCCGCCTGCGTATCGGCAACCTGCGCAACCATAACGTCCAGAATAAGGTGAAAATGCGTAAACGTGTGCCGTACTTCTCCGTTCAATTTGATCCAATCGGCCCGCATCGGAGAGCCAGTGGGCCGCGGGTCCGCCACGTCCACCCAATCGCTGCCGGGCCAGCCCATCATACCACCCAGCAACCCCTTGTCGGGCCGCGTCTCAACCAGCCATGCGCCATCGTCGCGCTGGGCCAGATACACGGTGCCGTGGCGGATCGGTTTGGCTTTCTTGGGTGTCTTCTTGGGCAACTCCGGTGCCGTGCCCGCAGCGCGTGCCCGACACGGATCGCGCCAGGGGCAGATGCCGCAGGCAGGGGATTTCGGCGTGCAGATGGTGGCACCCAGATCCATCACAGCTTGGGCATGATCGCCGGGCCGTTCGTTCGGCGTCAGCCGATCCGCGTGTTCGGTCAAAACAGGCTTTGCTGCAGGCAAGGGCGTGTGTTCGTCGAACATGCGCGCCATCACGCGTTCGACGTTGCCGTCTACCACGACATGCCGCAGGTCAAAGGCAATCGACGCGATGGCAGCTGCCGTATAAGGCCCGATGCCCGGTAGTTTCAAAAGTGCTGCGTGATCTGCGGGGAACTGCCCCCCATGATCGGCCACCACCGCACGCGCACATTTCAACAGGTTGCGGGCGCGGGCGTAATACCCAAGGCCCGCCCATTCGCCCATCACCTCGGCATCCTCTGCCGCGGCCAGATCAGCGACAGTTGGCCAACGCGCGATGAACCGTTTGAAATACTCCGTAACCGCCGCCACGGTCGTCTGCTGCAACATGATCTCGGACATCCAGACCGCATATGGGTCGGGCCGCACGCCCGCCAGCTTGTCCCGTGGCCCAACGCGCCACGGCATCGCGCGCGCATGTATGTCGTACCAATCCAAAAGCTCACGGCTGAGGTCACGCAAGAGTTATGCTTTCCCACTTGAGATGTCTGGTGATCACGCCTTGATCCGCTATGATCACGCTCGAGTGAGAGGGAACATAGCCATGGTTGCGCGCCGTGCCACAACAAAAGGGTTCAAGCGGACGGCATCGTTGCTGACCGGGCGGATCCGGCAGGCCAGCGAAAGCCGTGGCTTTGCCCAAAGCCGCCTGCTGACGGACTGGGCCGAAGTGGCGGGGGCCGATGTGGCTGCCATAGCCCGCCCTGTCGAGGTGAGCTATGGCCGCGGCGGGATGGGGGCTACGCTGACCCTGCTGACCACCGGTGCGCAGGCGCCCATGCTCGAGATGCAAAAGGACCAGCTGCGCCAGCGGGTCAACGCCGTCTACGGCTACAACGCCATCGCGCGCATCCGGATCACCCAGACGGCGGCAACGGGGTTCGCGGACGGGCAGGTCGCGTTCGAACATCGCCGCAAGGCCGAAGGCCCCAAAGCCCCCGCACCCGAGATGACCGCCGCCGCCAGCCAGGTGGTCGCCCCGGTCCAAGACGACACATTGCGCGACGCCCTCGAAAAACTGGGCGCGCATATCCTGACAAAACAAAAACAAGGAACACGCTCATGAACCGTATCGTTGCCCTTATCGCCGTCATCGTCGGTGTTGGCGGGTACTTTCTGTATAGTTCGATGCAGTCGAGCGGGCCGTCCGCGCAGGAACAGGCACAGGCCGAGCGTTTGCTGGGTGCTGCCAACGCGCAGGAAGCCTCTGCCGATATCGACACATCTTCAGTCGTCGAGATGCAGTTGGGCAACCCGGACGCGCCTGTGACGGTTATCGAATATGCCAGCTACACCTGCCCGCATTGCGCGACGTTCCATGCCGGGGCCTACAAGCAGCTCAAGGCCGACTATATCGACACGGGCAAGATCAACTTCATCTACCGCGAGGTCTATTTTGACCGGTTCGGCCTCTGGGCCTCGGCCATCGCGCGCTGCGCGGGCACGCCCGAGACGTTCTTTGGCATCACGGAAATGCTCTATGCCGGGCAGTCCGAATGGGCGCGCGCGGGCGGAGGTGATCCGGCCCAGATCGCCGAAGAGCTGCGCAAGATCGGTCGCCTGGCCGGTCTGGACGGCGACACGCTCGAAGGATGCCTGACCGACGCCGACAACCTGCGCACGCTGGTCGCCTGGTATCAGGGCAACGCGGCAGAGGACGGGATCAACTCCACCCCCAGCTTTGTCATCAACGGGACGACATACAACAACATGGCCTATTCCGAGATGGCGGGCCTGATCGACGAGGCGGCTGGCAGCTAAGCCACGTCCGACACAGCATGCAACGCCCGGCCATTGGTCGGGCGTTTTCGTTTAGGGGTTGGCGGGAAATGCCGCTAGCGCCGCGTCCAGTACCACCGGGTCGTCAAACCGCAGCCGGACCGGTAAGGTGATCACTTTCGGGCGAAAGGCCGCGGGCAGCCGGGCGGCGTCCTTTTCGGTCGTCACCAGTTGCGCACCTGCCGCGCGCGCATCCCGTTCGAGCCGGGACAGAAACGCGGTGCTCAGCTTTTCATGGTCCCCCAACGCTTCGGTCCGCAAAAGGGTCACGCCAAGCCCCCGCAACGTGTCAAAGAACTTCTCCGGTCGCCCGATCCCGGCGAATGCGACCACGGGCATATCTGCCCAGGGCATCCCGGTCTGCAGCGGTTCAAGCCGCGCCCGCAAATGGGGCAATCCGTCTGGCAGGGGCGTGCTCGCAAAGCGGGCGTGCGCCGCGTCATCACCAATGCTCAGCAGCAGATCGGCACGGGCAAGGCCGACGGCAGCCGGTTCGCGCAGCGGGCCGGCGGGCAGGCACAAGCCGTTGCCAAACCCGGTCTCGGCATCGACCACGACGATGGACAGGTCATAGGCCAGCGCCGGGTTCTGGAACCCGTCATCCAGGATGATGGCCGTAGCCCCGGCAGCAATGGCCGCCCGCGCGCCCGCGGCCCTGTCGCGCGCGACCCACGTCCGGGCAAAGGCGCTCAGCAGCAGGGGTTCGTCGCCGACGCGGCTGGCGCTGTGGGTGGTCGGGTTGACCTCGACCGGCCCCGCCTCGGTCCCACCATAGCCGCGGCTGACGATGTGCGGCGCGTGAAAGGCATCGCGCAACCGCTCGGCCACGGCGATGACGGTCGGGGTCTTGCCCGTGCCGCCCGCGTTTATGTTGCCGACGCAAATGACGGGCACCGGCATCTTTTCAGGCATACCTTGGGCCAGCCGCCGCGCGGTGCCAGACGCGTAGAGCGCGCCCAGCGGGGACAGCAGCCGCGCGCGCCAATCAGGCACAGGATACGACCAGAACCCGGGCGCCCGCATCACCGGTTCTCCGATCTGCGGGAATCGAGCCGGGTCTGGGTCAGCGATATGATCCGGTCGAGGCTGTCGGCCCCGCGCGTGACCACATCCCAACCGGCCGTGGCCATGTGGGCCGCATGGTCGGGCGCGATCATCTGGCTGATGGCACGGCCCAGCGACGGGGTGTCGTTCACGATCCGGGCCGCACCCGCGTTCATCAACCGGGTAAAGGCGTCGACATGCTCGCCCACGTTCGGGCCATACACGATGGCCGATCCGTGGGCGGCCACCGAATAGGGATCGCAGATCTCCACCCCCGCCTGCATCGACCCACCCAGGAAAGTGACAGTGGCCACGCGCAGCCAAAGGCCCAACTCGGCATCGTCGTCGGCGATCAGCACCTGGGTATTGTCATCTGGAAAGGTGCCATCGCTCCAGTTGGCGACCAGCAGGGACTGCGCCCGCGCCGCCTGTTCTGCCTTCAGCGCCTCCGCCCCATCGGAGAAGTGCAGGATCAGCAGCAGCCGGTGCGAGAATTTCAGCGCCAGCTTGTGCGCCGCCAGGATCGTCGCGCATTCCTGCGGTGACGTGCGCGCCGACAACCAGATTGGCCGCCCGGCCAGCGCAGCGGTCAGATCCGCCAGATCACTGTCGATGACGGGCAGCATCTTGCCGAAGGGGTGCAGCGGGTCGGCCAATTCCATCGCGCCTACGGGGCGACCCATCTGGGCCAGCCGCAGATGGGCGCTCCGGTCCCGGGCGGTGACGTGGTTGAATTGGGCCAACAGGGCGCGGGGCACTTCGGGCAGCCAGCGGTCGCGGCGCCCGTCGAACCCATCGACATCCGCATCCACCAGCATCATATGCGCGCCACTTTCGGCGGTGGACAGGATCAGGTTGGGCAGCAGATCGCCCCAGGCCCAGATCAACATGTCCGGCGCCCAATGCGCGACAAAGGCGTCGGTGACATCGGGGTGATCGGGCGGCATCCGGTCCTGCCAGATCTCATCGACGCCCCGGTCGCCGAAATCGTCATGGGCTGCCGTCAGCAGCACGTGGCAGCCGGGGCGCATGTACACCAGCCGGTGGGCGAGATCATTGAGCGCACGGTTGTTGCCCGGCTCGGCGGCGTGGATCCACACCAGCTCGCCCTCCGGTCGGTCCCTTACCGGCGCAAAGTCGGGCGGTTTGCGCCGCCCCGACAATGTGCGATAGGCCGTAAGCCCCAGCGATCCGCGCACGTGGGCGTCAGCCCAGCTCTTCGGTCGTGGCGGCGGCGTTTTCCTCGTCCCGCAGGCGGTGCAGATGCGCGATGTAGTAACGCATGTGGGCGTTGTCGACAGTGCGCTGCGCTTCAGATTTCCAGGCGTCATATGCGGCCTGATAGTTGGGAAAGATCCCCACGATATGCAGGTCGTCCACATCCTTGAACACATTCTTCGACGGGTCGACCAGTTCGCCTCCAAAGACGAGGTGCAGGCGCTGTGTCATCGCATTTTCCTTTGATACTTGGCTCGGGCATGCCTGGGGGCAGTTTGCGCATATGGCCCCAGGGGTCAAGGCGATCAGGCGGCGTGATCCGGGCCCAATTCCCCCACCAGCGCACGGTGCAGACCGGGGCCACCCGCCACCACACCGTTCAAAGCCGGATGCGCATTGTTGAACCGCAGGGGCGCGCCCGTGCGGTCGGTAATGGTGCCGCCCGCCTCCGAAACGATCAGGGATCCGGCGGCGATGTCCCATTCCCAGGTGGGGCGCAGGGTCAGCATCCCGTCGAACTTCCCCTCCCCCACCAGCGACAACCGATAGGCCAGCGACGGGCGATAGTGTCGCTCGACCGCCGGGGCGTCGCCGCGCCAGTGCTTGGCGTCAAAGGTGGGGCGTGCGGCCAGCACTTTGCTGTCTGATGTCATGCCGCCCTGGGTCGCAACCAGCGGTGCGCCGTTCAGGGTCGCGCCCAGCCCCGCGCCTGCGGCATAAAGCTTGTCGCGCAAGGGCAGGTAGATGGCCGCCGCGGTCACCACGCCCCGATGCGCCACACCGATGGAAATGGCCCAGGTCCGCCCGCCTTCGACAAAGCTGCGCGTGCCGTCGATGGGGTCGATGATGAAGACGGTGTCCGCACTCAGCCGCGCGGCGCTGTCCTCCGTCTCTTCCGACAGCCAGCCATAGTTGGGGCGCGCCAGCTGCAAGGTGCGCGACAGCACCTCGTTCACGGCCAGATCCGCCTCCGTCACCGGGCCCGCATCCCCCGGCTTGTCCCAGCGCGCGGCCGTGGGACCGGCAAAGCTGGTCGCCACACGGCCTGCGATGCGCGCCGCGTCGATCAGCAAAGGCAGGTCAGTTGCCGGCAAGGGTCATTCCCGGCACCAGCAGCGACGGCACCACGCGGCTCAGATGCGCGCGGGCGTCATTGGCGGGCACGATGGCGCGCAGCATATCGGCCAGATTGCCCGCGATGGTGCATTCGTTGACGGGATAGGCGATCTCGCCATTCTCGACCCACATGCCTGCGGCCCCGCGTGAATAGTCGCCGGTATTGGGGTTGATGGTCGATCCGATCATCGAGGTCACCAAAAGGCCGGTGCCCATGTCGCGGATCAGGTCATCGCGTGTGGCGGTGCCTGCATCCAGTGTCACGTTCCAGTTCGACGGGCTGGGCGGGGCGGATGTGCCGCGCGCCGCGTTGCCGGTCGATGCCATGCCCAGCTTGCGGCCCGTGGCCAGATCAAGCGTCCAGCCGGTCAGCACGCCATCCTCGACAATCACGCGGCGCTGCGTGGCGAGCCCCTCGGCATCAAAGGGACGCGTGCCCGAGGTGCGGGGCCGGTGCGGATCTTCGACCAGGTTCAGGCCATCGGGCAGAACCTGTTGCCCCAGCTTCTCGCGCAGCCATGACGACCCACGCGCCACGCTCGACCCATTGGCCGCAACAAGCAGGTGCCCGATCAGGGTCGACGAGATACGCTCGTCAAACAGTACGGGATACGTCCCGGTCGGCGGTTTGCGCGCGCCCATGCGTTCAACCGTGCGGTTGCCTGCCTCTGTCCCGATCTCTTCGGCGCTGCGCAGGTCGGACTGAAAGATGCGGCTGTCCCCGCTGTAATCCCGCTCCATATCCGTGCCGGTGCCCGCAATCGCCACGCAGCTTAGCCCGCGGTCGGTGCGGCGATAGCCACCGGAAAAACCGTTGCTCGCTGCCAGCCAGACGTCGCGCGCCCCATATCCGGCCGATGCTTGCTGGACCTGGCTCACGCCCTTGACCGCCATCCCGGCGGCTTCGGCGGCCAGCGCATCGTCTTGCAGTGCTTCGGCGGCAGGCTCCGGGCTTGGGTCGCTGAGTTCCAGTGCCTCAATGTCCCAGCCGTTGGTCAGCTGATCCGGATCGGCAAGGCCCGCATTGGGGTCGTCTGGCGCTTCGCCCGCCATTGCGACGGCGCGCATCGCCATCTCTTCAATCGTGCGGTCGCTGATGTCCGACGCCGAGACGTTGGCCTGCTTCCGGCCCACGAACACGCGCAGGCCGATGTCGATGGATTCGGACCGTTCCGCCTGTTCCAGCGCGCCCGCGCGGACATCGACCGACACCGATGTGCCCTGTACCGCAATGGTGTCGGCGGCGTCGGCGCCTGCGGATTTTGCAGCGGCCAGCAGCCGTTCGGTCAGGGTCGACAGGTCGGAAGGGGTCATTCATCTGCTCCGCTTGGTTGCGCCATCAGGTAGCGGGGCAGGGGGTGCTGTGCAAGGGCGACGACCTGCGCCGCCCCGCAGTGACAGGATCAGCGGATGCGCTGACCGTTGGCCAGCACGTGGCCTTCGGGGTTCACTTCGATCTTGGAATTCAGGGTGTCCTCACCCTCGCCCGGCACGGCAAACAGGCCCATCATCATGCGTGCGCCCATCGCCTGGTCCTCGGGCAGAAGGCCCATGCCCACCAGCTTGTCCAGCAGCCCGTTGCCGCCCACCAGGGTCAGGTCCACCGCGCCCTCGGGCCGGGGCATTCCGTCGAATGTCTGCAGGTCGCTGTTGTCAAAGACAAAGTCGCCCGCCCCGGTCAGCTTTGCGCCCACGGCGTCCAGCTCGATCTTGTTGATGGTCAACGCGTTCAACTCACCGGGCACGGTGTCCGCCTCTTCCAGCACGGCCGCTTGCGCCGGGTCAAGGAAGTCGAACAGCACCTTGGCTTTCCCGCTCAGATCAACCAGCAGGGTCGCCGGATCGCGCGGCAATTGCGAGGTCGGGTCAAACAGGCTCCAGAGCATGTCCGACATCACGAATTCGCTGAGCGTGACGGCCAGACCAAAGTCCTGTTCTTCATTCGACTTCTGCAACGGCATCAGGAACCGCGTCCCGATCTCAGCCGCGGAAAAGGACAGCGGCAGGGGCAGTTCGGTCATCAGCATGTTCATGTCCACGCCGGTCTGCGAGACGTCGTAAAGCAGCCCCTCGGGCCCGAAGGACACGTCAAAGGCTGAGCCGGTCGATGTGGCATTGGCCGTCCCGCTGCCATCCGTCTCGCTGCTGAAGGACAGGTCGTAATTGCCGCCCTCGGTGGTAAAGGCCGCGACCGCCTTGAACCCGTCATTCAGCATCGCGTTCATGTCCTGCACGTCCGTGTCCAGCGGCAGATCACCGGTCCCGTTCAGCGTCAGACCGTTCATCGCGCCGCGCAGCGTAAAGCTGTCGTCGCTCTCGGGATCGTTGAACGCCATGTCGTAATCGACCTTGGCCACCGTCATGTCCTGCGTCATTTGACGCAATGTGGCGACAGAGGTTTGCACCGTCTGAGCCAGGTCCGTCATGCGGATGTCGATCTTGGCAATCTCGGGGCCGACCGACACGCCGTCGATGGTCACGCTTTGAAGCGCCATAGCCGCCGCCGGTGCCGCATAGGTATAGGTCAGATCGCCGGGATCACCCGCCGCCACCATGTTTGGGTCGGTCTGGGTAAAGTCGATGACAACCGTCACATCCTCGCCCGTCTCGGGCTGGAAAGTCATGTTCATCTCGGTACTGGCGGGCAGTTCGATGGCAACCGTGCCGTCGCCCTGTTCAACAAAGCTGATCGACGGGAGCACAACTTTGAACGCCGTCTCCTCTTCCTCCAGGTCGATGCTCAGCGTCATATCCGACACTTCCACCGACCCGTCGCCTGCGGCCTCGGACGCGGTGACTGTATAGCCCGTGCTTTCCATATAAGACTGCCAGTCGGACCAGACCTGGTCCGCCGTCAGGTCGGCCAGAGCCGCCGACGCAGGCAGGCACAACGCCACTGCGGTGCCGGAAATGAGATGTGAAAAACGAGACATGTCAGAATCCTTAAATCAGCTGTTGGCCATATCGTCCGGGACGGCGCGTAATGCGTCAAGGCCACAGGGTGGACCTATGCGGCGCATCGCCGTACCACAAGACCAACACGTCATTGCGGAGGGTACAATGCACGACATGAGCGAAAAAACTGTGCTGATCACCGGGGCCAGCCGGGGCATCGGGGCCGACACGGCGCGCGCCTTTGCCGGGGCCGGGGCCAATGTGGCGCTTGTGGCGCGCGGGGCCGATGCCATAGGCGCGCTCGCGGACGACATCGGGCCGCAGGCCATCGCGCTGCCCTGCGATGTCAGCGACTTCGCGGCCGTAAACGATGCGGTCACGCAAACGGTTGCCAAGTTTGGCAGCCTCGATGTGCTGATCGGCAACGCGGGCGTGATCGAACCCATCTCGCATCTGGCCACGGCGGACCCGGGCGACTGGGGCCACGTCATCGACATCAACCTCAAGGGTGTCTTCTACGGCATGCGCGCGGCCCTGCCCGTGATGCTGCAAGCGGGGGCAGGCACGATCCTGACCATCAGTTCGGGTGCGGCCCACGGCCCGGTTGAGGCATGGTCGCATTACTGCGCCTCCAAGGCGGGGGCCGCCATGCTGACCCGCTGTGTCGACAAGGAAAACGGCCCGGCAGGCATCCGCGCCATGGGCCTGTCGCCCGGCACCGTCGCCACCCAGATGCAGCGCGAGATCAAGGCAAGCGGCATCAACCCGGTCAGCCAGCTTGACTGGTCCGACCACATTCCGGCGGACTGGCCCGCACGGGCACTCCTCTGGATGTGCTCTCCAGACGCTGACGCATGGCTTGGACAGGAAATCTCTCTGCGCGATCCTGACATCCGCACACGGGTGGGCCTCACATGATCACGATCGACCGGACGGACCCAATCTGGACCATCACGATCAACCGCCCCGACAAGGCGGGCGCGCTGACCGAACAGATGCTCATCGACCTGCGCGACGCCGCCCGCGATGCCAAAGATGCGGCCGCCGTGATCCTGACGGGCACGGGCAAAGTGTTCAGCGCCGGGGCCGACCTCGACGCCGCGCGCGCGGGCCTCGCCACCTCCCCCTTGTGGGAGGAGCTGTCGGGCGCGCTCGCAGCACTGCCCGGCCTGACGATTGCCGCGCTCAACGGCACGGTCGCGGGCGGGGCGACGGGCATGGCTCTGGCCTGCGACATGCGGATCGCCGTGCCTTCGGCCAAGTTCTTCTACCCGGTGATGAAGCTGGGCTATCTGCCGCAACCCAGCGACCCGCCACGCATGGCGGCCCTGATCGGCCCTGCGCGGACCAAGATGATCTTCCTCGCCGGGCAAAAGATCACGGCGGCTCAGGCGCTCGGGTTCGGACTGGTCGACGATATCGTCGAAGACGGCGATGTGATGGCGCGGGCCCGCGACCTCTGTGCCGACATATCGGCGGCCACTCCGGACACGGCACGCAAGATCAAGGCGATGTGCTGAGGGGCGGGTCCTCCATTCCAACAGGATCGTTGTCAACGGAGTGTTACACGATGTAAGGTTGCACCGATGGCCCGTGACAACCGCATAGTGCGTGTTAAACGCGACCCCCGCCCCGCTCCCAAGACTGAGCGGGACCTGACGACGTCCGAACGGGTGCGTTTGCTCGTCTCGGATGTGCTGATCCAGGTCAGCGCCCAGATTGATGAAAAGCACGCTCAGGATCGCACACCGCGCAAGCGCTAGCGTTTGCGGCGCGCCCCAGGCACCTTTGATGCAAAGCCGGGCGGGCGCTTGGCCACCCAGGCATAGAACTTGGCAAGCCGCGGATGGCTGCGCAGCGCCTCTGGCGTGTTGTAGTCGCGGGCCAGTTCGGCCTCTGTCAGTGTCGCATGAATTTCCCGGTGGCAGATGTGGTGCAACAACACCACCGGCCCGCCCTTGCCCCCTTTCAGTTTCGGGATCAGGTGATGCAGGCTTTGCGGCGCATCGGGTGGGATGGGACGGCCACATAAGGGACAGATCGGATCGGACAGGGCCATGTTTCCTTGCGCAAGCGGGGGCGTCCGTGACAATTGGCGCGGTGTAAGGACGAGGCAAGAGGTGCACCCGTGGAGTTTGATCTCGAAAGCCAGCCCGAGATTGTGCAGACCATCGCAGGCTATGCGCTGCAAGGGTGGGAACTGGCGCTGACGTGGCTGCTCAGCCCGGCGGCATGGTCGCAATTCGCGTTGCTGATCGTCGCCTATCTGGCCGCCGTGGTGATCACCCGGCGCCTACGCCCGGCACTGGCCCGCCTGCTCGATCCCGGTGACAGCGACACGGTTCTGGCCAAGGCGCGGCGCTTCGTGGCGCAATTCCTGCCGCTGGTGTTGCCGCTGATGGCCTATGTCCTGACCGGCATCGGCGAAAGCGTCGTCCGCTCGATCTTTGACAGCGGCGCGGTCATCGCCTTTGGCAAGCGGGTGTTCCTGTTCCTCGCCGTGCGGGCAATGGTGCGGGATATCATCTCCGACCCGTTCCTGAAGCTGCTGGGGCGTTACATCCTGATCCCCATCGCGGCGCTCTATGCGCTCGCGCTGCTCGGACCGGTCGCAACCCGGCTCGAAGCAACCGTGGTGCCGCTGGGCAACCTGTCCTTCAACCTGCTGTGGCTTCTGCAATTCCTGGCCGTGGGCGGCGTGATCTTCTGGCTGGGCCAATGGTCCAACAGCCAGTCCAGCACCTTTATCCAACGGCAGGAGGAAATGCGGCCCTCCCTGCGTCAGCTCGTGGCAAAATCAGTTGAGTTCCTGATCTTCGGCGTCGCCTTCCTGGTGCTGATGAACATCATGGGCATCAACCTGTCCGCCCTTGCCGTGCTGGGCGGGGCCATCGGCGTGGGCTTGGGCTTTGGCCTGCAAAAGATCGCGTCGAATTTCATCTCCGGCGTGATCCTTCTGGTCGAGGGGCAGGCCACCGTCGGCGACTATGTCGAACTCGACGGCGGAGAGGCAGGCACAATCGTAAAAATGACGGCCCGCGCCGCTATCCTCGAGACCTATGACGGCCGCTGGATCGTCGTCCCGAACGAGGATTTCATCACCACCCGCGTCGTCAACTACTCCGACAGCGGCTCCGCCAACCGGTACGAGGCGCCCTTTTCCGTCAGCTACAACACCGACATCAACGCCGTGCCCGACATCATCAACACCGCCGTGTCCAAGCTGGACTTTGTTCTGGACACGCCCGAGGGCCCGGATTGCGAATTGGTCGGCTTTGGCGACAGCGGCATCGACTTCGCCGTCGAATACTGGGTCAACGGCATCGACGACGGCAAGAACAAGTACAAAAGCCACGTGCTCTTCGCGATCTGGAACGCGCTGAAAGAACACGACATTGAAATCCCCTATCCGCACCGCGTGGTCGAGATGAAGGGCGAGTTGCGGACCACGCCTCTGTGACCCACGTGGCCGTCATCGGCGGCGGACCCGCGGGCCTTGCCGCAGCCGAGGTGATGGCAGAAGCCGGACTGAGCGTCACGGTGTTCGAGGCCAAGCCAACGGTCGCACGCAAGTTCCTGATGGCGGGCAAGTCGGGCCTGAACCTGACCAAGGCCGAAGACGTGGCGGCGATGCTCCCCCACTACACCGAAGCGGCCCCCTGGCTCACCCCCGCCCTGCGCGCATGGGATGCCGACGCGATCACCGCCTGGGGCGAGGGGCTGGGGCAAGAGATGTTCGCGGGCTCCACCGGCCGCGTCTTCCCCACGGCCATGAAAGCCTCCCCCCTGCTGCGCGCGTGGTTGCAGCGGTTGGAGGGTCTGGGCGTCACGATCCGCCCCCGCCACCGCTGGACCGGCTGGGACGGATCATCACCGCGCATCACCGGCCCCGATGGCGAAACCCTCACAATCGAAACAGACGCAACGATCCTGGCCTGCGGCGGCGCAAGCTGGGCGCGGCTCGGCTCGGACGGCGCCTGGGCTGACTGGATCGGCATCAATACGGCGCCGTTCGCCGCCTCAAACGCGGCCCTCTCGGTCCACTGGTCACCGCATATGCACAAGCACATGGGCCAGCCGATCAAGGGGGTCGGCTGGCGCGCTGGCCCCTACCGGTCCCGCGGCGAAGCCATCGCCTCGTGGCGCGGGCTTGAGGGCGGTGGCATCTACTCTGTCTCGCGCGGTGTGCGCGAGGGGGCGGAGTTGTTCCTCGACCTGTTGCCTGACCTCAGCGTCGACGACGCGGCACGGCGTCTGGCCCGCCCGCGCGGCAAGGCGAGCTTTTCCAACCACCTGCGCAAGGTGCTCAAACTCTCCCCGCTCAAGATCGCGCTGGCGCAGGAATGGGGGCGGCCCTGGCCCGACGACACGCTGCGCACCGCCCGGCGGCTGAAGAAACTGCGCGTGGCACATACCGGCCTGCGCCCGATGGACGAGGCGATCTCGACGGCGGGCGGCGTGCCAGGGGCGGCACTGGATGACACACTCATGCTGCGGTCAACACCGGGCGTGTTTTGCGCGGGCGAGATGCTGGATTGGGAAGCGCCCACAGGCGGCTACCTGCTCACCGCCTGCCTCGCCACCGGACGATGGGCCGGGCAGGGCGCCGTGCGCTATCTGACACCCTAAGACGGCCGATGCGGCGCGACAGGTGCCACTTTTGACAGCCGGGATGCCGCGCTGCAGGACGCGGCCCAAACCAGAACGCTGCTGTCAGAAATTGTCACGCCGCGCTGCTAGGCTGCTGTGAAAGGGCATATAACAGGAGGTTTCAATGTCACAAACAGGGTCCTGCGTCTGCGGCGCGGTCAGGTTCACCGTCACCAAACCTGTCACTGAAACGGGGGCCTGCCATTGCAGCATGTGCCGCAAATGGTCGGGCGGCGTCTATCTGGGCATTCAGGTTCCGAAGGGCGCGATGGAGATCGAGGGCGCGGACAACCTGTCGGTCTATACCTCCTCGCCCTGGGCGGAACGGGTGTTTTGCAAGACCTGCGGATCGTCCCTGTTCTACCGCGTCACCGCCCCCGGACCGATGAACGGGGAAATGCATGTGGGCATGGGCAGTTTCGACGACCCGTCCGGCATCGCGCTGACGGGCGAGATCTTTATCGACCGCAAGCCCGATGGCTATGCCTTTGCGGGCGACGGGCGGCATGTGATGACCGAAGCCGAGGTGCTGGAGATGTTCGCCGCGCCGCCCCCGGAACAAGCGTGATCCAAAGGCCGCTGCGCGACGCGATTTGTTTCTGTGAATGAGGGGCTCTGCCCCTCAAACTCCCCGAAGTATTTTCAGCCAGAAGAAGGGGTTATCTGCGCGCGAGCATGGCCAGGCGGATGAAGCAGCGTTCGACCAAGGCGAGCGCCGGGGCATTTTGACCGGCTGAGCGGAGTTTCAGGTCGGTGTCGGTCAATTCGGTGAGTGCCAGTTCCAGCTTGGGGGCGCCCCAGTTGCGCGCTTGCGCCAGCATCTTGTCGCGGTTGGGGCCCCAGATCTGCGGGCGGCCGGACGTGTCGCTTGCGGCGCGGTGCAGGGATCGAAAGTGGCGCATGGCGCCGATGCACAGGGCCACGGCGTTCACCCCTTGGGCCTGCAGGCGCTGCATCACGGGGCCGATGGCCGCGGCATTGCCATCGCCCACGACCAGCAGCACATCGTCCACATCCGCTTCGATCGAGGCGGGCGCGCAGGCGGTGATGTCCGCGGCGCTGAGCGGGGCGGGATCGTTCAGTTTATAAAGCCCCACCTTTTCCAAGGTCTGGCGAAAGTCCCCCGGCTCCAGTTGCCGGGCCAGATCCATCAACAGGTGCATCGCCTCTTGCGGCGGGTACGTGATGCCTGCCGCCGTCAGGTCGCGTTCAATTTCGTCCCGCGTGGGCGGGGTGTCGTAGATGCCAGCGGCATAGGCTTTGGCGTGTGCCTCGAACGCCTTGCGCAGTTTCGACGTCGGTTTCAGCGTGCCCGCCGTGACCACGATCTGCGCGTCGCCCGGCGCCCAGTCCGACAGCGCGTCGGTGATGATCGGCCCGGTGTTTTCGTTGGCATCCTCGACCAGTGCCACACGCGGGCCAGGGAAAAATCCCATGGCCTTGACCGCATCCAGCAGCAGCGCCGGTTCCTTGCGCAAATCGCCCGCGGCGATGCGTGTCAGGCGCATTTCCTCTTCGCCCTGCGGACCGATCAGCGCCGCCACGACCTGTTGCCGTTTCAGGGCAATCCGCATCCCGTCGGCACCGTATATCAACAGCCCCGCCGCGTCCGGGTCCGGTTTTGCAAAATACGCCGTCGCCTGGCCGGTGTTCAGTTTCACAGGTCGGAGACTTGTAATTGCAGCACAATTTCGTCTGCGAGGATCGTCATCAGCCGTTCTGTCGCATCGCGTTGTGCCGACAGGGTCGCCACGGTGGTGCCGGTGGCGGAATAACCCACGAAGTTATCCACAAGGTCCGACATGACAACGGCACCCGTGTCGGCATCCGACAGCGTGAAGGCGGCCGACCCGATCATGTGATAGCGGCGGATGTCGCCATCGGGGTCGATGGCCCGCGCCTCTTCCGCAACCGACAGGTCGATGGCCAGCTTGTAGGTTGGATCGCCGGCGCGCCCCAGACGTTCTTCAAGCTGCCGCACCAGTAGGAACCCTTCGCGGTCGCGTGGCGGGTCGACCAGCACCCGGTTCTGCAGCTTCGTGCCTGTGCCGCCCGGCCCATAGACCGGTTCGAACCCGCAGGCAGCGACGGTCAGGGCAAGGGTGAGGGCAGCAAGCAGGCGCATGTCGGATCAGACCACCACGTTGACGATACGGCCCGGCACGACGATCACTTTCTTCGGTGATCCGCCATCCAGGGCCTTTTGCACAGCTTCGGTTGCCAGGCTGAGTTTTTCAACCTCGGCCTTGTCCAGATCGGCGGCGACGGTGATTTCGCCGCGCCGTTTGCCGTTGATCTGGATCGGCAGGGTGACCGTGTCGGACACCAGCATCGCTTCGTCTGCTGTGGGCCATGGGGCGTGGATGATCAGCCCCTCGCCGCCCTGATGCGCCCAGATGTCTTCGGCCAGGTGCGGCGTCATCGGCGCCATGAGTTGGGCAAGCGTCATGATGGCCTGCCGTTGGGCGGCGTGGCTTGCCTTCGATTTTTGCAGCGTGGCGGTGAAGCCATAGAGCTTGGCAATCGCGGCGTTGAAACCAAAGGATTCGACGCCCATCGTCACGTCATGGATGGTCTTGTGCATGGCGCGCAGCAAATCATCGTCGCCCGTGCCCGGCGCGTCCTTGTCCATTGCTCCGATCCGGTCACACAGGGTCCAGACGCGGCTCAGGTGCTTGTAGGCCGCCTCGGCGCCCGAGGCGGTCCATTCCACGTCCCGTTCGGGCGGCGAGTCGCTCAGCACGAACCAGCGTGCCGTGTCGGCCCCGTAGCTTGCGATGATGCTGGCCGGGTCGACCACGTTCTTTTTCGACTTCGACATCTTGGCCGAGGGGATGATGTCGACCGGGGCACCAGAAGCGCCAAGGCGCGCACCGGATTCGGTCCATTCGATATCCTCGGGCAGGTGATAGACAGGCCGGTCATTTTCGTCGCGCGTCACATAGATCTCGTGCGTGACCATCCCTTGGGTGAACAGCGCATCGAACGGCTCCTCGCACCCTTGCGGCAGGTGCCCGGTGATCCGCATCGCGCGCGAGAAGAAGCGGGAGTAGAGCAGGTGCAGGATCGCGTGTTCGATCCCGCCGATATACTGGTCCACATTCATCCAGTAGGCCGCGTCGTCCAGATCAGTGGGCTTGTCCGCCCGGGGCGCGGTGAAGCGGGCAAAGTACCAGGACGAATCGACAAAGGTGTCCATCGTGTCCGTCTCGCGCCGGGCGGGTTTGCCGCAGGCCGGGCAGGGCACGTCGCGCCAGGTCGGGTGGCGGTCCAGCGGGTTGCCGGGGATGTCGAAAGTCACGTCATCGGGCAGTTCGACCGGCAGGTTTTCGGTCTTCTCGGGCACCACGCCGCAATCGTCGCAATGCACGACGGGAATGGGACACCCCCAATAACGCTGGCGGCTCAGGCCCCAGTCACGCAACCGGTACTGCACCTGGCCCTGACCCAGACCATGCGCCTCGAAATAGTCGATGGTGGCGTCGATGCCCTGCTGGCTCGTCGCCTCGGCAATGCCCGCGAAGTGGTCGATATAGACAACCGGCTCCGTCTTGGCTGGCACCAGGGCCTCATCCCCCACCTCAACCTCGGCGCCCGGCATGTAAAACGCATTCTGCACCGGCAACCCGTACTTGCGGGCAAAGTCCAGATCACGCTGGTCATGGGCCGGACAGCCAAAAACGGCGCCGGTGCCATAATCCATCAGCACGAAATTCCCGATCCACACGGGCAGCTCGACATCGGCATAGACGGGGTGCTTGACGCGCAGACCGGTATCGACACCCTTCTTCTCGGCCTTTTCCATGGCCGCCTCGGTCGTGTCCATCTTCCGGCACGCGTCGACAAAGGCCGCGAGGTCGGGGTTGTCCGCCTCAAGCGCCTTCGCCACCGGATGGTCCGGGGCCACGGCAATAAACGACGCACCGCGCATGGTATCAGGGCGGGTCGAATAGCACTGGATGGTGCCATTCCCATCCGTACGGTCAAAGGTGATCTCGATGCCGCGGCTCTCGCCGATCCAGTTCTCCTGCATCAGACGCACCTTGGCGGGCCAGTTCTCAAGCCCGCTCAACGCGTCCTTCAACTCCCCGGCCATATCGGAAATCTTGAAAAACCACTGCGTCAACGCGCGGCGCTCGACCTCGGCGCCCGACCGCCACCCCTTGCCATCAATGACCTGCTCGTTGGCCAGCACGGTCATGTCGACCGGGTCCCAGTTCACCTGCGCGTTCTTGCGGTAGACCAGTCCGGCCTCAAGCATGTCCAGAAACAGCGCCTGCTGCTGGCCGTAATACTCCGGGTCACAGGTGGCGAACTCGCGGCTCCAGTCGATGGACAGGCCCAACGGCTTCATCTGGCCACGCATGTCGGCGATGTTGTCATAGGTCCACGTCTTCGGATGACCGCCAATGGCCATGGCGGCATTCTCGGCGGGCATCCCGAACGCATCCCAACCCATCGGATGCAGCACGTTGTGGCCCGTCGACATCTTGTAGCGGGCGATCACATCGCCCATCGTATAGTTGCGCACGTGACCCATATGGATGCGCCCCGACGGATACGGGAACATCTCAAGCACGTAATACTTGGGCTTGTCAGCACTGCGCGTGGCCTGGAACACGCCGGCCTCGTCCCAGGCGGCCTGCCAGCGGGCTTCGATCTCGGATGGGGTATAGGGTGCCATGGTCTGGTCCTGAATGTGCAAACGCCGGGCGTGGGGCCCGGCGCGTGTGATAAAGCGGAAAGTGATGCGCGGAAAGGGCCTATAGCCGGTTGTCGGCCACACGTAGCTGACGGGCGCGGGTCAGGATCGCATCCTCGATCGCGCGCACGGTCGCGGCACTGGCTGGACCGCTGCGGGTCTGCAAGGCGACGTTCAGCGACCGGGCGTCCAAGGCAGGATCACCGATCAACACCGTCGCACGGTAGGCACGGCCGCCGCCGGGCGGGGTGCCAAAGCCGGTGACAATGACGCCGGTAAACGGGTCAACAGATTGAACAGGCAGGAAATCCAGAACCTGCAGCGATGCAGACCAGATATACTTGTTCACGCGTACGATAGATTCCTGGTTGCGCCGCGCCCGCAGGGCCTCGCCCAGGGTCGTGCCGGTGCGAATATCGCGTTCGCGCGCACTGTCGCCATCGCCCACAATGCGCTCTGAATCCGGATCGGTCACACCGATCCTGCCACCGCAGGCAGCCAGAAACACCGCCAAAGACAGGGCCGCCACCCGGCCTACTACTCGCGTTTTGCGCATTGGACGTCCCAATCCCAGTTCTTTGCGCACCGTGATAGACAAGTTGCCAAGGGCTCGCAAGACAGGCCCGCGCGGCGGGTGGCTGGATGCAAAGCGCCCACGTGGCCATGCGGCAGCACTGTGGCAAAGCTGCACCAACCATGCCGTAATTGGACCGGCGGTGTCATGCGTCGCTTGAGATGGCCCGGCAAATGGTTGAGACAGCATCCATCCCCTCGCCGGATTCCCCGGTTAGGGCGTGTGACTGAAAACCGAGGGAAAACTCATGAAAAAAGTTCTCTTCGCTACAACCGCGCTCATTGCCACAACCGGCATGGCAGCAGCGGAAGTGACGTTTGGCGGCTTTGGCCGTTTTGGCCTCTTCTATGATGAAGGCAACGACGCCGTTGGCAACGACGAACTGCGCATTGAACAGCGCTTCCGTCTGACCGCGACCGGCACCGCAACATCCGACAACGGCCTGGAATTCGAAGGCCGTATCCGCTTCCAAACAGACGACCAGTCCAATGGTGCATCGAACGTTGCACGTCGTTCGGCTGCTGGCTTTGCCGTTTCGACCGGTGGCTTCCGTCTGGACGTGGGTAGCGTTTCCGACGTCATCGACTCCGGCGACGTTGTTGACTACTACGGCTACGGCGTCGGCCTGACTTCGTTCGCCGAACAGTCGTCGGCGTTCAACAATGTTCCAGCATCCGGCTTTGGCGTCGAAGACGATGATTCCGAAATCGCGCCGACCGTGAAACTGCGGTACACGGCTGGCGATTTCACTGTTGCAGCGTCGATCACCGATGATTCGGCTGCAACCGACACAGCTGCCAATACCGTCACGAAGCGTGAAGAGTATCAGCTCGGCTTCGGCTACAACTTCGGCAACTACTCCGCCGGTGTTGCATTCGGTAACGAAGACACCGAAGTCCTCGACGGAACCACCGGTGCTGTGAACAGCAGCGTCGACAATGACTTCTGGGTCATCTCGTTTGGTGGTGAGATCGGCGCGTTTGCCTTCTCGATCCTGGTTGGTGATTCCGACATCAACGACGAAACGATGTACGGTCTGTCCGCCAAGTACGACATTGGCGCCGCGACTGAAATTCGCTTCGCATTCTCCGACTCCGGTCTGGACAACGAAGACGAAGTCGTCGCAATCGGCTTCCGTCACTCGCTGGGCGGCGGTGTATCGCTGCGCGGTGGTGTTGGCCAAAACACCAGCGGCGACACAGTTGCCGATCTGGGTGTGATCTTCAACTTCTGATAGTTGATCACAGTCCAAAGATTTGGGGCGGGCCTGTGGCCTGCCCCTTTTCTTTTCCGACCTTTGCATTTCGGCCAAAGCCGTGCTTTCTGCGCATCAAGCCCGCTGCAATAGGTGCGATATGTCCCTGTCCGAAATCTCCGCCAAGATCGAAGCCGCCTGCGCCAAAGCGGGGCGCGACCCGGACAGTGTCAAGCTGATCGCGGTCAGCAAGGTGCAACCACTGGACCGTGTCACCGCCGTTCTGGACGCGGGGCACCGCCTCTTTGGTGAAAACCGCGTGCAGGAGGCCGATGGCAAGTGGCCCGACCTGCGGGATCAATACGGCGCCGTAGACGTGCACCTGATCGGGCCTTTGCAAAGCAACAAGGCGCGGCAGGCGATGCAGCTGTTTCAGGCGATCCATTCCGTGGACCGGCCCAAACTGGCGAATTCCATCGCCCGCCTCGCCCAAGAGCTTGGAACCTGCCCCGACATCTTTGTTCAGATCAACACAGGCGAAGAGCCGCAAAAGGCGGGTGTACTGCCCACCGAGGCGGACGCCTTCGTCGCCGCGTGCCGCGCCCTCGATCTGCCGGTGCAGGGCCTCATGTGCATCCCGCCGGTAGAGGAGGAGCCGTCATTGCACTTCGCCTTGCTCGCCAAGATCGCCGCCCGCAACGGTCTCGCGGGTCTGTCCATGGGTATGAGCGGCGATTTCGAAAGCGCCATCGCGCTCGGTGCGACCCATATCCGCGTGGGCTCCGCCATCTTCGGCGCCCGCGTCAAAGGTTAACACTTCCTGAAAGCGTAGCTGCAAGCCCTTGAAATCGCTCACGCGGCTAGGCGTCCCACCGTGGGTCACTGCCCACAATCAACCGCGTCTCAAACCTGATCCGCGGCGCGATCCAGGCCAGATGATCCGGCCGCAACCCGATGCACCCTTCCGTCGGATACCCCGGCCGCCGCCAGCGATGGATAAAAATGGCCGACCCCCGCCCCGGCACCGAAAAAGGCCAGTTCCAATCCGTCAGGATCACCAAATCATAAAGCGGATCCGCCCGCCGCAGCACCTCATGGCTGGGGGCGTATGGGGCGCGGACCATATGATTGTAATCCTCATCCCCCACATCATCCGACCACAGATCGCCGGGCCGGATCGGCACCGCCCAATCCGCTGGCGCCGCCATCCGGTCGGGCCGGTAAAGCATCCCAACCAGCCGGTGCGCCCCGCAGGGTGTCGCCCCATCCCCCTCGCGCTTTTTTCCGGTGATCCCGCCCCGCCCAACGGTGCAGGGAAAGACATGCCCCCCAAAACGAAGCCCGCGCGGCGTGACCACCATATCCAGAGGGGTCACAGCAGATGCCCCGACTTCGCCGCCTTGGTGGCCAGATAATCCCGGTTGAACCGGTTCTCACCCACTTTCAAAGGCACCCGCTCGGTCACGCTGATCCCACTCGCCTCCATCATCGCAACCTTGGCGGGGTTATTGGTCAACAGGCGGACGGACGCAAATCCCATGGACTTCAGAATGTCCGACCCCAGCCGAAAATCCCGCTCATCATCCTCGAACCCAAGCCGGTGATTGGCATCGACGGTGTCGAACCCCTGATCCTGCAAGGCATAGGCACGCATCTTGTTGGCCAGGCCAATCCCGCGCCCCTCCTGATTCATATAGAGAAGAACACCCGCCCCCTCGGCCCCCATCTGGGCCAGGGCACCCCGCAGCTGCGGCCCGCAATCGCATTTCAGGCTGCCCATGACATCCCCTGTGAAACAGGCCGAATGCAGGCGGGCCAGCACCGGTTGGCTGCGATCCGGGCGCCCGATCTCGAACGCGTAATGCTCCTCCCCTCCATCCTCGGGGCGAAAGACGTGCAGCCGCCCCGCTTCGGAGGCTTCCACCGGCAGACGGGCCTGCACGACGGGATGCAGCAGGCTCGACTGCGCCATCAGCGGCTCTGCCAAGGCGAGGGGGATTGCGGTCAAGCTATGGGACACGGCGAATTTCAAACCCTCAGGAACGGGCGCGCATAGGGCGGCAGGCAGCAACCGCGCCGCCTTGCACAGTTGGATAGCGACCCGGTGCGCTGCTGCATCGCCATCGCGCAGCGACTGCAACGGCCCCTTCATGGGGGTGGCCAGATCGTCTGCGGGATCGGCAAGCGATTGCAGCCAACCCAGGGCGGCGGCCTCCGGCACGGCAATCCGGGCCACATCGCCATCATACACCCGCGCCTTCATTGTTTCAGCCCGCCATCCAGTCAGGGCCAGTTCCAACGGCGCCCCAAGCGCGCGCAGCGCGGCCAGCCGTTCGGGCGTCATCGCCTCGACCGCAACGGCCAGCACCGACACCTCGGCCAGGACCACAATGGGCACGCCCATGCGCAGATCGGCACGGGCCCGCGCCAGCATCTCCACGATATCCGGGCCCAACCCCATGTAACAAATCCTCGCCTTTGTCTCGCCCGACATACGCAAATCGCGGTGGAATTGAAACATTTGGCCGCCCGCTGACACATGGGCGTGAAACATTTGGTCCACAACTTGCTGAAACCGCTGCGCGACCGCATCTATCCTGCAACATCAAGGGAGACGAGACCCATGGCACAATTGAAGAAAATCCTTCTGGTCGACGATGACGAGGATCTGCGCGAGGCGCTCAGCGAACAGCTTGTCATGACCGAAGATTTCGACGTGTTCGAGGCCGGCAACGGCCAGGACGCGTTGGTCAAGGCCAAGGAGGCGATTTACGACCTCGTGATCCTTGACGTCGGCCTGCCGGACACGGACGGCCGCGAACTGTGTCGCGTGATGCGCAAGCAGGGGGTCAAGTCGCCCATCCTGATGCTGACCGGCCACGATACGGACGCCGACACGATCCTGGGCCTCGATGCGGGCGCCAATGACTATGTGTCCAAGCCTTTCAAGTTCCCCGTCTTGCTGGCCCGCATCCGCGCGCAACTGCGCCAGCACGAACAGTCCGAAGACGCGGTGTTCACCCTCGGGCCGTACACGTTCAAACCGTCGGTCAAGATGCTGATCACCGAAGACGACCGCAAAATACGCCTGACCGAGAAAGAGACGAACATCCTCAAGTTCCTCTATCGCTCGACCGAAGGCGTGGTGGCGCGCGACGTGCTCTTGCACGAAGTCTGGGGCTACAACGCAGGCGTCACGACCCACACGCTGGAGACGCACATTTACCGGTTGCGCCAGAAAATCGAACCAGATCCGTCCAATGCGCGCCTTCTTGTGACCGAAAGCGGCGGATATCGTCTTATTGCGTGACATTGACGTGGGTCAAAGCGGAACCATCCACTTTGACCGATGTTACGTACACGAAGCCCGCGCATGTCGGGGCCGCCTCGCGGCGAAACATGCACCTCCCTGTTGGACTTGCCCGGGCCTGAGTGCCCGGGTTTTTTTGGCGTCGTGCAGGCCGCAAAGATATGTGATCCGGCCGCCGACTGCCCATTCGTCACGCATTCCGCCCAAAAGCCGCTGCAAAACTGTGCGCTTTTTCCGATAAACTTCGGTTCGGCCCATCGGGTTTTGGTGCATACCCATCCCCCACGTACCGTCGCAAGCGCAGGGCACCTAGGGTTCCGCCTGTCGCATATGGCAGGGCTGGTCCGAGAGGTGCCGCCGATCCGGCAAATTCCGGACGGTACACGGCGGGGCAAAATCCCGGGAGAGCACTGCGACGGTTCGGCCGCGTCTCTCACTTTCATCTTCGGTCGTATGAATTTTATGTATCTGGAGGATGATATGATCCGTTCAACTGTTTTCGCTACCCTGGCACTTACGCTGACAACATTCGGTGCCGTCGCGCAGGAAAAGACCGAATTCAAGGTCGCCTGGTCGATCTATGTGGGTTGGATGCCTTGGGGCTATCTCGAAGAAAGCGGGATCATGGACAAGTGGGCCAACAAGTACGAGATCGACGTCGAGATCGTGCAGATCAACGATTATGTCGAATCCATCATCCAATATGCGGCAGGCGAATTTGATGGCGTGACCGCGACCAACATGGACACCCTTTCGATTTCGTCGGGCGGTGGCGTGGACACCACAGCGCTGATCGTCGGCGACTATTCCAATGGCAATGATGCTGTCATCCTGAAGGGTGAGGGGAGCCTCGCCGACCTTGCAGGCAAGCCGGTGAACCTGGTCGAACTGTCCGTGTCGCATTACCTGCTCGCGCGCGGGCTCGACAGTGTGGGCCTGGCCGAACGGGATCTGGCGTCGGTCATCAACACATCGGACGCCGACATGATCGCGGCCTATGCGACCCCGGATGTCGAAGCGGTGGTGACATGGAACCCGCTGGTGTCGACCATCCTGGAACAGCCTGGCGCGACCAAGGTTTATGACAGCTCGGACATCCCTGGTGAGATCATCGACATCATGTGGGTCAACACCGAAACCCTCGCCGCCAACCCGAATTTCGGCAAGGCGCTGACCGGCGCATGGTACGAGTTGATGGCGCTGATGGCCGCAGGCGACGAGGGCGCACTGACTGCGATGGCCGAAGCGTCGGGCACCGACCTTGCGGGGTACAAGGCGCAACTGGCCTCGACCGAGATGTTCTATGACCCCGCCGACGCGGTCGCATTTACCGAAGGGGAGGCATTGAAGACGACCATGGTCAACGTGGCCGAGTTCCTCTTCGACAAGGGGATACTTGGGGAAGGCGCGCCAAGCGCGGACTTTGTGGGTGTGGAATACCCGGATGGGACCACGACCGGCGACTCGGCAAACGTCATGATGCGTTATGACACGACTTATATGCAAATGGCCGCCGACGGCGCGCTGTGAACACAGGCCTCCCGCACCGTTGATCGGTGCGGGGCTTGACCGATGCGCTGGATCAACAAAACCCCCGGACGGCCATTCGCCCTGTTCCTGATGGTGCTGCCCTTTGTGCTGGTGCTGATCATTTACGCGATGGGGTCGGACGCACGGCGCGCAGCAAACCCTGCGGACAAGCTGTTGCCGCCCCCGTCGCAATTGGTGGACACGGCGGCGCGGCTGGTGTCCGAACCTGACCGTCGCTCGGGCGAGATCCTGTTCTGGCAGGACACCGCCTCCAGCCTGCGGCGTCTGGCCATTGGTGTTGGCCTCGCGGCCAGCCTGGGGCTGGTGTTCGGGCTGTTGATCGGGCTTCTGCCGGTGGCCCATGCGGGGCTGAACAGTTTTGTGGCCGTGATCTCGATGGTGCCGCCGCTTGCGATCTTGCCGATCCTGTTCATCGTGTTTGGTTTGGGCGAGCTGTCCAAGGTCGCCCTGATCACCATCGGCATCACGCCCTTCCTGATCCGCGACCTGTCTGCGCGCACGGCCGAACTGCCCGCGGAACAGATCATCAAGGCACAGACGCTGGGGGCGTCATCGCTGGCCATCGCACTTCGCGTGGCGTTGCCGCAGATCATGCCGCGCCTGATCCAGGCGGTGCGTTTGTCCCTTGGTCCGGCCTGGCTGTTCCTGATCGCAGCCGAGGCCATCGCAAGCGAGGACGGGCTCGGCTACCGCATTTTCCTTGTGCGCCGGTACCTCGCGATGGACGTCATCCTGACATATGTGGCCTGGATCACCTTGATCGCCTTCGTCCTCGACTGGTGCCTTGCGCGACTGTCCCGGCGCCTCTTTCCTTGGGCAGAGGCTGCGTGATGGGCTTTGTCACCGTCGAACATGTGTCCCAGCGATATGGGGACCGACCTATCCTCGACAACGTTTCGCTCGAGGTGGCCGAGGGCGCGTTCATCTCGATTGTGGGGGCGTCGGGCTGTGGGAAATCCACATTTCTGCGACTGCTGCTCGACCAGGAGCGTCCGACGCGGGGGGAAATCCGCGTCGATGGCATCCCCTTGCAGGGCGAGCCAAATCGCAGCCGCGGTATCGTCTTTCAACGCTATTCGACCTTTCCGCACATGACGGTGCGCGACAATCTGGTGGCTGCCGAAGGGTTGAGGGCGAACCTGTTGGGCATTCTGCCCCGGTCGCGGCGCAAGGCCGTACGCGACCGCGCAGATATTGCGCTTGAGCGTATTGGTCTCGCCCATGTGGCGCACCAGTATCCCGCGACCTTGTCCGGCGGTATGCAGCAACGGCTTGCCATCGCGCAGGCGCTTGCGGCAAAACCGCGCATCCTGCTCCTGGACGAACCCTTTGGCGCGCTGGACCCCGGCACCCGCGAGCGTATGCATGACTTTCTGCAAGAGCTGCGGGCCCAGACGAACATGACCGTTTTCATGGTCACCCACGACCTGAGCGAAGCGTTCAAGCTGGGCGACCGGGTTCTGGCCTTCGACAAGGTGCGGTGGGATCCGCAGTTTCCGGACGCCTATGGCGCCACCATCACTTACGACTTCGATGCCCGCGATGGCGGGATTCCCTATCAGATACTCAAGGAGGATACCCATGTTCTGGACGCCACAGGATCGTAGCCGATCGCACCGGCCCGATGATCGCCAGATCCCGGACCGCCGCGCCCATCACCCCGACCTGTCCAAGCTGCAAGGCTGGAAGTCGATGCAGGCCGAGGCCGACATTCCCGAAGGCGAATGGGAGAAGGAAAAGGCTTGGGCCCTGCGCATGGGCCTGACCGCCGCCGACAGCATCGAAGACCGGTCCATCCCCACCTTCGCGCGGGGCGAGCTGCCCCACTACGCGGGCATCAACACCTTCCTCAAGGCCCCCTATACCGAAGACGTGACCGAGGTGGGCAATTACGACGCCTGCGTCCTCGGCGCGCCCTTTGACGGGGGCACAACCTACCGCCCCGGCACGCGCTTCGGCCCGCAAGGCGTCCGCAAGATCAGCGCGCTTTACACGCCCTACAACTATGAAATGGGGATCGACCTGCGCGAGCAGATGTCGCTGTGCGATGCGGGCGACATCTTTACCATCCCCGGCAATATCGAAAAGACGTTCGACCAGATCAGCCGCGCGGTCAGCCACGTGTTCTCGTCCGGCTCCATGCCGATCATCATTGGGGGGGATCACTCCATTGGCTTCCCCTGCGTGCGCGGGATCGCCGAATGCACCTCCAAGAAAATCGGCATCGTCCACTTCGACCGCCACGCCGACATCCAGGAAAAAGACCTGGATGAGCGCATGCACACCACCCCGTGGTTCCACTCCACCAATCTGCCCAACGTGCCTGCCAAGAACCTCGTGCAGGTCGGCATCGGCGGCTGGCAGGTCCCGCGCGAGGCGGTGAAGGTTGCGCGCGAGCGCGAGACCAACATCATCACCATGGGCGACATGGAAAAGATGGGCGTCGACAAGACCGCCGAGATGGCGCTGGAAATGGCGTGGGATGGTGTCGACATGGTCTATATGTCCTTCGACATCGACAGCATCGACTGCGGCTTTGTCCCCGGCACGGGCTGGCCCGAACCGGGCGGCTTCCTCCCGCGCGAGGCGTTGGCGCTCGCGTCCAAAGTCGCGGCCGAAGGCATCTGCGGCATGGAACTGGTCGAGGTCTCACCGCCCTATGACCAATCGGAAATCACCGCCCTTATGGGCACGCGCGTCATCGTGGACGTGCTGGGCTCGCTCGTGGCGTCGGGCAAGATGGGGGACCACCGCAAGCACATCGACAAGCCGGTGAACCTGCCCATGGGTGACTACGACGCGGCCCGCGACGGCAACCGCTGGTCCACCCCGCACAAGAAAGGCTGACACTCATGCCCCATGACATCGTGAACGGCCATATCGGCCACAACCACGCCGCCGACCACCTGCATTCCCACCTCAAGCCCGAGGACGAAGCGGCCGACATTCAGGTCCTGTGCACCCAATTCATCGACGGGTTTCGTGACGCGAAAGACAAGGCCGCCTACCTGAAAATCGCAAATATCCCGCTGGAAATGCCCTGCACCAGCGGCGGTCCGGATCTGAAGCTGGTGGACGTGTCCGTCACCTCGGAATGGCAGGTCGGCACGGCCTCGCCCTCCTTCGGCTCGCCCGAACTCAGCTATCTGCCGTTTCCCGGCGACATGATATCAGAACGGATCAACATGGCCTTTGTCTATGTGTCCACGAAACGGCGCGAGGAGATGGACCTGAGGCAATTTCTGGCAGACAAAACACAGTAGTGGCAAGAAATCCCCCAATGGTTGTATCGGTCCCTGCCGTGGCGACTGGGGTCGCGTCTTATCTGCCTAAAAACTGGTCCCCGGCGCATTTGTTGAGCGGTTTCTTCGAAATCCTTAGGCCATCGTGTCAGTTTTATTAACCGTATGATCAAAATAAGGAGTCGGGGGATTCTGGATTTAATCATTAACAACGCCTGTTTGCCGGATCGCAGCGGGCAATACGATATCGGTGTCCAGGGGGACAGGATCGTCACGATTGCCCCCCGGATCGACGCCGATGCGCAGGACATCATTGATGCAGCGGGGCGACTGGTCGCGCCACCATTCGCCGACCCGCATTTCCATATGGATGCGACGCTCAGCCTGGGCCTGCCCCGGCTGAACGTGTCGGGCACCCTGCTCGAGGGCATCGCGCTGTGGGGCGAATTGAAACCCATGCTCACGGTCGAGGCGGTCATGGAGCGTGCCTTGCGCTACTGCGATCTGGCCGTGGCGCAAGGACTGCTCGCGATCCGCACGCACGTAGATGTTTGCGACGACAGGCTGACCGCGGTCGAGGCGCTGATCGAAGTGCGCAAGCGCGTCGCCCCCTATATCGACCTTCAACTTGTCGCCTTTCCGCAGGACGGGCTCTACTGCTCGGCCTCAGCAGAACGGAACCTGTTGCGCGCGCTCGATATGGGTGTGGACGTGGTGGGCGGCATCCCGCATTTCGAACGTACGATGGCGGATGGCGCGCGATCCGTCACCCGCCTGTGCGAGATTGCGGCAGACCGCGACCTGATGCTGGACCTGCACTGCGACGAAAGCGACGACCCCATGTCCCGCCATGTCGAGACACTGGCGGCAGAAACAACACGCCTTGACCTCGGGGCCCGCGTGTCGGCCAGCCACGTCACGGCGATGCACTCCTACGACAATTACTATGCCAGCAAGCTGATCCCGCTGATCGCTGAAAGCGGCATGAACGTGATCCCGAACCCGCTGATCAACATCACCTTGCAGGGCCGCTCCGACACCTATCCGCGCCGTCGTGGCCTGACCCGTGTGCCGGAACTGCGGGCGGCGGGCGTCAACGTGGCCTTCGGGCAGGACTGCACGATGGATCCGTGGTACTCGCTTGGCTCTGCCGACATGCTCGAAGTGGCGCATATGGGCGTTCACGCCGTGCCCATGACGTCACGCGAAGCGATGGAATGGGCCTTTACCTCTGTCACGCAAAACGGTGCGCGGGCGATGGGCCTGCCCGATCCGACGCTGCGGGAAAGCGGGCCAGCCAACATGGTGGTGCTGCAGGCCCAAGACCCGATTGAAGCCGTCAGGCTCAAGGCAACGCGGCTTGCCGTGATCAAGCATGGCAAGGTGCTCGCCCGCACCGCACCGCGCATTGCCACGCTCGACTTGCCCGGTCGCCCGACCACGATTGACCCCGCCGACTACGCCCCGGCGATGGACAAAAAAGACATTTAGTAAACTGCCAGCACGAGAGAGGATATTTCCAATGAAACTCAACACCACCCGTCGCCAGCTTCTTGTCGGGGCCGCCGCCACGCTGGCGCTGCCCGCTTACATTCGCCGCGCACATGCTGAAACCGTCACGCGGGTCGCCGGCGTTCATATGTCGCCTGTTGAAAACGCATGGAACAGCCGCATTCATCTGGCGCTGCAGGAGGCTGCCGCAGCGGGCCGGATCGAATATGAGTTTTCCGAAGGGGTCGCACCCACCGACTATCCCCGCGCCATGGCCGAATATGCCGAAGGCGGCGCGCAACTGGTTTGGGGCGAAGCCTATGCCGTCGAACGCGAGGCGCGCGAAGTGGCGGGCGACTACCCCGAAACCGCATTCCTCATGGGCTCGTCCGGCGGGCCCGAAGGCGACAATTTCGGTGTCTTTGGAACCCGCAATCACGAGGCCGCGTATCTGGCTGGTATGCTCGCCGGCAAGATGTCGGAAAGCAACGTCTTCGGCTCTGTCGGTGGCTACCCGATCCCAGAGGTCAACTTGCTGATCAACGCCTTCCGCATGGGCGTGACCGAAGTGAACCCCGACGCGACCTTCCTCAACGGCTTTATCGGCGCCTGGTTTGATCCGGCCCGCGCGAAAGAGGCTGCGATGGCGCAGATCGACGCCGGGGCCGACATTCTGTTCGGCGAACGCATCGGCACGGCAGATGCCGCGCAAGAGCGTGGGATCAAGGCCATCGGATCGCTCATCGACTACACGCCGCGCTATCCGGGCACCGTCTTTGCCAACGCGATCTGGAATTATGGCCCGACCATTGACGCCATTGTGGCCGATATTCAGGCGGGCACACCGGTTGGACGGGATTATACCGAGTATTCGTTCATGGCTTATGGCGGCAATGAGCTGATCTATGTCGCCGACGAGGTGCCCGCCGACGCCATCCCGGCGATGGAGGCCAAGCAGGCGGCGATCACTGCAGGCGAATGGGACGTGCCGATCAACAATGATGAGCCCGTCTGACGGGCGGTGATGCATGCGTGATGCCACAGCACTCGCCGCTGCCGTTTCCGACAGGCGCACCAGTGCCCGCGCGGTGATGGAGGCGAGCCTTGCCGCCAGCCAAATGCGGACGGATCTGGGTGCTGTGGCCCTGCTGGACGCGGACCGTGGGCGCGCAAGTGCGGCTGCGGCTGACGCCTCGCCCTTGACGGGTCGCGGTCCCTTTCACGGCGTGCCGTTTCTTGGCAAAGACCTCGGGTCGGCGGCTCAGGGTTTGCCTATTTCTGCCGGGGCTGGCGCGTTACGCGCGCGCCCTGTGCCGCCGGATGCAGACAGCAACCTGTTTGCAGCCTTTCGTGATGCCGGTTTGATCCCGTTTGGCCTGACAACGGTCCCACCCTTCGGCCTGGCGCTCGACAGCACGCCCCAGGGTCTTGCCCCGGCCCGCAATCCCTAGAACCCGTCCTTGACCCCCGGCGGGTCTTCGGGCGGCGCGGCGGCTGCCGTCGCCTCCGGAATCGTTGCCCTGGCCCACGCCACCGACGCCGCCGGCTCCATCCGCGTCCCTGCCGCCTGTTGCGGGCTGGTCGGGTTGAAACCGTCGCGCGGGGCCGTGGTCGCAGGTCCCGATTTCAGCAATCACCTCATGGGCATCGCGTCCGAGCTCGTCCTGGCCCGCTCCGTCCGCGACGTGACCGCCGCGTTCAAGACCGCACAGGTCTTAACACTGCCAACGCCACGACGAGACACCCACCGCATCGCACTCGCCATTCCTGCAAGATGCGACGCAGCGCAAGGTGCCGCAGCCCGCGCCGCCGCGTCCGCGCTGACCGACGCAGGTTTCATAATCGAAGACATCCTCGCCCCTGACACCATGGGCGGCAACGCACACGCCATCGCCAGAACCATCCTGTCGGTGTCCCTTGCCGAGTGGCTCGCCGCGCTCGACGTCCCGGACGACGAAGTTCCACCCCTCATCGCCGCCGTGGCCGCCGAAGGGCGTGCGCTGCGGGCCACCGACCTCTTTGCCGTGACCCAGCGCATGGCCCGGATGGCCGATGATGCGCACAGAATGTTCGCCCATGTCGATGCTATCCTCTGCCCGGTCTTATCCTCCCCGCCACCCCCGGTCGGCGCCTTCGACCTGAACCACACCGACACCGACGCCCATTTCGCAAGAATGGAGGCGTTTGCCCCGAACGCGGCCCTCGCCAATGTCGCGGGACTGCCCGCATTGGCGCTGCCCTTCGGGATGCAGGGCGACATGCCCGTCGGCATCCAGCTGTGGGGGCCGCGCGGGGCCGACCTGCAGCTCTGCCGCCTCGCAGCACAGATCGAACAACGCGCACCGGCGCTCACCTACCCCCATTCCATTGCGGGACTGCCCACATGACCCCCGCGCTCGAGCTTAACGGTATCACCAAGCGCTTTGGCGCCCTCGCCGCCAACGACAACGTCACCCTGTCGCTCGGGCAGGGCGAAATCCTGGCCCTGCTGGGCGAAAACGGGGCGGGCAAAACCACGCTGATGAACATCCTCTTTGGCCACTACGCTGCCGATGCCGGCACGGTACGCGTGTTCGGGCAGGACCTGCCACCGGGCCAGCCGCGCGCCGCCATCGACGCGGGCGTGGGCATGGTCCACCAGCATTTCACTCTGGCAGGCAACCTGACCGTACTCGACAATGTTATGCTCGGCTCCGAAAGCCTCCTTTCCCTGCGTTCGGCACGGGCCAGAGCACGACAAAAACTCATGCAGATCGCCGACCGGTTCGGCCTGCCCGTTTCACCCGACGCACAGGTGAACCAACTCTCCGTGGGCGAACGTCAGCGCGTCGAAATCCTCAAGGCACTCTACCGTGACGCGCGCGTCCTGATCCTGGATGAACCCACCGCCGTCCTGGCCCGACCGGAGGCGCAGCGGCTCTTCGAAACCCTGCGCGACATGACGAGGGAAGGGCTGTCGCTGATCTTTATCAGCCACAAGCTGCACGAGGTGATGGCCGCATCGGACCGGGTCGCGGTCCTGCGCGCCGGGCAAATGGTGGCCGAACGCAAAACGGCACAAACCAACCCGGACGAGCTGGCAGAACTCATGGTCGGACGCAAGGTCGCGCGCCCGGTGCGGCAGGGCCACCAGATCGGCAGCCCGGTCATCATCGCGGACAACGTGCGGGTCGAAGAACAGGGCGAAACCCTCCTCGACGACCTGTCGTTCACCGTCCATGCTGGCGAGGTGCTGGGCATCGTCGGCGTCTCCGGCAACGGGCAAGCCGCGCTTGGCGCCGTGCTCTCAGGGCTGACGAAACCGGCATCGGGCCGCGTGACTCTCTCCGGACAGGACGTGGGCCCCCTGGGCCCGCGCGCCATGATTACCGCAGGCGCGGGCCGCGTGCCCGAGGATCGCCACAGCGAAGGGACGGTCGGCGAACTGGCCGTCTGGGAAAACGCAGTGCTCGAACGGCTGCGCAGCCCCGAATTCTCGCACCGGGGGTTCGTGCGCAAAGCGGCGTGCAAATCCTACGCCGCCGACCTGATCGACCGCTTCGACATCCGCGGCGCGACCCCCGACACGCGCACCCGCCTGCTGTCGGGTGGCAACATGCAAAAGCTGATCCTCGGGCGCTGCCTGTCGATCGGTCCGCGTTTCGTGCTGGCCAATCAACCGACCCGCGGGCTTGACGAAGGCGCCATTGCGGCGGTCCACGCCGAACTTCTGGCGGCCCGGTCCAAGGGGGCAGCCATCCTCTTGATATCCGAGGAATTGGAAGAGGCGGTCGCTCTGTCCGACCGTATCCAGGCCATCGTAAAGGGGCGGCTGTCCGAACCCGTCGCGGCCAAGGACGCAGATGCGCGCAGGCTTGGCCTGATGATGGCGGGCGTCTGGCAGGAAGACGACCATGCGGCTTGAACGGCGCGCCCAGGTGCCGCTGCGCCTTGTCGTCGTCGCGCCGCTGGCCGCGGTGGCTGTCGCCCTGTTGCTGGCTGGCGGCCTGATCGCCGCGGCAGGCGTCAGCCCCCTGACCGCCTATGTCGAGATGGTGGTTGGCGCGCTTGGGTCGCGCCTGTCGATAACTGAAATGCTGACCCGCGCGACGCCGCTGATCCTGACGGGCCTCGCCGCCGCCGTCGCTTTTCGCGCGCGGCTGTGGAATATCGGCGCGGAGGGGCAGTTCTTTGTGGGCGCGTTGGTGACCGCATGGATCGGGCACTCGCTGTCCCTGCCGGGTCCTTTGGGCATTCCGGTTCTGATGGTGGCGGGCATGGCGTCCGGGGCGCTTCTGCTGGCTGGACCCGCCTATCTGCGGCTGCGCTTCAGCGTGGACGAAGTGGTGACAACGCTCCTGCTGAATTTCATCGTGATCCTGTTCGTCGGCATGATGATCGAGGGACCGCTGCGCGATCCGCTGGCCTTTGGCTGGCCGTCCTCGGTCCCGGTCGATGGGGCCTTCCGGTTGCCCGACCTCGTGCCGCGCACGCGCCTTCACATCGGATTTCTGTTCGCTCTCGCCGCAGCAGCGGTCGTTTGGGTCATCCTTGCCCGCACCGTCTTTGGTGCCGAAACACGCGCCGCCGGTCTGAACGCGCGCGCGGCGACATTCGCGGGCATTTCGCTGCCGCGCACCCTGATGGGCGTGGCCATGCTGTCGGGCGCACTTGCGGGGTTGGCAGGCTCGGTCGAGGTGCTGGGCGTGACCGCCGGTGTGACCACCACCATGTCGCCCGGTTTCGGCTATGCGGGCATCGTGGTGGCGATGCTTGCGGCCCTGCATCCGGCGGGAGTTGTGGCCGCCGCACTCTTTGTGGCGACCGTGTTCGTCGGCGCCGACGCGATGAGCCGGGCGACCGGCGTCCCCAGCTTTATCGCGGATGTCATTGTGGCACTTTGCCTGCTCACGATGCTGGTTGCGCTCATGTTCACGACCTATCGGGTGCGGCGATGATCGACGCGCTGGAGTTGCTCTTGAACACCAGTCTCTGGGCGGCGGTCCTGCGCATCGCGACGCCTTTGATCTTTGGCGTTCTGGGGGCGCTCTTGTGCGAGCGGTCGGGCGTCCTGAACCTGGGGATCGAGGGAATTATGACCATGGGCGCCATGACCGGTTGGCTGACGGTCTACATGGGCGCGGATCTGTGGGCGGGCCTGTTGGTTGCCGCGATTAGCGGCGGGTTGATGGGGCTTTTGCACGCCATGCTCACTGTGCCGCTTGGCCTGTCGCAGCATGTGTCCGGGCTTGGCATCACGCTCTTTGCGTCGGCCCTGTCCTACTATCTCTATCGTCTGATCGTGGTCGTTGGCGACCTGCCCCCCACGATCGAGCCCTTCGGCCCACTCAGCATTCCCATCCTGTCCGAACTTCCCGTGCTTGGCCCTATCCTGTTTTCACAGACACTGCCGACCTATCTGGCGCTGCTGTCGGTCGCGGTCATGGCCTACATGCTGGCGCGCACGCCGCTTGGCCTCGCCATCCGCATGACCGGCGAAAACCCGCACGCGGTCGAGGCACAGGGGCTGAACCCGATCCGCATCCGCATTGGCGCCGTTGTTGCCGGGTCGGCGCTGATGGCCGTGGGCGGCGCGTTCCTGACCACCGCAGCCTTCAACAGCTTCTTTCCCGAGATGGTGCAGGGCCGGGGCTGGATCTGCATCGCGCTGGTCGTCTTTGCCTCGTGGCGCCCGGGCAAGGCCCTGCTCGGTGCGCTGCTCTTCGCCTTCTTCGATGCCTATCAGCTGCGCCTGCAAACGGTGGTCGAGGGCGTGCCCTACCAGCTGTTCCTGATGGCCCCCTACGTCCTGTCCATCGGCGCGCTCATCCTGGTTGCACGCCGCGCCCGCGTCCCTGACGCGCTCATGGCTCCCTATCGCAGAGGTGAACGATGACAGCGGGACAACTGTAGCGTCGGACCTAAGCATGTGTTCACAGTGTGCCGACACTGCACCAGCGGCGCGTCAACGGGGTTTGATGCCCTGGCGGCGTCTTTCCGTGTCGGGTCGCGCTCTGCTGTCATGCACCTCTCACGTTTTTGGCCACCATCGGTAAAACAACGCCCCATTGTGTTTCTTGTGGTGGTCCAGATGGCGCGAAACCCAGTTTTGCGTAGACGGCTATCGCCCTAGCATTTTTTGGATGCGGATCGGTCGCGATCACAGGGGCGCCGGCGTCAAAGATGGCTTGCATTCGCAAGGTGATAAACGCTGAGCCGTGGCCCAAGCCAAGCCTTTCGGGGTCTCCGATGTACTGGTCAATTCCACGCGACCCCGTTGGAAGATGGGCAAAATGGTGATCGTCCCACCCATGGACAGTATAGTCTTGCATGTACGCAAAAGGCTGCCCTGAAAACGAAACGATCCAGCGGGCAACACGGGGATCCGCCAAGTCATCTGCATCATATGGTTCATCTGCATCCCACCACTCGCGAACATGCGGGGTCGATTGCCATCCTTTCAGCAAAGCGAGATCGTCGAGAGTAGCGTTGCGAAAGCTATATCGGTTGGCCGTCGTCATTCGGGCAGTCTAGCAGATTGTGTTCTGCTACGCTCCAGCTCGGAGCGCACGTTAGCCATTCATGTCGCGGCGTGGAATGGGCAAGCCGCTTCTGCGACCGATGACCGAACCGGCGCTGTCGTCAGTGCGCTTCAGCCCAATTCTGTCCTTGGCCTGCGTCCACTGTCAATTTCACATCCAAATGCACGACGGGGTCATTGGCGCTTTCCATCACGTCCTTGGCCACGCCGATCAGGTCGTCAACCGCGGCAACGTCCACTTCGAACAGCAGTTCGTCGTGGACTTGCAGTAGCATTGCAGCGGGAAGCTCTTTTATCGCTGCGGGCATGCGGATCATGGCGCGGCGGATGACGTCGGCGGCGGTGCCCTGGATCGGCGCGTTGATGGCGGCGCGGGCGGCGAAGCCTGCGCGCGGGCCCTTTGAACCGATCTCGGGCGTGTGGATCTTGCGCCCAAAGAGGGTCTGGACGTAGCCGTGTTCCTTGGCGAACGCCTTGGTGTCGTCCATGTAGGTGCGGATGCCGGGGAAGCGTTCGAAATAGCGGTCGATGAAGCCCTGCGCCTCGGCCCGCGGGATGCGCAGGTTGCGGGCGAGGCCGAAGCCCGAGATGCCGTAGATGACGCCGAAATTGATGGCCTTTGCCTGGCGGCGGATCTCGGGCGTCATTTCGTCCAGGGGCACGTCGAACATTTCGGAGGCGGTGAGCGCGTGGATGTCGATGCCGTCGTCAAAGGCCTGCTTCAGTTCAGGGATCTGGGCGATGTGGGCGAGAATGCGCAACTCGATCTGGGAGTAGTCGAGCGCGACGAGGGTCTTGCCTGGCTCTGACACGAACGCTTCGCGGATGCGGCGCCCTTCTTCCGTACGAATGGGTATGTTTTGCAGGTTGGGGTCTGTGGAGGCGAGCCGCCCGGTGGACGCGCCCGCGATGGAGTAGGACGTGTGGACGCGGCCCGTGTCCGGGTTGATATGGTCCTGCAGCGCGTCGGTGTAGGTGGATTTGAGTTTGCTGAGTTGCCGCCAGTCGAGCACGCGGGCGGGGAGTTCGTGGACGGTTGCGAGGTCTTCGAGCACGTCGGCACCCGTGGCGTAAGCGCCTGTTTTGCCTTTCTTTCCGCCCTCGATTCCCATTTCGTCAAAGAGGATTTCGCCGAGTTGCTTGGGGGAGCCGACGTTGAACTTGCGCCCTGCAAGCTCGTAGATTTCATCTTCGAGCCCCGCCATCTTCTGGGCGAAGGCGTTGGACATGCGGCTGAGCGTATCGCGGTCGACCTTGATGCCTGAGCGCTCCATGGACGCAAGCGTATGGACCATGGGGCGTTCGAGCGTTTCATAGACCTTTGTGACCTGCGCCCGGTGCAGTTGCGGCTTGAGCAGTTGCCAGAGGCGGAGCGTGATGTCGGCGTCCTCGGCGGCGTACTTCACTGCGTCTTCGAGCGGGACTTGGTCAAAGGTTTTGGCGGATTTGCCGGAGCCAAGCAGCGGTTTGATCGGGATCGGCGTGTGGCCGAGATAGCGTTCGCTGAGCGTATCCATGCCGTGATTGTGCAGCCCGCCGTGCAAGGCGTAGGACAGAAGCATGGTGTCGTCGATGGGGGCGACGTGGATGCCAAGACGCGCAAAGATCTTGGCGTCGTATTTCATGTTCTGGCCGATTTTGACGATGCTGTCGTCTTCGAGCACGGGTTTGAGCATGTCGAGCGCGGTTTCCAGCGGCATCTGACCTTCGGCCAGATCGTCGGAGCCGAAGAGATCATCGCCGCCCTGCTTGTGCGTCAAAGGCACGTAGCAGGCGTGGCCCGCGTTCACCGCCAGTGAGATGCCCACCAGATCGGCGGTCATTTCATTGAGTGCGGTAGTTTCAGTATCGACCGCCACGTAGCCCCGTTCATAGATCAGGTCGATCCACGCCTGCAGCTGGTCGGCGTTTTCCACGTGTTCATAGGTGGCGTCGTCAAAGCCGGGCGCCTCGGGGGCGTCCTGGGGCGCTTCGGGTTCCTTGATCTCGGGCGCTTCGACGCCGAGTTGGTCGGCGATGCGGCGGGTGAGGGTGCGGAATTCCATCTCCGCGAGGAAAGGCATGAGTTGATCGGGTTTCGCGTCTTGCACTTCGAGGTCGTCGAGCGTGAAGTCGAGCGGCGTGTTTTCATCGAGCTGGACGAGGTCGCGCGAGAGGCGGATCTGGTCGGCGTGGTCGATCAGGGTCTGGCGGCGCTTGGGCTGCTTGATCTCCCCAGCCCGGTCGAGCAGCGCGTCGAGGTCGCCGTATTCGTTGATGAGGAGCGCCGCGGTTTTCACTCCAATGCCGGGCGCGCCGGGCACGTTGTCGACGCTGTCCCCGGCGAGCGCTTGCACATCCACGACGCGGTCGGGGTAGACGCCGAATTTCTCGAACACCCCGTCACGGTCGATGCGGGCGTTTTTCATCGCGTCGAGCATTTCGACCCCGTCGCCGACAAGCTGCATCAGGTCCTTGTCGGACGAGATGATGGTGACGCGGCCGCCGGCGGCGCGCGCCTGCACGGCGAGGGTGGCGATGATGTCGTCGGCCTCGTACCCCTCCTTCTCCTTGCAGGCGATGTTGAAGGCTTCTGTCGCGGTGCGGGTCAGCGGGATCTGCGGGCGCAGGTCCTCTGGCATCGCTTCGCGGTTGGCCTTGTACTGGTCGTACATGTCATTGCGGAAGGTGTGGCTGCCCTTGTCAAAGATGACGGCAACATGAGTAGGCGCGTCGGGGCCATGGTTCCCCTCAACATACTTATACAGCATGTTGCAAAATCCCGACACCGCCCCGATGGGCAGACCGTCGGACTTGCGCGTGAGCGGCGGCAGCGCGTGGTAGGCGCGGAAGATAAAGGCCGATCCGTCGATCAGATGCAGGTGACATCCCTTGCCGAAACCCATGTGAAGTGCCCCCTGTTAGCCCCGTGTCCCGGTGATGTGCCATGAATCCCGAAAAGGGGAAAGCACAAGCGTTTTGTTAACCTCGATTTGCCAGAACGGGCGCATGACTGCGATGAACCGCCTGGGCGATGTGACTGATGTATTGGGCCAACAGTCCGGGGCAACCGGGATTGCGGCCCGGGTTGAGTTATTGCGGGCGGTGGACATGATCCGCTCGCATTGCGCGCGGGCGACGCTGTATTGCGCTGCCGGGATGCTGTTTGACGATCCCGAGGATCACAAGAAATGTATCGAGGGGATCCAGCGGGCCATGCCCGGTGCCCATTCGGGTGTGCGCTTGCTGGCCGGGACGCAGCCCGAGCGGGGGATTGATCCGGAGGCGCTGAGCTGGCTGCGGCACACCGTTTCCGACCTGCCGGAGAGCGTCGATGCGATGCGCCGGTTTGTGGCCGAAGTGACCGATGTTGCCCGCCAGTTCGAGCAGGGCACATGCGATGCCGGCCATTTGCGCGAGCTGACCCGCTTTGCCGCGACGGAGTTCAACGCGCATTTTGCCAAGCTGGTGAATCGATTGAGCGCGGAATTGCACGGCGACCGCGTGGCACGGCGGGCCACGGCCACCCAGACCGGCGCCGATGCCCGCACGGCCCTGCACGAGATCAGTGAGATTTCACAGAATGTCGGCCTGATCGCCATCAACGCGTCGATCGAGGCGGCGCATGTGGGCGAGCAGGGCCGCGGCTTTGCCATCATCGCGACCGAGATCCGCGAGCTGTCGGAGAAGATCGAGCAGGCCAATGCGCGGGTGCAGACGCAGGTGGATGCGCTGATCCGGCAGGTGATTGATGATTAGCGGCGGATCGGCACAGATGCGGCATTGAGGGCCGCACTGGCGCCATCTCCGGCCGTTCCCATGTCATGGTCGATCTTCGGAAATGGGGGTGCTAAGCCAGGCAGGACTTTGCAAGACGGAGGCGCAGATGCGTTGGCTGGTACTTTTACCTGTGTTCGTTTTCTTTGCCCTGCCAGTGCGCGCGGATGATGACTGTACGCTCAAGAACAATTATTGTGTGCCCTTCATTGGCTGCACGCTCGATGGCAAGGACTACTATGTGGGCCGCACCTTTGGGCGCGAAAGTGGTGTGCTTGAGGCGCGCGGCCTGTCCGGTGCGACCTGTTCGGGAACGTGGAACCGCACAGCGCTGGGAACGGGACGCGCGGTGTTTTCCTGTTCCGATGGCGTAAGCGGGCGCGCGACATACACGTACATCCACCGGTCAACCGGGACGGCCAAAGGGCGCGGCCGCACCAAGGGTGGGGATCGGCTGCAATTCTGGGCCGGGCATAGGATCGGAGCATTTATTCTGACAGAGGGCGGCTTGGACCCCGACATTGCCGCCTGCGTGGCGCAGGCCATGGGCGCCCACGGCTGACGCTGTCAGGTGTTCTTGTCCGCGTAAACGTATTTGCAGTCGCAATAGGGGCATTCAACCCAGCCTGTATCCTCGGGGATCTGCAGCCAGACCCGCGGGTGGCCCAGCGCCCCTTCTCCTCCGTCACAGGCCACGCGACGCGTGTGGACAGTCTTGGTTTCCGGCGCGTCGATGGGCATGTTGGCTATCCTTGGCTTGAGGCGCGTGCGGGCGCGTTTATGGGCCAAGGTGGCAGGCCAGACAAGGGGTCATGGCGTGCGGTCGATACGGGCCTGGTAGCAATTGTTGCGGGCAGAGCGCACGTGGATGTAGGCGATGCGCGGATCGTTGAAAATAGAGGCGATCCGGTCGGCAATGTCGGGCGTGGGCGTGATGGCCCCGGTGCCATAGACGATCCGGTCGTCGGCCCCGTATCCCTTGAGCAGATAGTCGGGCGAGGTGGTGAGGATCGGGGGCAGGTCGGCACCACCCCCGCGCGTGCAGGCATCGGCGCAGAGGAATATCGGCCCGACCTCGGCATAGGGATGTTCGCCGTCGAAGGGCTTGTGGGCCAGCACCAGCATCTCGGCCCCTTTTGGTACATCGCGCAGGCAGTGACGGCACGGATTGCCGGATCCGTTCGAGATGTGCCGCTCGGGCGGGTTGCCAAAGGCGTCGGGCGCGCCCGCGCGGTAGGCTTGGACGATGTCGGTGGGTAGGGCGGTGAATGTGGGCATTGTCGTCTCCTTTGCCCGATCTTGCGCCCATGATCTGGGGCCACACGACCCGAATGATGCGCAACCGTCATGCTTCTCTGGTTCAAAAAATCCCGGGGAGTCCGAAGGACGGGGCAGAGCCCCAAAATTCGGCCGTTCAAATGAGAACAAAAAGTGAATATACTGGCGTTCTGCTGCCACCGAATCTGCCGTACCCATGTTTGCCGAACTGTCGATCACGTCGAATTTCACCTTCCTCACCGGGGCGTCCCACCCCGAGGAGTATGTGAACCGTGCCGCGCTGATCGGGATGAAGGCGTTGGCCATTGCCGACGACAATTCGGTCGCCGGGATTGTGCGGGCGCATACGCAGGCCAAGGTGATTGCCCGCAGTGTGAAAGAGCGGAAAGAGTTCGACGCCGTCCATGGTCTGATCGGCCCGCCGAGGCCTGCGCACATCCCTGCCCCGGCAAGCGCGCCCATCACTGTGGTGCCTCGTCTGATCCCTGCCGCACGGCTGATGTTTTCCGATGCGCCGCCCATCACGGTGCTGCCCATGGACCGGCAGGGGTGGCGGTCGCTGTGTCGGGTCATCTCGAAGGGGCGGCGCAGGGCCGAAAAGGGGGAATGCGATCTGCAACTTCAAGACCTCGAAGAGTTTGCGGGCGGTCTCCACCTGCTTGTGTGGCCACAGACGCAGACGGTGCACGGCGGCGCGGTTGATTGGGTGCAAGCTGCGCGACGGCTGACGCGCCGCTTTGCCGGGAACATCCATGTGTTGATGACTCCACGCTATGACGGACGAGATAGAATCCGCTTTGACTGGATCGCGGATCAGGCGCAGGAATTGGGCCTGCCCACCATCGCATCCGCCGCGCCGCGTATGCACCACGGCGCCCGGCGCAAGCTGGCCGATGTGGTCAGCGCCATTCGCTTGAAATGCCGTGTGGATGCGCTGGGTCGTGCTGCGCTCAGCAATGGCGAAGGGCGGCTGCGCCATGAGGCAGACATGCTGCGCCTCTTTGCCGGGCACGAGGCGGCAGTGCACCGCACCGGAGAAGTGGCCCAACGCCTGACCTTCTCGCTTGATCAATTGCGATATGAATACCCGTCAGAAATTACAGAGAACGAGACCCCCAGCCAGCGGCTGGAACGGTTGGCCTATGAGGGACTGAAATGGCGCTATCCCGGCGGCGCGCCGGAGAAGGCGCAGCGGCTTCTGCGCCATGAACTTGCCCTGATCGCCAAGTTGAACTACGAGCCCTATTTCCTGACCGTCAGAGACATCGTCCACTTCGCCCGGTCCCGCGGCATCCTGTGCCAGGGGCGGGGCTCGGCGGCCAATTCGGTGGTGTGCTATTGCATGGGCATCACCTCTGTCAGTCCAGAGATGGGCACGATGGTGTTCGAGCGTTTCGTCAGCGAGGCTCGGGACGAGCCCCCCGACATTGACGTCGATTTCGAACACGAGCGGCGCGAGGAGGTGATACAGCACATCTACGAGACCTATGGCCGCGAACGTGCGGGCCTGTGCGCCACGGTCGTGCATTACCGGGGCAAGCGCGCGATCCGCGAAGTAGGCCGCGCCATGGGTCTGACAGAGGATACGATCAGCGCGCTGTCCTCACAGCTCTGGGGCTTTTTTTCGACCAAGGGGTTGGAGGCGGAGCGGATGGCTGAGATCGGCCTCGATTTCAGTGACCGCCGTCTGCAGCAGACCATCGAACTGGTCTACGAGATCAACGGGTTTCCTAGGCATCTCAGCCAGCATGTGGGCGGCTTCATCGTGACCGAGGGGCGGCTGGACGAACTCGTCCCCATCGAGAATGCGACGATGGAGGACCGCACCGTCATCTGCTGGGACAAGGATGATATCGACTCGCTTGGCATCCTGAAGGTTGATGTGCTGTCCCTGGGCATGCTGACCTGCATCCGCAAGGCGTTCGACCTTTTAAAGATGCACCACCATCAGGACTACACCCTCGCCACTCTACCGCCCGAGGACCCGCGTGTTTATGATATGCTGTGCGCAGCCGACAGTATCGGTGTGTTTCAGGTGGAAAGCCGGGCGCAGATGAATTTTCTCCCTCGGATGCGGCCGCGCAATTTCTATGATCTGGTGATCGAGGTCGCGATCATCCGCCCCGGGCCCATTCAGGGCGACATGGTGCATCCGTACATCCGGCGGCGGAATGGGGAGGAGGAGGTGTCCTTTCCCTCCGATGAATTGGGCGCGGTGCTGGGCAAGACGTTGGGCGTGCCGCTCTTTCAGGAGCAGGCGATGCAGATCGCTATTGTGGGCGCGGGGTTCACTCCTGATCAGGCGGACCGGCTGCGGCGGTCGCTTGCCACGTTCAAAAAGCATGGCAGCGTCAGCGAATTCCGCGCGCTGTTTTTGCGGGGCATGCGCAAGAATGGATATAAGGATGACTTTGCCGAGCGGTGTTTTTCACAGATCGAAGGCTTTGGTTCGTATGGTTTCCCCGAAAGCCATGCTGCGAGCTTTGCGCTGCTTGTTTATGCCTCAAGCTGGATCAAGTGCCACCATCCCGGCATCTTTGCCTGCGCGCTTTTGAACTCGCAGCCCATGGGGTTCTACGCGCCCGCCCAGATCGTGCGCGATGTGCGTGAACACGGGGTCGAGGTGCGGCCCATCTGCGTGAACGCGAGTTTTTGGGACAACGCGATGGAGCCGGATGGCAAGGGGGGCCTCGCCCTGCGGTTGGGGTTCCGACAGATCAAGGGGCTGAGCGAGGAAGATGCCGAGTGGATCACTGTGGCCCGCGGCAACGGCTACCAGTCCGTGCAGGACATCTGGCGCCGGGCGGGTGTGGGCGTTGCGGTGATCGAGCGGTTGGCCGAGGCGGATGCCTTTGCCGGGGCGGGCATCAAGCGGCGCGATGCGCTGTGGCAGGCCAAGGCCATCGCCCCCGGTCACATTCTGCCGCTCTTTGCCAAGGATCTGGACGGCGAGGTGGTGGACGAGCCCACGGCGCTTTTGCCCGAGATGACGCTGGGCGAGCAAGTGGTCGAGGATTACGTGTCGACCCGCCTGACCCTGCGCGCCCATCCCGTGGGCCTGTTGCGCCATATTTTGACACCGGGGGCGGCCCCGGTGGAGGTGCTGCCCACGACCGGCCCGGCGCCCGACCTGTCAAAGATCAGCTTCACCCGCGGCAACCCGGATTGAGAGGAAACGCATGACACTCGACACTTACAAGGCCGCATCGGGCACGTTTGTCCCGGTTTGGACGCTGGAAATCCAGACATTGCCCGAAGACACGGACCGCATTCTGGATGCGGTGATGGCCGTGCATCCGCTGAGCTATGGCCGCTATCAGCGCAATGCGAGCATTTCTGCGGTGGGGGCGGAGACGGCGCAGCCCAAGGCCGGATCGACCACCACCACCCATGTGGCGGGGTTTGCGCCGGGCGGGACGGAGACCTATCCCATGGTGGAATTGAAGATTTCCATCGAGCGGGATCTGGCAGTGCTGGAAAAGGTGATGGATGCCGTGCTGGAGGTCCATCACTATGAGGAGCCGGTGATCTTTCTGCGCGAGGATTGGGCGAGCCGGGCGGCTTACGATCCCAATCGCGACAACCCGCATCGGTGGTGGAACAATGGCAAGGGGCTGCCAGAGCGGATCGGCTGAGCGGTGCAAGTTTCTGGCTGGTCAGTCGGGTGGTGGAAAGCGGCTTTGCAGGGTGAAACCCTCTGCGCTGGGGCCGTTTGATCGCAGGTTTTGCAGCTTGTTCCAGCCGTCTTCCAGTGCCACGCGCGTGCCTTTGATCGCCCACCACAGCACCATCGTCGCCCCTTCGGACCGGTCCACCCAATCGCGCAAGGTCTTCATGCCGTCCCGGTGCAGCGCATCGCGGTAGGCAAAGCTGTGCATGGCCTTCGCATCGCGCCACCCGGCCATGGTGAGGATGTGGAAATTGTCCTCTGTCCGGTCGGTTTGCAGGCTGAGCAGGTCGTTCATGTCGCCGTAGCTGCCGTCGGGCATCCGGGCGCCGTGGTTGTGCCAGAACATGCCGTCATCAGCCTTGGCCCGCGCAAAGACCTTGGGCAGCTCGCCAAAGAAGAATTGCGCGTTGGGGTGGCTGGCACTGAACGCACCAAGGGGGCGCACCACGTTCAGGTGCACCAGCATGTGTTTGCTCATCTTCTCCCCCTTCGTCCGGCAGGAAGCGTACTGGGTTGCGTCCGGCTGGCAAGTGTTCTTTCCAAGCGTGGGGCCGCGCGGTAGAACGCGGGCATCACATTGGAAGGACCCGTCAGATGGCACCACCCAAACCCGTTGTTCTGTGCATCATGGATGGCTGGGGACTGCGTGCAGATGAGGCCGGGAATGCGCCCAAACTGGCCCGCACGCCGACCATCGACCGGATTATGGAGACGTGCAGCCACGCGACCCTGATCACCCATGGTCCTGACGTTGGCCTGCCGCGCGGGCAGATGGGCAATTCGGAGGTCGGGCATACCAACATTGGTGCGGGCCGCGTCGTTGCGATGGATCTGGGCCAGATTGATCTGGCCATCGAGGACGGCAGTTTCTTTCGCAATCCGCGCCTGACCGACTGGATCAATGCCATCAAGGAAGCCGAGGGGCGGGCCCATCTGATGGGCGTGCTGTCGGATGGCGGGGTGCATGGGCATATCAACCACATGATTGCCGCGGCCAAGGCCTGTACCGATGCAGGCCTGCCTGTCGTCATTCACGCCATTACGGACGGGCGCGATGTGGCTCCGAAATCAGCGTTGACCTATCTGGACCAGTTGAACGATGCGCTGCCTGCGGGCGCGCGGGTGGTCACCGTGACGGGTCGGTATTTTGCGATGGACCGGGACAATCGCTGGGACCGGGTCGAAAGTGCCTTTTCCGCCATGGTCCGCGCGGATGGCCGGATCGTCGAGACGGCGCAGGCGGCCATCGAGTCTGCTTACGACGATGACAAGACCGACGAGTTCATCCCCGCCGCCGTCATGGATGGCTACAAAGGTGCGAAAGATGGTGACGGCCTGTTCTGCCTGAATTTCCGTGCTGACCGCGCGCGTGAGATCCTCGCGGCGCTGGGCGACCCGGGCTTTGACGCCTTCGCCCCTGACGGCCGCCCGGACTGGGCGGGGCTGATGGGGATGGCGGATTATTCCGAGGATCACGCGGCCTATATGACCACCGTTTATCCCAAGCCGGAGATTGTGAACACGCTGGGGGCATGGGTGGCCAAGGCGGGGTTGCGCCAGTTCCGCCTGGCAGAGACGGAGAAGTACCCGCATGTGACCTTTTTCCTGAATGGGGGAGAGGAGCAGCCCGAGGTGGGCGAGGATCGGGCGATGCCCAAGTCGCCCTCCGTTGCGACCTATGATCTGCAACCGGAGATGTCGTCGGTCGAGGTGACGGACAGGTTTATCGAGGCCATCAAAGAGGGCTATGACCTGATCGTCGTGAATTATGCCAACCCTGATATGGTGGGCCATACTGGCGATCTTGAGGCCGCCATTGCCGCCTGTGAGGCGGTGGATACAGGGTTGGGGCGTGTGTTGCCGGTGCTTGAGGCGGCGGGCGGCGCGATGATCCTGACGGCGGATCACGGCAATTGCGAAGTGATGGTCGACCCCGACACCGGCGCGCCGCATACTGCGCATACCACCAACCTTGTCCCAGTTGCGCTGATCGGGGCGGAGGGCGGTATAAGGGACGGTCGTCTTGCTGATCTGGCGCCGACGCTCTTGCAACTGATGGGGCTGGAAAAGCCGGTCGAGATGACGGGCGACAGTCTGATCGCATGAGGACGCTGGCCGCTTTCTTCCTTTGCGTTTGCGCCTTGCCCCTTTGGGCGCAAGAGGATGCCGGTGCGCTGGCGCGCGAGGCGGGGGCACAGCTTGAGGCGGCCTCTGTCCGGTTGGCGGAGGCCGAGAGCGCGCGCAACCGCGTGCGCGCCCTGACAGATACGGTTCACGCCTATGAGGCGGGCCTCTCGGCGATGCGCGCGGGCCTGCGCCGCGCTGCCATTCGGGAGGCGCAGTTGCGCGCGCAGTTGCAGGCCCGCGATGCAGAGATCGCGCAGCTTGTCGCTGTTTTACAGACGCTTACGCCGGATGAGGCACCCACGGCGTTCCTGCACCCGGACGGCCCGAACGGGACGGCGCGTGCGGGGATGTTGCTGGCGGAGTTGACTCCGGCGCTGAACCAGAGGGCGGCGCAGTTGCGGAAGGATCTGAGCGATGTGGAAAGCCTGCGCCTGCTGCAAGAGCAGGCGGCGGCGCAATTGCAGACCGGTCTGACCGAAGTGCAGACCGCCCGGTCGGCGCTGAACCAGGCGATGGCGGAGCGCACGGACCTGCCGCAACGCTTTAGCGAAGATCCGGTGCGCACCGCGATCCTGATTGCCTCGGCCGAGACGCTGGATGCGTTTTCAAGCGGGCTGGCCAGCATTGTCGAGGGCGATGTCGGCTGGACGCCGCCGGAAGTTGATGACCTGATCGGCGAATTTCCGATGCCCGCGCGGGGTGTGATCTTGCGTCGCGCCGGAGAGCCGGATGCTGCCGGGATTGCCCGTCCCGGTATCCTGCTGGCCACTCGTCCCGGCACTCTTGTCAGTGCGCCCACCGCGGCCACCCTGCGCTATGTCGGGCCGCTTCTGGACTTTGGCACAGTGACGATCCTTGAACCGCGCCCCGGCACCTTGATCGTTCTGGCGGGGATGGCCGTGAGCTATGGCAAGACCGGCCAGATCATTGCCGCCAGCACCCCCCTGGGCTTGATGGGCGGCTTGCCTGCATCAAATGGCCCTTCAACAGGTGGTGAAGGGGGTGGCGCTGAGCGTTCGGAAACGCTCTATATAGAGGTAAGAGAGAATAATGTGCCAATGGACCCGCTTGAATGGTTCAGCACCGAACAGGATGGATAAGCTGTAATGAAGAAATTCGTAATGGCCGCATTGGGCGGAACGGTGGCAGGTGTGATTGCCACGACGCAGGTTGCGGGGCCGCTGCTGGCGCAGGAAAAAGCCGCAAATTCAAGTGTGTATGAGCAGCTTGACCTGTTCGGTGACATCTTTGAGCGGATCCGCGGGCAATATGTCGAACAGGTTGAGCCGGGCGAACTGATCGAGGCGGCGATTGACGGGATGCTGACCTCGCTCGACCCGCATTCGAGCTATTTGTCGCCCGATGATGCGGCGCAGATGCAGGTGCAGACCCGTGGCGAGTTTGGCGGTCTGGGCATTGAAGTGACCCAGGAAGAGGGGTTCATCAAGGTGGTGTCGCCCATCGACAGCACCCCCGCCGCCGAGGCCGGGATCGAAGCCGGAGACTTCATCACGCATGTGGACGGCGAGTCGATGCTGGGCCTGACGCTGGACGAAGCGGTCGACAAGATGCGCGGGCCGGTCGGGTCCGAGATCATCGTTACCGTGGTGCGCGAGGGCGAGACGGAGCCCTTTGATGTATCCATCATTCGCGACACGATCGAGCTGCAGGCCGTGCGCAGCCGGAGCCAGGGCGAGACGGTTGTGCTGCGCGTGACCACCTTTAACGACAAGACCACGCCGAACCTTGTGTCCAAGCTGGAAGAAGAGGTTGAGACGCTGGGCGGCATGGATGCCGTGAACGGCTTTGTCCTGGATTTACGTAACAATCCCGGTGGGTTGCTGACCCAGGCCATCCGCGTGTCGGATGCGTTTCTGGAAGAGGGTGAGATCGTTTCGACCCGTGGCCGCGACCCCGCAGATGGTGATCGGTTCAACGCGACGCCGGGTGATCTGGCGCAGGGCAAGCCCATTGTGGTGCTGATCAATGGCGGGTCCGCATCCGCGTCCGAGATCGTGGCGGGGGCCTTGCAGGACCACCGCCGCGCCATCGTTGTGGGCACCAAGAGCTTTGGCAAGGGGTCGGTCCAGACGGTCATGCCGCTTCGCGGGGATGGGGCCATGCGCTTGACCACGGCGCGGTATTACACGCCCTCTGGCCGGTCTATTCAGGCGCTGGGTGTGAGCCCTGACATCGTGGTGGAACAGCCGCGCCGTCGCCCTGCCGAGGATGAGGAAGAGGATGCGCCCGCGAGCGCAGTTGGTCCCAGGACCGAAGGCGAATTGCGCGGGAGCCTGGACAACGATTCGCTGAGCGAGGATCAGATCAAGCAGATCGAGGCGGACCGTGCCAAGGCACAGGCGGCAGCGGATTTGCGGGAAGAGGATTATCAATTGGCCTATGCCATCGACATCCTGAAAGGGCTGAACGCGTTGGGCCCAACGGAGTGATCCACGCGCGATAAATGGAAAACGGGCGGTGCCGATAGTGCCGCCCGTTTTCGTTTACAAGGTGATTTCGTGTGGCGTGAGTTTCGACCAATCGAATTCCACGCCGATGCCCGGTACATCGGGTGCCACGGCGAGGTGATCCTCGGTCACCAGAGGCCGGGTCGTGTAGCGGTCAATGGGGAAGCTGTGCACTTCGAGCCAGCCGCCATGGGGTTGGCTGGAGACGAGCGAGACGTGCAACTCCTGCATGCCGTGGCTGCAGACGGGGACATTGGCGTCCTTTGCCATCTTGGCCACTTCGAGCCAGCCGGTGATGCCGAGGCAGTTCGAGGCATCGGGCTGGATGAAATCAACATGGGGCAGGGCGCGGCGAAACTCGTGCAGGGTGTGAAGGTTTTCGCCCTGGGCGACCTTGATCCCGCTGGCATCGCGGATTTTGGCGAAGTCTTCGAAATGGTCGGGTTCGATGGGCTCTTCGAACCATTCGATGTCGAATTGTTTCATCGCCTTGGCCATGCTGATCGCCTGATCGGTGGTCATGGAATAGTTGGCGTCGACCATGAAGGTGATGTCGGGGCCGATGAAGTCGCGCACCGCCTTGATCCGGTCCAGATCCTCGGCTTGGGTCGGTTGGCCGATCTTTATTTTGACCGCGTTGTGGCCGCGCGCCAGATAGGTGCGGATGCTGTCGAGAAGTTTCGGCAGGTCGAAGCCGAGGTCGATGCCACCTGCGTAGGCCTTGCATCTGTCCGAGGCGCCGCCCGCCGCTTGAACGAGTGACTGGCCGGTGCCTTTCAGCCGTGCATCCCAAAGGGCGATATCGACGGCAGAGATGGCGAAGGACAGGATGCCGCCGCGGCCCACATAGTGCAGGTGTTCGTCCATGGCGTGGGTGAGCTGTTCCACGTTCTCGGCGTCTTGCTCCACAAGGAACGGCGCGAGGTCGTGGGTGATCATCGCCGCTGTGGCGTGCCCGCCGCGCCCGCCGTTGTAGGTGTACCCGGTGCCGGTGCGCCCATCGTCCAGCGTGACCGTCGCCGTGATCAGGTGGAAGTGGCTGTGATCGCCGTGCTTGGCATCGACGAGGATTTCATCGAGCGGCACGGTGAAGAGGCGGGCGGTGACATCTGTGATCCTAGCCATTGAGGTGTTTGGTTTCAGGTACGGGTGAGATGACGAGGCCGTTGTCGAGATGGCTGATCAGGTTGTCCACCACCAGCGTACCCATGGCGGCGCGGGTTTCGTGCGTGGCGCTGCCGACATGGGGCAGGAGGATGACGTTGGACATGGATTTGAGCGCGTCCGGGATTTTGGGTTCCTCCTCGAACACATCCAATGCCGCATAGCCCAGCGTGCCCGATTGTAGAGCGGCGACCATCGCCGCCTCGTCGATGACTGAGCCGCGGGAGACGTTGATGAGCGTGCCGTCTGGCCCCAAAGCCTCCATCACATCGGCGTTGACGATATGGTGGGTCGAGGGGCCGCCGGGGGTGATGCAGATGATCACCTCGACCGCGCGTGCCATGTCTACCAGGGTGTCGTGGTAGGTGTAGGGAACGTCTTTGCGGCTGCGGGTGTGGTAGTGGATGTCGGGGTTGAAGGGCGCGAGCTTGTCTGCGATGGCCTGGCCGATGCGCCCCAGCCCGAGGATGCCGACGCGCCTATTGTCGGCGCTGCGCGACAGCGGCGCGTTGCCTTGCGTTTCCCAATTGCCGGAGCGGGCGTGCGCCTCGTCGCTCAGGAAATTGCGGAAGCTGGTGAGCATGAGCATGATGGCGGTGCTGGCCACTTCGGCGTTCAGCACATCGGGGGTGTGCGTGACGATGATGCCCCGTTCCACGCAGGCGTCGGTGTCGATCGCGTCGTAGCCGACGCCGTAGCTGGCGGCCATTCTTGCGTTGGGGCAGTTGGCGAGGATGTCGGCGGGCACGCCATCGTGGCCGTTGGTGACGATGTGGGTGATCGCGTCCGCCGGGTAGTCGCCCGTGGCCTGGTGGATTGTGAAGCGTTCTGCCAGACGATCACGCATGGCGTCGGTGATGCCACCGATTTGCAGAAGATCAGGCATCTTGCTTCACCTCTTGCCGTTGGGTGCCGAGACCGGCGATTTCAAGCTCCATCACGTCGCCAACCTTGAGATAGGTTTTCGGATTCATCCCATCGCCCACGCCGGGCGGCGTGCCGGTGCTGATCACATCGCCGGGATGCAGGGTGAAGAGGTGCGACAGGTGTTCAATGATCTCGGCCACGGAGAAGATCATGGTGGCCGTGTTGCCGGTCTGCATCCGTTTGCCGTTGACCGAGAGGGTCATGTCGAGGGCTTGGGGGTCTCCAAGCTCGTCCCGCGTCACGAGGTACGGACCCGTAGGTCCGAAAGTGTCGCATGATTTGCCCTTGGTCCATTGGCCGGTGAGGTTCTGTTGAAATTCGCGTTCGGAGACGTCGTTGACGATGCAGTAGCCCGCCACATAATCGAGCGCGTCGTCCTTCGACACGTATTTGCAGGTCTTGCCGATCACCGCGCCCAGCTCGACCTCCCAGTCCGTGCGTTTGGAGCCGCGCGGCATCACCACGTCGTCATTGGGGCCGACGATGGCCGAGTTCGCCTTGAAGAACAGAATGGGATGTTCCGGGATCGGAAGCCCCTGTTCTGCGGCGTGGTCGGAGTAATTGAGACCGATGCAGAGAAACTTGCCGACGTTGCCGACGCAGGGGCCGATCCTTGGCGATCCATCAATGGCAGGTAGCGTGGCGAGGTCGATGTTGCGCAGCTTGTCGAGCGTGCCGTCACCCAGCGTGGCGCCATGGATGTCGTCAATGTGGGCGCTCAGGTCGCGCAGCGTGTCGCCGTCCATGAGGCCCGGCTTTTCGTGACCTACGTCACCATATCTTACGAGTTTCATATCGGGCCTTTCTAGTGGTTGTCGCGCGGCATGTACCGGCGCGAGATGTCCTGGTACTTGGTGGCGCCGCGCAGGGTCATCCCCTCGTCAAAGCGGCCCACGTAATCGCGGAAAATCTCCTGCCACGGGCTTTGGCTTTCGGGGACGGGGTAGCCACCTGCGGCCATGATCGCTTCGGCGCGGGCCTGGAGGATGGCGTCGTCCACCAGCATATCGGCGGTGCATTTCTTGAGGTCGATGCGGACGCGGTCGCCGTTTTCGAGAAGGGCGAGGCCACCGCCATCCGCCGCCTCGGGGGAGGCGTTCAGGATCGAGGGTGAGCCGGAGGTGCCGGATTGGCGACCGTCACCGACGCACGGAAGGGCCTGAATGCCTTTTTTCAGCAGATAGTCGGGCGCGCGCATGTTCACGACCTCGGCCCCGCCGGGATACCCCTTGGGGCCTGCGCCGCGCATGAAGAGGATGCAGTGTTCGTCGATCCCTTCGGCTTCGTCGTCGATGCGATGGTGGAAATCTTCGGGGCCGTCGAAGACGACGGCGCGCCCTTCGAAGGCTTCCGGGTCGTCGGGGTTCGACAGGTAGCGGTTGCGGAATTCCTCGGAAATCACAGAGGTTTTCATGATCGCGCTGTCAAAAAGGTTGCCCTTGAGGTTGATGAACCCGGCTTCGGCTTTGAGCGGATCGCTGACCGGTTTGATCACCTTGGTGTCTTCGCTGCGCAGATGGGCGCAGTTTTCGCGCATCGTCTTGCCGTTGGCGGTGATGACGTCGGGGTGGGGCAGCAGGTCGGCGGCGATCAACTCGCCGATGACGGCAGGGACGCCGCCCGCGTGTTGATAATCTTCGCCCAGATACTCGCCTGCGGGCTGGAGGTTCACGAGCAGGGGCACGTGGTGGCCGACCTGCTGCCAATCGTCGTTGTTCAAAGGCACATCGAGGTGCTTGGCGATGCCATTCAAATGGATCGGCGCGTTGGTCGATCCGCCGATGGCGGAGTTGATGACGATGGTGTTCTCGAACGCCTCTCGCGTCATGATGTTGGAGGGGCGCAGGTCTTCCCACACCATGTCGACGATGCGCTTGCCGGTTTCGTAACTGATCTGGCTGCGCTCGCGGTAAGGGGCGGGGATGGCGGCCGAGCCGGGCAGTTGCATGCCGAGCGCTTCGGCAAGCGAGTTCATCGTGGTGGCTGTGCCCATCGTGTTGCAATAGCCGACCGAGGGGGCGGAGGAGGCGACGAGTTCCATGAACCCTTCGCCGTCAATCTCGCCCTTGGCCATCATCTCGCGCGCTTGCCAGACGATGGAGCCGGAGCCGGTGCGCTGACCGCGGAACCAGCCGTTGAGCATGGGGCCGACGGACAGGGCGATGGCCGGGATGTTGACGGTGGCGGCAGCCATCAGAAGCGCCGGGGTGGTCTTATCACAGCCGATGTTCAGTACGACACCGTCCAGGGGGTAGCCGAACAGTGTTTCGACGAGGCTGAGATAGGCGAGGTTGCGGTCCAGCATCGCTGTGGGTCGCTTACCCGTTTCCTGAATGGGGTGCACGGGCACTTCGATACAGGTGCCGCCTGCGGCGATGATGCCGTCGCGCACGCGCTTGGTCAGTTCAAGGTGGTGGCGGTTGCAGGGCGACAGGTCACTACCGGTTTGCGCAATGCCGATGATCGGCTTGCCCGATTGCAGCTCGTCCCGCGTCAGCCCGTAGTTCAGGTAGCGTTCCAGATAGAGTGCGGTCATTTCCGGGTTGTCCGGGTTCATGAACCATTTGCGAGACCGCAGGTCTTCTATTCCTATTTTCTTGGTCATTGTCCTGACCAGCCTCCATCAATGATGTGGGTGTGTCCTGTGGTGAATGCGCTTTCGTCGCTGGCAAGGTAGACGACAAGCGCTGCGATTTCCTCGGCCTTGGCGACCCGGCCCATGGGTTGGCGGGCAACGAATTGTTCCATGGCCTTGTCATAGCTGCCAAGTTGCTCGCCGAGTGCCTTGACCCGGTCGTGCCAGCTGGGGCTTTCCACCGTGCCGGGGCAGATGCAATTGCAGCGGATGCCTTGGGTTATGAAGTCGACGGCGACGGATTTGGTGAGGCCGACGACAGCCGCCTTGGTCGTGCCGTAGATGAAGCGGTTGGGCGCGCCGATGATGGAGCCCAAGGCCGACGACATGTTGATGATGCTGCCGTTTCCGCGGTCCAGCATCCCTGGAAGCGCCGCGCGGATGGTGCGGTACATCGAACGGACGTTGAGGTCGAAGGCGAAGTCCCATTCGTCGTCCGTACTGTCCTGTATGGTGCCATGATGCACGAACCCCGCGCAGTTGAACAGAATGTCAGGTTTCGCGCGCGAAACACCATCTGCAATGCTGTCAGAATCGCGCGCGTCGAGCGGGAAGGTCACGATATTGGCGTGATCCAGCGTGCCGAGGGCCTCGGTATTTACGTCCGTGGCAAAGACCTGTGCACCTTCGTTGGCCATTGCCAAAGCGCTGGCGTGGCCGATCCCTTGGCCCGCGGCCGTCACAAGTGCGCGCTTCCCGTCAAGACGGCCCATGCACTCCCCCCTTATCCGATCAGGTGTTGCGCAGACGCGGGGTCTGCGTTTTGGTGTTAGCGTAGGACAAGCCGGAGGTGTTGACCAGACGTCACGGCAATTTCGGAGGAGTGTCGATGGCGTTCGAAAAGGTGGCCCTGTTGGGCACGGGGTTGATGGGCTTTCCCATGGCGCGCAATCTTGCCCGTGCCGGGGTGCCGGTGACGGTGTGGAACCGGACTGTCACCAAGGCAGAGCCGTTGGCAGATGACGGCGCAGCGGTCGCGGCCAGCACGTCCGCGGCAGTGACCGGGGCGGATGTCATCATCACGATGATGAGTGATGGGCCGACGGTATTGGCGGTGATTGGCGAGGTGTCGCGCAGCCTGTCCAGCGGGGCGCTGTGGATCGACATGTCATCGACCAAGCCCGGCGAGGCGCGGGAGGCCCGCGCGATCCTTTCGGAGCTTGGCGTCGGCTTTCTGGATGCGCCCGTGTCCGGGGGCACCAAGGGGGCGGAGGCTGCGTCGCTTGCCATCATGGCGGGTGGCGAGGCTGCGGATTTTGATCGGGCGCGTGCGGTGCTGGAGGTGATGGGCCGCCCGGTGCACGTGGGCCCGACCGGGGCCGGGCAGTTGTCGAAGCTGTGCAATCAGGCGATTGTCGCGGTCACGATCGGGGCAGTGGCCGAGGCGATGTTGCTGGCCGAGGAAGGGGGCGCTGATCCTGCAGCGCTGCGCGCCGCGTTGAAGGGCGGCTTTGCCGACAGCACCATTTTGCAGCAGCACGGGGAGCGGATGACGACTGGGAATTTCGAACCCGGCGGGCTGTCGAAGTTTCAGTTGAAGGATCTGGATAACGTGCTGCACGAGGCCGGGGCGACGGGTGTGACCTTGCCCATGGTGCAGGATGTGCGGGATCGGTTTGCACACTTCGTAGATCATATGGACGGAGCGGATCGGGATCATTCGGGCCTGTATCTTGAGCTGAAGGCGCGGCAGGAGGGTGCGGCATGAAGCGTATCCTGATCCTGGGCGGCGGCGGTATGGTCGGTCAGAAGCTGGCCAAGCGGCTTGAAACGCAGGGCCTGCCCGGCTTTGGGGATTTCCGCGTGACGCTGCATGATCTGGGGTATGGCCCCGATGCAGTAGGCGATGACAAGCGGGTGGGTGATCTGTCAGTGCTGGCCGAGGGCGCGGCGCTGGCAGCGGAGCGGTTTGACGTGATTTTCTACCTCGCGTCCATCGTGTCGGGCGAGGCGGAGACGAATTTTGATCTGGGTTGGCAGACGAACCTGACGCCGCTTTGGGCGTTTCTGGAAGCGCTGAGGGCGCAGCATCGGGCGAGCGGTGGTGAATATGTGCCGCGGGTGGTGTTCACCTCATCCATCGCTGTCTTTGGCGGGCCGTACCCGGAGAAGATCGGGGATGAATTCCTGACCTCTCCCCAGACCAGCTATGGCGCGCAGAAGGCGGCGTGCGAGCTGATGATCCAGGACTATTCGCGCAAGGGGTTCATTGACGGGATGTCGCTGCGGTTGCCCACAATTTGTGTGCGGCCGGGCAAGGCAAACCTGGCGGCGTCCTCGTTCTTTTCCGGCATCATTCGCGAGCCGTTGAACGGTTTGGAGGCGGTGTTGCCCGTTGAGGATACGGTGCGGCATTGGCATGCCTCGCCCCGGTCGGCAGCTGGTTTTTTGGCTCATGCGGCGGTACTGGACAGTGACCGGCTGGAGGGTCGGCGGGCGCTGAACCTGCCGGGATTGAGTTGCACTGTGGCCGAACAGATCGAGGCGTTGCGGGACGTGGCGGGCAACAATGTTGTCGCGCTGATCAAACCGCAGCGGGATGAGGCGGTGGCCAGGATCGTTTCGGGGTGGCCCCGAAACTTTGCGCCGGAGCGGGCGCTGGCGCTCGGGTTTCAGGCGGAGGAGACGTTCCGCGAGATCATTGATGTGTATATCGAGGATGATCTGGTCGATCGGAAACTTTGAATGCGATCGGTTGGCTTAGACCGGTTCGACCGTCATCAGGTGCCGGGCGAGGTGGTCGTGGATTTTCTGGCGTGTCAGACCCTCGTCCCCGGCCATGGCGGCGTCGAGGATTTGTTGGTGGTGCATGATGTTCTGGGAAATGAAGTCGAAATGGCGGTCTTCGACCATCAGTTGCTGGCGGAAGCGGCAATAGACGCGGTGGTGCGTGTCGATCAGGGTTTGTGAGCCGCAGGCCGAGATCAGGGTTTCGTGAAACTGCGCCTCGGCCCCGAACCACAGGTCGACAAAGGGCGAGCGGTCGGTCGCGGTGTTCAGGCGCATTTCAAGGTGGCTGAGGTGGTGGTGTGCGGCGGTCAGCCGCGCCTCCCATGCGACGCCGCCGCGGCGGATCGACATCACCGTCCCTTCGGCTTCGAGCAGGACGCGCAGATGCGTGAGTTCGTGAATCATCTCGCGCGACTTTTGCGGCACGCGAAAGCCGCGCTGTTCCTGAAACTCGACCAGACCCAGTGTGGACAGGCGAAACAGCACTTCGCGTATGGTGCTGGCGGAACAGCCGAATTCCTGGCGCAGATGTTCGGCGCGCACCTTCTGCCCGTGTTCGAACCCGTTTGTCATCAGGCGGTAGCGCAGGGTTTCGAAAATGTCGGTGTCGTAGGGCATGGGTCCCGTTCACGTCGTCATGCTGGTTCAGGCAGGCCCAAGCCATAAATCACGAAATCTCGAAATTCTATCAAAATCTCAAAAATCGTCCTAATTTCATTTTTCCTGTTGTCGGGTGGGGGCAAGTGCGCTTAGCTTTCCCCTACGACACACCAAGGCGGGCAATCGAACCTGTCGCGTGCGCACACATAGATGTCAGGGAGGATGAAATGACATTTCTGAAGAAGGCGGCTTCGGTCGCCGCTGTTGCTGCCCTTGCAGCCACGACAGCGATGACCGCATCGGCGGAAACCACGACACTGCGGATCCAGACGCACTACACGCCGGAGAATAACTCAGGCAAACTGATCCAGATGTTTATCGACAACGTTGAAACCATGTCCAATGGTGAGATCGACATCGAAATGTTCTGGTCGTCTTCAGTTGTAAAGTCGGTCGAAGGTTTCGACGCCGCGGCGACAGGCATCCTTGACTGTGAAATGCACGGTGGCGGCTATCAGACCGGGAAAAATCCCGCATTTCAGTTTGTGGGCGACATTATGGGTGGCTACGACACACCTTATCAGCAACTAAGCTGGTTGTACTACGCTGGTGGACTGGAAGCGGCTCAGGAACTGTACAATAAATTCGGTATGCAGCTGGTTGGCTGGTGGGTTTATGGTCAGGAAAGCTTTGCTTCATCCCGACCAATTGCATCAACTGCAGACTTGAAAGATTGGAAATTCCGGTCTCCGCCTGGCATGGAGACGATGATCTTTGAACGTCTCGGCGCGTCACCCATTGTGATGGATTTCACGGAAATATTTACTGCTTTGGAAACAGGTATCATTGACGGTGCGGATGCGTCCGGTCTTGCCAACAATCAGGGCCTTGGACTCTACGATATAGTCAAGCACGCAAACTACCCGGGCTTTCACTCGATGCCGTCTGATCACCTCGCGTGCAACAAGGCTGTTTGGGACGGTATGCCGGAGCACCACCGCCGCATTATGTCGGTCGGGATGGAAAGCCTTGCGCTGCACACGGCACTTCAGACCGAGGTGGCCAATACCGAAGCATTGGCATCGCTCAAGGAACAAGGTGTGACAATCCATACATGGTCGCCGGAAGAACTGAAGAAATTCCGCAACGCCGCTCAAGGCGCATGGGATGACTTTGCGACTACACCCGAAGCCAAGGCGCTGGTTGCCAGCCACCGTTCCTATCTAAAAAACTTGGGTTTGGTCGACTGATCCATCTTCTGTGATCTTGTGAGCCCCGCGCCGTGCGCGGGTCTCGCTTTTCGTCTGAGGCTAGTTTCACAGCACTCGGGCACAGTATTCACACAACAGGGGGGACTTCGTGATGCAGGTGCGCTCCGGCACTCCGATCGAGTGGATTGTGCCTTTGGCATTCATCCTTTGCGCGGGCTGGATTGTCTGGCACATGCCGGCCTTCACGCTTGATTTCGTGCCCCCCGAGGACCCATCCCAATTCGACAAACTGTCGGCGCTGTTTCGTCGCAACGATGTGACGCCGGGGCTGGGCGGTCTCTTTGGTGGCTTTGCCGACATCGTGGATTGGCTGGCCGCCCTTGGCATTCTGGTGTTTGGCTATCTGGGCGTTCGCACCGTCCGCCGTGCGGGCATGGAGTTTGAAAGCTGGCGTGCCGCAGACCGCCTGGCCGTTTTCATCGGTCGTGTCACCATGATGCTGATCGTGTTGCTGACATCAGTCATGCTCTATGAAGTCATCCTGCGCTATGTATTCGAACGGCCGACGCTTTGGGCCAACGAGTTGAGCCTGTGGCTCGCAGGTTTCGTGTTCCTGTGTGCAGGCCTATATGCCATGCAGCAGCGCAGCCATATCCGCATTGTCCTGCTCTATGACGCGGTGCCCCGCTGGGTGCAGCGCATCTTTGACTGCATCTCGACCCTGTTGATCGTCACCTTCGCCTTTTTCCTGATTTATGGCGGCTATGGCGAAGCCTTTGACAAGTTCTATCGGTGGGAGACGTTTGGCACGGCCTTTGACCCGCCAATCCCCGCCACGATGAAGCCCATGGTGTTGTTCGTCGTTGGCATGGTTGCCATTCAGGCCGTCATCAACCTGATTTCCGATTGGAACAAGGAAGAGGTCCATTACGGGGGCGAAGACCTGGACGAAGAAGAAATTGAGCGCATCAAGGCGCAAGTGGCAGGGAAGTAACCCATGGATATCGGAACGATCTCACTGGTCCTGATGCTGGGCCTGATCCTGCTGCTGGCCATCGGCATGCCGCTTGGATTGGCCTCGGCCATCCTGGCTGTGGGTGTGCTGGTTATGAAGTTCGAGCCGCAGTTGCTGCTGGCGCCGTGGACCTTTGGCGACGGTATTCTCACCGGCCGACCGGGCGCGGGGCCGCTCAATATCTTAGCGCAACGAATATATGGGCTTTTGACGGACTATGTCCTTATATCCATTCCGCTTTTTATCTTCATGGCGGCCCTGCTGGAGCGGTCCGGCATCGCCAAGGAGATGTATTCAAGCCTGAACATCTGGCTGAACCGCACCCGCGGCGGCATCGCCATTGTGACGTCGATCATGGCGGTCATCATGGCCGCCATGTCCGGCATCATCGGGGGTGAGGTCGTGCTGCTGGGCCTGATCGCGCTGCCGCAGATGCTGCGGTTGGGGTATAATCAGAACTTGGCCATCGGCGTGATCTGTGCATCGGGGTCCCTTGGCACCATGATCCCTCCGTCGATCGTTCTGATCATTTATGGCCTGATCACCGAGACGTCGATCAAGGCGCTGTTTACGGCGTCCTTCATCCCCGGCTTTATGCTGGCGTCGTTCATCATCATCTACATCATCATCCGCACGCAGTTGCGCCCCGAGGACGCGCCGCTGCCCGAACCGGATGAGAGCGAGCCTGCCGGCGGCGAGAAAGGCATGCTGTTTCTGGCATTCCTGACGGTCGTGATTGCGGGCTTTTCCGCGGCGCTGATGTTGCGGGCGATGTTCTTTGAGTTTTCGGGCTCGAATGCGGCTGCGACGGGCGCACAGGCGCGGTTCGGGACGGCCCCCTTCATCACCTATTTTGGTGTGTCGCTGGCAGTTTCGCTTGCCTTGATCTTTGGCCTGTTTGGTCGCGCGCGCACGGCGTTGGGTTGGTCCATGGGCAAGGGGCTGGTGCCGCCCATCGTGGTCATCGGCGTGGTCATGGGATCCATCTATGGCGGGATCACCGGCATCACCGAAGCCGCTGGCATGGGTGCGTTGGCCGTGTTCATTATCGCCCTGTTTCGTGGCGAGGCGTCGTTTGACCTGGTGTGGGAATCGCTGATGCGGACGCTCAAGTCGACGGGCACGATCATCTGGGTGACCATCGGGGCGACGGCGCTGGCGGGGGCTTACACTATCGCGGGCGGACCGACTTACGTGGCTGACTTTATCGTCGGGTCCGAATTGCCGACCATGGCCGTGATCCTGTTCATGATGCTGATCCTGTTGTTCATGGGTGCGTTCATGGACTGGGTGGGCATCGTGCTGCTGATCATCCCGGTCTTCCTGCCCATCGTGCTGAAGTTGCCCATTGATGAGATTGGCCTCTTCGGCGAGTTGAACCCCCGCCACGTGGCGATCTGGTTCGGGGTGGTGTTCTGTATGAACATGCAGGTGAGCTTCTTGTCGCCGCCCTTTGGTCCGGCGGCCTTCTACCTCAAGTCCGTGGCGCCACCGCACATTCAGTTGACTGACATCTTCAAGGGGTTCCTGCCTTTCATCGGGATCCAATTGATTGCGCTATCGGTGCTTCTCATCTGGCCGCCCATCGTGTCGATCCTGCTGTAGGGGCATCCCATGGAGTTCATTCGCCTTGATCCGTCCGACAGCGTCGTTACGGCGACCCGCGCGCTTGCCGTTGGGGTGGACGTTGGTGGCGTTGTGACCCGTGCGCTGATCCCGTCCGGGCACAAGATTGCCGTGCAAGACATCGCGCAGGGCGCCCCGATCCGAAAGTATGCGCAGATCATCGGCTATGCGGCCAAGGACATCGCGGCGGGCGATCATGTCCACACTCATAATGTCGAGTTTCGCGGGACCGATGTTGCCTACCAGTTTGCGACGAACCTGCGGCCCGTCCCCGCGGGGACACCTGACACGTTCATGGGGTACAAGCGCGAGAACGGGCAAGTCGGGACCCGCAATTACATCGCCATCGTGACGTCCGTGAACTGTTCGGCCACGGCGGCGCGCATGATTGCGGCGCATTTCACACCTGAGATCCTGGCCGACTATCCGAATGTTGACGGCGTGGTTGCCTTTGTCCACGGCACGGGCTGCGGCATGGCTGGCGATGGCGACGGGTTCGAGGCACTGCAGCGCGTGATGTGGGGTTATGCGCGCCATCCCAACCATGCGGGTGTGCTGATGGTCGGTCTGGGCTGCGAGATGAACCAGATTGACTGGCTGCTGGAGGCCTATGGGCTGAAGCAGGGGCCGCTGTTTCAGACGATGAACATCCAGTCTGTGGCCGGGCTGCGGCGCACGGTCGAGAAGGGGATCGAGAAGGTTTCGGCTATGCTGCCCCTTGCCAACCAATCCGTTAGGGAACCTTGCCGGGCTTCGGAGTTGAAGGTCGCCCTGCAATGCGGCGGGTCGGATGCGTGGTCGGGGATCACGGCGAACCCGGCGCTGGGTTATGCCACCGATCTGCTGGTGGCGCAGGGGGGCACCGGCGTGCTGGCCGAGACGCCGGAGATTTATGGGGCGGAGCATTTGCTGACCGCCCGCGCCGTGGATCAGGAGACGGGTGAGCGTCTCATTGATCTGATCCGCTGGTGGGAGGACTATACCGCCCGCAACAAGGGATCGATGGACAACAACCCAAGTCCCGGCAACAAAGCCGGTGGCCTGACCACGATCCTGGAGAAGTCGTTGGGCGCTGCGGCCAAGGGCGGGACAACACCGCTGACGGGTGTCTACAAATACGCTGATAGCGTGCGAGCGCGTGGTTTTACGTTCATGGATTCGCCCGGCTATGATCCGGCGAGTGTGACGGGGCAGATCGCGGGCGGCTGCAACCTTGTGTGCTTCACCACGGGGCGCGGCTCTGCTTTTGGCTCGAAGCCAGCACCGACGATCAAGGTGGCGACCAATACAGAAATGTATGGTCGCATGATCGAGGATATGGATGTGAATGCCGGTGCGATGCTTTCAGAGGGTGTGAGCCTCGAAGAGAAGGGCCGCGAGATTTACGAGCTGTTCTTACGTGTAGCGAGCGGGGAGATGTCGAAGTCTGAAGCACAGGGCCTTGGCGACTACGAATTCGTGCCCTGGCAGATCGGGGCGGTGATGTGATGGAGTGCCTGAGCCCAGAGCAGAAGGCGCACTACGAAGAGCATGGCTATCTGTTGGTTGAGAACCGCATCCCGGACGAGTGGCTGACCAAGATCCGGGATGAGATTGCGCGGTTCGAGGCTGAAGCCGCGACCATGACCGAGAGCAATGACCGCCTTGATCTTGAGGACAGTCACTCTGCCGATGATCCGCGCCTGCGGCGGATCAAGCTACCGCATACGATTTCGGATGTGGTGAGGGAGTTGATGTATTCCGACCATGTGCTGGCCCCCGCGCGCGATCTGATCGGGCCGAACCTGCGGCTGCACACCACCAAGCTGAACATGAAATCGGCAGGCTATGGCGCGGCTGTGGAATGGCATCAGGACTATGCGTTTTACCCGCATACAAATGACGACATCCTCGCCATCGGCATTTGCATTGACGACATGGCAGAAGAAAACGGGCCGCTGATGGTGTTTCCCGGCTCGCACAAGGGCCCGGTGTTCGATCACCATGCGGAAGGTGTCTTTGCCGGGGCGATGCTGCCGGAGGATAATGGGTTGGACATGGCGGATGCTGTTAAACTGACCGGCCCGGCGGGGTCGATCAGCATTCATCACGGGCGGATCGTGCATGGATCGGCGCTGAACACCAGCGACCGGGCGCGGCGCATTCTGTTTTATGAGATGATGGCGGCGGATGCGTTTCCGATTATGGGGTCGATGACCAAGTGGGACGGGATTGCGGACTATGACGCACGGATGCTGTGCGGCGCGCCGACGCTGACCCCGCGCTTGAAAGACATCCCCATCCGCATTCCGCAGCCGCAGCCGGATGTGCCGATCTCGATCTATGAAATTCAGAAGGGGCTGAAGACGCGCGCCTTCGACACCATTCCTTCGAAGGAGAATTGACATGAGCAAACCGAAAATTGGATTTATTGGCCTTGGCCTTATGGGTGGTGCCATGGTGGGGCGGTTGCAGGATCAGGGCTATGACCTTGTGGTGATCGCGAACCGAACGCGTACGTATGTTGACCGCGCCGTAGAGCGTGGCGCGGTCGAGGTGACGACTGCCAAAGCGGTGGCCGAAGGGTCGGACATCGTGATGCTGTGTATGGACACGTCGGACAATGTCGAGGCGCGGATGCGCGGCGACGAGGGCGTGATTGCTGGGCTGAAACCGGGCGCGGTGGTCATTGATTTTGGCACCTCGCTGCCTGCATCGACCAAGGCGCTGGGGGCGGAAGTGGATGCCGCGGGTGGCACGATGCTGGACTGCCCCATCGGGCGCACGCCGATGCACGCCAAGGACGGGCTGTTGAACCTGATGGGGTCGGGTGACAAAGCGACCTTTGACAGGGTCAAGCCGGTGCTGGACGATCTGGGCGAAAATGTCTTTCACCTCGGGCCGCTGGGCACGGGGCATACAATCAAGCTGATCAACAACTTCTATGCGCAGGCCTGCGCCAACGCGATGGCCGAAAGCTATGCGATTGCGGATGTGATGGGGGTCGACCGTCAGGGATTGTATGATGTGATGTCGGCCGGGCCGCTGAAGTCGGGGATGATGGATTTCGTGACGGCCTATGCGCTCAAAGGCGACGATCAGCAGCTGGCCTTTTCGATCAAGAACGCGGCCAAAGACGTCGGGTATTACGCGCAGATGTGTGATGATGCGGGCGTCCATTCGATGATGTCGGGCAGTACGCTGGACAGTCTGCGCGGGTCGATTGAGGCCGGGCGCGGCGAAGAGATGGTGCCGCTGCAGGTCGATTTCTTTGCCGACCGGTTCAAAGGCTGAAGGTGGCGATCGCCGCCCATCCGACCGAGGATCGCGCGGCCCTTGGCATCGTTATGACGCTGGGGGCCTACGCTTTTTTCACGCTGATCGACACGTCGGTGAAGTGGCTTTTGCTGGCGGGGCTGCCCGCGTTTCAGTTGGCGTTCATGCGGTATTTTCCGCATTTTCTGATTTCCACCGCGCTTTTGCTGCGCAAAGGTGTGCGGTGGTCGAATTTTCAGTCCGCGCACATGGGGCTGGTGCTGCTGCGGGGGTTCTTGCTGGCGTCGGCCACGTTGTTCAACTTCATCACGCTGAATTACCTCCCGCTGACCGTGGTGGGGTCGATCATGTTTTCGGCGCCGATCATCGTCTGCGCGCTGAGTTGGCCGCTTCTGGGTGAACGGGTGGGGCCGTGGCGGTGGTTCGCAATCATTCTTGGGTTTTCGGGCGTGCTGGTGGTGATCCGGCCCTTTGACGCGAGTTTTCACGCGATTGCGTTTCTGAACGTCTACAACGCGTTTTCGCTCGCGCTTTACTCGATCATCACGCGCAAGATTTCAGGCATCGTGGCGCCGGAGACGATGCAGTTCTGGATGGGCGCTTTTGGTGCGGTGACGCTGGCGCCGCTTGCGTTTTTCGTATGGACCACGCCGGACACGGTCTGGCAATGGGCGTTGATGATTGGCCTGGGCATCTGGGGATGGGCCGGACACGAGATTTTCTCGCGCGCGCATGGCTATGCGCCTGCCAACACGTTGATGCCGTATACATACAGTTTTCTGCTCTATCTGGCGCTTGCCAGTTACTTGATTTTCGGCGATGTGCCGGATGGTTGGACGCTGCTGGGGGCCGCGATCATTGTGGTGTCCGGACTGATCATCTGGCGGCGTACGGCGCGAAAGGAAACGGCATGAAAATTGCAGCCATCGGCGAGGCGATGATCGAGCTTTCTATGAGCGGTGACACAGCCGATGTGCGGGTGGCCGGGGATACGCTGAACACGGCGATCTATTTGAAACGGACAGCGCCGATGCTTGAGGTGGATTACATCACGCGGGTCGGCACGGATGCTTTTTCCGACCGGATCGTGGCTGCCATCGAAGCGGAGGACATTGGTACGCAGGCCGTTGAGCGCGATCCGGAGCGGACGCCGGGCCTTTATGCCATCACAACTGACGCGGCGGGCGAGCGCAGCTTTGCCTACTGGCGGGACTCATCGGCGGCGCGGATGGTGTTTGCCACGCCGTCCGGCCCCGACTTTTCGGTGCTGGAACGCTATGACGTCATCTATACGTCTGCCATCACGCTGGCGATTTTGCCGACTTCGACGCGCACCGCGCTGATCCGCTGGCTTCGGGCGTTTCGGAAGAGAGGTGGGCGGGTAGCGTTTGACAGCAATTACCGCCCGCGGTTGTGGGGGGATCCGGATGCAGCGCGGGCGGCGATACACTCTATGTGGGTGCTGTCGGACATTGCACTGCCGTCGATTGATGATGAGATGGATTTGACCGGTGAGAGCGCGCGCGCCGTCGTCGACCGCTTTGTCGCCTTAAGACGCACAGGCGCGCTGAAGCGCGGGGCGCAGGGTCCGCTTTGCCTTGAGACCGGCACCTCTGCCAACTACCCGGCGGCAGACAAAGTTGTCGATACGACCGCCGCAGGAGACAGTTTCAACGGCGCGTATCTGGGCGCATTGTTGATGGGTGCGCCGCAGGATCAGGCGCTGCGTGCCGGCCATGCCCTGGCCAGCGAGGTGATTGGCCACCGTGGTGCGATCCTGCCGCACTAGGCGCCGATCAGATCCAGTAACGCACCGTCTGGATTGGCGGAGGTGCAGGCAGCGACCAGCCGGTCGGCATCCGGGTCGTCGAGTGCGCGACCATCCGAGACTTCGCCTCGCACGAATGCAACCCATGCGTCTATGGCTGCGGATAGGGCGGGACTGTGTTTGCCCCTGCGATCAGCGAGCGTGGACAGGATGCGGATCGGCAGTTTCTGGCTGCCGTCCATGGCGATCTGCCGGAGCCTGTGATGAAGGTTCGGATTTTCGAAGCGTTGGATGAGCGCCTTTGCGTACGTAGCCGTCTGTCCTTGAACGCTGTCGGGTAGAGTTTCGGCCGCTTCCTGCATCAGCGCGGCGGTCATGGCCCGCAAGTCTGCGTCGGCGATGGCCTCGTGTACATAGGTGTGTCCGCGCAGCGTGCCTGCATAGGCGAGGTAGGAATGTGCGCCGTTCAGCATCCGCAGCTTGCGCATTTCGTGCGGGGCGACGTCGTCCACCCATTGCACGCCGGGCCAGTCCGGGCGGCGCGCGGCGAACCTGTCTTCGATCACCCATTCGGTGAACGTCTCGGTCGGGACGGCCATCGGGTCGTTTGCCTCTTGCCGGATGGCATCTGTTGTCGCTGGCGTGATGCGGTCCACCATGCAGGAGGGGAAGGTTGCATTGCCGTTCAGTCTCACGCCCGCTTTTTGAGCAAATCGGCGCACGGCCTGTTCGAGTTTCTGGCCATTTTCCGGCAGGTTGTCGCAACTCAGAACCGTAACGGGCGTTGTGCGGCGCGCCAACCCGCGCGCGAGACTGCCCACCACTGTTTGGCCCCCGCCTGCGAGGTCTGCCTTTACTTCTGGCGCGCTCAGGTCGAGGAGACCTGTGGTGTCGAGGTGGTATGCCTTTTCCGTGACTGTCAGGGTGATCAGGTCGAACCTGTCTGACACGATGCTTGCGATGACGGCGTCTGGGTCTTCTGGTGCAACGAGCATGTTCGTCAGGCAGGTGATGGGTTTGACCTGAGTGCCGTTTGCGTCCTTGATCACCAGGGAATAGGCGAAGTTCTGTGCGGCTAGGCCGTCGCGTATGGTCGCAGAGCGGAAGCTGACGCCCGTAACGTCCCACCCGGTTACATCCTGAGTGTAGGCGGCGGCATGGGCACGGAAGAAGTTGCCGACCCCAAGGTGCAGAATATGCGGCATCGGTTACTCCAACCGGTATGTTTTGCGGGCGAGGTCCGTGGCCAGCAGTTGGGCGACCTGACCGGCGGTTTCGGCCGAGAAGTAGCCGCGGTCAATCTGCGCGGCGAGGTGTTGCGCAACCGCGCGGCGCCAGAGGTCATGCCGTGCCGGGATCGACAGGAAGGCGCGCGTGTCGTCGTTGAACCCTGCAAGGTTATGGTAGCCCGCCGTTTCGACCACCTGATCCAAGTAGCGGGCGATGCCTGCGGCACTGTCGTGGAACCACCAAGGTGGCCCGATGCGCAAGCAAGGCCAATGCCCCGCCATAGGCGCCAGTTCACGTGCGTATGTCGTTTCATCCAGCGTGAACAGGATCAGCGTCAGCCTTGGGTCGTTCCCAACCCGGTTGAGCAAGGGTTCGAGCCCGCGCACCCAATCGACAGCAACAGGAATGTCCGCCCCCTTGTTTGCGCCAAAGCGGTCAAACAGCGTGTGGTTGGTATTGCGTCTGCTGCCCGCGTGCAATTGCATGACCAACCCGTCGTCCAGCGACATCTGCGCCATTTCGATCAGCATGTGGCCGTGGAACGCGTCAGCGTCTGCTATGCTGCCGGACAGGAGCGTGGCAAAGGTGTCGGCTGGCCGGTCGAGCCAGACGGTCTGTGGTTGCTCGATGGCGTGGTCCGTTGCTGTGGCTCCCATGGCTTTGAATGCGTTGCGCCGTTTGCGCAGGGCGGCGAGGAACCCGTCATAGCCGGTGGTGTCGTGCCCGGTCATTGCGCCGAGGGCCGCAACCTCTTTTACCCAGCCGGGCGCGCGCGGGTTCAGCAGCGCATCGGGCCGGAAGGTTGGGATGACCGTGCCGGTCCAGCCGCTGTCACGGATGGCCTGGTGGTGTGTGAGCGGGTCGAGTGCGGCGTCGGTGGTTGCAAGCACCTCGATCCCCATGCGGTCGAACAATGCACGTGGGAGGTTGTCTGTGTCCGTCAGCCATATTGCGATGTGATCATAAATGGCATCCGCCGTATCCGGTCCGAGGGCCGTGTCGCAGCCAAGCGTTTCGCGCAGTTCGTGTTCGATCCAAAACTGGCTGGGCGTGCCCAGAAACAGATGCCAATGCGCGGCAAACAGGCGGAAGATCGCCCTTGGGTCGCGGTCTTCGGGAGCCACACCGACGCCCAGTTGATCGAGAGGCACGCCCTGCGAATAGAGCATCCGGAAGACGTAGTGATCGGGGATGACCAGCAGCTCTGCCGGATCGGAGAAGGGCGCGTCGATGGCGAACCACGCGGGGTCGCAGTGACCGTGGGGCGACACGATCGGGGCACCCCTGATCCCGTCATAGATCTGCGCCGCTTTCCCGCTCAGTTTCAAAGACATGGCTGCCCCTTTGCTTTTTCCGAACACTAGCACGAATGCCCCTTGGCGCACCTGTGAAATCGCGCCACTGTGCGGGCTGGGAGGTGCGCAATGAACGTCGTGATGATCGGTGCTGGCATGGTTGCGCAGACACATGTTCTGGCGCTGCGGGACAACACCGTGGGCGCGCGCCTGGTTGGTGTTTTGGGGCGAGACGCGGAACGCACAGCAGACTTTTGTGCCGCTGCGTCAGAGACGCTGGGATACCAGGTTGCGCCGCTGGGCAGCATGGACGCTGTGTTGGATACGGATGCGGATGGTGCCATTTTGATCACGCCGCCGGACGCGCGGACCCAATACGCGCAGGCGCTGGCCAAAGCGGGGATTCCGACGCTGATGGAGAAACCGGTCGAGCGCAAACTTGATGCTGCGCGGTCTCTTGTTGACCTTTACGCATCGGCCAATGTGCCGCTTGCGCTGTGCTTTCAGCACCGCACGCGGGCTGCCGCGCAAGTGTTGAAAGCAAAGCTGGACGCGGGCGTACTTGGTGACATCGTTCATGTCGAATTGCGCGTGCCGTGGTGGCGTGAGCAGGCGTACTACGATGCACCGGGCCGTGGCACTTATGCGCGTGATGGCGGCGGCGTTATGATCAATCAGGCGATCCACACGTTGGACCTTGGCCTTTGGCTGGTTGGACCTGTTGCCGCCTTGCAGGCGATGATGCGCACGAGCGCCCTGCATCGTATGGAAGCGGAGGATATCGCGGCCGCCTTACTGACGTTTCGGTCGGGTGCAACTGGCGTGCTGAGCGCGACCACGACCGCCTATCCCGGAGCGGCGGAGAGCATAACAGTGACGACGACCAAGGGCCGTGCACATCTGGAGGGCGACCATTTGCGTATCGACTGGTTGACAGGTGAACGCGAAGATCTGTCGCCTGAAGCCGCAAGCGAGACGGGAGGCGGGGCTGACCCGATGGCGTTCACACATGCGTGGCATCAGTCCATCCTCGAGGATTTCGTGACTTCGGTTGCGGCAGGCAGACCGCCAATTGCCCCGCCGTCCGAGGCATTGCACGTGCATGCCGTCATCGACGCCATGGAACGCGCCGCGCGATCCGGAACAACGGTCGAGGTGGCTCAATGACACTGAGTTTTGTCGCACTAGGGCTGGACCATCGGCATATTTACGGCATGACCGAGAACATGCTCGCGCAAGGGGCCCGCTGTCTTGGCTTTTGGACGGAAGGCGATCCGCAACCGTTGGAGGGTTACATCAAACGCTTCCCTGATCTGCATCGCTTTGACACGCTCGATGCGGCGCTGGCGGCGGGCGCCGACCTGGCCTTGGTGTCGAACATCCCCGCAGATCGGGCCGCTGTTGCCATTCGGGCCATGCAGGCCGGGCATGACGTGATGACGGACAAGCCCGGCTGCACGTCGATGGATCAACTGAACGCGATCAAGGCGTGCGTCGCCGAGACGGGGCGCATCTGGTCAATCAATTTTTCCGAGCGGTTCGAGGTGCCTTGCGTGACGTTGGCCGACATGTTGGTTCGAGACGGTGCCATTGGACGCGTCGTGCATACGACGGGGCTGGGTCCGCATCGGTTGAACAGGCCGACCCGGCCCGACTGGTTTTTTCAGCGCAAAAGATACGGTGGCGTACTGACTGATATCGCCTCTCACCAGATCGACCAGTTTCTGCACTTCACCGGATCGACTGATGCGCAGGTGACGATGGCGCATGTTGCCAACCATGCGAACGGCAGCGAGCCCGGTTTGCAAGACTTTGGCGAAGTTGCGCTGCAGTCCGATCACGCCTCTGGCTACATTCGCGTGGATTGGTACACGCCTGACGCTTTGCCCAACTGGGGTGATGGCCGTCTGACGCTGCTGGGCACCGAGGGTTACATCGAGTTGCGCAAGTATGTGGACGTGGGCGGGCGAGCGGGTACAGATCACCTGCTGCTGGTCAACGGGGACAGATGCGAGGCGATGGATGCTCGGGAAGCAGGGTTGCCCTACTTCGCACGCTTGGCCCATGACATCGCCCACCGCACGGAGACGGCGATGTCGCAGGCACATTGTTTTAAGGTCATGGAGTTGGCCTTGCGCGCGCAGGCGATGGCCGAAGGAGCGTCGCCGTGATCCGGGTGGCCATTCTGGGTGGCGGGATCGGGGCGCAGCACCTTGCCGCCTATGATCGGCTGGACGGCTTTGCCGTGACCCATCTGGCCGATCAGGATGCTGACCGGCGCGCGGCCTTGTGCGGGGATCTGATCACGCCTTTGCCAACGGTCGAAGAGGCGTTCGAAGCGGATGTCGATCTGATCGACATTTGCCTACCGCCCCATCTGCATGCGCCTGTTGCCATTGCTGCGCTCGAGGCAGGCAAGCATGTGATCTGCGAAAAACCTCTTGCGACTTCACTGGCGCACGTTGATGCGATTGCAGATGCAGCGGCGCAAGCGGGCAGGTTGGTCTTTCCTGTGTTTCAGTATCGGTTTGGTCCGGCCTTTGACAAGTTACGGGCGCTTCGGGCCGCGGGCCTCGTCGGGGCACCGCGTGCTGCATCGCTGGAGACGCATTGGAACCGGAATGCGGATTACTATGCCGTTCCTTGGCGCGGCACGTGGGCGGGTGAGCAGGGTGGAGCGGTCCTGGGCCATGCGATTCACGCCCATGACCTGTTGTCCACGTTCATGGCGCCGATTGAGGCGGTTACCGCAAGGCTGAGCGTGCTGGTCAATCCGATCGAAACCGAGGACAGCGCCGCGCTGATCTTTGACCTGCAAGGTGGCGCGTTGGCGACAAGCAGTGTGACACTTGGAGCTGCGAAGGACGAAACGCGGTTGCGTTTTGTCTATGAGCATCTGACGGCCACATCGCACACGAATCCGTATGCTCCGGGTGAGGATGATTGGCAGTTCGTGGCGCGCGATCCGGACCGACAGGGCAATGTCGATGCAGTCTGTGCCGACATGGCGCCAGGCCTGGGCGGATTTGCCGGGTTTCTGAGCGAAGTGGGCAACGCCATCGCTGGCATGCCGAACACTGCTGTCACTCTGGAGGATGGTGCAGCCTCTATCGCGCTTGTCACCGCGATCTATGCGTCCCACCGTCGTGGGGTGCGTGTTTCCCTGCCGATACCCGCCGATCACCCGATGCGCGAAGGATGGCAACCATGATTGAATGCTGGCGTTGGTTTGGGCCGGATGATCCGACGCAATTGTCCGACTTACCGCAAGTTGGCGCAACGGGTGTCGTCACCGCCTTGCACGACGTCCCACCCGGCGAGGCTTGGACAGCGCAAGACATTACCGACCGGAAGACGATGATCGAGGCGGCGGGTTTGCGTTGGGAGGTGGTGGAAAGCCTGCCCGTGTCCGAAACCATCAAGACCCAAGGGTCCGACATGGCGGCACATGTGACGGCCTATATCGAAAGCATGTCGGCCTTGGCCGAGGCGGGTGTGCGCACGATCTGCTATAATTTCATGCCGATCCTGGACTGGACCCGCACGGAAACACGTGCGCCCCTGCCCCATGGCGGCACGGCGATGCTGTTTGATCTGGCCCAGTTTGCCGCGTTCGATCTGTTCATTCTGGACCGGGCCGGAGCCGTCGATGATTATTCAGCCGAGGTGCAGGAGGCAGCAAGAGCTGCCTTTGCCTTGATGGACGACGCGGCCAAGGTGCGGCTGACCCGAACTGTGATCGCAGGGCTGCCCGGTGCGAATGATGGTTGGACGCTGGACGACGTGCGCGCACGGCTGGATACCTATCGCGGCATTGATGCGGATGCGCTGCGCCGGCATCTGATTGATTTTCTGGCGGAGGTTGCGCCTGCGGCTGAACGGTTGGGCCTGCGGCTGTGCTGTCATCCCGATGACCCGCCCTTTTCCCTCTTGGGATTGCCGCGTGTCATGTCCTCTACCGAAGATTACGAAGCAGTGCTGAACGCGGTAAATACGCCAGCGAATGGTGCAACGCTTTGCACGGGATCCCTTGGCGTGGCGGCAGATTTTGATGCGGCCGGTTTTGTCCGTCGCCTTGGGCCTCGGATCCATTTCGTACATCTTCGTAACACTAAGCGGCTGAGCTCTCCTGACCCTGCGCGCCCTGCCTTTTTCGAGGCGGCGCACCTGGAAGGCGACACGGATATGGTCGCGACCATTGCTGCGCTCATGCAGGAGGAAGCGCGGCGCCGCGCAGAGGGGCGTGCCGATCATGCCATTCCGATGCGCCCGGACCATGGACAGGAACTGCTGATGGATCGTGACCGGGAGAGCCTGCCGGGATATCCTTTGATCGGCCGGATGCGGGGCTTGGCCGAGTTGAGGGGTATAATGGCCGCAGTTGCGGCTGGGCAAACATGACCCGGATCGGGGTTGCGGGCGTCGGCCTGATCGGGCGGCAACACCTTGATGCCATTTCACGCGCCCAAGGTGTCACCGTTTCCGCGGTGTTTGATCCCGCGCTGAAAGAGGATGTTGCGTGGCCTGTCGTTAAGAGCCTATCCGAACTTGCGGCGCATTCAGACGGTGTCATCCTTGCCGTGCCGAACCATCTGCACGCGCGCATGGCGTTGATGCTGATTGATGCGGATTGCCCGGTTCTGATTGAAAAGCCCTTGACGGGTACCGCCGCCGACGGCGTTGCCGTTGTGCGCGCTGCGCAAAACGCGGGCGTGCCCATCCTTGTCGGCCATCACCGCCGCCATAATCCGCTCGTGGCCAGGGCGTATGAGATCATTGCCGAGGGGACATTGGGCACCGTGACCACAGTGCAGGGCACCTGCTGGTTGCCCAAACCCGAAAGCTACTATGCGCAGGCGTGGCGGCAACGGGCGGGGGCCGGGCCACTGTTCATCAACTTGATCCACGATATTGACCTGTTGATGTACCTCTGCGGGCTGATCAGTCATGTGCAGGCAATGGAAAGCAGTGCTGTGCGCGGGACTGAAGCGGAAGAGGTCACCGTTGCCACCCTTCGTTTTGCCAGCGGCGTGCTGGGGACCGTTAACCTGTCTGACGTGGCGCTTGGCCCGTGGAGTTGGGAGCTGACAGCGGGCGAGAACCCCGCCTATCCCAAGACGGACCAGTCCAGCTATCTGATCGGGGGCACCAAGGGCAGCCTGTCTTTACCGAACCTGAGCCTGTGGACGCAGCACGATGGCCCGGATTGGTGGGCGCCCATCCAACAGACCCGCGTGCCCGTGCCGTTGTCGGATCCGCTAAAATCGCAGATTGAGCATTTCGCACAAGTGATCCGGGGCAAGGCCGAACCGCTGGTCAGTGCCGCTGATGGTCTGCGTGCGGTGCAGGTGATTGAGGCGATCAAGGCTGCAGCCGGTTCGGGGCAAATCGTTTCGGTCGGCTGATCTGAGCAGATGATCTTCACCTCTTTGTGCCGGGGGTGCCTGGCCCTGCATATTGCACCGGTGGTGCAGCACAGCTAGGCAAGGCATCGAAAGACAAAGGCGCATGACATGATCCCAGCCCCCCTGCCGACCCTTGATGACATGCGCGTGGCCGTGATTGGCCTGGGGTATGTGGGCCTGCCGCTTGCGGTGGAGTTCGGCAAACAGCGCGAGACCATCGGTTTTGATCTGAACGCAGAGCGGGTGGCCGAGTTGAAGGCGGGCACCGACAGCACAGGCGAAACTGACGATTTGGCTGCGGCGGCGCACCTGCGCTATACTGGCGACCTGTCTGACATCGCGGATTGCAATGTCTACATCGTTGCTGTTCCGACCCCCATCGACAGTCACCGCCAGCCCAATCTTGGCCCCCTTTTGGCCGCAGCGCGAATGGTCGGCGAGGTCATCGCACGAGGCGATGTCGTTATCTTCGAAAGCACGGTCTATCCGGGTGCGACCGAGGAAGACTGCCTGCCCCTGGTCGAGAAAATGTCGGGCCTGACCCTGAACACCGACTTCTATGCAGGCTACAGCCCTGAGCGGATCAATCCCGGCGACAAAGAGCGCCCGCTGCCGAAGATCATTAAGGTGACTTCCGGATCTACGCCCGCGGCCGGGCGGGTCATTGACGCGCTTTATGGCACGATCATTACTGCGGGCACGCATCTGGCCCCGACCATTCGCGTGGCTGAGGCGGCCAAGGTGATCGAAAACACACAGCGGGATGTCAACATCGCCCTGATCAACGAGCTGTCTATCATCTTTTCGCACTTGGGTATCGACACCACCGCCGTGCTGGATGCCGCGGCGACCAAATGGAATTTCAATCGCTACACGCCGGGCCTGGTCGGTGGGCACTGCATTGGCGTTGATCCTTACTACCTGATCGACAAGTCGATCTCCGCCGGGCACATCCCGGACATCATTCGCATGGCGCGCGAGATCAACGATGGCATGGCACAACATGCCGTGTCGCTGTTGGTCAAGGCGATGATCCACCGTCAGGTGCGGGTGCATGGCGGTCGCGCGCTGATCCTGGGTATCACGTTCAAGCCGAATTGCGCCGACATCCGCAACACCAAAGTTGTTGATATGATAGGTGAGTTGCAAACCTACGGGATGCAGATTGAGATTCACGACCCCTGGGCAGACGGGCAACAGGTGCATGCGGAGCACGGTATCGGCTTGCTAAACGCTCTGCCGAATACAGGTGCGTATGACGCAATTGTTCTTGCCGTGCCCCATGATGATCTTGTTGCGCAAGGGGCGGGGCGGTTACGCGCACTGTTGGTGGAAAATGGTGTTTTGTTTGATATGAAGGCTGTATTTGGCCCGGAGGAGAGTGATCTGCGCCTTTAAGAGACGAGTGCCCTTGCGGCCAGCATCGCTGCGCGTTCACCCGTTTCAATGGCCCCTTCGATCAGCCCGCCATGGGTTTTGGAAACCTCAGCTCCGGCAAAGAAAAGGCGTCCGTCCACAGGACCCGACAAACTGGGCGCGCCATAGGATGGATGGCCATGCGGTGCCGTCTGATCCATGGCGGTGGCGGTGAACGGCTCTGCTGCCCAATCCATCAACTCCACCCGAATGGGGTGTGCTGCATCCGGTCCAAACAGGCGGACCAACTGTGTGAGCGAGTGGCGCACGATCTCTGCCTGACCGCTGCGGGTATGGAAGGGTATTCCCACGAACCCGAACAAACCGAACACCCCCGTCGTGGGATCGGATTGGTCGGCGACCTCGACCAAAGGCCCCATGTGGCTGACCGCGCCGCCAGAGAGGCCCGCGTCGCGCCAAAACGGGCGATCGTATTGCACGACGAGTTTGGCATGGGCCGCCATCCATGTCGGCCAACGCACGAGATCTTGCGCCACGACCGCGGGCCAGCCTGGGTTAACGTCCCACTTGGCCGCAATTCGCCCCGGAACAGCGCAGATTATGACATTCGCATCCCAAGCCCGTGTAGCAGTGATGGCGCGCGGACGGCCTTGCAAATCAAGCGCGCTCACCTCCTCCGACAGTAGGATTGTATCCTTCGGCAACGCTGCTGCAAGCCGGTGCGCGAGTGCTTGAACGCCACCCCGAATGCGGACGGCGTCGGTGTAGCGTTTGGGAAATGTGCCCCGGCGGATGCCATTCTCTGTTTCGAGAACGAAGTCCCCGGTTTCATCCTGAGGCAGCGTTTCTAAACCAAGTTCCGTGAGAAGCGCGATGACATTTGGCTGGTAGGCAGGCCAGATCCAGGCCGGACCCAGATCAATGCCGCCGCCGTTCAACGACATTGTGAGTGCCCGCCCACCGATACGGTTTCGCGCTTCAAGCACCTTTATGGAATGACCCGCAAGATGCAGGTGCCGCGCAGCAACGAGACCGGCCAGACCCGCGCCAAGGACCAATGCGCTGGTCACGCGTCGATCATTTGGTGCAAGTGGCCCCTTTTGACCCAGAGCCGCACGCCATCTGAACCTGATGTCAATGCCAAGGTGCTGCCGGGTGATATGCGCAACCAGTCCCGCGGACCTAGAGTGGCTTCGTCGTCGGACACGGACCCTTCGAGTATCAGGACTTCGGCCCCGCCTGAGGTGTCCAGCGTTTGGGTGATGTCAGGCTGCCACACCTCAAGCGCGACATGTTCTTGCGCATCCGTGAACAGAGTCGCTGTCGCAACGCCTGACCGTGCCGGGTCTGATGTTGTATCGACCGTATTCATGTCGATGCGCACGTGCTGGCGGTCTTCGGGGTCGAACTGCCAGAGCTTTACAAAGATGGTGGCTCCGGGCTTCGATCTGGGCGTGTGGCGCGATGTGGGCGGGTTGCGCACATATGTACCGACGGGGAAGTCCCCGGCTTCGTCCTGAAAGACACCTTCGAGCACGATGTACTCCTCGCCCCCGTCATGGGTGTGCGGTGCGAACGCGCTGTCGGGGGCAAAGCGCACGATTGTGGTGGCCCGTGCAACCTCATCCCCGATCCGGTCGAGCATCTTGCGTTCAACTCCGGCAGAGGGCGAGGCGCGCCAAGGATTGTCAGCGTTCAGGACGCGCACGCTTTGGGAAAAGTCGGCGTTCAGTTCCATGTTCATCGGCCTTTCATCGCGGTGTCTACTATTTGGTAGGGAAAACAGCTTGAATACGCAAGGATTCCGAGTCAATTGTCAACTGTGCTTGTTTGGAACAAGCCGATCAGTAGGTAGATATACATGGATACAAGAACGCATCTTCTGGATCAGGCAGAGCATTTGGCGCGGCAGCGCGGCTTTGACGGGTTCAGCTTTGCTGACCTTGCCGCCGGCGCCGACATTCGTAAAGCGTCGGTCCACTATCACTTTCCAGCGAAGGGCGATCTGTCTCAGGCCTTGATCGCGCGCTACCGGGCGGTGTTCATGGAAAGGCTGCACGACATATCGTTGGCCCATCCCACGGCGGGTGCGCGGCTTTTGCGCCTTCTCGATCTTTATCGCATCGCGTCCGAAGGGGGACGAAGCCTGTGCCTGTGCGTTGCCCTGTCGGTCACCCAGGCAGCGTTGCCCAAAGAAACGATAGCCGAGATTGTTGCGTTTCACCGGGATGTGACCGCATGGCTTGAGGCGGTGTTCCGCCTGGGGCAGTCCGATGGCAGTCTGCAGCGGGTTGTCGATCCGCGCGCCGAGGCGCAGGCAGCCATGGCGCAGGTCGAAGGTGCCCAGATCATGGCGCGAGCCGCGGGTGATCCGTCGCGGTTCGAGGCGGCCATATTCACCCTCGTGTCCCGCGCCATTTGACCGTGCTACGCGGTCCGCCCTTCGAACGCCTGAACCACGATCCCTTCGCCCTCGAGCGTGCGTCGGACCGAGGCAGCGATCTCCACGGCCTCGGGCGTGTCTCCGTGACAGCAGATCGTGTCAATGGGCGTTTCGATTCGCTTGCCGCTGTCGGTAATGATCGCTTGGGATTTGACCATTTCGACCATCCGTTTGCCGGCGAGATCAGCGTCGTGGATAACCGCACCCGGCTGACGCCGGTCGACCAATGTGGCGTCATCATTATAGGCACGGTCGGCAAAGATTTCGCATGCGAAACGTGCCCCCATAGATCTGGCAGCGCGCTCTTGCGCGGTGGCGGCCAGCACCATGATGATCGCGTCGGGATGGGCGGATAGCGCTGCCTCGTAACAGGCGCGCGCCATCATTTCATCTTCTGAGGTCATGTTGCCAAGCGCGCCATGTAGCTTGATATGCCGCACCTTTGCCCCCAGCGCGTTCGCCATGCCGAGCGTCGCGCCGACCTGGCAGCGGATTGAATTCTGGAGCGAATTCAGTGGCATGTCGATGCGCCGTCGCCCAAACCCCTGAATATCGGCAAAGCCCGGATGTGACCCGATCCCGACACCCTTGTCCAGTGCGATACCCATCGTCGTGGCCATCACATCCGGATCGCCCGCATGTGCGCCGCAGGCGATGTTGGCTGATGTCACCGTTTCGAGCAGCGCGGCGTCATCGCCCATTTTCCAGGGGCCAAAGCTTTCACCCATATCGGCGTTCAGGTCGACTCGCATGTTTCTATCCTTCGTCCAGGCGGGCATCGGTCGCTGACACGGCACCCCCAACCAGTTGATAACTCAACAGATCCTGTATGTCTGCCGGATCTCGTACCAAGGGCGCGGTGCTTTTGGTCAGCGCGGCCCACGCCGCTCGTGCGCGTGCTTCTATGGCGGCGCCTTCGGCTAGACTCACGAACTGGAATTGCAGGGCCGACCCGACGGGTGCCTGGGCCACGCGCGGCAGATCGCAGGGCAGGACCGTCCCGATCCTGGGGTATCCACCCGTTGTCTGGCTTTCGGCCATCAGGACAAACGGCGTCCCGTCGCCGGTGATCTGGATGTCGCCGGGCACGATGACCTCGCTGACAATGCCGAGCGCCTCGGGGGCAGAGAAGCCTTCTCCGTCGCTGTTCATACGGATGCCTTGCCGGTTGGCGCGCGGGTCACGGCGAAATGTTGTCTGTTCAAAGCGCGTTCGTGTGTCCGGGGCGAAATCGTCGGTTTGCATGCTCGGCACGATCCGCACGGTGCCGCCATTGAATCGCGTGTCACGCGGAAGGGTCAGGCCGCTTTGATCGCCTCGATCCTGTCCAATTGGCAGCACGTCCCCGGCGCTGACCAAGGCGCCCAAGCCGCAAGATTGATGCGTTGCGCGCGACCCCAATATGGTGTCCGTCGTCAAACCGCCGCCCACATGAAGGTAGCCATAGGTGCCGGCCCGCGTTGGCCCGATGGTCAGTACACTGCCATTGGGCACCAAATGACTTGCGTTCCAGGTGGCCGTTGCGCCGTCGATCTGGGCCGTCATCTCGGCCCCTGTCAACGCGATACGGACATCTTCCGTCGCTTCAAACGTCCCGCCTGTGCCCACCATCTCGAGCACGGCACATGCCGGCGCTTGTTTCAGAAGCGCGGCCCCTTCATGGACAGCCAGCCGGTCTGCGGCGCCGCCCCGAGTCAGGCCCTTTTCCAAAAATCCTGTGCGCCCAAGGTCTTGCACTGCGACGCCGGGCCCGACCTTCTGGACACGGATCGCCCTCATCCCAGCACCTCGCGCGTGGCGCCGCCGGTACCGTCGGTCACCTGCGCTTCGATCCGCGCAAGTTCCTTGGCCGTGATTTCTGTGAATTGCACTTCATCCCCCGGCGCGAGGGGAAAGGGTGTGTCCCCGCGGGGACGGAAACAGGAAAAGGCGCTTTGGCCAACGTGGCGCCAGCCAGTCGGCGTGTCCTTGGCAAAGACGCAGACTTGCCGGACTGCCGCGACCAGGGCCCCGGCGGGAACATTTGGCGTCAGCTCTTTCTGGCGAGGGATGTTCCATGTCTCGCCCAATGTTCCGAGATAGGGCTGCCCCGGAGCAAACCCGAGCGTCAGGACCCGCAGGCGAGCCGTGGTCAGGTCGCGCAGCGCGTCTGCTTCGCCAATCCCCGCCGCTTCTGCCGCCTCTGCAAGCTGTGGCGCCCGGTCTCCTCCAAAAACGGCGGGAATGGTCCAGAGCGCGCGCCCGGCGGGCAGCGGGGCAGCCTCCCAATTTTGCGTGGTTAACACGCCCTCAAGGCGATCAGCGATATCATCGAACCGATGTTCGGAAAGGTCGATGCGAAAGAATGCCGACACAAGCGTACTGCTGCTTTCGGTTATCATGTCCCAATTCTGGGCATCAACAGCGCCGCGAAATGCGATGGCCGCGCGGTTTGCAGTATCGGTTGCGCTGTCGCCAAAAGTGACAAGTACACCGTCCAGTCCGACAGAGCGGACACGGGGGATGTATTGGGTATCAAGTCTCATTGGCGGCAGCGTAAGCCCTGTGACCATAGGCGCAATGCTAAAGCGCAGTGTGCAGCCACCCGTCATCAAAAGCGATGGATGAGACGCCAGCCAGCCGGCAGATACGTTCAAGTTCTGCCTCGAATGCCGCTTGGCGTCCCTTGCCCCAACGGATCCTGCGCTCGGGCCACAACGCGCGGACGCGCAGCACATCGTCGGCGCGGTGCGCTTTCATGTCGACGCGGCCCACGACCCGGTCGCCTTCGAGCAGGGGAAAGACATAGTAGCCATAGGTGCGTTTGGGCTCGGGCACGAAAATCTCGATCCGGTAGAAGAAGCCAAACAGGCGTTCGGCCCGCTTGCGATCGCGCAGGGCCGGGTCGAATGGGCTGAGCACGCGCAAGCGCGACGTTGGCTCGCGGTCGATCCCCGGGTCTTCTGGCAACGACGGCCAAGCGTAGGCGGAGCGCACAGATCCATCCGCGCTCGCAATTTGGATCTCGATGATGCGCCCGGCTTCCAGAGCCTGCGTGCACCATGTCTTTGCCTCTGCCGGGCTGATGTGGTCCCAGAACGCCGCCAATTCGCCATGTGTGGCAAAGCCCAGACGGTCCAGCGCCTCGCGGCAGCACCAGTCGATGGTTTCCTCGGTATCCGGTGCGTTGCCGATTGTGCGCGGGTCAAGGGCGCGCTCGGTCAGGTCGTAGTACTTCTGGAACCCTTTGCGCTTGACCACATGCAAAGCCCCGCTGCGCCACAGGTATTCAAGGGCCGTCTTGGACGGGTGCCAGTCCCACCAGCCGCCTGACCCACGCTCTTCGCCTTCGCCAACGTCGCCGGAACAGCACGGCCCCCGTTCGCGGATCTGGTCGAGGACGGTCTGAAACTTGGCCTCGAACCCCTCGCGGCGCCATGCGCTCCATTTCTCGCGCAAGCGCGCGGCATCACGTTCCCGACGTAGATGCCAGTAGGGATAGAATGCCGTCGGGATCATGGCGGCATCGTGGGTCCAGTGTTCAAACAGCGCACGGTCGCGCTCATACAGGTTTTTCAGGTTCTTGGGGCGGTAACGCGGCCTGCGTGAAAACAGGATCAGGTCGTGCGCGCGCGCCACGGTGTTGATGCTGTCGAGCTGGACAAAGCCAAGCTGCGTGATCGTGTCCAGCAATTCCGCACCGTGGGCGGCGCCTGATGGGGTGTCTGACAGGCCGTGGCGGTCCAGAAAGACGCGGCGCGCCTGACTGTTGTTCAACGTGAACGGCGTCACGCCCGCAAGGCGCGGCGCAGCGTGTCGCCGTAGGAAATGGTGGGCGTCAGTGTGATATGCTTGGGCGATTGGTCTGCACCTTCGGCATTCCGGTCGCGAATGATCTCGGCCGCGGCGCGCCCGATCTCCAGCCGGCAGGCGTCGGTCGTTGCCAACTGACGGGGCAGGCCCTGCAGCAATTCGACGCCGTTGAACCCGGCCAGGCCGATCTGACCCGGCACGTCGATCCCCTCGTCCAGCAGATAAAGCAGCCCGCCTGCACCGATCATGTCGTTGGAGTAGTAAAGAAAATCGAGATCCGGGTTTGCATCCAGCATCGTCTTGGTCATCTCGCGCCCCTTCGCGAGGGCAGAGCCGCCTTCGTAGAAGTCCCGTGCTTCGATCTCGATCCCCGCTTTGGCAAGGCCCTCGGTTAGTCCTTCGAACCGTTTACGCGCACGGTGATCGCGTGGCATGGATGTGCCCATAAAGCCGATGCGGGAATAGCCCTGTTTGAGGATCGCCTTGGCCATGTCGAGGCCCGCCTGACGGTGCGAGATGCCCACCATGTTGTCGACGGGGTTGCCGTCGGTATCCATGATCTCAACCACCGGAATACCTGCGTTTTGCAGCATCGCCTGGGTCGCGTCGGAGTGTTCGAGGCCCGCGATAATCACGCCGGATGGCCGCCACGACAGCATTTCATAGAGCACGCGCTCCTCTTTGTCGCGCATGTAATCCGTCACTCCGAACACGGGCTGCAGTGGGGTGTCTTCAAGCACTTGGTTGATGCCGGTCAGAACTTCGGGGAAGACCATGTTGCTGAGTGAGGGGACAATGACCGCGACGAGGTTCACGTGCTGAGATGCAAGCGAGCCTGCGATTTGATTGGGCACGTATCCGAGCGTCTGAGCCGCTTCGAGCACCTTTTTGCGTGTTGCTTCAGATACATCGCCCCGATTTCGAAGAACGCGACTAACAGTCATTTCGGAAACGCCAGAGGCTGCAGACACATCGCGCAAGGTCAGCGGGCGGGCAGGGCGATCAGTCAAGGGCAGTCCTTTCTGGCTTTGGTTCGAGTTACCGTTAAAACTGATCGGGATTCAAGTATTTGGAAGATCCGAACCTTGCTGAAACAGGTGACAAGGCGCGTATGGCGCTGTAGATCCGTGTCCAAGTGGCCCCGTGGCTCAACTGGATAGAGCAGCCCCCTCCTAAGGGGCAGGTTGCAGGTTCGAATCCTGCCGGGGTCGCCAAAACTGCCTGAAAAATATGACTTATTTACAGGGCTTTGTGCAGATGCTTGCAGAAACTCCCGAGAGCTTTCGGGCCGAATTCTACTGAAACGGCATAAATCTCGTACAAAACCTGTACAAAATTCGCACGTCTTTGCGCCTTTTGGAGACTTCCAATGAGCTGGCGGGTCGCGAACACATGCGCGGAGCGCAAGTTCGGCAGTGCCACGCGCAAGCAGATCATCATGTTTCTGGCGGACAAGGCGTCTGACGATGGTTCGGGCATCTGGTGCTCCAAGGGGACGATCCAGCGACATACCGAGCTTGGCGAGACCACAGTCAAACGAACAGTGCGCGAGTTTTTGAAGGAAGGCATCCTGGTCGAGACCGGCGCGCGCACCTGCAAGAACGGTTTCACCGTCGTGTATCGGATCGATCTGGCCAGGATCGAGGCGCTTGAACTGACCGCCGAGCCCGAGATCGAGACGGGGGCCACAGTGGACCCCGTCCAGACTGGACCCGGAACGGGGGCCACAGTGGCCGGGCTACCGGGGCCACCACGGCCCCCAAACCACCCTAAAACCATCCATAAACCACCTACGCGCGAGCGCGAGGCGGCGGAGGATGAAGAGGCTGAGAAGATTTTGGCCGCCTATCCGCCCGACCGTTTGCGCGGGAAGGCTGAGTGTCTCGGGCGGATCAGGGACATTCTGGACGCCGGGACAGAGGTCGAGGACCTGTTGCAGGCCGTGAAGGCCTACGCGACCGAGAGCGCGGGCTTTACTCGGTCGAAGGTCTGTTTCTCGGACAACTGGTTCAAATCTGGGCGCTGGCGCGCCTATGTCGAGGACATCGCCGTGAACCGCGAACAGTCGAAGGCGAAGGAAGCCGAGATGCTGGCAGGATTGGCGAACTGGGTCACGGACAAGCATCCGCTTTGCCGCCACATCACGCCCGGCCAGATCGACGCGCTGTTGGCCGCAGAGCTGGTGACGCAGGCGCAAATCCAGGCGGCGGGCATCAGATCATGAGCGCAACGGGTCCCACCGAAGCGCAAACAGCAAGGCGACCCATGTCATACGCTGACGCTTCTGACACAGGACCTTGCGAGGGGCGGCAAGCCTCCCCTTCGAACCCCACCGGCGCGGGCAAAGCCCCCGCCAAAGAGCCGCTGACAGAGACCTTCGTCTTCCGCTGCACCGCGTCCGAGAAGGCCCAGCTGCGCGCCAAAGCCGAGGCCGCTGGCCTGCCCGCCTCGACCCTTCTGCGCGAGGCGCTTGGCCTGACCGAGGCCCGCCGCCGCAAGCCAATCCCGCGTGTCGATCCTGCGCTGGTGCTGGCCGTCGGGCGCATTGGTGGCAACCTCAACCAGATCGCCCGCTGGCTGAACCACACCATGAAGGTTGGGCGCACCGACCTCGACACGCTGACCGTCGCGCGCCGCCTTGTGGTCATCGAACGCCAGCTTGCCGCGCTCCTCGATGAGGCGCGGCGGTGCTGATCAAGTTCTTCCCCAACGGCAAAGGCGCAGGCGCGGGGCCGGTCGGCTACCTCGTGGCCGAGCGCGTGCTGGCCTATGACGGCAACCGCGACCAGATCCGCGACGCCGACGGCGCGCCCGTGACCGTAACGCGCGATCCCCTGCCCGAAGTCCTGCGCGGCAATCCCGAACGTACCGAAGCCCTGATCGATGCCAGCCGCCATCAATGGACCTACCGCGCGGGTGTGATCAGCTTTGCCGCCACCGACGCCCCAACCGAGGACCAGCAGGCCGAAGTCATGGACGGGTTTGAGCGGCTGGCCTTCGCGGGGCTGGACCCTGAGCAATATGAGGTGCTCTGGGTCCGCCATCGCCACGAAGGCCGGGTCGAGCTTCATTTCTGCACGCCGCGCCTGGAGCTGACCACGGGCAAGAGCCTCAACATCGCGCCGCCGGGCTACCAGGACGCCTATGACAGCCTGCGCGACGTGATGAACCAACGCCACGGTTGGGCCGATCCGATGGAGCTGGAGCGCACCCAAGAGGTCCGCGACACCATCGAGACCCCAACCCGCGCGCAAGGCCGCGACGAGCTGCACGCCTGGATACAGGACCAGATCGATTTGGGCCTGATCACCGACCGCGCAACCATGATCGATGCGCTCACCGACGCAGGCTTCGACCTCCCACGCACCGGCAAAGCCTATATCACTGCCCGCGATCCCGACACGGGCGAGCGCTGGCGGTTGAAAGGAGAGATTTTCCATGAGGATTGGCAAGCCGACCCGGCTGAGCGAGAAACTGAACGCGGAACTCGACACGATCAGGGCCGAACACGTCGCCTCGATCTCGTCCCAGCTCAAGACCTTCAGGATCGATTTGAAGAACATTGTGGGCGCCGCGAAGCATACCATCGCGAGCGATACGCGCCGCTTCCAGACCGAGACAGCGAGCCTGTTCGAGACGCGCCTGAGGTCGATCCGCCTCTGGCTGACGATCTCGCCCTGGCTGATTGCGGCGATGGTGCTGACGGGGACCGCCTTGATGATGGCCGCGAGCTACTTCTGGACGGTGCATCTGACGCGTTCGGAGCTGACGGAGATGGGCCTGACACGGATCGAAAGACCAGAGGGGACATGGCTGATCCTGGACCCTTCGAAGACGCGGCTCAGGACCTGCATGATGGGCGAGAGGCACGTCACCTGCATCAGGATCGAGGAGGATTAGATGACCCAACTGACAGCCTTGGAACGCGACTTGCTCGCCTGCGTCGAGCGGTTGGTGACGGCCTCAGAGGCCTCCGCGAAGGACTTGACCGCCTTGGAGAAACGCTCGACCGGCAGGATCGAGCGGGAGCTGGCTGGCTTGAAAGACTGCGTGACCTTGCTCATTCGTTCACAAGCCGCATCCATGAAGGCCTTGAACGGATTGCTGAACGACGAGGCGAGCTACAAGACGCTGGACGAGAATTTGCAGCAGAGCTTGACCTTAGCGAAAGCCGCCGCCGAGAGATTGAGGGACAGCTAGGGTCAGGACCCATTGATTTCCGCTTTGCAGCGTGATTCACGGTTCGAAAACCGAGCGGTGAACATGTCTGATCTTTTCTGGCTGACGGATGCGCAGATGGCGCGCCTCGAGCCCTTTTTCCCGAAGTCCCACGGCAAGCCACGGGTCGACGACCGGCGTGTGTTGAGTGGGATTATCTTCATCAATCGCAATGGCTTACGTTGGCGCGATGCGCCTGCAGCATATGGCCCGCACAAGACCCTCTACAACCGCTGGAAGCGGTGGAGCGACAAGGGCGTCTTCGCACGGATGATGGCAGGTCTGGCTGCCGAGCACGGCGAACAGAAGACCGTCATGACCGACGCGACCTATCTCAAGGCCCACCGAACAGCGACCAGCTTGGGCGTGAAAAAGGGGGGCGTGGACGCCTGATTGGCCGGACCAAGGGCGGCATGAACACCAAGCTGCATGCCATCTGCGACAGCCAGGGCCGACCGCTCAACCTGTTCGTCACGGCCGGTCAGGTCAGCGACTACATCGGCGCACGGGCATTGCTGAGCAGCCTGCCTGACGTCGACTGGCTGCTCGGGGACCGCGGATATGATGCCGACTGGTTCAGAGATGCGTTGAAAGACAAAGGGATACGCGTATGTATCCCCGGCCGAAAACAGCGCAAGAAAACCGTCAAGTACGACAAGCGCCGATACAAACGGCGCAACCGGATCGAGATAATGTTCGGCAGGCTCAAAGACTGGCGGCGTGTGGCAACCCGATACGACCGCTGTCCGAAGGTCTTCCTCTCAGCAATCGCTCTGGCTGCAACGGTCATTTACTGGCTATGAGTCCTGACCCTAGATCATGCGTAGTTTTCCAAGACCATGCAGCTGAGGGTCGAATCCGGTCCAAGTAGTGTCGGCGGCAGAACGCATTGTATCGAAGACAATTTCTGTATTTTTTGCGCTGGAATTGTCGCGAATAGCATAGAGGCATGGCCCACCCACTTCACACAAGCACGGACCACGTTTTAGTCCGCTAACGATCTGGGCAGCTACTCCGGTCACGAAAGCCGTAGCGAACGACGTGCCATGTAGCGGTTTGCTCGCCCGACGACCAGGTACACTGGCGAGCCATTCACCCATCTGCCTGGTGCCGTCCGGACCCAAGATAAACCGATCGACTGGCACAGCAGAAAAGTTTGACAGCGGGTTTTGACTTCTAAAATTGTATGAGCCAACGGCGAGAACGTTTTCGAAGGCTGCTGGGCTGGCAACCCTCGTCTGGTTGTTACCAGCCGCTGCCACGAGAAGCACGTCGCCTGCCAGATTTAGGAAGTTCGAAAAGAAGAACTTCAGCTGCCTTATGTTCATCGAGGCATTTTGAGGCGCAGTGCACACATCGCAAAATGTGGCGTCACAACTCATGCTCAAGCTCAGGTTGATGATGTCGCAAGGCCCGGCCGCATGGGCGATATATAAAGCGGCAAGTACGTCACTGAGAGCTCCGTCTGTATCAAAAGCTTTAACAGGCAAAATCCTCGCAGAAGGCGCGATTTGGTTAATGATGTGTGCGACCAACGTACCATGTCCGGTGGCGTCCTGATAAGGAGTTCCGGGGTTTTCCGGGTCTCGTGCATTCAATTGTCGATGCAAAACCGAACCCGGATTTTGAAGAAAAGAAGGTTCGACGCCGGAGTCGATCACTCCAACGATGCAGTTTTCGCCGCACTCTGAACGATACGCGTTCGCTTTGGCGCTGGACGTCGCTGCCGAGATATTTTGATGTTCGATGTTTAGCGAAGCACTTGGGCGAACAAGGTAATCCGGGGTTGCAGCTCCAATACGACCTCTGCTGAATGCTTGTCGGCTGAGTAGCTCAGACGTTCTTTCTTCAGTGCCCTCCGGTACTCGAGCGACAAATGGAAATTTGTGTTTTTTCCAATCTAACCCGTCAGGGACTGGAATATCATTTACGCGAAACAAATCTAAAACGTCATGTAGGACTTCAAACTCGTAGCCGAGATCCTCACTTATGGTCCCTTCCAATTCGGGTGACCATTCAGGGCCAGGTCCAACGACAACTTGTCCAGGCAAAAAGCAATCCATCTCTATTCAAGCCTTTCGCCAAACAACACTAACTTTGAAATTGGCGTTCATAGTGCCCTTGGTCACAAAGGGTATGCCAGCTTCACCGCCCACATCGATCCCAAACTCCATACCTATCTCTTCCGGGGGATTTGCTATGGCGAACATTCCTTCGGCTACATTTGCACATCCTCTGCGAATAAGCTCCGAAACTTCTTTGAGTTTTTCTTCTGTTGCCTCCAGGAAGTCGTCAGCATTGGCCTCCGGACTTACGGCTCCTCTTGAAGGTGCCACTTGTATAAAGAACTTTCCCGCGGCTTCGTCGGTCATTGTGTTTTCCTTTCGCAAAAATACTTGGTGTTTAATCGATCAGGTCACCACCCACCCTGCAAATTGGTAGAGCTATCTGTCAATATTTTAGGCAGCCACAAGCGGCTCAATATCCGAAACGTCAATCTCCTTAGCAGCTAGCGCCATGTCGTAGTTCGTCTGCAAGTTCACCCAGTAAGCCGGAGTCGTGTTGAACACACGGGCGAGGCGCAGCGCTGTGTCAGGCGTGATACCCGTCGTACCCTTGATCAACCGCTCGATCCGCGTCCGAGGCACGCCAAGACGCCGCGCAAACGCGATGGCCCCCATCTCCAAGGGATCGAGGTAAAGCTCCTTCAGGACTTCACCGGGGTGCATCGGGTCTTCAAGCAAGCTCATCAGCGTATCCTTTCAATGGTAGTCCACAATCTCGACATCCGCGGGGCCGTTCGGCGTCCAGACAAAGCAGATGCGCCATTGCCCGTTGATCCGCACGGAGTGTTGCCCGGCCCGATCCCCTTTCAGTTCTTCCAGGTGGTTGCCGGGCGGGAAACGCAAATCCTCGACAACAACCGCAGCATCCAGCGCCGAAAGCATAGCCCGCGTGCGCTTCATCAAGTCACCCGGGAAGCCTTTGCCATACTTGCCCTTAACGGCATTGGCAGCGAGTTTGCCCTTGGTGCTTTGGATCATGCAGGTTGTGTATCAGCAGATGATGCATGTGTCAATGCATGATACATTTTCCGATGGTGCTTAGTATAAGATGCAAACGAGAGTAAACCGCCATGAGTCTCGGAAGATTCTCGAAAAACTGACAGTGTTCGCCTGTTAGGCTAAATATTAGTTGGCGCACGTGTTTCCTATTGCGCTGTTCGCCTCTACTCTCTCCCTAGAATTTTCTAAGGTTTGTCATGGGTTGCTAACCTGAGACGAACAAAGAACAGAAAGTTGTGAATGGCAAAGCGGAAAACGAAAAGTTCACTTGAGCTGCCAAGAAGCCTAGGGTCAGGACTCATAGCCAGTAAATGACCGTTGCAGCCAGAGCGATTGCTGAGAGGAAGACCTTCGGACAGCGGTCGTATCGGGTTGCCACACGCCGCCAGTCTTTGAGCCTGCCGAACATTATCTCGATCCGGTTGCGCCGTTTGTATCGGCGCTTGTCGTACTTGACGGTTTTCTTGCGCTGTTTTCGGCCGGGGATACATACGCGTATCCCTTTGTCTTTCAACGCATCTCTGAACCAGTCGGCATCATATCCGCGGTCCCCGAGCAGCCAGTCGACGTCAGGCAGGCTGCTCAGCAATGCCCGTGCGCCGATGTAGTCGCTGACCTGACCGGCCGTGACGAACAGGTTGAGCGGTCGGCCCTGGCTGTCGCAGATGGCATGCAGCTTGGTGTTCATGCCGCCCTTGGTCCGGCCAATCAGGCGTCCACGCCCCCCTTTTTCACGCCCAAGCTGGTCGCTGTTCGGTGGGCCTTGAGATAGGTCGCGTCGGTCATGACGGTCTTCTGTTCGCCGTGCTCGGCAGCCAGACCTGCCATCATCCGTGCGAAGACGCCCTTGTCGCTCCACCGCTTCCAGCGGTTGTAGAGGGTCTTGTGCGGGCCATATGCTGCAGGCGCATCGCGCCAACGTAAGCCATTGCGATTGATGAAGATAATCCCACTCAACACACGCCGGTCGTCGACCCGTGGCTTGCCGTGGGACTTCGGGAAAAAGGGCTCGAGGCGCGCCATCTGCGCATCCGTCAGCCAGAAAAGATCAGACATGTTCACCGCTCGGTTTTCGAACCGTGAATCACGCTGCAAAGCGGAAATCAATGGGTCCTGACCCTAGACCAATCAGGTGTTTAAGGTCGGCAGGGCGGATTTTCGCGTCATTCGATTTTCGCACTTCGCTGACGCAGCAAGCGTTCGTAGTCGCAGCACCTGTGTTGTCGCAACGACGCGTGCGTCATCACTCCGGTCATTCATGGGCGTCATATCTGCGGTGCCCCGTTTTGCACAGGTCGGGGCGCCCTTCCCGCCGGTCAGTCAGCGAATGGCCACGGGCCCGAGAAGCTTCCTGTCGGTATGGTATCAGACACCAGGCTCGGCTCCGGCTCAATCCTCCAGCGATACACCGTGAAACCGCCCGGTTCGAACGTCAATTGCGGGTCACAGCCCACCCGGTGATCGGTCATGACCGCGTGGCAGGTGGCGGGTGCGATCTGACACGTGACGCGACCGATCTGGCCCGTGACGGCGCGGTGGACGTGGCCAGAGATCATGCGCACTGGCCCCGGATGCGCTTCAAGCCGTGCCATCAGCGTGGCACCGCCATGCAGGTTGTCGGCATCCATCGCAGGTATCCCGCTGTGCATCCACGGGTGATGCGTGGCGATGACAACAGGTTGCGCCCCGATGGCCGCGAGGGCGGCCTCAAGAAACCCGACCCCGTCAAGCGAAAGTTCTCCGTGATGCGCGCCCTCCAGCAGGGTATCAAGACCGATCACCGAGAATGGGCCGAAATCGCGAACCCATTGGATCGGCCCGTCCCCTGGTATCCAAGGCGCAGGCGCAAAAGCGGCGCGCATCGCATCGCGCCGGTCATGATTGCCGGGTACGGCCTGCCATGGAAGTTCCAGGTCGGCCATGATCGCAGCGAAATGCGCGTATTCTTCGGGCGTGCCGTGGTCGGTCAGGTCGCCGGTGACGATGACGCAGTCAATGCCGTCCAGCAGCGGCAGCTTGGCGTTGATGGTCGAAACGGCACGGCGCAACGCGTCCGCCGTGTCCGAACGTCTGTAAGCCAGCGCGCCGGGGGCGACGATATGGGTGTCGGTGATCTGGATAAAGCCGGGCATCAGGCGGAAACCTCCCTGGGTAGGATCAGCAGCGCCTCGGGCGCTATGGACAGGCGCACCTCTGCCCCCGGCGCGGGCGCCGAAAGACCGGTGTGCAGTGCAAACAGCGGCGCGTCACTCGCCCCGGCCAGCGCGATGCGGTAATGCGTGCCAAGAAAGGTTACGGTTTCGACATGGGCCGTGATCGGCCCTTGCGCAGTGATGCGAATATCCTCCGCCCGCACGAGAACATCGTGCCCCTCTGCGTGTCTCGGCAAGGCGAGCACCCCACCCGGCAGGTGCAATTGGTCCGCGTGGATGCGACCAGACAGCGGCATGGCATTGCCCACAAAACGCGCAACGAAACCGGTGGCCGGGTTGCGATAGAGCGCCTCGGGCGTGCCGATCTGGGCGACCTCACCTTGGCTCATGACCGCGACGCGGTCGGCGATCGCCATCGCCTCGTCCTGATCATGGGTGACGAAGATCGCGGTGATCCCGAACTGACGCAGCAGGATCGCCAATTCGTCCCGCAACTGCCCCCGCAGGGCGGCATCCAGCGCCGACAGCGGCTCGTCCAGCAGCAGCACACGTGGGCGCGGTGCCATGGCGCGGGCCAATGCCACCCGTTGCCGCTGGCCGCCCGACAGGGCCGTAACGGCGCGGTCGGCATAAGCCTCTAGGCGACACAAGGCGATCACCTCTTCCAACCGCGCATCAATCTCTGCGCGCGGCAGCTTCTGCATCTTCAGCCCATAGCCGATATTGCCGCGCACCGACATGTTGGGAAACAGCGCATAGGACTGGAACACCATGCCGATCTTGCGGGTCTCAACCGATTGCTGCGTTACATTCTCACCATCAAATACGATCTTCGCACCGGGATCGGGGGTTTCCAGCCCCGCGACGATGCGCAAAAGCGTGGACTTGCCGCAGCCCGAGGGGCCGAGAAGCGAGACGATCTCGCCCTTCGCAATCTCCAGATCCGTGGGCAGAAGCGCCTTGGTGCCGCCGGGAAAGGTCTTGGCGATGTTGGTCAGGGTCAGTGTCATTGCATGATCCTTTGGGCCCGGGCGCTGGCCCACTGCATGGCCATCAAAAGCGGCACGATCATCACGAAGAAAACCAGCGTATAGGCCGAGGCCACCTCCAGCCGCATCGACGCATAGCTATCGGCCAACCCCACAGGCAATGTCTTGAGCAGGGGCGTGTGCAGCATCCATGTCAGGTTGAACTCGCCAATCGACAACGTGACCACGGTCAGCGCCCCAGCCAGGATACCCGGCATCGCGTTGGGCACCACGATGTCGATGAACCGCCGTGCAGGTCCTGCGCCAAGGGATGCGGCCCCTTCCTCAAGCGTCTTGAGGTCGATGGCCGCCAACACCGACAGGACCGACCGCACCATGAAGGGCAGCGTGTAAAGGACATGGCCCACAAGAATGAACAGCCAGCTGGTGCGAAAGTCGCTCCAACCGCCATAAAGCTGCAACAGCGCCAAGGCCAGCGCGAGACCCGGAATGGCCAGCGGCAGCGAGATGAACTCTTCCAGCACGCGCGAGGCACGGCCGGGATTGCGCGCCAGCGCATAGGCGGCCGGCACTCCAAGGATCAAGGTGACGACCAGACAGGCCAGCGCCAAGCCAATCGACAAAAAGATGCTGCCTGAATACAGCGCCCAGACTTCGCCAATCCATTTCAGCGTCAGCCCCGAAGACAGGCCGCGAAAATAGTTCACGGTCAGCCCGGCCAGGACCGACTGGATGATCGGGATCAACAGAAAGGCACAGGCCAGCAAGGTAATAGTCAGCGGGATGGATTTGGTCATGTGTTTCATGGTTTTATCCGCCCGCCGCAACGGTTGTGCCGGACAGGCTGCGCGCGATCAGCAGCAGCGCCCACGTCACGAGCCCCAGCACCACCGACAGCGCCGAGGCCATGGCGATATTGGCCGACAGGGTGAATTCGGTGTAGATCACCATCGGCAGCACATCGATATCGGTCGCGAGCGTAAAGGCCGTGCCGAAAGCCCCCATCGCGGTGGCAAAGGCAATCGCACCCGCCGCAATGAGCGCAGGCGCCAGCGCCGGCAACAGCACGTCAAGGACGATGCGATGCGGCGGCGCGCCCAGCGTCTTTGCCGCCTCTTCCAGCGCCGGGTCGATCTTTTCGGCCGCCGCCATGACCGTCAGCAGCACCCGTGGGATTGAGAAATAGAGATAGCCCAGAAACAGGCCAAAGACCGAATAGGCAAAGACCACGTGGCCCGGCGTGAGGGAGTTCACAAGGCCCTGCCGCCCGCCCAGCAGAATGATCATGAACCCCACGACGACACCGGGAAAGGCCAGCGGGAGCGTCAGGATCGACAGCAGCGCGTCGCGCCCGAAAAAACGGTTCCGCACCAGGTAAAGCCCGGCCGTGGTTGAGATTGCCAGTGCCGCCATGGTGACGGCGAGCGACACCAGCACGGTCTGCACCAGCGTCGACAGGTACCGTGGGGTTTGCAGGATTTGCAGATAGATCGCCCACCCCGCGTCACCCTCGCCCGCGGCAAGGATCAGCCGCCCGAGCGGGATGGCCAGAAAGGCCAACGTGAAAATCGCCAACGGCAGCAAGCATAGCGTCAGGAATTGGCTTTGCGACATCTGCATCTCCGATGCGGCGGACGGCCGGGCAGGAGATTGTCCCGCCCAGCCAGGCGAATACGGCTACTGGACCTCGTTCAGGTACCGTTCACCGAAAGCGGCCTGTGCGCGCTCCATCTCGGCATAATCCACCGCGACGGCCCGTTCGTAGTCCGAGGCCGGCAGGAACTTGTCCGCCACATCGGCGGGCAATTCCACGGGGCGGGCGGGCTGAAGATAGGCATTGGTCCAAATCGCCTGCCCCTCATCCGACAGGATGAAATCCAGAACACGCTTGCCCAGCTCGGGGTTCGGCGCGTTGGCGACAAGGCTCATGACGTAAGGAACCCGCACAGAGCCTTCGCAGGGCAGCACAAACTCGAAATTGCCGTCTTCCTCGTACTTGCCCCGATAGGCGTTGAAATCATAATCGAACAGGATCGGGATCTCGCCGGACACGACGCGGGCATAGGATGTTTGCTTTGGCACGATCGGATCGTTTGCGGCCAGGTCGTTGAAATAAGCGATGGCCGGGTCAAAATTGCCTAGATCACCACCATTTGCCATGTTTACGGCCACGGCACCCGCATAGCCGACAAAGGCCGACGAGGGATCGAGATAGCCGACCATGCCGCGATATTCGGGCTTGGTCAGGTCGGCCCAGCACTGCGGCACCGGTGCACCGCCAAGCGCATCGACATTCACGAACAGGCCCAGCGTGCCGTAATGGATGGCGAACCAATTGCCTTCGGGGTCCTTCAGGCCGTCGGGGATGTCGTCAAACCCTGCGGGTTTGTAGGGTTCCACCACACCTTCGTTCCCCGCCTTGATGCCGGTCGTCACACCGTAATAGGCGACATCGGCCACCGGGCTGGCCCTTTCGGCCAGAAGCTGGCTCAGGGTCTGACCGGAATTCTTGTTATCATGCGGCATCTGGATGTCGAGTTGCTCATCAATAGCTTCGAGCATCGACGCCCAATCCGCCCATTGCGGGGGGCAGTTGTAGCAAATGGCATCCTCGGCCAGCGCCGGTGCAGCGATCGCGGTTGCGAAGAGTGCTGCCAAAACGGTATGTTTCATCGGTTCATCCTTGTTTGAGATCGGTCTTGAGCGAGTGAACGGACGGCGGCCAGGTGGCACCCTGGTCGTCGTCACGGCTTTCCGCGCGGGGACGCGCAAGGGTGGCCCCCGCACGGAAATGAAAGGGCAAGGGCGGCCGCTGCACGCAGGCGTCACCTTGCAACATGTTGAGAAGCGTCTGCGCCGCCTGACGGCCCATCGCATCGGGCGCGGTCTCGATGGTTGCCAGCGGCATGTCGAGCAGGCGACCGATCTCGATCCCGTCAAAGCCGACCACCGACAAGTCTTGCGGCACGTTTTTGCCCATCAGGCGCGTGGCCTTCTGCACCGCGATGGCCAAGAAGTCGTTCGATGCGAAAATCGCGGTCAACCCGCCAAGCGTGGCCAGGATGCCTGCCAGCAATTCCGGGTCATTCGCCTCGGCCTCGGTCAGTTCGATCAGGGCGGGGTCCGGCAGGCCCCGCGCCCGGCACTCGGCATGAAATCCGGCATATCGGTTGCGCGACCGGTCAGAGCTTGCAAAGCGCAGGGACAAAAAGGCCGTGCGCGTGTGGCCAAGGTCGGCGAACCGCCGTGCGACCTCGCGCGCTGCTTCGAAATTGTCCACATGCGCGGTCAGGAACCCGTCCAGCGGATCATGAAACATCAGTGAAACCGGCAGGCCCCGCGCGCGCGCCTGCTTTAGGGCGGCGCTGCGCTCCGGGCCGACCATCGTCAGGATCAACCCGTCGACCTCCTTGGCGGTCAGGGTCACGATGGCCTCGTTGTCGGCATCGCCGTCATAGTTGGAACTGGAAATCAAAAGCTGATAGCCTGCGCCGGACAGCACCTCCTGTACGCCCTGCACCGCCTCGGCAAAGACCGGGTTGGCCAGCGACGGCACCAGACAGCCGATCGTCATGCTGCGTCCGCCCTGCAAGGCCCTGCCGATGGCGCTAAAGGAAAACCCAAGATCCTGCGCCGCCTTTTTCACTCTTTCGCGCGCGTCCGCGCTGGTTGGGCCAGAATTGTTGAGCACCCGACTGGCGGTGGCGATCCCGCAGCCGGCTTTGCGGGCTACATCCTTGATTGTGATCTTTTGACGGGACTCCAATGAACCACACCTTCTGGAAACGTTTCCACAATTGGGTACCGGTAGTTCACTACAAGAATATGACACTGCATCGTTTCCGCAGCCTGATCCCGGCACCTCGGCCAAGGGGCCGCTTGACGTATTCTGGATAAGGAGTGTGCTCGCGCGGCAATGGGTCTGACGAGCCGCGCAACAAAGTGCTGTTGAATATTCACCTGGGACCTGTCGCGGTTTTGGCGCATGGCCTCAGAGAGGACTGCCAGCGAACCTCCGGCTTTTATGTGACCGCGAACACATTTCGGTGATCCTTATTGACGAAGTGAACGCCATTCCGCCGATGTTGAAAGAGAAACCGCTGCCAACGAGACTTGCAAATCAACGCAGACTGTTTAGCGCCTTATGACATCGCAATGCGGTGACGACTTCAAATTTGACCGACGGGTTATGTTTTGAATCAAGAATGGCGATCCCAAGACCATAGGCGATGTGGCTGCCAAGCGGATCAACCGACCGTCTTAAGGTGCACGTAATGGTCGAAGCAGGCTCTAAGACGGCCGCTTCGTTCCGCCATGTGTAAATTCGGCATTTGAATTATGCTGCGCCCTTCGCGAAAGGCTGCAACGCCAGCCTAAGACCACAAAAAAAATGTTCCCGCAACAAGTCTCGCAGAGCATAAAAACTCAGTCCACAGGTTGGGCTCTGGCCGGTCATCCGACGCTTTCTGTTAGGCATATCTTAGACAAACCAGGTGCGAAAGGTCAGCTATGTGGGACAAACCCGACCTTGGATTTCCCGCCCTCGCTAACGCAGCATGGGTTCGCAGCGACGGCACATCCAATACTGCATCGCAGCAAATGTCGCCATTGCGATCATTCAAAATTACCTTGGAAACCGATCGTGGTTCACGACGTCAAGCAGCCGCTCGTGTCGGCCGGTGCTGGAACATGACGCGATGTCTGCCGCATTGAAATGCGTTCCTTTTGGCGCCCTCGAACAATTTCCTGAGTCATCCCGCGACGGCTACGGTCGTCACAGGCAGTCTAACTGCAGCGCGCAGACCTCCTCCTGGGCGGTTACTCAGCGTCAGTGTCCCACCATGCGCAACGACAATGTCACGCGAAATAGCGAGGCCCAGCCCGACACCGCCTGTATCGGCGCTTCGGCTGTCATCACCGCGCACAAAGGGTTCAAAGACCTTTGACAATTTTTCATCTGGGATGCCGGGCCCGTTATCCTCAATGGTCACGAGCGCAGTTTCACCAATTCGCTCTGCCGTAACCTTGGCGCTACCTCCGTAGCGTATCGCGTTGTCAATCAGGTTACCAAAGGCGCGCCCAAGAGCGACCGGTCGCCCTGAAACTTCGATCGCTTCTGTTGCTTCAAACCACCCCTGTCTGTCGCCTGAAGCCTGCTCCAGTAGCGTGACAAGATCAATGTAAGTAACATCTTCATTTTCACGAGCACCGCGTGCATAGGCCACCAGTCCATCGGCCATCACAGTCATCTCCTCCAGAGTGCGGATCATCGAAGCGCTTTCGTCGGTCCCAAGCATCTCCGCGCGGATACGTAAGCTGGTCAGGGGTGTCCGCAGGTCGTGACCAACAGCGGCCAGCGTTCGCATACGCTCTGCTTCGAATTGGGCGATGCGGGCTTGCATGTCGTTAAAAGCTGTAGCCGCGTCGCGCATCTCCCGTGGGCCTTCGGTGCTGACGCGCGCGGCGCGATCACCTTGCCCCGCGGCGCGCGCCGCTTTCGCGAGCGCGGTCAGTGGCTGCGTCAACCGCCGCACGAAGACCAACCCCACACCTAGCACCGCGGTCAGAGATGCCCCTAGAATTAGAAGAAACGCGCCTTCTTCGATCAACGGCGGCAGCGGGCGCGGTCCCTTTGACTGAATATTCAGCCATTGTTTTGGCTCGCCCCCCGGTGTTTCAAGCAGGATAGATGCGGCGACAGACTCTCGTCTGTCGCTTCGGTCGTCGTCAGGCCGGCGGTGAATTGCAGCTTTGACATCGCGCCCGCCCAAGGTTTCCGTCAACGCGTCGGCAAGGGCGCGCGACCGGGGCGCATCTGATTGAACCATGATCAGTGGTGCCCTCTCGACGGTCACTGCCGACGAGCGGGTTGAGGTCAACTCGGCCATTCGCGGTCGGATCGATGGACTGGCCGCCTCTAGTGCCGGCACCAGAGAGACGATCCTTTCCTCTTCGCGTGCAACCAATGTGGCGCGTTCCAAACGGTTGCGCTCGTATGACAGCACGGCAAGGGCCAAGAAGTTTGCACAGATCAGTGAGATGATAAGCAAAAGCGCAAATCGCCCCGCGATCCCGTCTGGCAAAAGGCGTCTTATTGCTTTCAAAAATCTTCCACCTCAGTTGCCAGTCGGTACCCGCCACCCCATTCGGTCACAATCAAGCGGGGGTTTGCGGGATCGGTTTCGATTTTCCGTCTAAGACGGCCAATACTATTGTCGATGGCGCGGTCATAGACCTTGGATTCGCGCCCTTTTGTCAGGTCAAGCAGTCGGTCACGCGACATGATCGTTTGGGGGTGATCGAGAAGCACGCCCAACAGCCGATTTTCGCCAGATGTGAGCGCCCGCCTGTGACCATCTGCATGGCGCACCTCGGGCACGTCCGGATCGTGCAACCACGAGCCAAAGCGTCGAATGGCAGTTGCTGGCTTTGGCGGTGGCGGTGGTGTCCGCCTCAATACGGCACGTATTCGCGCCACGAGTTCGCGTGGATTAAAGGGTTTGACCACATAGTCGTCGGCCCCCAGTTCAAGGCCAACAATCCGATCGGTGTCCCCCGCCATCGCTGTGAGCAAGATGACCGGTGGGCCGCCATGTGCGACCAACCAACGGCACAAGCTAAGCCCATTTTCGCCGGGCATCATCACGTCGAGCACCACCAGCGCTGGGTTGCTGGTCTCGAGCTGACTGCGGGCCTCAGTCGCATTTGCGGCCAACAGCGTGCGGAATCCCTGCTGCCGCAGGTATTTCTCCAGCGGTTCGCGAATATCGCGGGCATCATCCACGATCAGAATCTGTGGGGCCGTGTCGTTCATATTTGCTCCGTAGCCGCACGCGATTTGCTTTTCTAGCGCTGTCGTTTTCTCGATCCGAGTCTGCGCGCAGTTTTGTTTGTCGCAAATTGTATCAAGCGCTTGGCTTGCGACAGGTTGCGACAAACTCGTCCACTTTCTGACAAACCTTTTCACGATGTGCCTGCCATATTCAGATCAAGGCAGGCCCAACGGCATAGCAGTGCTCAGAAAAGGATAAGACGATATGAAACGCACGACTTTCATCGCTGTAAGCTTACTCACTACAGGTGTCTTTGTGATTGGAGCGCCTTTAACCAACGCGCAAGACACCACCGCCCCCATTACAGGTCAGGCGGAAACGATGCGCGCCGATTTGCGCAGCGCCCGGGAGAATGGGCGCACACGTGATGGCCGTGGTCAGACATCGATTGGTGAGATATTTCGCGGTGTCTTTGATGCGGCTGACGCGGACGGTAACGACACGGTCACGCCAACAGAAATCGATGCTTACCGCGCAGCGCAGCTTGCCGAGGTTGATGCTTCAGGCGACGGCGCCCTGAACATTGAAGAGTTCGATACGTTTTACCGCTCTGTCACGCGGTCGCGCATGGTCGACCTGTTCCAGGAGATTGATGCAGACGGTGATGGGCAAATCGCGCCGGATGAGATTGACCGCAGTCTCGAGGGTCTGGTGTCACGTTTGGACCGTGATGGTGACGGCACGCTGACTTTGCTGCGTCGTGGTCAGTCTGCTCCTCCAGAGTAAGCCCGCGAGCACATCGCCATATGCAGAAGGAAGACAAATGCTCATACGTTTCCAAACATCAGCAAGACGGTCCATGCTCCACGCCGTGGCGCTGTTTGCCGGCTTGCTTCCCGTCGTTGTCTTTGCACATGGCACGGAAGAGCATTGCGAAGCCGTCATGGCCTCAGTCGCAGACGCGGGGTTTTCCGATGACGTCACGGTCACGTGCGAAGGCGGGGCGGCTATTATATCGTCAGACACTTATCCCGATCATGACCTGATGACCGGCATCGTCGGCACGAATGAGCAAGTGCCAGTGCCAGCGCCCGGATATGCCGCACCGATCCCATTGGCCCCGGTGCTTGGTGACACGCCTCAGACCCGCGATTCAGCGCTCGGTGTGGCGGTCAACGGTGTGCCGATCTTTGACTATACGGCGGGCGGCGAAATGACCGAAGCCGACCTCGCGCACTACCAAGCACAGCACGACACCCTCCAGACCCAGCAGCTTGACATATGTGGTGGCCATGCGGGACGGGGTGATGACTACCACTATCACGTCAAACCCGTTTGCATGATTGCCGAGATGGAAAATGCCGGACCCGCCGCCATCATCGGTTGGGCGTTCGACGGTTTTCCGATTTACGGCGATGAAAATCCCGATGGTAGTGCGATTACAGAAAACGCGCTTGACGTTTGTAACGGCCAAATGGACGCGACCTTTGGCTATCGTTACCACACATCCGACGACGCACCTTACATTATCCAATGTATCATGGGTGAGGTCGCCGATATTCGGCAGCTGCCCCGCATCTCGCCACTGTCTAATGCCGCGACCGGGGATGGCATTGCGCCCGGACGACCGCCGCGGGGTGGGGTCGAAGGCCTTGTTTTTACTGAAGACGAGAACGGGACCCGCAGCATGAACTATGCCTATCAAGGCGAGGATTACTATATCCGCTACACCCCCTCGGGCACCTCGAATTGCTACAACTTCGAGACCCGCACAATTACGAATGGTGGAGAGGTGGTAACGGGGGAGTATTGTCGATGAGACGGGCCGCGATAGCCCTGCCTGTTAATTCAAACCTCACAGGCGCTGCCACCGCGCAGGATACCTTTGTCCTGACGAGCCGCGCATGGGATGCTGACGGTATACTTTCGGATAGTCTGAAATGCACGCGGGATGGCGGGACCGGCCTTTCGCCACCGTTGATGTGGCAAGGCGTGCCTGAGGGTACTGAAAGCCTTGCAATTGGCATGTATCACTACCTGCGTGCAACGGGTGAAACAGTGAATTTGCCAAGCCACTACTGGCTTCTGTGGAATGTACCCGTCACGATTTCAGAAATCCCAATCGGCAATCCTGGGTCTATCGGTATTGAGGGTGCAGACAAGGATGGCCGAGATACGGGCTACACCCCGCCTTGTTCTCCTGGCGCAGCGCTGCACGACTATACCACAACCTTTTTTGCACTGGCGGGATCTCCGCACAGTCTCCCGACGCACCATGACCCGATGACAGATTGGGCCGCGATGATCGCTGCAATCGACAATCGGATCATCGCCAGCACAGAACTGACTTTTGTGAACTAAACTGCCGCGGTCCTAGCTTACCGCCGAAACCGAGGATCCTTCAATGCGCAACCTTCTCGCCGTTACCCTAGCCCTCGCCACCACTCAAGTATCCGCCGAGCCACTCACGCTCACTGCCGACGTCTGGGCCGACAACTGGTTCCAGATGTCGGTGAACGGCACATCGGTACTTGAGGACTCTGTTCCGATCACCACCGAACGATCCTTCAATGCCGAAACGGTGACATTCTCGGCCGAATTACCGATGACTGTGGCGATCAAAGCGATGGACTTCAAAGAGAACGACACCGGACTTGAATATATCGGGACACAACGCCAACAAATGGGTGATGGCGGCCTGATTGCGCAATTTCGCAATGCTGAAACGGGTGATCTCGTGACTGTCACCGACCAGGCGATGCGCTGTCTTGTTGTGCACACCGCCCCGGTCGACCGATCATGCGAAAGCTCAAGCAATCCAGTCGCAGGCGAAGGCACATGTGCATTCGAAATTACCGAAGAACCCAACGGCTGGAAGTTACCCGACTTCGACGACGCCGAATGGCCCCAAGCCACTGTACACACGGCACAATCCGTTGATCCAAAAGATGGCTATGACAGAATTACTTGGTCGGGCACTGCGCAGTTCATCTGGGGCCCTGATCTTGAGCGCGACAACACCGTGCTGTGTCGTCTGACGATCCAATAACGACATCGCAAGTCCCCATCGCGTGCGGCCTTACCATTTTGTCGTATCTGCCAACATCGAACCGGAGCGAAGTCGATGACCGATACAGTTGCGGTATATACTAAACCTCAGGTGATCTTCCACTGGCTCACCGCAGCCTTGGTTGGTGTGATGCTGGTGACCGGGTTTGCCTATACCAATGACCTTTGGGGTAAGGCCGCAATTACCGGCCATCAGATTTCTGGTCAGGCACTGATACTCGTACTTGCTGGGCGGATCATCATGCGCGTGGTTGGTCCACGTGTCACGGTCGGTGCCGTGCACAGTTTTTGGGAGCGCGGACTGGCAATCATTGTCCATCTGAGCCTTTATCTCTGTCTGATCGCCTTGACGCTGACCGGCTATGTCGCCGCTTCAGCGCTTGGTGAGACAGCGCTGGCCCTCCCGATTGACCGCACAGCCGCGCGGTCAGACTTGGGTGAGATGTTTCTTGATGCGCATTTTACGCTGAAGTGGGTCTTGCTGGCACTTCTTACAGTACACATTGCTGCCTCGCTGAAACATGCATTCTTCGACCGCGACGGCACCTTCTCCAGGATGACATTCCAACCCAGAAAGGACCAAGATCATGCATAAACTGACACGACGCCATGTCATTGCGCGACTAACCGGCGCGACAACCGCCCTGTTTTGCCCGGCAATCCTGAACGCGCAAACCAACCTGGCACGTGACTGGGGCGACATTCCCACAGACCAACCGATCGGTGAGGATCGATTGATCGAGGTCGCGCCCGGGCTGGCAGAGATCGACCTGACCGAATTGCGACCGGGCGAGATCGCAGTGATTGCACGCCCGACGGATGATCCGGAATATTCAGAAACCGGAATGACACAATATGTGGCGGTCCATCATCGGACCGAAGATCAGATCGCTTTTGGCGAGGCTAATGATCGCGAAGGCACGGTTCAGGACCCGCGGTACTTTGTTGTCAATTTGCTCTGCACACATCGGGGGAGTGCCGTGGGGCTGACGGGTGATCCTTTGGCGCCATTCGCCTGCACGGATCAGCGGGAGCGCCACGCGTCGGTGTTTGATGTGACCGGGATGGGCGTTGCCGGTGCATCGCAAGACGAATACCTGTCCGTTCCTGATCACATGGTCACAGAAACCGCGGCCGGCATCATACTTGAATTGGCATGATCCCCGCCCGTCAACGCCGCTGTCGAAGCAACAACAGATGCCAGAGGCGGAAAGGCTGAGATGGAATAAGGTCACCGCAGCCAGACTTGCGTGTTGGCAAAAGACTGCAACCATCTGCCAATAAAGGCGGCTAAACCGCGCCATCCGGCAAACGCCATGATGTCTGACATCAGCACTTATGGGTGCAAATAGGTCAACTTGCTAAAAGAGTGTTTCTTAACATAGCGACCTCCAGATTCTTTCCTCTCATGCCAGGCACTTAAGTGGCTCCGTTCGTGAATTTCTTGCGTCGCTCACGGATTTTGGCATCGCTTTCCGGCGTGCCGTCATGGAAAGAGCCGAACCACTTGTCCCACGGCAGCTCCAGCGAGCCATAGTTACACTCAAAGTAGCGGTGGCGCATCTGGTGGTGAAAGGTGCCGAGCTTCAGCCGGTTCTTGTCCTTCACCACCATGCCTTCAAAACCTGTGTGCGTCGTGGCCGCTGTCAGTGCGTAGTATTGCAGATGAAACAGGATATGCACCGGGTGAGCGGCAACAACGAAGTGGATCAAGACCCAGCCGAGTAAAATCAGATGTTCCACCGGATGCACAGCAATGCTCGACCACGGGCCGACGTTGATGTTGCGATGATGGAGCGCATGAACATGCTTACAGAAGAATGGAATGTGCAAAAAGCGGTGGATTCAGCAGAAATAGAAGCTTTCCCACACCGGGATCAGAAGAAACAGCGCGATAAACCACACAGGGTTTGCAGCCCATTTCAGCACAGGCGCATAGCCGTTGGCCATGGCCCAGAACAACCGTACCTCGTAGGCCGTCCAGACCATCACGCCGCTGGCGATTGTCCAGAACATGTTGTCCCTGATCTGCCCACCCAGTGTGAACTGGCGTCCGTTCTTCATCAGCGGACGCGGGCCGTATTTCAGCGTCTGGCCCTGTTTGGTGAAGGTGTAGAAATATGGTTCTGTTGCATTAATCTAGGCGCAGACGGATGTTTTGAGGACATCATGTAAGGAGCCTCCGATGGTACGCCGCGTTCCCTTCAAGCATCATCGTTTTCCGTAAGATGTGATCCTCTTGGCCGTCCATTGGTATTGCCGGTATGCCCTTTCTTATCGATACGTTCCTGACTTGTTGGCCGAACGCGGTATTAAATAGACTATGCAGCGATCCATCGGTGGGTCCAAAAATTTGGACCGGACTTCCGTAGACGTGCATATGGACTGCATGGATCATGGCGCGGGATGCGGTGGTATGTGGATGAAACCTGTGTCCGTGTGAGTGGTCGGTGGTGCTACCTCTGGCGAGATATAGACCAAAGCGGTCAGCTGATCGATTTCCGCCTTACTGCGCGTCGAAACGCTAAGGCCGCAAGGGCATTCATGAAGCAAGCCTGCGATGCCGTCCGGTGCTGTCAACCGATGACAATCATTACGGACAAGGCCCATAGCTACGCCAAGGTCATCCGCGAGGTGAACGTTCCGAACGGACCCGATGACAGGATTGTTCATGTCGACCGCAAGCATCTGAACAATCGCATTGAAGGGGATCATGGCGCCTTGAAACAACTGCTCAAGCCCAAGCGGGGCTTCCGAAAACTCACCTCGGCAAAGAACACACTCAAAGGGATCGAAACTCACCGCTCTATCAAAAAGGGTCACTTCGCAAACAACGAGCCAGGGGTACTCAACGAGGTGGCCTTTGTGGCAGCTCTCTTCGAAAAGGCGGCATAGTGCACCAGCCAAACAGCAGTTCCTTGGCCCACGGTAACCAATGCAACAGAGCCCGTAACGGTGACGCCGTCAGTATGGCAGGCCTACATAACTGAGCGCCATCGCCGCCTGCGCCTCGCGGCTGTCTCGCAAAAGGGACAGTTCCGCCAGTTGCATCTTCTTGTCGAAGGCTGTTTGGCCGGGAAAGTGATGCATGAGGGTCGAAAACCACCAGCTGAACCGCTGGGTTTTCCAGACGCGGGACAACGCGCGTTCCGAATATCGATCAATACCATCGCTGTCGCCATCCGAGTAAAACTGGCGCAGACCCTGGTTCAGGTAATGGACATCCGACGCGGCGGTGTTCAGCCCCTTTGCGCCCGTGGGCGGGACGATATGCGCGGCATCCCCGCACAAAAACAGCCGCCCCCACCGCATCGGCTCGCAGACAAAGCTGCGCAAGGGTGCGATGGATTTCTCGATGCTGGGGCCGGTGATCAGTGCTTCGGCAGCCGGTGGCGGAATGCGGCGTCGCAATTCGTCCCAGAACGCGTCGTCGCTCCAGTTCGCAGGGTCGTCCGACGTGTCGCACTGGATGTAGTAGCGGCTGAGGTTTGCATTGCGCATCGAGCATAGGGCAAACCCACGATCCGAATTGGCATAGATGAGTTCATCATTGACCGGAGGTGTTTCAGACAGGATGCCAAGCCAGCCAAAGGGATACACTTTTTCATATTCATGGCGCACACTTTCCGGAATGGTTTTGCGGCTGACACCGTGGAAACCATCACACCCGGCGACAAAGTCGCAGGCGATCCGGTGGCTCTGCCCGTTCTGACTGAAGGTGACACAGGGGGTATCGGTGCGGGCGTCGTGGATCATGACGTCTTTGACGTCGAAGTGGGTGTCGCCGCCCGTCGCATCGCGTGCATCATAAAGATCGCGCGTCACTTCGGTTTGTCCATAGACCAGAACCGTCGCGTCCGTGTGTGACGCGAAGTCGACGCGGAACATATCATTGTCGTAGGCAATGAGGGTGCCATCATGCACGAACCCTTCGGCCTTCATGCGTGTGTCGACCCCTGCTTGCGCCATAAGGTCGACCAATCCGCGCTCCAGAACACCGGCGCGGATACGGCCCAGCACGTGTGCGCGGGACTGGCGCTCAAGCACGACGCTTTCGATGCCCGCGTTGTGCAGCAATTGGCCCAGCAGCAGGCCCGATGGCCCGCCGCCAACGATGACGACCTGAGTGCGCATTGCATCCTCCCCGCGGAGGTTTGTCACAGGTCACACCGGTTCGGTCAAGACGAGCGGTCGGCGTCGGTCACGTCCCGGGCATAGCTGGCGAAGGATTGAATTTCCGCCGCGGTCGGTACTCTGCCGGTGAACGCGACGAGATAACCCGGAACCATGGCCAGCCGGTCATCGAGGGTTTCGCCAAGGTTTGCGTCATCATAGCCAAGCTGCATATAATAGATGACGCGGGCGCGGGCCGTTGCTTCAAGCTGCGGATACTCAAAACGCAGGAACATGTGCGTCAGCGCCTCCAGCCGCGCTTCATCCCCCGCTTTCAAGACGGCATTCACACGCGGCGCACGGCGCGCCCAGTCGCGGATGGCAAAGTCGAGCCGGTTGTCAAAGAGGGCAGTGTTGATGTTGCAGCGAAAGATGTTGCAGCACGCTTCGGTAATCGTGCGCGCCGGGGCGTTGGCCTGTGCCACCATGGCGGCTGTGTTGGTGCGCTCCCAATGGTCAAGAAGTGCATCCAGCAGGTCAGTGCGACCATTGAAGTACCAGTAGAAGCTGGAGCGTGAGACATTCATGCCGCTTGCCAGGTCCGCGACCTTCACCGCTTCTACTCCGCCGGATTTCAGCACCGATAGGGCAGCGTTCAGCCAATCCTGCCGCGTGACTTTGACGTTGCCGATCAGCGGATCCTTGGCCGGATCGTCACGGTGTAAAATGGGATCGCTCATCAGCTGACCGGTGCGCAGCCGCCGGCCGCCGTCTTGTCTGCGATGTATTTGTGCAGCGCGTCGATCCGGTCACCGTCAGTGGTTGGAGGAGTGAAGTCGCGCAAAATGCCCTGCCAAATGCCGGTCGCGCGCGTTGTTGCGTCAACGCTGCCGCGCTCTTGCCAGGTTCCGAAATTCGCAAAATCTGCAACAACTGGCTCATAAAACTCGGTCGCGTAGCGTTCCATCGTGTGGCCCGCGCCAAAGAAATGACCGCCCGGCTGCACCTCTTCGAGCGCGCCAAGCGCGATCTCATCGGCGTTTGCGGCGGTCGCGGTGCAAAGTTCGGCCATCATCTGCAACACTTCTACATCCGTCACCAGCTTTTCGTAGGATATCGTCAGCCCACCCTCAAGCCACCCGGCGGCGTGCAGTGTCACGGTCGCACCAGCCAGCAGGCAGCCCCATGTGCCGAATTGTGTTTCATTGGCGGCCTGCACATCCCCCAGGTTGGCGGCTGACCCGGATGCACAGCGCCACGGCAGGCCGATATGGCGGGCAAGTTGCCCGGCAGCCAGCGATGCCTTGAAATGCTCCGGCGTGCCAAAGACGGGGGCGCCGGATTTCATGTCCACATTCGACGTGAAGGTGCCATAGCAAACGGGCGCACCCGGATTGACCAATTGGCCCAAAGTGATGGCCGCCAAAGCCTCTGCATGGCTGAGTGTCATGGCCCCGGCGACCGTAATCGGGGCCATCGCCCCCATCAGCGTGAAGGGTGTGATGATGGCCATTTGCCCGTGGCGGGCAAAGTCCATGACGCCAAGCGCCATGGGGATGTCCAACTGTCGTGGCGAGTTGGTGTTGATGATGGTGTAACAATGCGACTGCGCAGCGAAGTCCTGATCCGAGAGCCCCCGGAAATCGCGCAGCATCTCGAACGACTCCTCAACCTGCCCTGTGCCGCGGGAAAAGATGAAGGGCAGCTTGTCCGTCAGTTCCATCTGCCCCTTTGTCATCGCGTAATGGCGCAGGTGAATGGGCACGTCCTGCGGTTCAACCAGCGGCGGGATCATATGCAGCACGTCGTAATGCTGGGTCAGCGTGATCAGTTCGCGAAAGTCCTGTTCGGTGCTGGGTCTGCGTCCTCGTTCAAGGTCGGTTGCATGGGGGCATCCCGCACCAGGCTGGAAGATCATCGAACCCAGTTCCATCACCAGGTCCCGATCCCGATTGCCCGCGATCAAAGGGAAGGATTTGGGGGCAGTCGCCAGCGCCGCCTCGACCATGTCCCGCCCGATATGCACCATCTCGGTGCTGTCATCGACGCGCGCGCCGCCTGCTTTGAATTGCGCCCGCGCTTCTGGCAGCAGCACCTTGATCCCCAAACGCTCCAGCACTTCGAGCGACGCGTCGTGGATGGCCGCGATCCGGTCGTCGGAAAACACGGCCATGAGCGGGAATGGGTTACGCAGGTTGCGGTAGTTGGTGGTGCGCGACTTTTGCGGTGGCGCACCCCGTCCACGGCGACGGCGCGGGTTTTCGGTCATCCCCGCATGGCCTTGCCCGCCGGATCATAGGGTGAGGGCGGGATGACGCGCGCCCCGCGCTCGATCCCCACGACATGGACCTTCAACTCGGTGCCCGGGTCGGCATAATCGGTGTCCACCAATGCCATGGCGAGCGACTTTTGCACCGTGTGCCCGTAGCCGCCAGAGGTCACGAAACCCACACGCCCATCCCCGTTCCAGACAGGTTCGTAGCCGCTGGCGTCCGCATCCTGGGCATCAATTTCCAGTGTCACCAGGCGTTGCGCCGGGCCGTTTCCATCGCGCTCGGCCTGGGCGGCGGCCTTGCCCACGAACGCCTTGTCCCAGTCGATCCAGCGATCCATACCGGTCATTCCGGGCGTGTAGCCTTGGGTGAACTCTGCCGACCAGATGCCAAAAGACTTTTCAAGCCGAAGCGACAGCATGGCGTTGAAGCCATATTCCCGCATCCCGAACTCTTCGCCCGCCTCCAGCAACGTGCGCCGCAGCTTGATATGGTCGCCATAACGGCAGTTGATCTCGTATCCCAACTCGCCCGCGACGGACATGCGCGCCACCTTGGCCCGGACCATGCCGACATCGAACGCACCGCACCCCATGAACTTCAGCGCGCCGATATCCTGATGGCACAGTTTTTCAATTACCTTGCGCGAATTAGGACCGGTGAGGGCGAAACCGCACATTTCCTCGCCCAAATCGCGCAATTTCACACCGTCGATCATATGGTCGTCGAACCAGCGCATGTGCCATGCGCGCAGGTAGTAGGACCCCATGATCCACCAGGTGCCGTCCCCCCAGTTCAGGATGGTGAGGTCACCCTTAAGCCGCCCGTCCTCGCCCAGCATTGGCGCCAGCTTGGCGCGACCGGGGGCAGGCAGTTTCGAGGCCATGACGTTGTTCAGCCAGACCTCGGCATTTGGTCCGCTAACCTCAAAGCGGGAAAAGCCGGTGATGTCGACCATACCCACATTCTCACGCACGTTCCGGCACTCGGCGGCCACGATGTCAAAGGCGTTTGAACGTTTGAGGGTCAGGTTCTCCTCGAAATCCGCTGACGGTGCGAAGTAAAGCGGTGTTTCCAGATCCCAGCTTGATCCCCAGCGGCACCCGGCCGCTGTCATTGCGTCGTGGGCCGGGGCCATCTTGAGCGGACGACCTGCAGGCAGCTGTTCGTTCGGGTAGGACATCACGAACCGGCGGGAATAGAACTGGCCGGTGGTTTCCTTGATGTACTGTTTGTTCTCGGCAAACTTGCCGTATCGGGCGACGTCCATGCAGAAGACATCCGCCTCCGGTTCGCCCTCGATCATCCATTCAGCAAGGCTTTTGCCCACACCGCCCCCCTGCAGGAACCCGGCCATGACAGCGCAAGCCGACCAGTAGCCTTTCTTGCCCGGCACCGGGCCCACCAGCGGGTTGCCGTCGGGCGAGAAGGTGAAGGCGCCGTTGACCCAGGTCTTGATCCCTACATTTTCAGCGGACGGATAGCGGGCAAAACCCAGCATCAGCTCGTTTTCGATCCGGTCGAGGTTTTCCTGGAACAGCTCCATCCCGTAGTTCCACGGCGCGCCGTCCATGGCCCAGTGCTGATGCTCCAGCTCGTAAATGCCGATCAGAATGCCCTTCTGGTCCTGTCGCATATACGTGAACCCTTCGAGGTCGACGGTCATGGGCATTTCGAAGTCATGCGCGGCGACTTCCGGGATCTGATCGGTGATCAGGTAATGGTGTTTGAGTGGCGAGACAGGCAGTTCGATCCCTGCCATGCGCCCCACCTGCTTGGCCCACAGGCCTGCGGCATTGACCACGTGTTCGCAGCGGACGTCGCCCTTGTCCGTCTTCACGATCCAGCCGTCATGCACCTGCTCCAGCGCTTCGACCTTGGTGTGCTCGAAAACGCGCGCGCCGCGTTTCTTCGCCGCGATGGCATAGGCGTGGACGGTGCCGGTGGTGTCTACATACCCCTCGCGGTCCGCCCACATCGCGCCCAGCACACCGTCTGTCGACATGATCGGGCAGCGGTCCTGCGCTTGTTGCGGTGTAAGCAGCTCGCAATCCTCAATACCGATGGACTGAAACACCCGGTAGGCGGATTGCAACCATTCCCAACGCTCGGGCGTGCCTGCCAGCGTCAGGCCCCCTGTCATGTGCAGGCCGATGTTCTGACCCGACTCTTCCTGGATGTCGGACAAGAGGTCGATGGTGTAGGCCTGCAATGCGGCCATGTTCGGATCGGCGTTTAGGGCGTGAATGCCGCCCGCGGCATGCCAGCTTGACCCTGCCGTCAGCACTGATCGTTCGATCAGCGCGACATCCGTCCATCCCATCTTGGCCAGGTGGTACAGCACCGATGCGCCGACAACGCCGCCCCCGATCACCACAACGCGATACTGTGAGTTCATGCCAACCCCTTTGGATTCTCTATGCCGCGCCTTCACCGTGGGCCGTACTGGACAGTGCTGTCCAGTGCTTTCACGACACCGGTATGTTTGGATGCGACCCTTCGACCTCCATACGGCAAGAGTTGACTTGGCAGATGCTCTCGTGACATGTGCGTGCGATGTCCAAAATTGAGCAAGGTTTTCCGCGCCCTAAAGGCGACCATACCCATGTTATTGTGGGCGATGGCATCACTGCGCTCGCCTTTCTCGAGGCGGCGCAGAAGCGAAATTTTGATCAAATCATAGTCGTCGGCAAACAGGCGGCGGAGCTCGGACGCGGTGCGGCCTATGCGAAGGGTGAGGCGGACACGCCGTGGCGCTTTGCCTATCTGCTCAATTCACCGGCCGACGACATTGATCCGCAATTTGCCAAGTGGCTGGCAAACCGCTGGGACGCCATCTCGGAACAGATGCAAAACCGTTCACCGGATTGGTTGGGGGCAGCGGCCCCTCTCGTGCAAAACGATGATCTGTACGGGGTGAACGCCCCGCGCGAGTTTTATGGCGATTATATGGAAGAGCAGGCGCGCAACCTGATCTCGGCCTTTGATGCGCGTGGTGTTGGTGTCACGCTGATGGACGATGTCGCGACAGCGTTGAACGTGGCAGAGGATCGGGTGACAATCACCACGCAAAGCGGGCGCGAACTGAGCGCGCAGTCGGTCGACGTGGCGCCCGGCGGGCCGTCGACGATGCGCATCAAGGGGGACGATGGCCCTTTCAGCACGCCCTCGGTCTTCGGGTTTGAGGCGCGTATCGCGGAACATATCAAGGCCGGGACCGAGATCTTCTGCATCGGCGGCAACGCCGCGATGCTCGATGTGCTGCGGCTGTGTCAAAGCCTGATCCCCGAAGAGGAATTGAAGTTCGTCGCCTGTGCGCCCGACGGTGAAATACCCACACCGCTTGTGCCGCGCTTGCCGCGCAAGCTGACCGTCCCGGAGTTCTGCAGCGGCCACCAGACCGCTGAGACATTCCTGTCCGAGGTGCGGCGCGAAATCGACAAGGCGCTGGCAGAGGGCGATGAAATGCGCGAAATCCGTGCCGGGTTCCGCGCGCACTTCCTGCAGAACCCTCTGTCGGGCTACTTGCCCGATGTCGAAGAGGCCCGAAAGGTGCCCGGTGCGCTGCGTTTCTGGTTGCGCGGCGGCACACGCGACACGATCCAGGACATGAACCGTTTCGTACGCGAGGGCAAAGCGCGCGTGGTCAAAGGGCTGGTTCAGGAAGTCCGGCCCCTGGACCGCGGCGCGGAGGTTGTCGTGACGGATGAAGGCGGCAACAAGCAGCAGATCAAGACCGGCTTCGTGGTCAATTGCGCGGGCGCCGGGCCCGGATCCCGCTTTGACCCGCTGACGGAAGACATGCTTGCCCACGGGCTACTGTCGCGCAGCCATGTGGGCGGTGGCCTTCAGGTCGGGGCAGGGTGTCGGACATCGGCCCCGAACATCCGCTACCTGTCGCCTGCCGTGAGCGAGATCGGAGACGAAGTGGTCGCGATGCCGCTCTACGATGCGCACATGCTGCGATCCTACGTCGCCCGGTCGCTGTGAGCGGCGCGCTGTTTGGCCAACGTGCTGCAACAGTAAGCCGGACAGTCACGGACATTAGTATCTGAGGATATGGTCGGAGTGAGAGGATTCGAACCTCCGGCCCCTGCCTCCCGAAGACAGTGCTCTACCAGGCTGAGCTACACTCCGACCGTGCCGGGCGAATTACTCTGGCAGGCGTTCGTTGGCAAGGGGCTTGTCGCGGAACCGTCCGCTGGTCATCAGGCTGCTGACCCGGAACGTGCCGGGCGTCCCGATGCGGCTGCGCGTGCGCAACACGGGCGTGTTTTCGGAGTTTCCGGATGTGCTTTCGCGGAACACGATGAACAGGCCCGAGGCGATGATGATCGCCGCGCCGATGCCGGTATAGATGTCTGGTGTCTCGTCGAAGAAGATCAGGCCATAGGCCGTCGCCCACAGGATCTGTGAATATTGCATGGGCGCGACAATCGCCGCCTCGCCCGTCTGGTAGGCTGCGATGATGAACCGTCCGGCGATCCACGCCATGACGGAGATGACGGCCAGCATGGCCAGGTGCTCGCCGGGCATCGGCTGGTAGACAAAGAACAGGGCAACCCCCATCACAAGGAAATTCCCGACCATCGGATAGAGCAGCAAAACGACCGTGCGTTCCTCGGCCCCAATCTTGCGGACGACGATAGAGGCAAAGGCGCCGGAGAATGCAGCGACGATGGCGGCTGCATGGCCCAGGGTCAGATCGGTCGTGCCGGGGCGCAGCACCACCATGACGCCCAACAGCCCGACGATCACCGCCAGCCAGCGGGGCAGCCGCACCTTTTCCCCAAGGATCGGAATAGACAGAACCGTGATCAACAAGGGCGTTGCAAAGAGGATCGCATAGGTCTGCGTCAGCGGCAGGTTGGAAAAGGCATAGAACGCCGATACGCCGGTGATCACCGCGCCAATCGTACGAACAGCCATCCACCAGGGATGCACCGGCACCAGCGTGCCGGGCTTGGCGTCCCGCATCAGCATGATGGTGGCCAGCGGAAAGCTGAGCAGCACGCTGAAAAACACGATCTGGATCGGCGAATAGGTCGCGCCCAGTGTTTTGATGAACACGTCGTGCGTTGAAAACAGCCCGAAGGCGATCAGGGCCAGCACGGCCCCTTTGGCATTTGCGGACATGGCGATGGTTTCTTTGGTGGTTTCTCTGGTTCAATAGCGACACCAGAGGGATTGTCCACACGTGCGGACCCTGCGCTGGGTGAGAAACCGCCCTTTGCTCAAAATTCAGCCCGGATCGCGCGGGCGGCCCGGTTCGGTGGGTCGGCGCGGCGCACGGAAAACCTACCGCGCGCCGAGCCAAGTGTTACAGGCTTGCGTCGAGGGCGGCGAGGATCGCGTCGCCCATCTCTGCGGTGGACAAGGGTGTGCCGCCCTCCGGTCCCATCAGGTCGCCCGTGCGTGCGCCATCTGCCAGCACCGTTTCGATGGCTTGTTCCAGTCGCGCAGCCTCGTCACCTTGGTCAAAGGAATAGCGCAGCGCCATGGCAAAGCTGAGCATGCAGGCAATCGGGTTCGCCTTGCCTTGCCCGGCGATGTCCGGGGCCGAGCCGTGGACGGGTTCGTACATCGCCTTGGGGCGTCCATTGGCCATCGGTGCGCCAAGGCTTGCAGACGGCAACATGCCCAACGATCCGGTCAGCATGGCGGCACAGTCGGATAGGATGTCGCCAAACAGGTTGTCAGTCACGATCACGTCGAACTGCTTGGGCGCGCGCACCAGCTGCATCGCGCCGTTGTCGGCATACATATGGCTTAGTTCGACCTCGGGGTAGTCCTCGCCCACCTTGGTCACGACCTCACGCCACAGGATGCCGCTTTCCATCACGTTGGCCTTCTCCATCGAGCAGACCTTTTTGTTGCGGCGCATTGCCAGTTCGAATGCCGAGCGGGCGGCGCGCTCAATCTCGCTTTCCGTATATCTTTGGGTGTTGATGCCGACGCGTTCGTTGCCTTCCTCGAAAATGCCGCGCGGCTCACCGAAATAGACGCCTGAGGTCAACTCGCGGACGATCATGATGTCGAGGCCGGCGACGACATCCTTTTTCAGGGACGAGAAGTCGGCCAGCGCGTCAAAGCACTGCGCGGGGCGCAGGTTGGCGAACAGGTCCATTTCCTTGCGCAGACGCAGCAGGCCGCGCTCTGGCTTAACCGAAAAATCCAGATCGTCGTATTTCGGGCCGCCCACCGCACCCAGCAGAACCGCGTCGACCTCTTGTGCCTTGGCCATCGTGTCGTCGTGCAGCGGCACGCCATGCGCGTCATAGGCCGCTCCGCCCACAAGGTCCGTGGACACGTCGAATGCCAGGTCCCGTTTCGCGCCGTACCAGTCGATGACACGCACCACCTGGTCCATGACTTCGGGGCCGATGCCGTCGCCGGGCAGGATCAAGATCGACGGATTGGACATGGGCGAAACTCCTTTGATTGCTTGGGGTTTCGCCTACTCACCACCGCCCGCAGGGTCAAGGGCCAGGTCGGCCCAAACAAGGCGGTGACGGCTGGCCGTGGCAACGGTTTCGGCAAAGGGATCGTCGGGGTCCGGCCATAGCACACCGCTGTCCACCACGCGCCAATGGGTCGAGGGCAGGATATAGCTGACGCGCAGGTCGCCCGGAACCGGATCGGTCCAATCGACGGTGTCCGTGCCCGCGTGTCCCCGCGGGGACAGATCGGTGAGGCGCGGATCGGCCAGCAGGGTGCGTATGGCCGGCTTCAGCCCGCTGCCGTCATTTGGGTCGAGGTTGGCGTCGCCCGCAATGATGAACGGGCCCGTGGGCGCGGTGCCGACGGTGCCGTCCAGCATGTGCTGCCACAGGCGGATTTCGTCATGGTTGCGTTTGCCGTTGCGATCTTCGGGTCCGTCAAAAACCGGTGGGCTGGCGTGGAAGGTCATCAGGTCGAACCGGCCGCTTGTCGTCTGGATGGGTACGATCCAATGCCCCGTGGTCGACAGGCGCTGGGCGGCTTGCGCCTCTGCGGACGGGAATGGTGCGCCGTTCACCTCAGGAAGCAAGGCTTCGGGCAGGTCTGTCCACAGAAGGGGCGACAGATCCTGTACCCCGTTGGGATCAAACGGAAACCGGGACAGGATCGCCATACCACCCTGACCGGAAAAACGACCATAGCCCTGCGCGTCACGCGGTCCGCCAAGCCGTCCGTCGCCATCCATGTCGAGGCCGGTTGGCAAGCCGGTGTTGGGGCGTAGGGCGAAATGGTGGGGGTATCCGGCAGCCTTGGCAAAGCGGCTGAGCGCCTCGCCCGTCAGATCATAGTCAATGCTTTGCAGGGCCAGCACATCGGCGTCTGCGCGGGCAATGACAGCCAGGACCGCGTCGATCTGATCATCCTCGCCGCGCGCAAGATCGCGCAGGAACAGGCCCGGTCCGTCGCGTTGCAATTCGGTGTTGTACGTCGCGATGCGGATCGTGTCCGCTTGCGCCATGGCCCCCGCTGCGAGGGCCATGAAGGCTGCGATCAGGCCAGCAGCATATCCGCGTCGGCGTTGGCGTAGGCCCGCTTGCGCTGGTCCTTGATCATGTCGGCGATCCGCTGCATCGCGATGCCGCGCATGATCATGCTGGCGGGAAGAAAGGCCCATGCGCTCATCGTCCAGATCAGGGTTTGCGGGTTCTCAAGCGTGATCGGGTTTAGCAGGTCTGCGGCCATCTTGACCACCGCCGGAATGAGGAAGGGCAAGAGGAACCCGAGTGCGATGTTGATCCGCGCGTCGCGGTTCAGTCGGTAAAGCACATCGCCGCCCGCTGTTGGGTCGAAGAGGGGCAGGTTGACCCAGACGTTGAAGGAGCCATTGCGGGACGGCCATCCCAGCACGCGGACGAGGAAGAGGAACATCGCCATGGCGGTCAGGGAGATCAGGTAGGAGAGGCCAGCGGCGGTGCGGACCGACTGCACGATGCTGTCATGCGAGTCCTGTGGCAGCATCAGAACCACCAGCCGCACCGGGCTGTAGGGGAAGTCGATGCTGTTGCCGATGATCGTGCCGACCGAGGTCAGTGCATTGGTCAGGAGCGTCGGGTCTGTCTTGCCCCGGCAGATCATGCTGAGCAGGAAAACGGTCGTCAGCAACGCCACGAAACGAAGGCGGTTGAACGGGGCGGCATCGCGGAACTCCACGATGCTGGGGCTGCGCGCGTTGTATTCGATGAAGGTCATGATCGCAGCAAGAAGCGCAATCAAAACAGTGGCTTGTGATGCGTCCATCGACACACCCGGCACGACAAGCCCAGGTATGGCGATCATCAAAGCCACCAATAATCCGCGCATCACAGCGCCTGACATTCGTGCAATCACGTTTCTCGATCCCTTCAAACTGGCCAGCCGCGATACGTTGCCGCGTACTTGTTCCAACTTGATCCCACCGGGTCAGGCGGGTGCCTCATTCTCGACACATTTGTGCCGTGATTGCCCCGGTGTCTCAAGCTCAGGGTTAATCAAAGGTTAATGATCTGGCTTTTTGAGGGTGGGTGTGGTGCGTTTGTGCATCATTTCTACGGCGGGATTTTGGCGGGGCGCAAGATGTTGTGTTTGCGCCCCGAGAGAGGCATAGCCGCAGCCTCTTTGATAGCATTAACTGGTTAATGCGCGGTCACACCCACGGACGTGCCTGGGCCGCTTGCGCCTCGAACGTGTCGATGCTTGCGGCCTTTTCCATGGTCAGGCCGATGTCATCGAGACCTTCCAGCAGGCAGTGCTTTTTGAAGGCGTCCACCTCGAAGCTGAAGCTCTCGCCATCCGAGGTCGTCACCGTTTGTTTTTCCAGATCGACGGTCATGCGGGCGTTGGCCCCTTTCTCGGCATCCTTCATCAACACGTCGACGGCTTCGGGTGGCAGGGCGATGGGCAGGATGCCGTTCTTGAAGCAGTTGTTGTAGAAAATGTCGGCAAATGAGGTGGATATGACGCAACGGATGCCGAAATCCTTGATCGCCCACGGCGCGTGTTCGCGGGACGAGCCGCAGCCGAAATTGTCACCAGCGACCAGAATCTCGGCGTTGCGGTAGGCGTCCTGGTTCAGCACGAAGTCCGGAATTTCGTTGCCCTGACGGTCAAAGCGCATCTCGTCAAAGAGGTTCGCGCCAAGGCCGGAGCGCTTGATCGTTTTCAGGAATTGCTTGGGGATGATCATGTCGGTGTCGATATTCACCAGCGGCATGGGCGCCGCGATCCCTGTGAGTGTTTCGAATTTGTCCATTTCTGTTAACCTTTCGGAGGTTTGCGGCAGGGTGAACCCCCACCCTACATCTTGTGGTGCGGCGCAGCGGAGGGCCTGTGCACAATGTATGCACAACCTGTGCACAGGCCGTACACCGGTGGAGAGCGGAACCCGATGCGGGCCCCTGACGTTTGAGTGCCGACGCTATGAAAAACGGAGTTGGTCATGTCATACAGCGAAGGCACGCAGGTGGAATGGGACTGGGGCAACGGCACGGGGACCGGCAAGATCGTCAAGGTCTATACCCAGAAGACAACGCTCAAGATCAAGGGCAGCGACGTGACCCGCGACGCGAGCGAGGATGAACCGGCCTACAAGATCGCGCAGGAGGACGGCGACGAGGTGCTGAAGTCCGACAGCGAGGTGCGCAAGGCGTCGTAGGCGGGTCATCATCGCGGTCATTGCGCTGACGCCTTCCATTGCAGGACCGCGTTTTTCGCGTCCTCGAACTCTTGCGATGCGATGAGAGCGTCCACCGCAGTGTCCATGGTGGTGAAATCCTGCATCGAATAGCCGTCGAGCGGCACTGGCGTGTCGAGCACGGGGTCCAACCGGATCACCTTGTCCCCCATCAGCCCAGCGGCCAGCGCGCTGATATTGCCCGCCGACAAATCAAGCGCGAGGTTCAAAAGTGCGGTGGACGGGATTACGTCATCCGCCTCGCGCGGGCGCAGCCAGGGCAACGCGCCCCAGTCCAGCGGGGGTGGCACGGCGTCTTGGGCGATGCCGGTTTTCAAGACGCCCGTGCCGATGGAGATGGCACTGACCTGTGCGATGTCGCTGATCAGGTGCGCGCGCTGGGCGACGTTGATCCCGTTGAGCAGCGGATTGTTGGCGAAGGTGCCGCCATCCGCAAAATACCCCATGCCGTCGATCAGGTGCGGCGGGAAATAGGTGGGCGCGGCCGAGGTTGCGAGTGCCGCGTCGATCAGCTTGACCGATGCGGGCGTGTCGATACCCCGGTTGTTCAGCGTCTTGGGCTGCCAGCGCGGGTGCGGCAGCGTCGTGTCCTGCAATTGCGCCGTGTTCACGCACAGGAGCTTGTCTGTGGAGAGGGCGCCGAATGTCGTGTCCTGCGTATAGGCGTACATGACGTCATGCAGGCCAGTCGCCACGTATTGGCATTCGAAAATCCCCGGCCCGCTGCCCAATGACGCATCGAAGATGCCGTTGGGTGTAAAGATCGTGCCCGCCTGATCGCGGTAGACTTCGCGCAGTTGTTCCGGTGTCATGCCCACGGCAAGGCCGATGGACACCAGCCCGCCGGTCGATGTGCCGAACAGGCCGTCGACCTCGGACAGAAGCTGGCCATAGGTTTGCGTGTTCAATGCGTCGATGATGCGGGCGGTCATGTATCCGCGGATACCGCCGCCGTCGCAGGACAAGACTTTGAAGACCATGTGTGAACTCCTTCGTGATGCGCAATGTGCAAATTTCAATGCGCGTCACCGTAGGCGATTGGCGGCGTCATGCAACTTTTACGAGTGGCTCGTGCGTGTTGCGTGGCGCCGCTATATGCTGCCTCACATCAGTTCGCGGACATCCGTCAGCTTGCCGGTGATTGCCGCCGCCGCCGCCATGCCGGGGGACACGAGGTGCGTGCGCCCCTTGTAGCCCTGCCGCCCTTCGAAGTTGCGGTTGGAGGTGGAGGCACAGCGCTCGTCCTCGGCCAGCTGGTCCGGGTTCATCGCGAGGCACATGGAACAGCCCGCAAGGCGCCATTCGAAACCGGCCTCCTTGAAGATGTCTGCAAGCCCTTCTTCCTCGGCCTGCGCGCGGACGAGGCCCGAGCCGGGGACGACCATGGCGCGTTTGACCTTGATCTTCTTGCCCTTGAGGATTTCGGCGGCGGCGCGCAAGTCCTCGATCCGACCGTTGGTGCAGGACCCGATAAAGACGGTGTCGATCTCGATATCCGAGAGCGGTGTGCCGGGGGTCAGGCCCATATAGTCGAGCGAGCGTTGCGCCGCGCCGACCTTGCCGCCTTCGAAGTCATCCGCCGATGGCACGGTGGCCGTGATCGGCAGCACGTCCTCGGGCGAGGTGCCCCATGTGACGACCGGCGCGATGTCTTCGCCCTTGATCGTGATGACCTTGTCCCAGTGGGCGTCGTCGTCGGAGTAGAGGGTTTTCCACCACGCAAGGGCTGCTTCGAACTGCGCGCCCTTGGGGGCGTGGGGGCGGCCCTTGACGTAGTCATAGGTCTTTTCGTCCGGTGCGATGAGGCCCGCGCGTGCGCCGCCTTCGATCGCCATGTTGCAGACGGTCATGCGGCCTTCCATCGACAGGTCGCGGATGGCTTCGCCGCAATATTCGATGACGTAGCCGGTGCCGCCTGCGGTGCCTGTTTCACCGATGACGGACAGGGTGATGTCCTTGGCCGTGACGCCGGGGCGGAGTTTGCCCGTGATCTCGACCTTCATGTTCTTCGATTTCTTCTGGATCAGCGTTTGGGTGGCGAGCACGTGTTCGACTTCGGATGTGCCGATGCCGTGGGCGAGCGCGCCGAATGCACCGTGGGTCGCCGTGTGGCTGTCACCGCACACGACCGTCATGCCCGGCAGCGTCCAGCCCTGTTCGGGGCCGACGATGTGGACGATGCCCTGGCGGACGTCGGACACCGGATAGTAGTGGATGCCGAAGTCGCGCGCGTTCTTGTCGAGGGCGGCGACCTGAATGGCTGAATCCTCGGTCATGTTCTTGGGGTCTTCGCGCCCGGCCGTCGTGGGCACGTTGTGGTCCGGCACGGCGATGGTCTTGTCGGGGGCGCGGACCGGGCGGCCCGCCATGCGCAGCCCTTCGAAGGCTTGCGGGCTGGTCACTTCGTGGACCAGGTGGCGGTCGATATAGAGCAGGCAGGTGCCATCGTCGGCCTCGTGCGCGACGTGGGCATCCCAGATTTTATCATAGAGCGTCTTGGGGGACATGCGGTCCTCTCCCTTGGATTGGCTGTGTTCGAGATGGATGGAGGGTGGGCCGCCTTATAGGCGCGCCAGCACCGTGTGCGTCGCCCCGAAAAAGCGTTCGCGCAGACGGGCGCGGTCATCCATGTCGAAGAGGCGGGTCATGAAGAGGCAGATAGCGGGATTCCGTGCGCCGATCAAGCAAGCGCGATTGATCGTGTGCGATTGGCATTGCATGCTGCGTCCGAGCGGAGGGGCAGGATGAGCAACCACACCGAAGGCGCGGGCAACGGGATTGCGGATGCGCTGAATTCGGCGGCAGAGGCGGCGACGCTGGGCGAAACCCAGGAGGGCGAGACGCTGCTTGAGGTGGTCACGTCCCTGGGCACGCTGCTGCTGGGCCAGGCCGAGACGTTGCTGTCGTCGCTGTTGCGCCCGTGGGTGGCGTATCAGCTTGGCATTGCGCTGGTCGTTTTTCTGGCGGCTGCCCTGCTGCGCCGTGTGCTGGGCCCGCGCATCCGGGAGTGGATGGGCACCCGCGAAGGCTGGCCGAAATGGCGCATGCGTGTGCTGGTGGTGGCGCATCAGCGGTTGCGGGCGATTTTCTTTGTCGTGCTGGTGTGGCTGGTGGTCTGGTTCATGCGCGAGGTCACGTGGCCGTCGCGGTCCTATGTGCTGGGCATCATCGCGACCCTGGCCACGGCGTGGCTGCTGGTTGTCTTTGCCACGCGGCTGATCCGGTCGTTGTTCCTGCGCCGGATGGTGCGCTATGGCGCGTCGATCTACGTCACGCTCTATATTCTGGGCGTCGTGGACGAGGCGGCGGAGCTGCTGGACGCCGCGGCCGTCAGCTTTGGCGAGATGCGCATTTCCGCCCTGCTCATCGTGCAGGGCGTCGTCATCATCGGCTGCCTTTTGGCGCTGGCGCGCTTTGTCACCGTCACCACGTCGAGCCGGGTGCAGTCGAACGAGGATATCTCGCCCTCGATGCGGGTGCTGATCGTCAAGGTGGTGCAGATCGTGTTCTATGCCATTGCCTTTTACGCGGGCGTGCGGGCGCTGGGCATTGATCTGACGGGTCTGGCCGTGCTGTCGGGTGCCATTGGTGTGGGTCTCGGCTTTGGCTTGCAGAAGGTGGTGTCGAACCTTGTGTCGGGCGTGATTATCCTGCTCGACAAGTCTATCAAGCCGGGCGACGTGATTTCCCTGGGTGACACGTTCGGGTGGATTCAGACGCTGGGCGCGCGCTATGCCAGTGTGGTGACGCGGGACGGGCGCGAATACCTGATCCCGAACGAGGATCTGATCACCGGTCAGGTCGTGAACTGGTCACATTCGAACGAGTTTGTCCGCCTCGATATCTATTTCGGCACATCCTATGGCTGCGATCCGCATTCCGTGCGCAAGCTGGCCATTGAGGCCGCCAAGAGCGTTGAGCGGGTGCTGTCCAGCCGCCCGCCCGTCTGCCACATCGTGGGCTTCGGCGACAGTTCGGTGGACTACATCCTGCGCTTCTGGATCACCGACCCCACGGGCGGTCTGACGAATATTCGCGGCAACGTGTATCTGGCGTTGTGGGATACTTTTAAGGAAAACGACATCTCTATCCCCTTCCCGCAGCGCGAGGTGCGGTTGTTGGACAGGGACGGGCAACAGGACGACGGGACATGATCCAGATCGGGGAAGGGGCGTGGCAGATCCCGGTGATGCCGCGCCAATCGGTCAATTGTTATCTGCTGGGGGACGTATTGGTAGATGCGGGCATCAGGCGGTCGGGGCACAAGTTGCTGGCGGCGCTGCGGGGCAAGGCGGTGGGGGGCCATGTGCTGACCCACGCGCACCCCGACCATCAGGGGGCCACGGCCGAGGTCTGCCGCGCGCTGAACCTGCCGCTGATGTGCCACGGGGCCGAGCGTGAGGCGGCCGAGACGGGCTATGTCCTGGGGTCCTTTCCCAACCCGACATCGTTGATGGCGCGGATGCAGCAACGGTTCTTTGCCGGTGAGGGGTACCCGGTGGCCCGCACGCTGGTCGAGGGCGACAAGGTGGGCGGGTTCGAGGTGGTCGAGACGCCGGGGCATACGGCGGGCCATATCTCGTTCTGGCGGGCGTCCGATGGCGTGCTGATTGCCGGGGACGCCGCCGTGGGCATGAACCTGTTCACGACCGTGCCCCGGCTGGGCCTGCCCTTGGACATCGCCACGTGGGACATGGAGGCCGCCCGCGCCTCGATCCGCAAGCTGGCTGGGTTGGCGCCACGCCGGGTCGCCTTTGGTCATGGGCCTGCGGTGGATGGGGCGCGCTTTGTTCAGTTTGCGGCGACGCTGACCTGACCAGAGGGGCAGGGGAACAGGATGCGGGGCCTCGCGTTGGGTGTTCAAAGGAGACATTCAATGCCACACACACTGACCCTGCGGGAAGTCGCGCCGCTGACCCATGACACCAACCGCTATGTCTTTGGCCGTCCGGCCAATTTCGATTTTGAACCCGGACAGGCGGCTGAACTGACCATCTGTCGTGACGGATGGAAGGACGCGCCGCGCCCCTTCACCTTTACCTCGCTGCCCGATGACGATCAGCTTGAGTTTGTCATCAAGGTCTATCCCGAAAAGAAGGGTGTGACCGACGAACTGGCCGACATCAAACCGGGCACCGTGTTTGAATTAGACGGGCCGTTCGGCGCGATCGAGGACAACGGGCCGGGCGTCTTTCTGGCCGCAGGCGCGGGGGTGACGCCGTTCATTGCGATCCTGCGCAACCGTGCGCGGCAGGGCGCTCTTGAAGGCTGCCATCTGATCTATTCCAACACCCACGCCAAGGATATCATCCTGCGCGATGAATGGGACGGGATGAAGGATCTGACCGTCGATCATGTGCTGGCGGAGGAGAAGGTCGATGGGCTTCATCACGGGCATGTCGATGCCGCGTTTCTGCGTCAGCATGTGAAGGACACCGGGCAGATGTTCTATATCTGCGGGCCGCAGGGCTATGTGGATGCGATGCGGGATGCGCTGGGCGAGATTGGTGTGAACAGTGACAACATCGTCACCGAAGACGGTTGGTGACTGGAAAAGGGGCGCTCTTGGCGCCCCCTTTTGTTTGATGCAGGTCAGTCAGCGCCGTCGTGCGGCACCGCTTCGAGCAGGTCGCCCGGCTGACATTCCAGCGCCGCGCACAACTTGGCCAGTGTTTCGAACCGGATGCCCTTGACCTTGCCTGATTTGAGCAGGCTCAGGTTCTGTTCCGTGATCCCGATCTGGGCGGCCAGATCGCGGCCCTTCACCTTGTGCAGGGCCATCATCACGTCCAGGCGGACGATGATTCCCATTAGATGAACTCCCTGTTTTCGGCCATGAGCCGGGCCGCTTCGGACTGGATGTAGCCAAAAAGCGTGAGCAGGGCGGCGGCCAGCAAGGTGAACAGGCCGGACCCGTCCAGTGCGATCGACAGCGTGCGTTCGCCCGCCGGATTGTTCCAGGTCACGGCGAGGATGATGATGGTGTTGCCCAATATCTCGACCACGGCGAGGGCGAGCAGGCCCTGACCGATGCGCAACACGCGGCGCGCCGTGTCGAGCTGGAACGTGTCGCCGTTGGCGCAGGCCGCAAGCCAACCGCGCACAGACCACAGCACCCACAGAAGTAAAATGTACGACGCGATTTCAATGACGCGCCACAGGGTGATGGCCCAGAGCGTTGGTGTGTCGGGGAAGTTCTTGATGTCGTAATCGTCCCGCAGATCCGCGACCGACAGGCCGCCATCGGCAATGGCGATGATGGCGGCAAGAGCCAGAACCACAAGCAGGCCGATTGTGGCCCATTCGAACTGGCGTGCGCGCTTTGCAATCAAAGTCTCTTGCATCTGTGTTTCCTATCACGTTACTAAAAATTACTGTAAAACAATAAAAATTAATTCGAAAGGATAAATTCCGATGAAAGAGATTGTTCTGGCCGCGCTGTTGGTCGTGGCCATGGGCGTGGGCGCCTGTTCGACCGTTGTGCCCAGCACCCTGTACCAGATGCGCGGGCTTGACCCTTTGTCTGCCGATCCGTCCGACATCGCATTGCGGGTGGATCTGCCGGAGAGTTTGGGGCTGTTGCCGGGCTCCGGTCGCCTTGAATTGCAGGCCCGCCGCGCCGACGGGTCCGAATTGTTCGGCAGCTATCCGGTCATCATGGTGGGCGATGTGTTGCAGGTGGCGCCCGCCGCGCACGCGGACCTGCGCGCCTTGCAGGCCGAGATCCGCGCGTGGAGAGCGGCCGATCCGGATGGTGTCAAAGGCAGTCTGAGTGTCGACTTTGATCCCTGCGGGGACACCGCTGACATTCCCGACACCGCCCGCGTGTCGGTGGATATCCGCCTTGCTGCGGGTGGGGCCTTTCTGCCCTTGCTGCGCGATGCGCCCTTGGCGGAGGCGCTGGAAATGGCGGCACTGGAAGAGCTGAAGATCTGCCCGTGACCGCGTTTCATTGAAATGTCACGTCAGCGTTGCTACCATTACCCTACCTTGGCGTCGCGGGTTTTGGCGGCGCGCTGACAAAGGAGGACGATGTCCTGTCATTCTCTGCTGAGGCGGTTCAAGCCGCTGATGGAGCCGCGGCCATGATGGCCGCCCCCAAAACGCAAGCCACAAGCGAGGGTATCCTTGCGGCTGTGCTGTCTTCCCTAGGTGACGACAAGGCCGAAGATATCGTGCAGATTGATCTGCGCGGCAAGACGGCCATGGGCGATCACATGGTGATCTGTTCGGGCCGGTCGTCGCGCCAGGTGGCTGCGATCTCGGAAAAGCTGGTGGAGCGGTTGAAGGCGACCTTCGGCATTTCGACCCGGATCGAGGGCAAGGATACCGGCGACTGGGTCCTGATCGACACGGGCGACGTGATCGTTCACGTGTTCCGCCCCGAGGTGCGCGAGTTCTATCAGCTGGAGAAGATGTGGCAGCCGAGCGCTGCCGCGGCCAACTGATCTGACGCGCATCCATGCGTGTGCATATCTGTGCGGTGGGCCGCCTGCGTGGCGGTCCAGAGAGCGATTTGGTGTCCGACTATGTCACCCGCTTTGACCGCACGGGCCGGGCGTTGGGCCTGGGGCCTCTGGCCTTTACCGAAATTGAGGACCGCAAGGGCGGCGGCATGGCTGCCGAGGCTGCCCTGCTGCGCCGTGCGCTGCCCAAGGGCGCGCTGATCTGTTGTCTGGACGAGCGGGGCAAGGTCGAAGGCTCGCCCGCCTTTGCCAGGCGGCTGGCCGGGTGGCGGGATGCGGGGCGCGGCGATGTCGCCTTTGTCATCGGGGGGGCGGATGGGATTGATCCTGGCCTGCGGGCGGAGGCGGATCATCTGTTGTCTTTCGGAGCGATGGTCTGGCCGCATATGTTGGTGCGGGTGATGCTGGCGGAGCAGCTCTATCGTGCTGCGTCGATCCTGGCGGGGGCGCCTTATCATCGGGTGTGATCCAAAGGCCGCCTTGCGGCGACGCGATTCATTTTTTCTGACGAGGGGCGCTGCCCCTCGAACACCCCGCCGTATTTGGAAAGAGAAGAAGCCCTTAGTCTGTTGGCAGGGTGACGATTGTCGTACCCTCGTTCCAGCCTGCGGGCAG